>NZ_CAJOCF010000001.1 GCF_905332535.1 Latilactobacillus fragifolii
TGTAGCTCTTGTTTTGTTACTTAATTTATTTGCTAGCGAAATTGACTTCGCAAATATGTTTTGTGCCCCGAAGGGCGACCCTACACATTTGGTTTGTCGAAACTTTGTTCAGTTTTCAAAGGTCTACATCAGATATTCGTTAATCGCTTATTAAGAAGAAATCTTATAAGCAACACAATTTATCTTACCATGTATAAAACCGAATGTCAACAACTTTTTCAAGCAATATTCATTCGTTGTTTCGTTACATGCTCATCTCTCGACGACATAGAATATCTTACCATCCTAGTGGGACAACGTCAATCAATAATTTAAAAAAAATTCAAAAAAATTGAATTCCTGTATAAATATCGAAAAAATAATTCATATTATCCGGTTTTTCATCCCTAATCTAGGCTATTGATTCTCCCTCATAATACTTTTAAACTGCTATTTGTTTCCTTTTTAATTAGATTGGTATAGGTAAATAAAAAGACCCTGCAAAATTCGCAGAATCTTCACGCCTTAATAGCAGTCCGCTAGATTTCCATCGTCTAATATCGTAATCTTCCGACCGTGCCGCTTAATTAGCATCCGACTTTCTAACTGCTTCAACTGACGCGATAACGTTTCTGGGGTTGTGCCAATATACGTTGCCAGTTCTTTTAATTTCATCGGAATCATCACTTCGGTTTCTCCACTAACTTTAGCCAGATCCAGCAGATAAGTCACGATTCTGGACTCAACTGACTCGATATTGATTAAGTTCACCTGTTTTTCCAAACGCGTCGTCTTATCAGTGATTGCTTCTAGTAACTTTAAACTAATTTCAGGGTAAGTTAATAGTAACTGTTGAAAAGCACTTCGCGATAGCGTACAGATTGTGCTGTCTTGCAACACTTCACCATACAACGGCGCACCTTCCGTTTTAAAAAGTAACTTTTCACCTTCAAAATCGCCGGGGGCCATCATGCGCAGTAATTGCTCTTTGCCAGCTGTGGAGAGTTGGTAAACCTTAATACTCCCCTTGGCTAAGATTACTAATCGTCTTTGATCCATAGGACTCATCACCAACGTCCCTTTTTTAACGCGTTCATGATGGGTAACTGCCGAAATTTTAAGCAAGCTATCACGGTCCAAATGTCCAAAAATGGGTACTATCTCAGTACAAATATGTTGTTCGTCAGCCACTTTCCCCACTTCCTTCTATCTTAATCGTCGACTTCTTCATCTAAGCCTTCGCGAGCCTCTTTTTTCAGTTGACTTTGCAACACCCGAATTTGGTGTTGGTTATAACCCATTAAAGATACCATGTCGGCCGCTAAGGCAAATCGGCCCTCTTTTTCCGCAAGCTTAATCGCACGTGAAACAAATAGGTTGGCGGTATTATAGTCGGCAACTATTTCGCCAATCATCGCCGGTATCTCCCAGTACTTAATCCGCGGCTCTTCTGTCAGCATCCCATACTCGGTATACTCAGCTTGCGTCGTCGGAAGCACTTCACCTTCGTCTAGTAGCCGTTCGGCCGTCTTGTCTAATAGCATATCATTTTCTGCAAGCAATGTGGTTAATTGCGCTTTAAAAGCTTGGTTATTGATTCCTTTAGCGTACCACTTCATTTGACGGAGTTTACGCCGTTGAATCGTTAAGTTAGCCATCACATGGCCGATCATGGCACCCGCGGTTGGTGTATGGTGATCAACATCAGCTTGTTTAATTTCTGCTTGGTAACGTGTTTCGATTTCTTCATTAGATAACATATTAATTGCCCCCCTATTTCACTTTGATACTTTGAACGCTGTAGCCCAAGTCAGTTACAGCTTGTGTTAATTCATCTGGGTTTGTCACGGCTTCATCGTATTCTGCTTTCACTTTACTAGCATTAAAGAGAACTTTCACTGATTCAACCCCATCTTGTTGACTGACACCCGCTTGAATCTTTTGCATACATGACGGACATGATAGCTCGTCTAATTGCATCACCAATTTTGCCATTTCAATGACCACCTTTTCGTTTGATTACTGTTACTATACCGCGTGCTGCATGATTAAAAATTGACCGCCATCAAGTTTAGCGAACTTTAAACCGAATCAGGCGCATCGCATTGAAAATCACAACTAGGATACTAATCTCATGAACAAACATCCCACTAGCCATCTGTACCAAGCCAATCATCAGGCCCAGTAATAACAAGCCGACCGTGCCAACAGCAATCACAATATTTTGAACTGTATTACGCGTTGTCGCCTTCGTGAGGTAATCGGCATACACTAATTCAGACAAAGTCGATTGCATCAACACAATATCGGATGTCTCAATCGCCACATCCGTTCCCGAACCCATCGCAATCCCAATATCAGCCAGTGCGAGTGAAGGACTATCGTTGATGCCATCCCCGATAAAGGCCACTTTTTGACCGTTTGCTTGGTAGGTCTTAATGAATTCAACCTTCTCTGCCGGCAAAAGATTCGCGTGGTATTCAGTAATCCCGACGGCTTTGGCAATTGCTGCGGCCGTCTGGTCATTATCGCCCGTCAACATGACTAAATGTTTAACGCCTGCTTTTTTCAAACGCGCTAATGCTGCCTTGGCTTCTGGTTTAACAGTATCAGCAATCCCAATTAATAAAACAACTTGTTGGTCAACTGCGACTAACACGGTTGATTGCCCTGCTGTTTGACTGGCCGTGATCGCCGCAATCTGCGCACCGGTTAACCGGATCCCTGCTTCAGTCATCATCTTGGCCCGCCCAATCCGAATTGTTTGACCAGCGACTTCAGCTTGTACCCCCAACCCTTTGAGCGTTTCAATTCGTTCAATAGTTGGTAAGTCTGTCACCCCTCGTTCCCGCGCATACCGCACAATCGCAGTCGCCAGTGGATGATCTGACTGTGCTTCAACCGCGGTAGTCACTGCCAACGTTGCTTGTTCTGCCGCTGTATAAAATTGCACATGTGCAACTGCCGTGTCCCCTTTAGTCAACGTCCCAGTTTTATCAAAGACCATCGTATCGATGCCAGCCATCGCATTAACGACTTCACCACCTTTAATCAAAACCCCATGCTTAGCGCCATTGCCAATCCCCGCCACGATTGAAACTGGCGCGCCAATTACTAGCGCACCTGGACAACCAAGCACCAGAATCGTAATCGCGAGTTTAAAGTCGCGCGTGATTAAGCCAATCGCTAATACCAACACTAAAACGGCCGGTGTGTAATAGGTCGCAAAACGATCAATGAATTTTTCCGCCGGTGACTTACTATCTTGGGCCTCCTCAACCAATTCAATAATTTGGGCAAAAGTTGTATCATCCCCAACCTGCGTTGCGGTGACAGTCAATGTCCCGTTATCAACAATTGCCCCAGAATAAACAGTATCGCCCACTGTTTTTTTAACGAGTTGTGCTTCGCCAGTGATGCTAGCTTCATTGACATAGGCACTACCTTGGACGACTTGCCCATCAACCGGCACCTGAGCGCCAGCTTTAACCAACACTTGATCGTCGATTTCGACATCATCAACACCCACCGTCGTAGTGGTACCATCGGCCGCTAACACTTGTGCCGTTTGTGGCGCCATTTCAGACAATGCGCGAATTGATTCCCGGGTCTTTTTCAAGGTTCGTTGTTCAAGATAGCTCCCGAATAAAAAGAGGAACGTGACAATCGCCGATTCATTGAACTCACCAATGATTAGCGCGCCCAATACCGCAATCGTGACCAGCAAATCAATGCTGACGACTTTCACTTTTAGCGCTTGATACGCCTGCATCAAAATCGGTGCAACCCCCATCATTGACGCAACCAATAACAGCCCTTGCATCACAATTACCGCCCCACCAAGCCAATACCAGCCATAGGCCACTGCAATCAATCCGCCAACAGTCAGCGCAATCTGATTCTTCACGGATTGTAACCATCTTTGAAATGTCATTTAAAATCCCTTCTTCCTAACGATTGTCTTTAGTATAGAAGAAAGCCGATTTTAAGAACTTGATGGTTATCAAGTTTACCCGAATATAATAGACAAAAAAGCACAATCAACGATTGTTTCGTCGATTGTGCTTTTTCAATTCGATTAGGATTCAAACCCATTTTGATCAGCGACTCGCTTGAACCAATGACCTGATTTTTTAATCGTCCGTTGGCAATCATGGTCTAAGTCCACTGCAATAAAACCGTAGCGGTTCTTATAGGCGTTGGTCCATGACCAGTTATCCATACACGTCCACATATGATAACCAAGACAGTTACTCCCTTCTTGGAGGGCTTGATGGACATACTTCAAATGATCCTGTACAAATTCAATCCGGTAGTCATCATCAATCTGTCCATCCGCATTGCGATAACGTTCTTCGCCTTCAACGCCCATCCCGTTTTCCGAAATGAAGCAAGCAATGTTGCCGTAATTTTCGCGGACGTTCTTCAAAATATCGTAAATCCCACGTTCGTAGATTTCCCACCCGCGATACGGATTGACTTTCTTACCCGGCATATCGTAATTGTCGAAAAAATCATCCGGCATCGGGCCGTTTGTATGGTCGATTGGGGTTTCCTTGGCCTTCACGCGCCGTGGTTGATAATAATTAATCCCCAATAAATCCACAGTATTCGCCTTAATCACTGCCAAGTCAGCTGGTTGATAGTCGGGTAAGATGGCTAGATCTTTTAAAATCGCGACCAAATCAGCGGGGAATTTCCCCTTCACGGCAGGATCTAAGAATGAACGGTTGAAAAAAGCATCTGCAATTTGTGCGGCTTTCACATCTGCCGGATTAGTCGCATCCCGGGGATAACTTGGGGTTAAGTTAAGGATAATGCCAATTTGTCCCCCTTGATTACGTGCGTGATATTTTTGAATCGCCATCGCACTCGCTAATGTTTCGTGATAACCAACTTGTACCGCATGCGCTAAATTAATTTCAGCTGGATAATGGAACTGATATAAATAGCCGCCTTCAACCGGTACAATCGGTTCATTGTGTGTGAACCATTTCTTCACCCGATCCCCGAATAATTCAAAACAGGTTTCAGCATAATGAACGTAAGCATCAACTGTCTCACGATTGAGCCAACCACCTTTTTTCTGGAGTGCTAGCGGCATATCAAAATGGTATAAATTCATAAACGGTTCGATGCCGTTTGCGATTAATTCGTCGATATACGCATTATAAAAGTCGACGGCTTGTTGATTAATCTCCCCCGTACCTTGTGGAAACAACCGACTCCATTGAATCGATGTCCGAAAACTATTGTGCCCTGTTTGTTTCATCAATTGGATATCACTTTTGAATTGTTGATACACATCAGAGGTCCGCGCTGGGCCCACTTGGTTAAAAAACTTTTCTGGCGCTTGTTGATACCAATAATCCCAAATATTATCGCCCTTACCATCACCGTCAATCCGGCCTTCTGTTTGGGGACCACTTGCTGCTGAACCCCACCAAAAATCCTTTGGAAAGTCATAAAAAGTCATCGCTAGCACTCCTTCTTGTTTGAATAGCCTCAGTATATCAGCTTCTTTTTAAAAAACCAACTCTTTTATTTAAATGTCTAGACTTTTTAAAAAGAGCGTGCTATATTGAGAATGTAATCGATTGCAAAAACATGTAAAGGACGGTGCTCTACGTGAATACTTTTATGGACACGCTTAGCAAGAAAATCATGCCTTTCGCAAATAAGTTAGGCCAAAATCGTTACCTAACTGTTCTACGAGACGCATTTATGCTTTCATTCCCATTGACGATGTTTGGATCAATCATCGTCGTTATTACTAACCTGCCATTTTTCAACGATGCCACCAAAGCGACCCTAACGGAACTCCTTGGTAATGGACAAAATGCCACAATGTCAATCATGACGGTCTTCGTCACATTCGGGATTGGTTATTATCTTTCTAATTCATATGATGTGGACGGGATTTTCGGCGGTGCTGTTTCATTCGCCAGTTTCCTAATCCTCACCCCATTCATGATGACCACCGATAAAGGCGTTGACGTTAGCGGTGTTTTAAGTCTCGATCGACTTGGCGCTAAAGGGATGTTCATTGGGATGATTGCGGCATTTATCGCTGCAGAAATTTATTGCCGGATTACTAAAAAAGGCTGGCAAATTAAGATGCCAGACGGTGTCCCACCTGCAGTTGCGAAATCATTCGCCGCTTTAATTCCAGCTATTTTAACCTTAACCATTTTCTTAGTCATTCAAGCGGCAGTCACTGGTTTATTCCACGTTAACTTGCACGACGTGATCTATGAAATTATTCAAAAACCACTCGTTGGTTTAGGTGGCAGTCTTCCTGCAACCCTAATCGCATTGTTCTTTGTACAATTGCTCTGGTTCTTCGGTCTTCACGGACAAATTATCGTCAACTCCGTAATGGATCCGATCTGGAACACATTAATGCTCGAAAACTTGGAAGCTTACAAAGCTGGCCATGCATTACCACATATTGTGACGAAACCATTCATGGAAACTTTCACCGTAGGTCTCGGTGGCTCTGGGATGACATTAGCCGTCGTCTTACTGATGGCCTTTATCATGAAGAAAAAACAATACCGCGATGTCGGACGTTTGGCCTTGGCACCCGCTGTCTTCAACGTTAACGAACCTGTCATTTTCGGGTTCCCAATCGTTTTAAACGCCACAATTTTCATTCCATGGCTGATTGCACCACTGATTGTCACAGCGCTCAACTACACTGTAATGGCAATCGGATTGGTTCCTGCGCCAACTGGGGTTTCAGTCCCATGGACCGTCCCAATCTTCTTCAGTGGGATGCTCGCAACCAACTCAGTACTCGGCGGGATCTTACAACTCATTGACGTTGCGCTAGTCGGTCTCATCTGGTTCCCATTCATTAAAATGCTAGATCGCCAAAAAGATCCTCTGGCAAACTAAAGATTGTTTTACCCCGTTGTTTCCACTAAACTATAAGTAGAAAGCGGGGTATTTTTTTTGCCAAAATACGAAGAAATTGCCAACATTATTCGACAACGGATTAAACAAGGGCGCTATCCTGCTAATACGTTGTTACCCAATCAAACCGACTTAGTTCAAGAATTCGATGCCAGTCGAATGACGATCAAAAAAGCAATCACGATTTTAACGATGGAAGGACTCGTTCTATCACGACGCGGCGCTGGTACAAAGGTGTTAGACCACTCTTTTTGGAATAAATCAACGGCACCGGCGGATCAATACCGTGGGATGTCACGTGACTTAGCCGACATTGGTAAAACACTCTCAAGTAAGATCATCACGTTTGAGGTGACTTTCCCAACGCCTGAGATTAAAGAGCGCTTAATGCTTGCTGATCAACAGCCCGTCTACAAAATCATTCGACTACGGATTATCGACGGCGTTAATAGCGTCCTCGAACATACCTACATGCCAGTGAGTCTAGTTCCCGGATTAACTGATGATGTTCTCGCACAGTCAATCTATACCTACCTTAAGGAGACCCTACACCTCACGTTCGCGGGTGCCTTTCGCAATATTCAAGCCGATAAGGCCGATGAATATGACCAGCAATATCTGGACTGCGCCCCAACTGATCCCGTCTTAGAAGTTGAACAAGTTGTTTATCTCGATAATGGCCAACCGATTGAATACTCAAGAAGTCGCAACCGTTATGATCGCCGCGGTTATACATTCTTAGACGTTAAGAATACTTAATTGCACTAAAAAAAGCCTGCCAGCATTTAGCTGACAGGCTTTTTCTATTGATTATTTTTCGACGGCTTGTAATTTTTGGTTGTCGTCTAATTGTGAGCGGCCACCGTTGCCGATTTTTTGTAAATGATTCATTCCTAACCATAATAGCAAGAGTGCTACGACGATGAAGGCTAAGAGAACAAAGAATGATTGAACAATTTGACCGGTCCCCAAACCAGATGTAATTGCTTCTCTGAGCCCTAGAATTGAATACGTCATTGGTAAGAATGGGTGAATGACGTTGTAGAAGTGGTTCGTGATTTCCATTGGGAATGTACCACCTGAACCCCCTAATTGAAGCATCAAGAGGACCATTGCTAAGAAACGACCAGGATTATCAAATGTCATTGATAAGAACATAATGATCGACATCGAAGCAAGTGAGAAGGTAATTGCCATTAGGAAGAATTGTGCTGGATGATCGACGTTTAATCCAGCAACCATCATTAAGGCAGGTTCGATAATTGCCATCCCGACAGCGACTAAAGCGCCAACCGTGATTTTACTTAAGAACCATGCTGTTGATGATTGACCAGTCATTGAGATCTTCCGAATTGGATAAGCAAAGTTGAAGACAATTGCGCCAACGAACAATGCTAATGAAAGAACGTAAGGTGCTAAGGCATGTCCGTAGTTAGGTACATAGCTGTAATTTGAATGTTTCAATTCAGCAGGTGCAGCAAACATATCGGCTGTCTTGTTCGTTAATGGAATCGAGTTAACTTCATTGGCACCAGATTTCAATGCAGATGCTAATGTCTTATTACCATCTGTTAATTGACCAGCACCATCTGTTAACTTAGCTGAGTTATCCGTTAATTGATTTGTACCAGCAGCTAATTGATCAACACCGCTTGTTAACGTTGGAATTTGACCATTTAATTGACCAAGACCATTGTTCAAGGCTGTTGAACCAGTAGCCAATTGACTGATACCACTTGTCAATTGAGGTACTTGGGCATTTAAAGCACCAGTACCGGCAGCAAGTGCAGCTGAACCAGTTGCTAATTGGCTAACACCGCCTGTTAAGGCTGGAATTTGACCGTTTAATTGGTTTGTACCCATATATAATGCGGTTGAACCATTGTATAGTTGCCCAATACCACCTGTTAAGGTAGGAATTTGACCATTCAACGCAATTGTCCCAGCTGATAATTGTGCACTACCTGTGACTAACTTACTATTCATGCTTGTTAATGTATTAGCACCATTAGCAGCACTTGCAACACCATCTGTATATTTATTTAAGCCTGCGATGAGTGCTTGTGAACCTGTTGCGAGTTGACCGATACCAGCATTAACTTTTGTAGCACCAGTTACTAAACCTGGCTGGCCGTTTACATCATTCAAGCCCGTTTGAATTTGTTTTAAACTTGAAAGCATTGATAATGAACCATTAACAGCCGTTGTTAACTTAGCATATTCATCAGCTGTTGGCTTTTGAGCATCAATTTTGGCGTTAATGCCACTAACAATTTGTTGTGCTTCGTCTTTAGCAGACGCTTTAAGTTGTTCTGACAATTTAGCTTTGATGCCAGCTTCTTGTTGTGCCGTAAAGACAATTCCTGCTTGCTTTTCAGCATCAATGATGCCTTGTGCTTTTGCATCAAAATCTGTCGTTGTAGCAACTTGATCTGGAATAGCATTCAAATCACTTTGTAAAGCTGGAATTGTTGCTTGTACCTGTAAAATGAGTCCATTGATTGATGAATATTGGGCAACAGCCGTATTATATGCTGTTTCATTTTCGAAAGTTGGGTTTTCATTTAACTTCTTTTGCATGACTTGTAAGCCATCAGAAATTTGTTGACTCCCCGCCTTTAAAGCTGTAACACCATCAGATAGGCCATCAACACCGTCACTTAAATCACTACTTTTTTCATTTAACTCTTGTAAGCCACCATTTAGTTGGCTTGCACCATCTGTATAACCTTTAACACCATCATTTAATGCGCTAGCACCTGTATTCAATGCCTTAACACCATTAGATAAATCGGGGGCTTTGCTATTTAAAGTCTTCAAACCAGTATTTAATTGAGCAGCACCGTCGTTTAATTGGCCAGCACCTGATGCTAACGCACCTGTCTTACTATTTAATGTTTGTAGACCAGTGTTTAATTGACCTGCACCACTATCTAATTGGCTTGCGCCTGATGCGAGTGTACCTGTTTTACTATTCAATAGTAATAAACCGTTGTTAAGTGTGTTTGAGCCATCCGCCAATTGTTTAACACCATCTGACAATGGCACAACGCTTGTTTTCATCGTCATGATACCATCGTTAACTTGGGCAACGCCTGCTGTATAAACGTTCAACCCATCTGACAAGGTTACAGAGCCGTCTGTTAATTGTTTAGCGCCCTTGGCAGCAGTACTGAACCCTTTACCGGCAGTTTTAACTTGTTTGAACATCACTTTAGCGTAAGCATTCGTGACAGTTTCCCGAACTTGGGCGTTTAATTCTTTGGCCCCCATTTCACTGATTACTTCACCGATGAAGTTCAATGAATCGTTGGTTTTGTATTGGATTTGCATCTTCTTAGGATTCTTGTCCAAAACCGTAGCCGCGTTAGCAGAGAAGTTCTTTGGTAAGGTGACTACAGTGTAGTATTCCTTATCTTTAAGCCCTTGTTGTGCTTTTTTAGCTGATACGAAACGCCAACCAAGTTGGTCGTTTTTCTTCAATTCTTTTACCATATCTTTACCAGCACTCAACGTTTCACCGTTGTAAGTGGCTGGTTGATCATTATTAACGACAGCGACTGGTAATTCACCAGTGCTGCCATAAGGATTCCAGACAGATTTAAGGAAAAAGATACTGTACAAAAATGGAATAAACACGATTGCGATTAACGAAATCATGATTAAACGATTCTTGGCAATGAACTTAAACTCGTTTTGGATCATCTTCATGCTAAAAATCTCCTTTTATATATAAGTTATTTAATCGATTACATTCAATATCCACGATAACTAAATTAGTCTAACCTTTTTTCATGTAAATTTCAAGTCTTATAGACCAAACTATTTTTGATTTACTACGATTGCCAATCTAGCAAAAGAAGACGGTTGTTATATAAATAACAACCGTCTTCTTTTATGGAAGCAATAAACGACTTCCTATTAAATTATTTATTTTGCTTCAATCTTTGTCATACCACCCATATAAGGTACTAATACTTCTGGGATTGTGACACTGCCGTCTTCATTTTGGTAGTTTTCTAAAATCGCTGCGACTGTCCGGCCAACAGCTAAACCGGAACCATTTAACGTGTGGACTAAGTGCACGTGACCCGCTTCATCACGGTAACGGATTTGGGCGCGCCGTGCTTGGAAGTCAGTACAATCTGAACAGCTCGAGATTTCGCGATACGTATTTTGAGCTGGTAACCAAACTTCAATATCATACGTCTTGGCTGATGTGAAGCTGGCATCGCCAGTTGCCAACGTGATAACGTGATATGGCAATTTCAATGCTTTTAAGATATTTTCAGCATCGGCGGTCATTTTTTCTAATTCGTTAAAAGATTCTTCGGGTTTCGTAAATTTCACCATTTCAACTTTATTAAATTGGTGCATCCGGATTAGACCGCGGGTATCACGGCCGGCACTTCCGGCTTCTGAACGGAAAGCTGGTGATAAGGCAGTGAAGTAGATTGGTAATTGTGCGCCATCTAAAATTTCATCGCGATAGAAGTTAGTCAATGGCACTTCGGCAGTTGGAATTAGCGTCATTGGTTCGCCTTCATTCGTCATTGTGTATACATCTTCCGTAAACTTCGGAAATTGGCCAGTACTAAACATTGATTCACCATTCACTAAGTAAGGCGTGATCATTTCTTCATAGCCTTCTTTTGCATGTTGATCCAACATAAAATTATAAACGGCACGTTCTAAACGGGCCCCGGCACCTTTATAATAAACGAAGCGACTCCCTGAAACCTTAGCGGCGCGTTCAAAATCTAAGATACCTAATTTTTCACCGATATCCCAGTGTGCTAATGGTTCGAAATTAAATTCACGGGGTGTTGACCATTGCCGTTCTTCGCGACTAAAGCTTTCGTCTGGGCCAACGGGTGCCGAATCGTCAGGGAAGTTTGGTAAGCGCACTAAGATGTAATCCACTTTTTCTTTTACTTCCGCCAACTCGTGATCTAAAGCCTTAATCTGGGCGCCAACATTCTTCATCGCAGCGATTTGTTCCGTGGCATCTTCCTTATTACGTTTAGCAACCGCAATAGCTTCTGATGCAGCATTGCGGTTTTTCTTCAATTCTTCAGTCTTAACGATTAAGGCGCGTCGTTTTTCATCTAATGCGATGACCTCATCGATTTCTGCAGCTTGAACACCGCGACTAGCTAACTTATCCTTTGCCCATTGGACATTTTCTCGGATGACTTTAATATCTAACATTGCACGCTCTCCTTTTCAATTAATCTTTAATGAACAACAATAAAAAAAGCCTTCGCATCCCTTAATTGGGACGAAAAGACTTCCATTCGCGGTACCACCCAAGTTCACCCACTACAAATAACAGGTGCCCTCAATTACTGATAACGGCCAAAAACCGTGTAGCTCATCACTACCCACTATCGCGCTGGAATGCTGGATTCAATACCTTCCACCAACCGGTATCTCTCTGTCAATCCATATAGGCGCTTACTAACGTGTTTAATTCTTAATGTAAGAATACCGCATTTAACCTTTAAATTCAATCACTAATAGCCGATTTTTGGAGCCATAGTTCACGTAATAACCCGAGCATGCGCCCGAAATGATCGCTATCAGCATTTTGATGCCACTTAAACATAACCGCTTGGGGGTTCATCATTGCGGATAAATCAATGCTCGAGGTCGTAATCACCATATCAGCATCCATTAAATCCGCATCCGATTGACTAACATCCACATATAAAACACTATTCAAAGCGGTCATCAAGTCGAGGTATCCGAGGAAGGATTGTTCCGTCACAACCACCACCTTCACCTTATTCATCGGGGCAAACCGTTGAATCATCTGGCGTAAAGCGTTGTAATAACCACTAATTAATTCTTCCCGTAATCGGCCTAAAAACGATACTTTCGGATTGATTAATAAATAATCGACTGTATCTTCAATATTTTGTTTTAGCACCTCATTGGGCTTGAGATGCTCAACGCTTGCCATCATTTGTGCGGCAACCAGCGACGTGACATCTTGTTTAAACAGGTACGTGGTCATCGTCATCGAAACCATGGTTTGCACGAAGCCTTGATAATTTACATCATCTAAGTTGAGGTATTTCTTGATATCAAACGGAATTTGATCAATAAAAGCTGCTACAAACTCATAAATCGCTGGAATATACCGTTTATAGCGCGTTTCATCGGACGTCATATATGGATTAGCATTTTGAATCTGAATAGGTCCAAAATTAATGATGTCATACATATTGAATGATTCAGCCATTGCTTCTTCTTGCGTCATTTGCGCAAGAACGCTCTTAATCTGGAATGCTTGATCTTTAAAGGGCTCGTTTAGATATTCAGAAACCATATTGGGAACTGGATAACGGATAAAATCATCGTCCATTTCAGTTGAAACCATATGCCCTTGTAACAACCGGTAATACGTTATAACAATTGAATAGGCTCCCAGTTCACGTGTTAAAATATTCGGTTTTTCCAATTGAAACCGATTGACGGCAATGTCAAAGGCCTTAAGTGCATCTTCGCGATCAACTTCTTCAAAAGGCCAAGTGTGTCCTTCAGTTGCTATCCAGAATAACATCGTCAAGACTAAGCGAATTTTATTCTCATCGCCTTCCAACCGGAGGGGATCATAATAGATCCGAATATCAAATGAACGAATTAAGTCGCGTACCCCTTTTAAATGGCGCAATGCCGTTGCTTTGCTCGTATCGTGGGCTTCCCAGAATTCTTGAAAAGTAACAGTTTCGCCTTTTAATAGAATTTTGATAAAATCAAATGCATCAGACTTGTTTACTAAAAAATAGTGATAGGCATCTGTTGGCACACTAAACAATGTTTTGATATCATCGTCTTTTGACCCGGTAATTTCTTTTAAATCGCCAATAATACCCATATACATATTGTATAAACTACCGTAGCTGCGATTTAATAACATCGCTACTTGTCGCACATTGACCTCTTCAACGAGGGGCTGCTTATTACGCGACAGTTCAATTCGCTTTTTAACCGGTAACTCATCGCGTTTTAAGCCGACAATGTCCCTTAATAGGACACATTTATCTTTTTCCGCTTGTGTTAGAAAAATTCGCTCGCCTGCGTTCAACCCGATTCCTCCTAATGAAAATCATTATAAACAGTAGTTCATTCTATCATAAATTTGGTAACCCGTAACCGCATGAGCCAAAATCAAAGATTGCTTTTTACGACAGAAATGCTAGAATATTTAAGTGACGTTTGGTTATGGAACACCACATGTTGTATATCAATATGAATGAAAACCCATTTTATAGTCAAAAGAGGGAGACTGATGACATTGCTCGTACTTGCTGGCACAATTGGTGCAGGAAAAACTAGTTTAACAAAATATCTATCTGATCACTTGGGCACTGAAGCCTTTTACGAATCAGTAGATGATAATGAAGTATTACCATTATTCTACAAAGATCCAACTAAATATGCGTTCTTACTACAAATCTATTTCTTAAACAAACGCTTTAATAGTATCAAGCAGGCCTATACAGATGATAATAACGTCTTAGATCGCTCAATCTTCGAAGACTCATTACTCTTCCACTTGAATGCCGATCTTGGGCGTGCCACAGACACCGAGGTCCGGGTTTACGATGAATTGTTAGCCAACATGATGCAAGAATTACCCTTTGCTGCCCACAAGAAACGGCCCGATTTATTAATCCATGTGCGTGTGAGCTTCGAAACAATGCTTTCACGGATTCAAAAACGCGGTCGTTCTTACGAACAATTAGACGCCGATCCAACCCTCTACGACTACTACAAAGAATTAAACAGCCGTTACGATGCTTGGTACGAAGCCTACGATGAAAGTCCCAAGATGCAAATCGATGGCGACCAATTAGACTTCGTTGAAAACGAAGCTGATCGTCAAAAAGTCATCGAAATGATCGACGAACGGATTAAAGCCCTTAACGCACAACATTCAAAAGCTATCTAAATTAAAAAGCCTGGATTTTATCCAGGCTTTTTTTGTGGTTTGAAACCTCATATGAGCGAAATACTCTCCAAGATAAGCATTTTCTAAATTGCTTATTTAATTTAATATCCTTTCTCAACTAGCATTAACCATTATCGGCCACAATTGGATCTGGTGTCGATAATTCCCAAGTTGCATCGATGTTAAAGCGGCCTGGGCGCTGCGCAAATTGATCCGCTTTGGCATTATGGAATTTCAAATTAATATCGCTCTTATAAAACGGCATTGTTTTAACCGGTTGAATCGCGTCTAACTGGCTATCATTAGTTATCGTCTGTTGTGTGTCCAACGTTAACAACGGTACTTCGGGGCCTTTGAGTAAATCCCCTAAATTAACATTTTGACCAGGTTCCCACGTATCATCTGTACCAGTTTTCAAGGCATATAATTGAACATTAAAGTCGGTCGCATGACTTTGTAGTAATGGGTTAGCAATTGCATTCTGACCTGTCGTCGTATTCTTAACGACAACGCGCCAATTCAGATAGAACGGGTTTTCAACATTAAGTTGACCCTTAGCAATATTTTCTGGATGCTCTTTTGACGTTCCCAATTGATAGGTGCCAAAGTTAAAGATTTTGGGATAGTTGACTAGTAAATCGCCATGAACATTCAATGTATAGTTAACCATCGTATTAGCATACTTCGCTTTAATCTGCGCCGTCGACATTTCTGCCAAATTATCGCTGGCACTGGCAACAACGAACGAAAACTGATTCTTGTGCAGTAAATGCCACCCGATAAAAGCCTTCTTGATGGTCTGATTTGGCTTGAGATCATCTTGCACTTCATAGTCGCCCGAAATCGCACCACCATTATAAACCGTCTGATCATCATAATCACTGCCGTCCTTGGTTTTCAGATCTTCGGTCACATCTGCGATAGACAATTCAACTGTTTTACTTTTATTGGTCGTATTAGGCGGCAACGGATTTTGGCCATTTGGTGTGTATTTTTGCCACTTTTTACCATTTATCCGATACCACAGCACATTATCGGTCCCTGCCGGTTCATCAATTTTAAACGTATTACTAAACGCACGTCCATCCAATTGATGCATTGTTGCTGATGGCGGATCAATCGCGGTGTTATTGTTTAGCGAATATTCAAAAACATAGTTCGTCGCTGCATTTTCAGGACTAAAGTTAACCTTATTCGGTAAATCAACCGAAAGAATGCGCGGCACTTTGGTAGTGGGTTCTAAATCACCGGTGCCCGGAAACTGCCCATCTGTATTGAAGTTGGCTCCGAAAGCTTTGTCGATAGTCACGTTACCATTGAGATAAATATTATGATTCGTAATGACGTTCCCAGCAAAGCTATATCGAGTATCCCCCTCTACAATGACACTCGTATGCGGTGCCAGTACCGTGCCATTAAATGAATAGTTCTCTTCATTTGATTTATTGGCATTTAATGTGATTGAGGCATCCGAATTCCCATCAAGCGTATTAAAATTATTCAAAACATGCGCCGCCGTCTCGTATCGAGTAGCGTTATCATCAGCTGGGGTTAATTTCAGTCGTTGTTTGTACATTGCATAGCTCTGTGGATAATATTTATTATTGTCTGGCACCTGAGCTTGAACTTGTGCCGGTGTGTATGCATTGACACTGTAGGTGGAATTCGTTTCAAAGTTGAAACTCTTAAAATTATGAAAATTAAAAATAATATATGGTATTTTTTGTTGCCCTTGCGTGAAATTTAAAAGGTTGATTGATATTCCGGTTGCTTTCTGAAATAAACCATCGTTGGCTGCGCCATCAATATCAACTACCGCAACCCCCGTTTGCGTACTTGCGGTATTCATCTCAATATTAACTTGGATGACATCCCCTGGTATATCGCTGTTTAATCCTTTTCCATTAACGGCTTGACGATTTAACCCCACTGATTTTATCGGGTTCGAAAAAACAGACTGTTTATAGCCCGTGATATGCCCATCATTATCATATTCAGTGGCCGTTAAATTAGCATAATAGTCACTCACGTTAGTGACATTACTAATTGCCTGTTTTGCTGTGCTAACATGATTAGCTTTGAAATAGTCAATATCGCCTAAATAGCGTTGCTGATTCCCGATTGAATACGCCCGTTTTTTAAATACGTCAATTTTACTAGTATCCCACGGAAATATTTGTTTGTAATGGTCATCAGAGATAAGATCATGACTTGATTCGCCCATCACATAATGCAGCTCTTCGCCATGGGGCCCAACCAAACTATCAGACTGACTAAGAATTTTGACCATGGCATCCGAGAACGTGGTCGCTGAAACTATCGAGGGATCTAAATTAGTTGGTAAACGAACGTTTAGTTTTGCATCTTTAAAATGATTTAACACAGTATTCGGATACATATTGGTATCCTCAGTATCATTTACCGATGATCCCACCAAAAAATGGCCAGCGTAAAATTCGCCATAACTTTCCCCCACGTTATTAGGGTTAATAACCATATTCGTCCCCGCAAACATCGTGGCATCACTTGCCACCCCAAGTGGATAGCGTTGACTTGGCCGCTCAATGGTCCGCTGCCCCACTTTAACAGTTGGCGTTGGCTTAGACGTCGCGTGACTCTTATTTAATGGCGCACTGATTATCAGTAAACTGATTAAAAAAAATATTTTAAGAATGATAGAAATTCTTTTTTCCACTCATTTTCTCCTAATTAAATTTACACACCTTTAACAAATGACTACTTTACATTATATCTCACAACAATACAATCAACAATAAATTAATCACCTCGCTTTACCTTTTCATTTCGATATGTTATCATACGTTACTTGAGATTAAGTTCAACGAAAGAAGGATTCACTTTGAATAAATTGTTTAAAATATTTACGATTTCATCTACTGCCCTATTGAGCATCGTGAGTTTAACGCAAGCAACACCAACCCTTGCGGATACGGTGACAGATCCACTAGTATCGTCATCAACGGGAACTTTAAATATTACCGACGGTGCTGTTAAACTATCACAAATCAGTGATCTTAACTTTGGTGATGTCCCATATACCAACTCAACTATTCACCAACCATTATCTAAAAATGCTGCTAATAATAAAGACGCCAAAGTAGTTATCAATGATACAACCGCTGCTCAAAAAGGCTGGGCAATTACAGCCCACACAGAAGATGATACAGCTACATTAACCATCAACGGTAAGACAATTTCACCAAAGACCGATGTTACTGTTTTTGACAAGGCAACCGACGTTCAAGACGCCCCATATGGTGATCAAACAATTGCCATCAACCCTGAAACGACAAGTATCGATTTAACAAATACCCAAGCTAGAGCAAGTGTCCTTAAGCGTGCAGGAAAAATTAAGGTGGGTGTCACTTGGACACTTTCACCGGTAACAACCAAAGCTGCAAACTTCAACTCATAAAATAAACACTGCAAAAATCGTGGCAAAAATCTTTGCTACGATTTTTTTACGCGCTAAGTGCTACTCATTATGAAAGGAGCTACTATGCTTAAAAAATACCATTTCGCTTTAATATTCTTTATCCTAGCGCTTTTCGGCGCGCCACTTGCAGCATCTGCTGATTCTGCAGACTTTTCGATTAAAAAGGTCGACAGTGCCGAACAAATCCGTGAAGCCGACTTCTACAATATGCTAGTCTCACCTCAAGCAACCGCTAATCTCGTCGTTAATATTAATAACAACGCCCAACAATCCGCTGAATTCACAGTCAAACTGCATAATGGCGTTACAAATGACAATGGGCAAGTTGTTTATAGCAAACACTCAACTGCCAAAAAAGGCGCCCCCTCTTTAACAGACTTGAACAGCGCAACTCAAACCGTTACCATCGCTGCTAATCGCAGTCAAGACGTTACCATCCCGATTACAGCGCCTTCAACCGCTACCCCCGGAATCATACTAGGCGCATTACACGTCGAAAAGAAAGATACCCAAAATAACTCAGTTACAAAAGGCGCTCAAATCATCAATCATTTTGCAATGGAAATCCCGGTCGTTGTGCGCACGATGCCTGCTTCAACTCCCAAGTTCGATTTACAGTTACAACATGTCACCCTTGGTTTGGATACTAGCAAACGGCCGGCGATTTTAGCAAAGCTTGATAACAATAGTAACTGGGTGTTGGCCCCGTTAAAAATCGATACGCAGGTCTACCGCGTTGGCAATTCTAACCAAAAATATGTCGCTCACTACCAAAATCGCGAAATGGCCCCGAATTCTAGCTTTAATAGCAGTGTCACCCCGCAGGCAATCCTAAAACCGGGTAAGTACCGTTTAATGATGACCGCTAAATCCGGTAAGCAAGTTTGGCATTTTGATAAATATTTCACCATCAATCAAGCAGCCATCACGAAAACAACTAACAACGCCATTAAGCCACCGAAAAAAGCAGCCTCCTATCTCTGGATCATCATCGGTTTCCTACTATTGCTATTGATTATTCTCTATTTAGTGTACAAACTACACCAAAAGAATAAAGCACTTAAGCAAAATGCCGAATAATTCCTAGGTGATGCGCATTAGTTCCAGAATAATCCTTTCAAGTCGTGATTAAATTCAGTATACTGAATTTAGATAAACAAACTTAACGGAGGATAGTATTCATGCGGCCTTGGCAAAAATGGACATTAATTATTTTGACGCTCTTTTTAATTCCAATAATGTATTTTGAAAACCAATATTTTATGAAAGAGCAGTTTAAACAGTCTCAAAAGAATAGGCAGCAAGCAACCTTAAGTGCTTTTAACGACCAAGCAAGCGGCCAATACGCGGCCTTTAAAATCTACGCTACAGTCAAACCGCATGGCAAAATCTATTATTTCATCCCACAAAATCAAAATGGTGCTTTAATTGACCTACAGAAACAAGAAGTCGAACTCGGTAATCAACTTTACAAAAAAGCGCGGACGGAATCGCCAGATATTAGTCGCGTGACGCTATACGTCAGCTATACTGCTAATAACTTGCAAGACAACACGTATGCCTTCAAGCCGACTGCAGAAGCTTACGGTTTCGTAAAGTCGCGGTTTAAAACCCGCTATCAACGCTTATTTTCACAGACTGGGACTGAAGCCATTTATGACATGCAACACAATACAGCCGCGGTTTCGTTTAAAGATTTGCAAAAAGATAGCACAACCATTCCGATGATTCGTCAACTTGCGATTGATCAGCAATTACAAACACACGATTATACACCAGAACAACTCGCACAATTGGAAGCCCTCAATTTCCCGAGAAATGATCGAGCAACCAACTTTGTTTTCACGACCGATGGCTTAACGTTGAAATTCGCCAAAAACCCGCTTGGTATTGAAACGATTGCCCTTCCCATGGCAACGGTTGGGCCGTATCTCAATCCCGACTTGGTTCCAGAAGACAATCAAATGCCATCTAAAAAAACCGGTGCGAAAAAAATCGCCCTCACCTTCAATACAACATTAAAGCCTAGCGCAATCACGCATATCATTGATCAGTTAAACGATTTAAACATCAAAGCAACTTTCTTCACCACTGGTAAAGCGGCGAAAAAACACCCCGCACAATTGAAGCAATTGCTCAAAGCTGGCCATGTTGTGGGGACCCAATCTTACAACAACGATGATGACTTGGATACAATGACCGCACCAGAAATTGCCGCTAACCTCAAGCAAACCGATGCCGCCTACTTCAAAGCCAGTGGCCAATTGCCCCACTTATTACGGGTCACAACCGAAACACCTAGCCAGGATTTAACGGCCACTGCTAGCCGGGCGCTCATCGCGTGGAGTGTTGATTCAGAAGATTGGCGCCTAACTATTGATGCCCCGACGATTGCCAAAAATGTAAATGATCGGATAACAGGTGGTGATATCGTCTTGCTCCACACAAGTGACGCAACAATTGCGGCGTTACCCGCAATTGTTAAAGAACAAACCGCCCACAAACGGCATTTTGTTACTGTCAACGAGCTGTTCAAGCAACGCTTAACACCTTATCAACAATATTTCAAAGCTGGCGATCAACGATTGTTACAATAAAAAAAACGGCCCGACAAGTTAAGTTGTCGGACCGTTTTTTTATTAAATTAACTGTGCTTTTATCAGCTGGCCTTATTTATGTTTTGATAAATCAACTTTTTCTAATGGAATTACCTTAGTTTTATACCGTATTTTATAGTAACCATATAGCACGATAAATAATGGAATACTCATATAACTAATGCCAATTGCTGTCCAATCAAAACTCTTAAAGGCTTGTATATCTTGGCCTGCAATTACCAATAAACAAAGAACAAATGCGAAAATGGGGCCAAATGGGAACCACCGTGCGTGATACTTCAATTCGCTCAACTGATGCCCTTGTGCCTTGAACGCCCGCCGGAAGCGGTAATGTGATACAGCAATACCTAACCAAGCAATAAAGCCCGTTAACCCACTCGCGGCCACTAAGAATAAGTAAATCCGGGTACCAAAGATACTTGAAACAAAAGTTAGGCCCCCAACGATTGTTGTCCCAATCAATGCCATTACTGGCAGGCCGCGCTTGCTGGTCTTAGCGAAAATTTTTGCCGCATAGCCATCTTCAGCCATCGACCACAACATCCGAGAAGATGCGTACATCCCAGAGTTTGCCGCTGATAAGACTGATGTTAAGATGACGGCATTCATGACACTAGCTGCCGAAGCTAAGCCGGCACGTTTGAATACTAATGTAAAAGGGCTAACAGCGATATTCGTTTCACTAGCGCCTAATAATGAGTGGCTATCATAAGGGATTAAACAAGCAATGACGAAGATTGAAAGAATATAAAATAGCAAGATTCGCCAGAAAACTTGTTTGATGGCCTTTGGAATACTCTTTTCCGGGGTCTTTGATTCACCAGCTGTAATGCCAATTAGTTCCGTCCCTTGAAATGAGAATCCGGCAACGACGAAGACACTCAACATCATTGGCAACCCACCAACAAAAGGAGCCTTCTTATAAGTAAAGTTGCTCAAGCCAGTGCGATGGCCCCCCATAATGCCGAGGATCGTCAATAAACCAACCCCAAGGAAAATAATCACAGTCACGACTTTGATTAACGCAAACCAATATTCCGTTTCACCGAAGGATTTAACGCTTGTAATGTTAATCAAAAAAATTAATAATAAGGCGGCTAAGCTAAAAATCCAACCGGGCATATCGGGTAGCCAGAATTTAGTAACCAAGGCAGCAGTACTAATATCAACTGCCAGGGTGATGGCCCAATTAAACCAATAATTCCAACCTAAGGCAAACCCTAAGGCTGGATCTACAAAGCGGGTTGCGTAGGTTGAAAAGGAGCCGGAAACTGGCAAATACGTTGCCATCTCCCCTAAACTGGTCATCAAGAAAAAGACCATGATCCCAATGCCACAGTAGGCTAATAATGCCCCGCCCGGACCAGCCTTAGCAATCGCTGAACCACTTGTCACAAACAAGCCCGTCCCGATACTACCGCCCAAGGCAATCATCGAAAGATGACGTGTCTTTAACTCCCGCTTCATTTCATTTTCTGCCATAATACTTCGCTCTTTTCTCTATATTTTCAAGAAAAAGCCCTCAACCAGGTTTTTAGCAAACAAAAAAGTCTTTTTGTCTGCTAAAAACGACAAAAAGACTAATAGCCTCATAATATCCGTTGATAGCGCCCCGTAACATTGCGTTACGACAGTCCTTGATTTATTCAACCAAGTCCCAACATCAAAATGAATAAGCAAATTGACATTTCGGCAAATTCCCCTTTAATTATCCCTCATTACTGCTTAATCAGTTCAGGATAACGACTCATGGTTTTTGCGACCTCTTATCTTGTTAGCAATGAGTATACAGAATTCACGCAACCACGTCAATTATTTCTAGCAAAAAACCACGATTATCTCAATCGTGGTTGCCCTTTTACTTATTAATCTTGCGTGTTACGCGTTTTCCGCCATAAAAGAATGATTAATACCATGATAATCACAATCATAATCCCGATAATGACATATAACCACCAGTTATTGTTCTCTGGTAATTCAACGGCCTTTTCGTTATATTTTGCCACTTCTTGACGTGTAATCGCGAAATTCTTAGAAAGTATCCAGCGTCCCTTATTCGATGTTATGCTTAGCTTAATATTATATTTACCCGCTTTTAACGGTTGATTTTTTAAGTCAATTCCGTAATTAAAGTTTGAGTTAGGGGCCATTTCTAGGTCGCTACGTTTGCTCTGATATAATACCTTGTTTGAACCAACTTTGCGAATCTCACCATTGATTTTCATCTTACCAACTGAATTGGCCTTAGTATTTTGAAGATTGGCTAAAATGGCAGTATGACTATTCAGCAATCCGGCCTGCACCTTATTTAGCCGTAAACTAGGGTGCACCATTTCGTCTGATTCAGTTAGTTTAACTGCGAGAATGTAGGAATATTGATTAGTTAACGTGGCCCCACCTTTTCGTTCTAGCGCCTGATCAACTTGACTTTTAGTCGCTTGGGCGATATAAAAGCCCCCCAAAACCATTCCTTTAAACGGTTCAGTTGGGATGGTTAAATTAAACGTTACCGTCTGTTCACCATTCGCTGGTACTTTTACCCGTTGTGCCCCCGACATCATCTCGCTAAAGGAATGCTTTAACGAACTATCTCGTTTAGAATTGGTTCCTGTGTAATCAATCAACCCATTTTCATTGGTTGTCGCTGTCGTAGGTGTCACATCAAGCATTATCGGTTGAGTCCCACTATTTTGAACGCGTACTTGAATTTCTTGTTTTTGACCAGGAGTGACTTTTAAATCATAATAGCCCAAATCCGCATCTGTTTGATTATCAGGATAGACAGGCGTTACCGAATAAGTCACTTTCTCCGCCTGAACCGGTTGATGACTAACCATCAACATCAAGCCCAAAGTGGTCACCACCGCTAATAACAATCCAAATCGTTGCTTCATCGATCTCATTTTTTTCGCTACTCCTTCTAATTAAGGGCTGGGTGTTGATCCTTGCAGAATCCAATTAATCTCACCATGATAACTCCCTTTATATGCACTACTATTCACTTTCAAAAGGACCCCTTGATTATCACGCCAACTTACTGGGGTCGTTTCATCATCTGCCGTTGTTACCTTAGAAGCCACCTTCACTGGCGTCTTGCCGATAGCTGTTTGCTTGTTGTTACCATCGACATAAACGAGGCCCCCACTAAGTAATTTGCCGTCAGTATCCCGCTGTAAAGCGTTGGCGGTTACCAACAAAGTCCAATTAGAACCAGCACCACGGCCGTCTAAAATGGTAGGGGCCCAGTCAGTAGTGTTCCGTTGCGCCATAACATTCTGGCCTACTTCAACTGACTTATAACCAATTGTAGCATTAACCTTGCTAAAGGTTAAGGTCCCACCTTTAACTTTGAAGTGCACCGTTTTGACCACTGACTTCTCGTTATAGCCTGCATTTGTTACGTAGAACGTAATCGTATGGTCCTTATTTAGAGATAACCCCTTAGTCGGAATATTACTAATTAACTTCCCGCCAGTATTGTTTTGAGCAACTATTTGTTCAGCGCCATTATCAATCTTATAGTGCAGGGTACCAACCGCATGGGGGTCAATCCCAAACGACGATATTTGCTGCCATGTTCCATCAATATTAAGTGGTTGTCCCTTTTTCACCGTCACTGATTTGGCACTATCTTTCGCATTTTCCCAGTCGGTACTCAACGTTAGCTGGGGGACACTCGTGACATAGGCTGTTGTTTGTGTCGATTGACTAGCAGTCGTCCCCACCAAACTAATGTCATAACGACGCCCTAAATTAGTCGTCCCATCAGTTGGTGTCGGGCCCATGGCAGTCAACGTAAACGTTGTTGTAGCTGTTTTGCCAATCTGGATATCGCCTAAATCAACCCCTGTACTGTATTGCCCAATGTCTTTGCCAAAGAAATCAGTGTCCGTTGCAAACCGCTGCGATAGACTAGTTCCAGTTAAACTAAGTTGTGGGGTTTTAACTAAGTTAGTAGATGTCCCCTTTTGGGAAACCAACTGACCATTAACCTTTAAATCGTCTCCTGCATAGGCAACCCCACCAGCAGCATCTGATGTGCCTTCTACCTTATACCGTAATGCGACTTTCTTCCAAGCTGAACCACTCGTAGCAAGGTTATTCGCACTAATAACCCCGTTTAATTCTTCAAATGGTTTAGCTGGATTGGCTTTCGTCACTTCGGTACCATTTTTGTGGTAGATTTTATAACTTTGCGAAGTAGTTGGAATATTGGAAATACTCTTGAAAGCAACTTGATTTAATTCAGAGCTTTCACCAGTTTTACCTGTAAAGCCCCAGTAGACACTGGTTGTTCCAAATACGGTAGTTGGATCAATAGCGGCCTTTATCTCAGGAAGCCCTTGTAGTTGATAAGTTAAAATTTTGGTTGTAGCATTCCAACTGATTCTAAATTCATGCCAGCTACCATTTGAAAGATACGTATTCGTAGGTAATATTTGTAATCCTTGATGTTCTAACATACTTGTATATTGCTTATTACTGCTACCTATCCAAGGCGCAGTTCCAGAAACACCTATATAGTAATTTTTGGCATCGGATGGCAATCCATATGCAACGTGATTTGCATTAATCGGTTTTGTTGTAAATGAATATGTTGTCCCTAAGATACCAATTGATGATTTGTTATCTGGCGCTTCAGAAACATCCCAGTTATCATTTTGCCGTGTATCAAATTCTATAGCAAAGCTCTTCTGAATGGCATTTTTCAAAGAAACTGTGGAACTGCTCGATCCAACTAGCGGATCAGCCCAAACACCTAATTGTTGACCAGTTCCGCCTTTTTGAATCGTTTGCGTCCCTCGTGGATCATTATGCATCACAAAGGCCATGCCATCGGCTGCGCTAACCCCAGAATCTCCAAAGTTCAATAACATTGTCGCTGAAAAATCTTTACTTAAATCAATTTTATTATTTTCATTTGACCAGATTGCACCCGATTGATTTTTAGTATTCGGATTAATCTGAGTAACACCGTTAATGGGTAAGCTACTATTTGATCCGGCAGGCGGTGCTGCAAATAGATTTTCAATATTCGTAATGTGCTCAGGCACAGGGGCAATCGTTGCTTGAGCAGACTGATGCATCACAACGGTCATTGCAGTTAACATCCCGATGCCTAACAGAGTTTGCTTGACTATTTTATTAAAATGCATCATCAATCCCCCTCAATGCCAGTTTAATCAACTGTTACCTCAATCGATTTCATAATAGAAGTCAACTGAGGTAACAGCCCATTAAATGAGCTATTTTTAAATTCGTTTTCTTAGGCCTTAGGACTAGCTTTTAACGTCCATGTTAATTGACCTTCGTATTTACCGGCATATGCACCTGAAAGAACGTTCAAAGTTGATTTCGAAATGTTATAGTCCCAGTTACCCATTCCTTGATCTTTAGCAGCGGTAATAATATTCTTCGCAGCTGTATCAGTTAAAACAGCCTCTTTAGTATCTGAAACTGTTTTGCCATCATTATTTTGGCTAGTACCGTTAGCATTTTTTAATGTTAATGTTGAACCCGCTAATGTATGTGTCCCAGATGTAAATGGGGTTGTTAAAGCAACATCGACTGTATAACCAGCCCCAGTCCCACGGGAATCAGAAACCGAAACTGTCCCATCAGCAGTTTGATCCATTGTCAATGCTTGGTCCGTAATTTCTTTTGTCCCAAAGTCCAAATCTGGAACGGCCGTCAATTTTAGACTACCTGTGTCATCTGCTGGTGCTGTCAATGTCGCAGTTACCTTTGAAGTGCCTGATTGACCATCTGCTGCTACTGCCGCAAATGCTTGCCCTGAAATGGCTGTTAAACTTGTGACTGTCAATAAACTGCTTAATAATAATGTGTATTTTTTCATCCCGAATAACCTCTATTCAATTAGATTTTAGATTAACGGCACCGTTAATAGTTTAGGTAGATTGTTATTTAAGCCGCTATTAAGAGTAACACCGTTAATCTTTCGGTAATGATTGTATCACCTTGAAATTTCGTTGTAAACAATTTATTTTCAAAATAGTTAAATTTTATCATTAATTAATGACTTCACTTATGTACTATTATCAAAATAAAAGCACACGATTAACATCACTAGTGGTAAACCAGTATTAATCCTAATTTAAAGTACATTTTATGTAGTATAATGATCTATTTTTCAGTAGATACCGATTTTTAATGCTGTTAATAAATATTTTTTCACAATTCACTTAAATTCCTATTAACAGATAGCTCGGCATTGATTCAGTAAGGGTTTGTCAAGTTTAGACCAGATACTTAATTTTCTGAAATTCATAATCGATTAATTGAAAACTAATTTTCAATTTCAACATAAAAAAGCAATCCTAGCGCAGGATTGCTTTGACCTTATTTTAAACTTTTAATAATTTTCTGGATGAGTAATTCACGTTCTTCAGCGGATTGATTCCAATCAATCACTGGAATGGCTTGATGCCCAATTGTTTCAATAATTAAGCTAGAGACTGTTTGCTGTTTTAACTCGTTTGCCCACAGCATGTCTGCCTTATGGAACGCAGCATTGATAATCAGTGTCCCTTGTTTAGCAACTGGTTGAAAATCATTAAAGACTGTATCTAGCTTACCCGTATCTGGGTAAGACTTGATTTGCCCTTCTGTTGCCAACACAACATCATAGATTGAAACCTCGTCTGCTGGTCGTGCCAATTTAAAGCCCCCGCTATTACCAGAGACTGACTTAACTAGCCCAGCCACCACTAACTTACGAATAATCTTACGTAGGTAAGTTTGGGACCCACCTATGCGATGATGAATGACTTCAGACGAGATCGCATGTTCGGGATCTTGTGTCGCCAAAAGTACGATGATACAGGTTGCTTGTTCAAACGCCCGTGTTAAATGCATCAGTTCTATCCCCTTTTTAACAGTCGCGCACTACGCCTTTTGTGTCTTAATGAATGAACCAGAGGATTGACCTGCGTCTGCTTGTACCTCAAACCCATATTTTTCAAGAATGTGTGCAACTTTCTTAAAATCATCTCTGTCGAATGTACTGATATTACCATCAATGGTTTCAATTTCCAACTTATTGGCTAAATTGCAAAAGGCTTTCAATGCCAACTGTGCTAAACCGAGATTTTGAAAATCATAAACAGCTAACCGCGAAGCAGCACCCAACGTTTCAAGGACAGTAATATGCATTTCTTTTTTCCATTTATTAGTTTCAAATAAGAGTTGTGCTTGATAATCAACCGTTGAATGTCCAAAACGGTCGACGTTAGCATATGGTGTATAGACAAAAATCGAATTCGTTGATTCTTGTTGGCCATTTTCGCGATAGTCCGTATAAACAATGTACTGCTTAACTTTGTCATCATTAACCTGATTCATACTAGATAGAATCGTCAAATCTTCATTTGCCTCAATTTGCGCTAACTTCCGCGCATATGCTTGGTCGTTTTCGTTTGCCATTTGATTAACCCCCATTTGTCTTTCAAACCGATTATACCATAGGTTTCTCATTTAAACTGTGGTTTTTTTATTGTTATAAACATGGCATTTCATGATTTAAAAGGGTGCACTTTGCGACGGTAATACTGAACTTGTTGGCCACCTAAATAAGCGGGAAGTTGCGCTTGATAAGTTTTTTCAAACTGGGCTTTCTGCAAACTGGCTTGCGACGCTTGGTTGGTTAAAAAGCAAGCGGCATTAAAGGTCGTTACCCCCGTTTCTTGTGCATAAACTTGCATCGTTATTGGCAATACTGCGCTGATAATTCCGCGCCGTTGATACACCGGTAAGATGGCAAAACTTAGTTCGTAAGCCGCCACCGATTGCCCATCTGCACCCAAGGTTGGCGCTAGCATCAGCAAACCCTGTACCAGCTGTGTCGCGCGATCGACAATCGCCCAAGCATTGGCATCATTCATCAGCATTGTTAGAAAAGACTGGGCTTCTTGTCGCGATTGAAAAGCCGCCATATTCAGCTGCGTCACGATGGTTGGCTGACACCCAATTTGATAGACTACTTCAAGATCGGTGGGTTGAAAATGCCGTAATTCAGTTGTGGTAGTTCTAATCTGCATCAAGAACAACTCCTTTATCATATCAACCCTCATCGTAACGCACTTACAATGCCCCGCCAAGCAAATTCTTATATTCTCATTAACCAGGCGTATCATCATTGAAAGCCCCCAGTTTCTGAGCTACCCCTTGCAGGTGCCAAACTTTTTTAAAGTTCATGCTTGACTTTTAATGCGAACTACCGTAAATTGAATAACAATCATCAGTCATCTTAATTCAAACGAAGTAGTGCATTATCTGGGCGTCAGAAAGTCGGTGGTTGCTGCGAACCGATCAGGGTAATTGTTACGAAATACTGAATGGATGATGCGGCTAATTAACAGGACCGTTATCGCCTGTAAGAGTGGTGTGTGACCTTAAAATGACGCACTAACTGGGTGGTACCGCGGTTTCCAATCGTCCCTATTCGCATAAGCGAGTAGGGACTTTTTTTGTAACCTTTTTTCAGATTAACTCTACGGATTGAAAATAAGCATCAAGGAGGGATTTTCATGTTCAAATTAGCATCGTGCGGGGGAATCCTCCGTTACCAGTCTTTTGTCGCACAAGCCTAACGATTAACTTTAAAAGGATGCGATTTAAATGACAAAACACAAAATTAGTTTATTAGAAGCAAGTATTGTTTTACTCATACTCCTTGCCATCATGGGCAGCGGCGTGATTATTTTCCAACTTTCACCGCAAACCCCCGTTCTAACAGCAATTGCTCTTTTGATTCTATGGGCCCGTTGGCGGCACTTTAGCTGGGATATCATTCATTCTGGCATTGAAGATGGTCTCAAAAGTGGGATCATTCCTATTATTATTTTCATTCTCGTTGGCGCCTTAATCAGTATCTGGATTGCAGCCGGTGTCATTCCCAGTCTGATGGTCTGGGGCTTCAAAATGGTCAGTGTGCACTGGTTCATTCCCTCGATTTTCGTCGTCTGTGCGCTTGTCGGTAGTGCCATTGGCAGTGCCTTTACCGTGATTTCAACAGTCGGGATTGCCTTTTTCGGAATTGGGGCCACCCTTGGAATGAACACCACCATCGTAGCAGCAGCCATTATTTCCGGGGCAATATTTGGTGATAAGTCATCGCCACTGTCACAATCGACAAACTTGACCGCCGCCGTTACTGAAACAGATTTATTTGAACATATTAAGAACTTGATGTGGACAACGATTCCAGCCTTTGTTGGTTCATTAATTTTATACGCCATCATCGGCCATACCTCAAAAAATGTCTCCCTTGATAAAATTGGCGCAACGGTTACTGTTTTAAATGCCCACACGTCAGTTAGTCTATTAGCCTTGATCCCCATCGTTTTAATTTTCATTTGCGCCCGTTTAAAAATGCCCGCAATTCCAACGCTCTTTTTAAATATTGCCGTTTCGATTGGTTTAATCTTTTTCCATAACCCCCACACCCCAATTGCAAGCATTGCCAGTTACATTGAACAGGGGTTCGTTGCCCACACCGGCGATAAAAGTATCGATGCCTTGCTTTCACGCGGTGGCATTAATAGTATGTTGAGCACTGTCGCCTTAATCATCTTGACCTTAACCCTCGGTGGCCTCTTAATGAAGCTGGGGCTCATTGAACGCGTGATGGCGCCACTTGCAGCGCATCTCAAAACGCCTGGTCAATTGATTAGCGCCGTCATCGCTTCTGGAATTGGGGTTAACCTCTTTATTGGCGAAGAATTCCTTTCCGTGATTCTCCCTGGTAAAGCTTTTAAAACCACCTTTGAAAAATCAAACTTGAGCAATCTCGCTTTAGGACGCGCCCTTGAAGATGGCGGGACCGTAATCAACTACCTCGTTCCATGGGGGGTCGCCGGCGTGTTTGCCGCCAACACATTGGGCGTTTCAACTTTGAGTTACCTCCCATTTTGTTTCTTTAGTCTCTTATCACCAATCTTTTCAATTCTCAGTGCCGTCACTGGCATCGGTTTGAAGAAAAAAACCGCCTAAACCCAAAAAAAGGCCCAGGATAGTTTATCCTGGGCCTTTTTTTACATTAACTGCATTAGGAATTGACCACCATAGACTAATGCAAAACTATACACCGCAATCGAAGCTGGTTTGCATAAAATAATAATCCATGTGAATTTTTTCAATGACATTTCAGTCAGTCCAGCCATCAGACACAACACGTCATCTGGTGCGACGGGTAAGAAAATTGCAAGTGCGAAAAAGCGCGCAAAGTTTTTCTTTTCCGTAATCGTCCCGATATACTTGTCATACGTTTTTTCGTTGATGACGTGTAAGATGAACGGCTTTCCAAATTGTCGTGCTAATAAGAAATTCAAGATAGAACCAATTGCAATCCCGACGTAATTATAAACAAATCCCCAAAGTGGTCCGAATACCAAAACACCGGCAGCAGTACTGATGCCTCCCGGGATGACGGGGATCACAACTTGAATAATCTGAATTGTGATGAAAATCAGCGGACCAATTAGCACAGAATGCCCCAAGTAGTTCTGCAACGCAGTCGTGTTATTAAAAAGACCAAGCCGTGACCAATAAATAGCCAATGAAATACTCCCAATGAATGCCATGAGCGACGTTGCGCTAATTAAACGTCTTGAAATTGTCCTACTCATCCGCTGAATTCCTTTCAAGATTAATTTTAATTATAATTTACCACATTCAACGTTATTTTCTGTCAGTCGATAGTCTGATTTAAAAAATCTTAACTTTCTAAGAACGTCCGAAATGGTTTCAACCCTTGTGCATGATATTTCTCAACAAAGGCCGCTACTTTTGCCGGGTCCTGTGTTTGAGCATCAATCACGAGTTGTTCTACCGGCAATGGGCGTTCGTTGGCAATCTTAACATCAATCACAACCGGTTTTTTCGTACCTTTAGCAGCAGCAAAGGCCGCTTTCAATTCAGCTAACGTCCGCACCGTGAATCCTTTGGCGCCCATCGCCGTAGCTGCTGCCCCGTAATCGGCATCCTGGATCGCAACGCCTGAATGTGGTTGGCCTTTGTCATCTTGTTCAGCTTCGATGAACCCAAATGATTCATTACTTAGCACAACGTTGATGATTGGCATTTGATATTTAACTTGCGTAATAATGTCTTGCATGACCATCGTGAAGCCACCATCCCCACTGATTGACCAGATTTGACAATCAGGATAAGCCGCTTGGGTGCCAATGGCCGCTGGCACTGCGCAGCCCATTGTTGCATACCATGCCGACAATGTCATTCGTTGGCCCGGATGCATCTTCAAGAACCGCACCCCGTCAATTGAGACATTCCCAACGTCGAGGTTAAAAATCGCATCATCGGTAGCCATCTCGTTGATTTGTTTGAAGACCGGTTCCACACGCAATGGCGTTTGATCGTCGTCTTCAAAACTAGCTTGCCATTCATGCCAGTTTTCTTTATTAGCAAGAGCTGCTTTGTAAAAGGCAGATTTTTCAGCAACTGGTTCACTTGCCGTTAGCAATGCCTTTAAGGCCGTCTTCGCATCCGCTAAAATCCCGACGTCGACATGGTGTCTGTGCCCCAATTTAGTAGGATCGATATCAATTTGAATGAACTTCGCATCTGGTTTGAAGAAATACTGACCGAATTCGTAATTACTACCTACAAACAAGATTAAATCCGCAGCTTTCGCCAAATCAACGCCCGGTTTAGTTGCAACTCGCCCAGCTGAAACCATGTAAGCCGGATGATCATCGGCAACAATCCCTTTGGCAAGCGCAGAGGACATCATTGGAATCCTTAATCGATCAGATAAAGCAACCAATTCTTCTCCCGCAGCACGTGCACCTTGGCCAAAATAGATAATAGGCTGTTTGGCGGCTTGAATTAATTGTAAGGCGCGATCAATATCGGCACTTCTTGGTTCTGGATAATTCCCTACTTGGAATAAGTTTGCGGTTGCTTCGAAATTATCTTCAATCGGTTCCCAACCGAGGTTGGTGGGAATCGTGACAACTGCTACACCACGGTGTTTATAGGCTTGTTGAATGGCTTGGTCAACGACAAGCGGCAGCTGTTCAGCCGTCATCACCGTTCGATTATAGACTGCCACATCAGCAAACATTGGGTTTTCATTCATTTCTTGGAAATAATCGGTATTCATTACATTTGTAGCGACTTGCCCAACTAACGCCAACACAGGTACATGATCGTATTTCGCGTCATAGAGACCATTTAACAAATGAACTGCCCCAGGACCGGCAGAACCAAATACGGCGGCAATCTTGCCGGTTACTTTGGCTTGGCCGGCAGCAGCTAGTGCACCAACTTCTTCATGGCGCACTTGAATGTAACGCATAATCGCTTTTTGATTATGGAGTGCATTCATCGTTGAATCAAACGAACCCCCGGGTAACCCAAAAATATGGTCAATTCCCCAGTCCGCCATAACTTTTAACATTGCATCTGATGCGTTTATTTTCTGTGCTACCATTGATAAAGACCTCCTGATGATTTTACATTTCACTTACTTAAGTATACCGCTTAAAATGAAAGCGGTACAAATGATATGTCTTTTTTTAATTTTGAAGGCTGGTAAAAAAAACCATTTTTTGGTATGCTTGCACTGAGCTAGATAATAATGATTATAAATAACTAACTTTAAATTTTTATTTGGAGGTTCTGAACATGGCAATTACACCTATAGATGCCCAAGATGTTTTTAAAGATGCTGGCGAGAACATCATTTTCGTCACCCAGAAATTAAAGCGGCAAGCTGTCGAAGCTGACAAAGCTGCCGTTACTGAATTAGCAGCGCGAATTCCCGCCATCATTAATAGTATGAATATCCGTTATCCAGATGCCCATTTACGCGTGGCATTCGGCATTGGCTCCGATGCTTGGGATTACTTATTCCCGAATGCACCAAAACCAAAGGAATTGGAACCTTTTAAAGCAATCCCGAGTCCTAAACATGATGCTGTCGCGACCGGCGGTGATCTTTTCTTTCATATTCGGGCCAAAGAAATGGCGGTTTGTTATGAAGTACTGGATCAAATGATGCAATTCATTGCCGATAATGCCACAACGATTGATGAAACACACGGATTCCGTTACTTCGAAGGGCGCGCGATTATCGGCTTCATTGATGGTACTGAAAATCCAGCGATTGATGAAACCGCTGAATACGCATTAGTTGGTGATGAAGATCCAGAATTCATCAACGGTTCATACGCTTTTGCACAGAAATATATTCATGCCATGGACAGCTGGAACCATACTTCAACGGAAGAACAAGAAAAAACAATTGGCCGGAAGAAGTTTTCCGATTTAGAACTGCCTGACGACGAAAAACCCACCAACGCGCACAACGTCGTCTCACAAGATAACGAAGGCGGTGTGGAACATAAGATTGTTCGTATGAACGTCCCATATGCCAATCCAGGTGAGAAAATAACCGGCACTTATTTTATTGGCTATTCTCGTACATGGTCAGTGACAAAACGCATGTTAACCAATATGTTCGTCGGTAAACCTGCCGGCAATTATGATCATCTACTAGACTTTAGTGAACCAACAACTGGGGCTTTATTCTTCATCCCATCCAAAACCACCCTAGCAAAAATAGCAGACGGCGAACTATAAGCTTTAGCGCTGAACATTAGCTTTTTCATGCACGCAATCAATCGGATTGCGTGTTTTTCTTTTACTTTTTAAGCCAGTTAATTGACTTAACGGCCATCTAATTGGTACACTACACTTACTAATAATAAGAAAAAGAGGCTATTCATATGTCAGAAACAATGCACGCCGTTGCTATCCAACAATATGGCGACGAAAATCAACTTGAAATGATTACTTTACCAATCCCGACAATTGGCGAGCACCAAGTCCTTATCCAATCTAAGGCCACAGCCATCAACCCTATCGACTGGAAATTACGTGAGGGCCATCTCGCAAGTATGTTCCAATGGGAATTCCCAATCGTCCTTGGCTGGGATCTTTCGGGTGTTGTTGTTGCCGTTGGTTCAGCCGTAACAGAATGGCACGTTGGCGATGAAGTTTTCGCACGACCTGCAACTTCCAATCGTGGTACGTATGCCGAATACGTTGCTGTTGACGACAACTTAATCGCCCCCAAACCAGCTAACGTCACTTTTGAAGAAGCAGCTGCCGTCCCATTAGCTGGTGAAACCGCTTGGCAAGCACTCTTTGACCACGGCCACCTACAACCAGGAGAAACGGTCCTTGTACAAGCTGGTTCAGGTGGGGTGGGTTCATACGCCATTCAATTTGCAAAAGCAATTGGCGCCCATGTTATCACGACAACGAGTGCTAAACACTTTGATCTTGTTCGTGAACTTGGCGCTGATGAAATCATTGATTACCGAACTGAAAAAGTTGCCGATAAAGCTCACAATGTCGATCTCGTTATCGACACGATTGGAGGGCAAGGGCAAGTTGATGCATGGGCTGTTCTCAATCCCGAAACGGGTCGCCAAATTTCAATTGTCGGTCAAGCCCCTGAAACAGCAGCCAGCATTAAAGATACCAATATGACTTTCGAAGCGATTTGGCTAAATCCAGATGGTGCCGAACTGAAAAAAATCGCCGCATTAATGGCAGATGGTAAGGTCAAATCAATTATCGATACCGTCTTCCCATTTTCCGCTGAAGGCTTAATAAAAGCTCATCAGCTAAGTGCCACAAACCACTCGACTGGGAAAGTCGTCATTAAATTCTAGATAAGCTCCCAACACCGTTAATCAAATTAGCGGTGTTTTTTTAATTATTTAGGCAAAAATAACCGTGATGGCCGTCAACCATCTTATTTCGGAGATTTTTAAAAATAAATTGATTTCAGGTATTAATTAATAGTATAATCTATCTACGAAGTAAGGGAGGCATTATCATGGAAAGAACGTATCAATCACGCGCGGCATTAAAAAAAGAAGTTAAGTCACTATTTACTGGTCATTGGGGGAAGGCCGTTACATTGAACGCTATCCCCACTCTGTTGTCAATTATTGGGGTGATCATTATCGGCGTATTCTTGATGGCTATGTTGGCCATCTTCGCAACCACCGCCCCTTCGATGGTTAGCAATGAACCTTTTTCAGGTCATTCGTCCGGTAATAGTTTTGCCGGCCAAGTTCCAAGTTTCATTTTGGGGCTCATCACACTTGGTATCAATTTTACTTTCTTAGATTGGCTTCGTTCTAAAGATGCTGATTTTAGTTCGCTCAAAGGTGCCTTCAGTGTTTTCTCAAAACGCTATTTCTTGGGGGCTTTTCTAATTCGTATTTTAGCTGGCATATTCATATTTCTTTGGACGTTATTATTTATTATTCCAGGGATCATCAAGCGTTATGCCTATTCACAAGCCCTCTATATCTTTAAAGATTTAACGGATAGTAATCCACAAGCTGACGTTAGCTTTTTAGACTGCTTAACCAAGAGTCGGGCATTAATGAACGGTCATAAGTTCCGCTTTTTCGTCTTACAACTAAGTTTCTTAGGTTGGGATATTTTAGCTATCCTCTCACTTGGTATTGGCTTTTTCTGGTTAAATCCTTATAAAAATGCCACTTATATGGCTTTTTATAAAGACTTAGCTGGCGATCAATTTTTACAAACGCCTGCTGCAAAAGCAGCAACTGACGCAGTTCCTGCCGAAACAATTTAAACGCATCAAAGACGCCATCAATCAGGCGTCTTTTTTTGTATTATAAGGTGCTTAGCGGTAAGCTTAGCTTAATCATTTTTATTCAGAAAGGATCCCATCTATCATGACTAGTAATCACCAAATTCAACTGAATTCCGAACACAATTGGCACGCAGTGACCGGTGAAATCCCTACGCCGCAACCTAAAGAGTTACTCATCAAAGTCATGGCAAGCAGCCTCAACCCCGTCGATCTTAAAAGACGCGCCGTCACGACAACGATTCTCGGTTATGACGGCTACGGTACTGTTCAAACAGTCGGCACCGCCGTCACTCATTTCCACCCTGGAGATATCGTTTTCTATGCTGGTAGTACTCAGATTGATGGCAGCTTGCAACACTATCAATGTGTCCCAGAAGCAATTTGTGCGCTCGCCCCCACTTCGATTAGTGCCGCAGAGATTGCCGGCTTACCACTTGTTTCGCTAACTGCCTATGAATTACTTTTCGAAAAACTCGGTTTTACCGCTAAACAAAATGCCAATTATGGTCAATCCTTGTTAATCATTAATGGCGCTGGCGGAGTTGGTTCGCTCTTAAGCCAACTTGCTAAGTGGGCTGGGTTAACCGTTACTGCTACAAGTAGCCCCACGCATTTCGCTTGGCTTAAAGCAAACGGTGTTGATCAACCGTTGGATTATCATTCGCCAAGTGCGCTAGCTAACTTAGCTGGGCTTTTCGACAATGCATTTGATGCCATCGCCGTCCTTTATGATATTGAAAGCTATCTCCCTGAGGTTGCACGCTTGATTAAACCATTTGGACAGGTCGGCACGATTGTCGGCAATGCCCATCCACTTGATCTTGCACCGCTCAAACCCAAATCAGCGTCGTTTTCATTCGAGTACATGTTCACCAAGACTGACTTTCAATACCAGACTGCCAGCCAAGGTGCCATTTTGCAGCAAATCGCACAACTAATCGATGCACAACTTCTGCATCCCATCACAACCGCCCACTACAACGGCTTAACGGTCGCTAATCTCCAAACGATTACTGATAAGCTATTAGCTGGCCATACGACTGGTAAACAGGTATTGGTCTACTAACTATCAAAAAGCCGCAACCAAAATTGGTTGCGGCTTTTTGATTTAGGGCGTTGGTCCTTTTTAAACCCAACGGTCATCGTGTTAGTGGGGATTGATCCCACACATCAATCATCCATTTGGTAATTCACTTTTGAAAGCGAAACACATTGATTTTCTTGGGAGGAATTTCAATATTGATGATTGGTTCTACCATTGAACTATCATTCATTGGGCGGGCTGAGACCCTGTCTATCTGATATTGATAGAATACCAAGTAGGTGTGAATAAATTATGAACTTTCAAGTATGAAATGATGTCTATTAAAAAAGCCACCACCACTTTGGTGGGGACTTTTTATTTTATAAGTGCGCATCTTCTGTCACCAACAAACCGTATTTCACTTTAAACCGGCTGATAATCCGATACCACGATTGGTAGAAGAAGAAAATAAAGAAGACATTTGATAACGCGTGCGCCAGATCAAAATAAAAACTCGCGAGATAGGCTGCAATGAAGGTCTTAATCGTCAGTGGATTGACATACGCCACAAAATACCACAAATTCATCGTCCATCCAAATATAAAACCCCAGACAAACCCAAAAATGCAGAGTAAGTATTTATTCTGGGCCCACTGATAACGACCAATTAAGCCCGCCGTGACCCCCATCATGCCCCAGCAAAACATTTGCCATGGGGTCCATGGTCCTTGACCTAAAAACATATTAGAAACAATGGCCGCAGTCGATCCTACAATAAAGCCGGATTCTGGACCAAGGACTAACGCTGAAACAATAATCACAAAACTGGTCGGTTGCACACTGGGAAGCGGTGCAAACGGCACCCGCGTGACTGCCGCAATCGCTGCTAAGACCGCGATAAAAATAATTTCGCGGGCTCGAATATCACGGGTTTCAAATCGCCAATAAAATGGCAACATACTTACAACCAGACAGCTAAAACTGAAAATCAGAAAGTGTTGCCCTTTTAAAGCAACGATTAACAACATGAAAATCGCCATCATTAAAAAAGCTACGCCAAATATCATCCAACTACGCTTGAAAGCCTTCATACCTGCACCTCTTCCCAATTCAAGGCTTCAGGCAATTGCTTACGTAACATTCGGTTGATTGTTGTTGTGTAGAAAAAGTTATGGGCGAAAAAGGCATACGGCTCATCCGCTGCTACAATCGTCCCATCAAATAATAAGGCACAACGGCTAGCAAACCGGGCACTAAAGGCCATATCGTGGCTCGCCATAATCAACGTTAATCCTTCAGCTTGTAGCCGCGTTAACAATTCGCCCAATGCGCGTTTGCGAATCGGATCAAGTCCCTTTGTTGGTTCATCTAATAAGAGGAGCTGCGGCTGCGCTAACAAGACAATCCCGAGTGCAATCAGTTGCTGTTCCCCACCGCTGGCATCCTGTGGATTACGCTCGGCTAACATTTGTAAGCCTAATTTAGTCAACATTTCGTCCGCTACCTGTTCGGGCGTTACCCGTTTTAGCTGCCGCGCCCGTTCTACAAATTCTTGGCGGACACTATCATAACTGAAATGATCCGTCGGGGTTTGTGAAAGATAGCCCACGGTTTTAAAAAGGTCAGCTGGGGCCCACTTACTGATTTTTTTGCCTTGTAACTTGATTTCGCCATGGCGCGGCTGTAATAAACCAATCAAAAGTTGCAACAACGTCGATTTACCGGTCCCATTCTTACCGACAATCGCTAACCAATCGCCGGTGCGCACTGCTAGATCGAGCTGTTCTAAAACATAGGGGTCATTTTTTTCATATTGAAAGCTCACCTGTTGCGCCTTTAAAATTGTTGGGCGATCGTTTATCGCTAACTCCCGTTTGTGATGCGTCAACTGCCATTTTTGCTGGTCGATACGTTGTTGCCCACTGACCACGGTTAACGGCAATGCCGCGATATCAGTCGGGGCCATCAAGCCATTTTGTAAAAAAACGCGCGGAACATCTGGTACGAATTCACGCAATGCCGGTTGCGCCCAAATCGCTGCTAAGCCGTCAGCAACTGGTCCTTGATACGTTATCTCACCATCATCCATTAACCAGAGTTGATTCGAAAGCGGTAAGATATCATCCAATTGGTGCTCACTGATAATCACTGTCATCCCCAGTTCATCGTGTACCCGCTGTAAGAGACTAATAAATTCTTTGGTCGCAATTGGATCAAGTTGCGCCGTTGGTTCATCCAGCAATAGAAGCGTTGGCTGTAAAATCAAAACCGCCGCTAGGTTGACGATCTGTTTTTGACCACCTGATAAGTCGTGAACAGAAGCGTACAGTAAATCTTGGAACCCTAAAAAACTGACTAATTCAGCAATCCGTTTTTGAATATTGGCACTCGTTTCACCGATGTTCTCAAGTGAAAAAGCGAGTTCTTGGATAACCGTATCCATAACTAACTGATTATCAGGATTTTGAAACACCATCCCAATCTTTTGGGCACTTAAGGCTTGTGGTAACGTCTCTAATGGTTGCCCCGCAAACATAATCTCACCTGACCGTTTGCCAACTGACCAAAGTTCTCTTTTTAACTGCCGCAACAAGGTCGTCTTCCCGCTGCCTGAGTTGCCGGCTAACGTAATGAAATCACCGGTCTGAACGGTTAGATTAATGTCTTTCAGATTTTGTTGGGTTGCTAATGCGTATTGAAAATTAAACTGTTTTATTTGCGCAATGTCCACCATAAATACTCCCATCCTTCTAGTAATAACGGCAAACTATCAATTAATAAGACTAACACTAAGCATAGCCAACCAGTCTGATCTAAATGAGCGGAGCCCAACACTGGATAGACAGCTAACCGCCCAACCCCCTGTTTGGCAAGATAAAAACACAGGCCACTGCTGACTATTAAGCCGGTCAATAACCACCCATCCCGTTGGGTCAAACGATAACGCTGGTAACTCGTTCGCTTTTGCGCGCCATACCCGCGGGCCGTCATTGAATCAGCCGTTTGCAGTGCATCGACCAACGAATTTATCAATAATACTTCCATCAAACGCATTCCGGCATGGGAACGAGCACGCACACTCCCAGTTTCCATCTGTACACCACGCGTTTTTTGGACGTGCTTAATATTAGTAAATCGCCGAATAAACAAGGGCACAAAGCGCATTGTAATCATCGTCAATAGCGTCAGTTGTGGCGAAAGACGGTTAAATAAATATAAGAACTTATGATTTGTCATACTCTGATTATAAGAAACGAAAATCAACATCAAAATGGCTAATGAAAGTGCCATTAAGAAACCATACGTCACGGCTTCCGCGGTGATCACCGTCCCACCAAATGTCGCAATGACGTGCGCGCCATGATTATTCATGATGGGATTCATCACGACAATAAAAAGCATCATAAACAACGCACCTTGTAATGCGCTCAATGTTTTCTGCTGGTTCTTGGCAAGTAAATTCACCGCAATCATTATTAATAATTCACTTACTAAATAAATTGGATGAATAAAAGTCATCGAAAACGCAATTGTAATCACATAATACGCAAAGATGACGATTGGATTTAATTGATCAAAAACCAGCTGCGATTTTAGCCCTGAGGTGCGTCGCGATCGTGACCGAGATCTTCCGTATACAGCCAATCGATAACATCTCCACTCTTAACAGGATAACTACCGCAAGAATAATTGGGAAAAACCCCATTCACTCGGTACAGCCAACCACTTAACGGTCCTTTATCAAATTCGAATAACCCATTAATTCCTTTGACATAAACCCCACCACCAGTCCCGCGGTAGGATAACGCCATCCCCCTACTTTGTAGATCGCGTTTGAGGACATCAATTACCATATCACCATCTTTGATTTCAACTTGATCAGCATTCAACCATTTGGGATTGCCTTCACTAATGGGTCCATAGACATTGACACTCACCGTTTTAATTACCGGCTGGGGGGCGGGGGTTGACGGGGTGGTTGCTTTATTTTGAGCCGCTTGTGACGACTGGTTAGCGGCTGCTTGTGGCACTGGTGCTGGTGCTGACGATTCTTGCGCTGCAGCTTGTTGTTGTGCTACTGATTGTTTGCTGGTCGCTTCGGTTTGTGATTCACTCGGTTGTTCCGACTGATGACTAGCTTTGCGTATTTCAGCTATTTTCTGACTTTCAGATACCGTCTGCCGATGGGACTCAGTAACCTTTGACTTCGCTTTACCGTCTAAACCAACCGTTACTGATTTGTTAATGCGCTTAGATTGGTGGGCTTTTTTCGCAGGTTGACTACTGGTGGCCACATTATCTTGGGCAACCGTTTGATATGTCCCATAACCGATACCGCTCAAAATAATCAAACTACTAATGATCGCAATAATTCTCTTTTTAGACATTAGGCCCTCCTAGTGTTATGCCATTCGCCGTTTGAACCAAATTCCGCCAGCACCAATTAAAAGTAGCCCACCTACCATCGGTGTGCCCGTTGACATTACCCCCGTTTGAGGCAATTGTTTTGCTGTTTTTTGCGTCTTGTTCTTACGGTTTAGTTGCTGCTGATTTTCATTATTGGTCGTCACCACGGGTTGTGCAAACTTGAAACTTACCGTGTTATTGGCTTCATTAATCAAAAGAACTTTAGTCGGTGTATCCTTTAATTGATAGCCGTCAACTGCCACTTCAGTTGCGTTAACCACTAGGGAAAGGCCGACTCTTTGGTGCTTCAAGTAAACCACTTTCAGGACTTGGCCATTTTCATCAACAGCTTGCACCTGAACATCGGCAAACTGCACAACCGTTTGCTTTCGATACTGGAACGTGACTGTTGTTCCCGCTTTAGCAACCTGAACAGTTTGTTGTGCGTCACCTAACAATTGATACCCATCAACGGCGACTTGATTAGCATTCACCGTAATAGTTTGACCAACGGTTTGGTCAGCCAATTGAACACGTTTTAAAACTTGGCCATTTTCATCGACTGCTTGCACTGTCACCGGTGCCTTTTCAATGATTGGGGTTTTAAAATCATAAATTGAGCCTTTTCCAGCTTGAAATAACCGGTATTGGGCTAACGTATAGACAGCTTGCTCGGTTGACATTGCTAGCGACCCCATATCATTGTCAATCTTCCAACGGAACTGTCCATCTGCTCTTTGATAAGCGACCAACCGTGAAATCGGATTAGCGCCTTGATCGCCAACAAACGCCGTCATTGGATCCACCCCAGCTGCAATTAAGCCCATAATAACCATGGCCGTACTATTGGAATTTTCTTCTGTCATATAAACACTCGGAATTAAAAAACCACCCGTTTGTGCCACGAATGCTTTTGCTTTCAGCATCGTCACTGCTTTGTCTAGCGCAGCTTGAACACCAGGAAAGTCACGATGCATCCCCAACGCTGTCATCGTCATCCCGGTCATATCTAAATCGCTTTTGCTCCCAAAGAGGGCCCAACCATTTTCAGCATTCTGCGCCTTTAAAACAACTGGAATTAAGCTATCAATCGCTTGTTGCGCTTTAGCACCATAATCACGCATGCTAAGGGCGATGATTCCGTAAACTTGCCCATTAATCCCACTCGTCGGTGCTTTTTCAATAATCTTATCAACCACATTTAAACCAGCGAAGTTGGTGGCATCTTCGCCAAGCGCTACCACCCCAATTGCTAGCTTTTCTAAATCGGTTGCCGAAAAATGTTGATCTGCGAGCATTGATTGGGCATCGGCAACCAAGGCGTTATGATAGCGCAATCGTTGGGCTGCACTCAATGGCACACCTGATTGAACAGCTGCTAAAGCTGACCATGCATCCGGTTGGTCGTTATTGAGCAATTGTTGCACCCCTGCTACCATCGCTTTTTGATAATCTGTATCAGCTGCAGTACGTGGCGCTATTTGAGCAACATTGGCATCACTTGCCGCTACGTCTTGTGCACTACCAAGGACCGAGACGACGGGTGTGATTAACATCAACCCTGTCCATAATAAGGTATAAAAGCGTTGTCTATTTTTCATTTAATTCTCCCCACTCCCATTAACTTTGATACTTTATAATTTACCATATTTGAGTACCAGAAAGTTGATGCCATAAGGATAATTTTCACAAATTTACCCCAAAAAATACTTTATTTTCACCATAATTTATTCATATTTCCCACCTAAACTAATATTTATTCAGTTTTAAGGAGGCAATACTTATGAATTTTATCAAGCGTGCTTGGCAAAACGTTATCTTTAAAAAAGGCCGTAGCTTCTTATTAATAATTGTAATGACCGTTATTATGATTTTCATCATGGCTGGTCTATTGATTAGAAATGCAGCCATGACCACCGTCAATACCACCAAACAACAGGTAGGCGCTAGTGTCACCCTCTCCGCGAATCGGGAACAGGCGTTTAAGAAAATGCGTACCTCAACTAGCAACGATGGCCCAAGCGCCACCAAGACACGGCCTAAATTAACCATGCCATCCGTCAAATTAAAAGACGTAACAGCAATTTCAAAATTAGCTGGATTAGCAAACTATAACGTCAGCGTCACCACTTCCGCTAACGCCTCATCGATTAAGACCATCACCACATCCAGCAATTCTAACAAAACAGGGGGCATGATGGGCGGTGGTCCTAGCGGCAATGCTGAATCAATAACTTCAACGGGGGACTTACAAATCACGGGAGTCCTCAATACTGCCACCCTTAATGCGTTTAAAGATCGCACCAGTCAAATCACAAAGGGGCGCGCTTTAAATAGTAGCGACAAGACAACGAACAACGCCATTATCGAATCTGAATTGGCTAAAGAAAACAACCTGAAAGTCGGCGACACCATTAAAATCAAAGCCACTACGACTAGCAAAGCAAGCGACACCCTAAAAGTAGTCGGCATCTATAAAACCAGTCAAAGTAGCGTTGGCCTGGGCCCTCAACAAACAGATCCCGCAAATGTCATCTATACTTCATATACATTAGCAAATCAGATTAAGGGGCAAACCGGCAAAGTCGATAGTGCCACCTTCACCCTTAGTGATCCAACACAAAAAAACAGCTTTGTGAAAGCCGCGAAGAAAATAATCAATCCAAAGCAATTCACAGTCACCGCCGATGATAGTACTTATCAATCACTTAAACAGTCCATGCAAAAAATGACCAACTTTGCCAATAAGATTGTTTGGCTAGTTGCGATTGCTGGGACCGTCATTCTCGCGTTAATTATCATCTTAATGGTTCGCGAACGCCGTTATGAAATGGGTGTTTTACTTTCATTAGGCGAACACCGGGCTAAAATCGTGGGCCAATTGTTAGTTGAAATGTTAATGCTTCTCATTGTCAGTTTGGCCTTAGCCGGAATCGGTGGGCGCTTCGCTGGCCAAGCACTCAGCAAACAAGTGATGTCCTCCGTCACAACTGAAACCACAACCAACTCACAAACAAGTCATATGCGGCCTGATGGTAATGGCGGCCCTAGTGGCAATCAAGCGCCTAGCGGTCAACCTGGCGGCAATCGGCCAAGTGGTCAAATGCAACAACCTGGTCAAGCCGTCAAAACAAGCGACCTTAATCTGAAGATCAGTGCCGTCACCTTAATGCAACTAGGCGCATTCGGCTTCACCATCATTGCATTTGCCGTCTTACTTGCATCACTCAATATTTTACGCCTTGAACCACGCAAAATTCTCATTGGATAATTAAAGGAGGTCCACTATGTTAACAGCTAAAAACGTTAGTTACTGGTACGATACAGAAGAAAATTCGCTCTACAAAGATGTCAATCTCGACTTTGAAGCCGGTAAACTTTACGGCATTATTGGCAGTAGTGGTGCTGGCAAAACCACCTTACTCACCCTGCTTTCCGGATTAGATAAGCCACGCCGCGGGAGTATTTTATACGATGATACCGATATCCAAAAAATCGGCTTAACACAATACCGAAATCGCTATGTGTCAATCGTATTCCAAGCCTACAACTTACTCCCTTACATGTCAGCACTCGACAATGTTTTGACCGCAATGGCTATTACGCATTCAACACATGAAAATGCCGCCGATTTTGCACTCACAATACTCAGTCAAGTTGGCATCAACCCCGAACTGGCGCATAAGAATGTGCAAAAACTATCTGGTGGCCAACAACAACGCGTTGCCATCGTCCGTGCCATGTGTTGTTCAGCCCCCATCGTTGTTGCTGACGAACCGACAGGTAACCTCGATGAGGTCAATACCCAAGAAATCATCCGCTTGTTCCAAGAACTCGCGCATCAACAACAAAAATGTGTCATTCTTGTCACCCATGAAAAAGAAGTAGCAGCCAGTTGTGATGTTCAGTATCATCTTCAAAATAAAACCTTCCAACCAGTTGCTTAACGCCGTCTGGTTCACGATCAGCTTGAAACTCAAACCAAATAAGGGGATTAATTTGAAATTTTGCTGATAAAAGGCTATACTTAATATTAAGTCGGTGGTAGAATACAAGGTTACTCTACTCCTTTCAAATTAAGAAAAAGAGATGATTATTACGCAAGTAACTGATGTTTATGGGTTAACCCACGAAAACTGCAAGCTGATTGAAACTGAAAATGATTTTACCCGCATCTTCTTAGCTGAAGGTCCAGATGGAACACGTTATACGTGCTTGTTACCTGATGCAAAGCCAAATCCAAAGTCAAACCAACACTTTGAATACGGTAACCCAGCAGATGCACCATACTAGATACTGAAAAAAGGTGCCAACGGATATTAACTTCCGTTGGCACCTTTTTGGATGCATGCCCAAAACATCGCCCCTGATTGTGACGCCCGTTACTCGGCCGTCAATACGTCTAGGAATTGTTCACCGTATTTTTCAAGTTTACTTTCGCCGACCCCTTTGACATCTAACATTTCAGTCAGTGACGTTGGCATGATTTCACACATTGAATACAAAGTCTTGTCTGAGAAAATCACAAACGGTGGCACGCCCTGTTCTTCAGCCAAATCGCGGCGTAACTCCCGTAATTGTTCAAATAATTCATTATCTTCAGGTAAGGTCTTTTGCACCTTAGCGGCCATCTTACGCGTCACTTTGGCTTGGCCTTTTAAGACTGCCACTCCCGCCGCCGTAATTTGCAACACTGGGTATTGGCCCCCTGAAGCCTGTAAATAACCAGAGGCGACTAAATAATCAATCAACCCACTGACTTCTTTTTGCGAATCACCGCGCATTAAGCCGTATGTCGGTAGCTCATCAAAGCGGAATTGCCTGATTTTTTGATTTTTGGAGCCCGTCAACACTTGGGCCACCAGTACCTTGCCGAATCGTTCATCCATTCGCTTAACGCACGACAATACCTTTTGCACGTCAATGGTGATGTCTTGTTCTTCCCGTGTATCCAGACAGTTACTACAACGGCCACACGCTTCACAATCATCATCAAAATAATTGACAATGTACTGTTGCAAACATTGTTGTGTATTGGCGTACTGCGTCATTTCTTGTAACTTGGCATATTCTTGTTGTTTATGGGCTTCGTCCATTTCGGACTGATCGATAAAGAAGTGTTGGATCTGCACATCATTCACTTTAAATAATAGTAGCGCTTCACTTGGCAAACCATCGCGACCAGCCCGGCCAGCTTCTTGATAGTAAGCCTCCAAACTCCCAGGAATCTGAGCGTGGACCACAAAACGTACGTTACTTTTATCAATGCCCATGCCAAACGCATTAGTCGCAACCATTATCGGTTTGCGATCATAGAGGAAATCTTCTTGATTCCGGCGCCGAACCAACTCGTTTAAGCCACCATGATACATCGTCACATCCAACTTAGCCTTTTCAATCAGCTTCGTAAGGCGTTCAACTTCTTTTCGTGTACTAGCATAGATGATGCCGGATTTTTGTTGATTAACCTTCAAATAATCAAGGAGATAACGATCACTATTTTGATTTTTAACGACTTGAAAAGCAAGGTTTTGCCGTGAAAACCCCGTCTTAACTTCGTGCTGAATATTTAATCGTTGCATAATATCATGCGCAACTTGTGCGGTCGCCGTCGCTGTTAAAGCGACAATTGTTGGCCGTTGACGCATACTCTGAATCGTGTCCGTCAGGCGTAGATAACTCGGCCGAAAATCGTGGCCCCATTGCGAAATACAATGTGCTTCATCGACAGCAATCAAATCAATCTTTAATTCTGCTAAATCAGCTAAAAAGTAATCCGAATCTAAACGTTCTGGCGAAACATAAAGTAATTTCACCGCACCACGCGCAGCTTGGTTGAAGCGCTCTTGGACTTCACCTTGCGTTAACGTACTATTGATAAATGTGGCTGGGATCCCATTTTCATTAAGCGCATCGACTTGATCCTTCATCAAAGAAATCAATGGCGAAACCACTAACGTTAAGCCAGGCAACATCAATGCTGGTATTTGATAACACAAAGATTTTCCGCCACCAGTTGGCATAATGGCTAAAACGTTGGTACCTGCCAACAAAGATTCAATCACATCGACTTGACCTTCTCTAAAATGATCATAGCCAAATTTTTCTTTTAGTACCGCCTGTGCTTGCATGCCATTTCTCCTACCTGTCAAAAATTTCTACCTTCTATCATAACAAAGATTGGTTAGTTTCGGTTAATTGAATCTCGATTCCAAAAACACCTTCAATCGATTCTTACCAACTGACAAACCACCAAATTTAGTGTTTAATTAAAGGCATCAAAGACTGTTAGGCGGTTGCTTATGACCTTGCCCCATTAATTTGTCATTGACGGCAAGATAAGCAATTATCGATTGCTCAATTGACAACTAGCCTAAAATATAAAATAGAAAAGAGAAACACTATGCAAATTATCAGTTCTGGCATTCATCATGGCTACTTCGACGACATCTACGGTGGTCATGGCACTCAATTTAACGCGGAAGGCGTTCCAACTTACTCGGTTCCCTTTGAAATTCAAGCCGCACCAGACAAGACCGTCAGTTACGCCGCCGTTTTATACGACCTAGATGCTTATGAAGTCTCACAGGGATTCCCCTGGATTCACTGGACGTTAGCCAATCTCACGAACCCAAATGTCGCCGCTAACGCTAGTCAAAAAGCCCCTGATTTTATTCAAGGTGTCAACACTTGGCATAGCCCAATGACGGCCAATTTATCTGTTGAAGCAACAGCGTGTTACGGCGGGATGATGCCCCCTAATCGCGATCACACCTATACCCTTAAAGTGTTCGCCCTCGATACCATGCTAGATTTACAAGCTGGCTTTTACCTAAACCAACTGACAACGGCAATGCGTGGTCACATCCTAGAGCGTGCTATTTTAGAAGCACAATACCGGCAATTTAAACATTAGATGACCGTGATTTTTACCCAACTAATACTTTTGTCGGTTTATCTTAACATCGTATGATAACTTTAATAACGCAGTATAAAATACACATTCCATGAAAAATAATTAGCCTGGTTGCCGTAATCGCCCTCCTCATTATCAATTTTGCTGACGATTGTGATTATAAGCCCCCTATCAAAACGGCTACGTTGCAGTTGCATGTAATTCAAAACATATTATGGCTGAGGATTAAGCAGACAGCTTTAAATTAAGTCATTCCTAGTACCATTCATTGATTGTTTGCTATGCGTTACATTTTTAAAAAGCAGTCCCCTTGATTAGTTATCACGGGGACTGCTTTTTGGATGTTTCCTGTGAAACATTTTGTTTTGTTTAATTTTCTTTAGGGCTTCACGTTGGGCAAAGATTGTTAAGTCATGCTCTTCAACAAACGTCATAACCCACTCAGGGTTTTTCTTACTATAGTTACGCAAAGCCCAACCAATCGCTTTTTGGATAAAGAATTCGTCTGTGTCAATATCTGCAAGAATGACTTCTTCCAAAAACGCCACATTCGTTTTTTCGTAAAAACTTAGTTGTAACGTAATCGCGAGCCGGCGTAGCCAGAAACTGTCAGCACCTTTAAAATGCTGCGCAACCCAATCAAATTGTTCCGGATGCCACCTGATGTACTCGCCAAATACTTTTCGCCAAGCATCAATGCTGTCCCACCAAACTTTTTCCAACACCAAAGTTAATAGCTGTTCCATATCAGCTGGTTGCCACCAACGGACTGAACGCCGTGCCATCTCGATAGCAACGTATTGATACTCACGCGTCGGTCGAGCATATAATACCTCAATGAATTGCATTATTTCCGCTGGTGGCAATTGTTTCACAGACTGCCACAATTGGCGTTCAATTAAATGCCGCTCTGGTGCTTTAACACCGTTAAATTCAAATTGACTTTGCATATATTTCTTCATTGCCGCCTGATTTTCTGGATATATCGGTAATTCAAAATCCATGGTTCTCCCTCCACTATATCGCTTCTAAAAAAACTGGGCCGTTTGTTTAGCTGTTTCAATAGCTTCTTTCATAATCACGTTAGCCTTTTCTGGCGAGTGATCAATTCCTTCAATATTAATTTTAATGACTTCATCAACACCGGCAAAACCAAGAAGTGTTTTAACGTATTGTGATGCCAAGTCTTGTCCAGCATAAACACTGCCGGCTGACTGAATATGAACTGCTTTTTTACCGGTTACTAAGGGCTGAGGACCGTTTGCAGTATGTCTAAATGTTTTCCCAGCGACCATCACGGTATCCATCCACGCCTTAAGTTTCGTCGGTACGTTCAAATTCCAAAGTGGATTAGCAATCACCACCTTATCAGTTGCTAAGAACTGATCCGTATAGTGATTAAACTGAGCGACCTTCTCTTGCTGACTAGCACTTAAAGTCGCCATTGTTTGCCCTTGTTTAAGCGCCGCCCATGCGGTCATTAATTCTTGATCAATTTCTGGTAAGTCAGATTGGTACAAATCCAACCAACTGATTTCATCAGCTGGATTTTGCTTTTGATAAGCTTGTATGAACTGCGCCAAAATCATTAACGTTCGTGATTGTTCTGTAGCAAGTGGATGCGCCTTAACAACTAATACTTTACCCATTAATTTCCGCCCCTTAGTGTTTAAACTTGATACACTATCATTTTAGTATGCAATCTGGGGCATTGTCCAATAAGCTTTACACCATTTAATAAACCAACTACCCAAAAGCGATTAGTCACGCATAAATATACCGCACTATCGTTTGACTATCAATCTGCGTATTGGTGCCTAGCCCAACGAGCAAAACAACATCATTACTACCATCCGCAAAAAGTCTGTCCTAAACCGTTTTGTTCCACACGACTTTTTCAAACTGCGCACCATTAGTTTTTAGTACCGATAGACTTGCATTAGCCACCATTTCATGTGACCGAATTTTTTCAAACGGAACACCCAATAATGTGTTGATGACAAACAATAAAATAATCCCATGTGCCACAACTAATACATCACCATCAGGATAGGCTATTTGGGCCGTCTTAATTACGCGCATCCCGCGTTCTAAAACTGCTTGGTAGGATTCCGCGTGAATCTGCTGAGCATCAAATAACTCTGGATGATGGAAGTAATTTTCATATTGTGGATGGTTTGTCAAACTAGCCCCTGGTTGCCCTTCCCAATCGCCAAGCGCCATTTCCCTTAAATCATCAACGATCGTGATGGCCGGTTGCGATTGATTAGTCTGTGCCATTATCGCATCCATTGTTTCAACTGCGCGGGTCAACGGTGACGTCAGTAACGCATCGAAAGACTGATCCGCTAGCAAATCACCTAATCGTTTCGCAGCTGCTTTTCCCGCTTCAGTCAATATTGAATTAGTGCCACTACCATTGAAACACTGCGCTCGATTGACCAATGTTTCACCATGTCGTATAAAATAAAAAGTTGTCATCTTCGTCCCACCTTTATTTTTCCATTATACAATAGAACATAAAAGAGACGCTGTCTGAATTAGACAGCGTCTCTTTTATTCGCAAACCTTACTTGATGTTAACATATGTTAAATCAAATAGATTGCTCAAATCTTGAAGTTGTTCTGAATCAATGGTAAATGACAATACCGTATGATGTCCGCCACCAAGTGTTAACCAACCAACAGCACCGTCGCGTAGCCCTTGTTTTGGAGTCCAGAGTTGTTTAGCAACTGGTAAGTGTGGTGTATCAGATTCTGGCTTGTTGCCTTGAACATCGTATGACATCAATTTGAATTCGTCACCATAATCAGCCATCGTAACGTCAACAGCATCGCCTTGCATCCCTGTAAAGACTAAGCGTGCAGGATCGTCTTTATCACCGATATCTAATGGATGTACTTCAACACGTGGTTTATCTGAAGCAATTGAAGGATCAACTTCAAGCATATGTGAGCCCAAAATAGCTTCGTGACCTTGACGTAAATCAAGTGTGTAATCTTCCATGAAGACCGTTTTTTCATTATGAGCCATAATCTTCAACAAGCGATCTAAGGCAGCTGTCTTCCAGTCCCCTTCACCAGCAAAACCGTAACCTTCAGCCATTAATAATTGGGCTGCTAAGCCAGGTAATTGTTCCAAACCAACTAAGTCTTCGAAGTTTGTTGTAAAAGCGGTGTAACCGTGGTCATCCATGAATTTCTTCAACCCGAAATACTCCCGAATTTGGTATTTAACGTTGTGTTCGAATTTTTCTGGTGTGTTTTGGCCTTTTACAAAGTCGTATTCTTTTTGTAATTCAGCATACTTAGTATCGATAGCCGCATCTGAGACAGCATTAACTTCGGCAACTAAATCGCCGACACCCCAATAATCAACCGTCCAACCAAATTTGATCTGGGCTTCAATTTTATCACCATCTGTCACGGCCACGTTCCGCATCTTATCAGCAAATGTCACCACTTTAATTTTGAATGATTCATTATAAGCGACTGCAACGTCCATCCATTTGGCCATTGCTTTTTGAACATCCCCATCACCCCAGTAACCTGAGATAATCTTGTTATTTTTACGTAAACGCGCATTAATGAAGGCATATTCACGGTCGCCATGAGCTGATTGGTTTAAGTTCATGTAATCGAAGTCAATTGTGTCATATGGAATCTTATTTAAGAATTGGGTTGCTAAGTGCAACAATGGTTTTTGTAGTAATTTTGTCCCGCGAATCCAGTTTTTAGCAGGTGAGAAAGTATGCATCCAAGTGATAACTCCAGCAACGTTATCGTTGTAGTTAACTTCTTTCATCACTTTTGTAATATTATCGGCGGTTGTTGCAACTAATTTAAAAACAATTGGGTAAGGTAATTGGTGACTTGCATTTAACTTCGCCACGATTTCCTTAGCGTCTTTTTCGACTGAGCGAAGCGTTTCTTCGCCGTATAATGATTGACTACCTGTGACAAACCAAAATTCATAATTTTCTGTGTTTAACATGATAAAGACTCCTTTTATAGTTTAGTTTTTGTGTTTAGCATGACCTTGTGATTGAGCATTATTTTGACCGTAGTAGGCATTTTCACCATGCTTGCGGTAATAGTGTTTATCTAATAAGAATTGTGGTACGGCACTGTTGTTACGGGTTAATTGAAGTGCGTGGTAGTCCATTTCGGCCACTACTTCTAAGACTTTAGCGTTATAAACGGCTTTGTCTGGAGTAGCACCCCAGGTGAATGGACCATGTTGGCGCACAAGCACCGCTGGGACTGCTTCAGGATCGACACCTTGTTCCTTGAAAGTTTTAACAATCACTTTGCCCGTATTTTCCTCGTAATCATTTTCGATTTCCGCTTGCGTCAAAGCTTCAGAAACTGGGACATCCCCGTAAAATGTATCCGCATGCGTTGTACCAAGGGCGGGCACCGGAATACCGGCTTCAGCAAATGATACGGCCCAAGGAGAATGCGTATGCACAATTCCACCGATTTTTGGAAATTCATTGTATAAAACAGTGTGCGTTGGTGTGTCGCTAGAAGGATTCATCTTGCCTTCAACGACTTCACCTTTTAAATTCACGACAACCATGTCGCTTGGTTTTAAATCCTCGTAGTCGACCCCGGAAGGCTTGATGACAAACAAACCTTTTTCGCGATCAATCCCAGAAACATTTCCCCAAGTAAAAGTGACTAGGTCTAATTTAGGTAAGCGCATATTGGCGTCATACACTTTTTGCTTTAGTTTTTCTAACATACTTTAATCCTCACTTCTCATCTTTAATCGCAGCAATTGCGGCTCTTTCAATTGGTAACCCGGCTTGGTAAGCCTTAATAAAGGATTGATAACCGACCACGCCAGCCGCTTCTGGACTAAGCGTCATGCTTTCTGGATTCGTAAAGACGTTGTGATCCAAGAAGTCTTCCAATGTTTGCCCATTATTATTAGCAGCAAACATTGCAAGGACAGCCATCCCCCATGGACCGCCCTCGCCGGCGTTACTCATAACTGTAATCGGTGTGTTTAAAGCATTCGCTAAGACTTGCTGCCCAACAACGGGTGTTTTGAATAATCCACCTTGGGCAATCATGACGTCCGTCTTGATTTGTTCTTCCTTCACTAAGATATCCATCCCAATTTTAAGGGGAGCAAAGGCTGCATATAGTTGGGTTTGAATAAAATTTGGTAAGTTGAAATGACTATGGGGTTGTCTGACCAATAATGGGCGGCCAGCTGACATTTTAGTAATATTTTCACCGGATAAGTAGCTGTAGTTCACAAGACCACCAGCATCTTGATCAGCATGGGTCGCTTCTAAGAATAGTGTCTCGTACAACCGATCTGGTGATAGTGTGACCCCAAGTCGTGTTGCAAATTCATTGAATAGGTTAGCCCATGCATTAATATCTGAAGAACAATTATTCGTGTGGACCATCGCTACTGGCGAACCATCCGGCGTCATAACAATATCAATATCGCGATGCACTTGTTTTAGTGTTTGATCTAAAACAACCATTGAAAAAGCTGATGTGCCAACTGAGATGTTGCCTGTCCGTTTGCGCACGCTATTAGTGCCAACCATCCCAGTGCCAGCATCACCTTCAGGTGGCGCCATTAAACTACCGGCAGTTAAATTCCCACTGGGATCCAATCGCTGCGCACCAGCCGTGGTTAACTGACCAGCACCATGCCCCGCTGGTAAGACCGCTGGTAAAATATCAATTAACTGCCAAGGTTGTTGTTGAACGCGTTTGATTTGGTTAAATTGCGCGACTAGCTGGGCGTCATAGGTTCCCGTCTCTGGATCGATTGGAAAGACACCAGATGCGTCGCCGATTCCAAGTACTTTTTGACCAGATAATTGCCAGTGCACATAACCGGCCAAAGTGGTCATAAAGGCCACTTGGCTAACGTGCGTTTCGTCATTTAAGATGGCTTGATATAAATGCGCAATACTCCACCGTTGTGGAATGTTGAAATTAAATAGTTGGGTTAATTGATCAGCTGCTTGTTCGGTAATGTTATTACGCCAAGTTCTAAAAGGCACCAATAATTGATCGTCCTTAGAAAATGCAAGATAACCGTGCATCATCGCGCTGACACCGATACTTTTAATCGTTGTAACCGGTACGTGATACTTACTTTGGACTTCTGCAGCCATTTGCGTATAGCTCGCTTGAATCCCTGTCCAAATTTGTGTCAATGGATAAGTCCAGATACCATTTTCTAATTGGTTTTCCCAAACATAACTACCTGACGCAATTGTTTGAAAATCTTCAGCAACCAAGACCGTTTTAATCCGTGTCGAACCCAATTCGATACCGAGTGTGACTTGGCCGGTTTTGATGGCTTGTGCTGTTTCAACTAAATTCATGTCGTTCACTCCCTTAGATGGCTGAATTACGACTACGCCAAATTGATACTGTAGTCCCCATTTAGTAAAACGGTTTCAGCGATAACTAGAGTATAGAATATTTGTCCGTATAAATCAACGAATCAATCAATATTTATTTTTATTTACTCAAAAAAATAAGTCCACGGCTAATCAACTGATTAGCCGTGGACTTAACATCACTATTTTATTTCTTTTACTGAATCACGCATTACTAATTCCGGTGAATAGATGATTGATGCTGGCGTCTCTTTTTTTTCAATCATTTTTAACATCAATTTACCAGCATCGCGGCCCATCTTTTCTTTCGGATGCTCAACAGTACTAAGCTTAGGCGAAATGTATTGCGATAATTGATAGTTATCAAACCCCATTACCGAAATATCTTCCGGTACTTTCAACGACAACGAACGAATCAAATCAATCACTTGAATCGCCAACTGATCATTGTAGCAAATAATAGCAGATGGTCGATCTTGCCGTAATAGTATTTGCTCGAGTTTAGAGAAAATGGCGTGCATATTATCAGTGGATTGATACATCACAATTTCACTCATTAACGCTAACTCATTGCGCTCTTGATAGGCTTTAACAAATCCATTCATCCGATGGACGCCTTGACTATCATCAATCTTGAAGATCCCTAAAATTTGATGATGCCCAGCATTAAAGAGCGCTTCAGTAACCAACTTACCCCCTTCAAAGTCGTTCATCTCAACATACGGGAAGCTTAAATCTGGATAATGTGCATTAATAAAAAGAGTTGGTAAATCTGAGGATTGTAACTGTTGATATAAATCTTTATTTGGATTATCCAATGCACTTTGTGTTGGCTCAACAATTAACCCGTCTAGATTACTTTCCATCATCTTTTGAATACTTTTACGTTCTTTTTCCGGATTATTCTGCGTATTGCTAATCAATATTGAATAGCCCTCACTAGAAATATAACGATCAATCCCCGTAATAATATTGGGAAAAATGTAGTCCGCAATGTGCGTGGTAATAACCCCAATCACCTTACTTTTCAGAGGTGTTTGACGTACGTTTTGCCAATCATCCACAAAGATGCCACCGCCTTGAATCCGATAAACATAATGTTCATTTTCTAAATCACCAACTGCTCGTCTAACCGTATACCGACTGACATTATAAGTTGCCATCAGTTCTGATTCAGTGGGTAATTTATCATTAATGGCATAAACGCCAGCTAATATTTTTTCTTTTAATTCACGCTCAACAAGCTCATATTTATTTTCCATTTTTCAGCAATCCTCACCTAATTCATTCGTAATGAATAATATCATTACTGTAACAATAAAGGTTAACTGTAGTAAAGCTTTAAATTAATATCTTGGTCATGATTACCAAATCCTTTACCGAAAATTGTACAACCCCCTTTGTGTTGCGCTTCATTCTTAACAGCGAATTTTATTTTCCATGTTTCAGCGTTTTGATTGAAGGCATCCAGTGAAACATCTGTAAATGGTTGACCATCCAAATACGTGCCATGGTCCGTGATTCGGATTGTCTTTAATAAACCGTATTGATTCACATTATCCGGGACCCACGCTGGTGTATACTTTCCTCGCGTATCTGAGAAATCGCCAGGACTCGTCCACGTGCCAATTTCGACACCATTCAACGAGAAAGTGATGTCAGACGGCCATACATTATTGGAAAATGGAAATTCCGATCCTAATTCAACAGACAAATCAAGCATCTCTAATCGTTCACCGTCAGCTAAAAAATTCGGCGTTTGATATTCTACAAAACCTCCCGAAAACCAGATCATACCAGCATTCATACGAGCTGGGTCCATAAAATATTTTGGATTATCAACCTTGCCAATAAAGTCCTTATTACCCGCTAGACCGCAAGAAGGTTGCACCGTATAACGTGTATAGTGCCCTACTGGAATCGAAGTTTCATGCATTTCGAATGCCGGATAAATTGATTTAGGAAAAGTAATATTAATGTTATCGACCTTCAATTTAGAAATCTTTTGATTTCCTTTTTTTTCGAAAGAAATAATATGGGCCTCAGCTAATTTAGTCAGATGCATATTGACAATTGTACTACTTAATCCTAATTTGCTTGCCAATTCCCTAACATTGAGCCTTTCCTCCGACAATAGCTGAATAATCTTTAGTCGCACCGAACTGTCCAGTGCTGCGTATACCTTCAATGATGCTTCTGAAATATCAAGTTCCAACGTTATTAATTTCTCCCTTACTCTACTTAATAAAACCATTCTATCACAATGTTTTTGTTTATATAATAGTTATACAGCGGCTACAAGCGGATTTTATGTAAATATATATATTGTTATTATTGATTTTTATCTAGAAAAGTTATTATTTTTATTGTTGACATTCGTCCGTATAAATATTAAACTAACCTCGTAGAAATTAAGTTAGCGTTTTCACAAAACTAGGAGGTTATTTTTTATGACAGAGACATATATCAATCCTTTGATTATCCAACGAGCAGATCCATTTATCTATAAACATACTGATGGCTATTATTATTTCACTGCATCTGTTCCAGCATATAACCGTATCGAAATCCGCCGTGCTAAAACATTAAACGGTTTAGCACACGCAACACCTAGAACAATTTGGCGCAAACATGAATCTGGTGAAATGAGTCAATTAATTTGGGCTCCTGAAATTCATTTCATCAATAACAAATGGTACATCTATTTTGCAGCAACTGACACAACCGAAATTGTAAACGGTTTATTCACTCACCGGATGTACTGCCTCGAATGTGTTGCTGATAATCCAATGCTTTCAGAAGATGACTGGGTTGAAAAAGGCCAAATTATCACAGATAAAGATACCTTCTGCTTAGATGCAACAACATTTGAACACAACGACAAACTTTATTATGTCTGGGCGCAAAAGGATAACAACATTCGTGGGAATTCTAATTTATATATTGCTGAAATGGAAAATCCTTGGACCCTCAAAACAACCCCTGTCCTGCTTTCAAAACCAGAATTTGACTGGGAAACACGTGGTTTCTGGGTAAATGAAGGCCCTGCTGTTCTCAAACGCAACGGTAAAATCTTTTTAACTTATTCTGCAAGTGCAACAGATGAAAACTATTGCATGGGAATGCTAACAGTTGACGATTCAGCTGATTTGCTCGATCCAACTAATTGGCACAAAGCATCTAAACCCGTTTTTGCAAGTGACTTATCAACCAATCAATTCGGCCCTGGCCACAACTCATTCACTGTCTCAGAAGATGGCAAAACGGACATCCTTGTCTATCATTGCCGTAACTATACTGACATCAAAGGCGATCCTTTATACGATCCAAATCGCCATACTAAAATTCAACCATTCTCTTGGGATAAATCCGGCCTACCACGTTTCGATAAACCAGTTCCTTACAATTATAAATAAAGGGAGATTATTAGTATGAATGCAATTCATAAAGAAAATAAACATTTTTGGAGTTTCGCCAGCACCCATTTTACTTATTTCTTTATCTGGGCAATCGTTTATGGCTATTTAACCTTATGGCTCGAAAAAGTTGCTCATCTGAATGGGACTGAATCTGGTTTTATTTTCTCATTTATGGCTGGTATCTCATTACTCTTCCAACCAATATTTGGGATTTTATCTGATAAACTCGTTTTCAAGAAAAACTTACTGGTTACAATTACGCTAGCTGCCATTCTCGTTGGCCCTTTCTTCCAATGGTTGTTCTTACCAATCGTTCACACTAGTTCATTCTTAGCTGCCATCGTTGCTGGACTTTATCTCAGTTTCATCTTAAACGGTGGGGTCGGTGTTGTTGAACAATATGTTGAACGTGCGAGTTTGGTTAATAAATTCGAATATGGTCACTCCCGGATGGGTGGTTCACTAGCTGGTATGACAGCATCCCTTGTTGCTGGTCGCTTATTCATCTGGCAACCCAACTCCATTTTCTGGGCATGTTCAATTTCAGCTATTATCTTAACTTGCCTCGTTTTATTCAGTGATAAAGTCAACGTTAGTGATTTACAATCTAATCCTGATACAGATTCAGATAGTGAATCAGCACCACTCGATAAAAAAACAATCTTATCAATCTTTAAACTTAAGAATTTCTGGGTATTATCATTATTCTATATGGGCGCAGCAGCCATCTATGATGTCTTCGATCAACAATTTATTGTTTACTTCACAACGTTCTTCAAAACTGCTAGCCAAGGGACATTAACATACAGCTACATGGCTTCGGCACAAACAGCAATCGAACTACTTTTAATGATTCCAATGCCATTGATTATCAACAAGATTGGTGCTAAACGTGGCTTAATCGCCTTTGGTTTCATTACTTTCATCAGAATCTTCGGGAGTGCTGTTGCCCCTAATTGGGAACTATTAGTCTTCTTTAGATTATTAGCTGGCTTGGAAATGCCATTACTCTTAGTTTCAATTATGAAATATATCACTGGTGCATTTGATATCCGACTATATGCAACGGTTTATCTGATGGCTTCTAACTTTGCTAAACAAATTTCGGTTTTCATTTTCTCAACAGTTGCTGGTAAATTATACGATGTTATCGGTTTCCAACACACTTACTTTATCCTTTCAGCAATCGTCTTTGTTATCACTTTAGTAGCCGCATTTATGCTTGAAAGAGAACACCCATTAGTCGATAAAGCAACGGGACAACCTGTCGCGCAACCTGAATCATAAAGGAGTAGTTACTATGGCTGAAAAAAATATTTATATCGATCCCGATGAATTCGCAAAACTGGTTGTTTCTTCTGAATCCCTCTACACTGGCGACTTAGAAGACACCGCCAAGCAAAATTTAACGTTGTACTTGGTCTCCAAATTACTTGCGGAACGATTTAACGATGTTGAATCTAAATCGTTTAACATCGACGTTGCCAAAGATCAAGACTTCGAAATGACCATTGGTCGATTACAAACAATGGCCTTCTTACAAGTTGCTAACCGTAAGAAAAAATAATATTATCGAAAAGAAGGATAGTGAATCACTGTCCTTCTTTTCGGCATTTCTAGGAGGTATCACTAATGCATATTGAAGAATCTATTTTTGATAATTATCAAGGACAAGACGTTTACAAAATCACACTAACTAACGATCACGACATCACTATCAGCTTACTGACACTTGGCGCAACTTGGCATGAGTTCTCCGTGCCAGCTGGCAATGAACATAAGAACCTTTTATTAAATTTCGCAACTGCACACGATTATTTATCAAACCCATTCTACATCGGAATGGCGATTGGTCGGACAGCCGGTCGGATTAAAAACGGCACTTTCCCACTTAATGGACAAACAGTAACCATTCCAAATAACGAAGGTCAAAACACCTTACATGGTGGCCCTAGTGGCTTTAACACCTTTATCTGGGACTATAACATTTGTCAAAATGACGATGCTGTCAGCGTCACTTTCTCGCGTGTAATGACACAGACTGAAGATGGCTACCCTGGTGATTTAACCGCCACAATCACTTACACGCTCGATAATCACAACCGTGTGACACTGCAATTTACAGGTGAAAGCACCGAAGACACCCTTTTCAATCCAACCAGCCATGCTTACTTCAATTTAAGCAATCAACCAACCATCCTGGCACATGAATTGACTCTTGCTAGCACCGAATATTTGGAAGTTGATTCCGAAAAAATCCCTACCGGTAAACGACTAGCAACCACCCATACACCATTTGATTTCAGTTCACATCGATCAATCGGGACCGGGATTAAAGCCCTTCAAAACACCACTGAAAAGGGCTTCGACGATATCTTCAAAATCATCCCCAACCAACAACCGATTGCTGAGCTCTCAGATCCAATCAGCCATCGAAAACTAACCATCTTTTCTTCACGCAATGCACTCGTGATGTTTACTAGCAATTCATTTACTAAAAATCTCGCGTTTAACGCCGGCGCAGGTCAGCCTTACATGGGGATTGCACTAGAACCACAAACCTTACCCGACACCCCTAATCATCCAGATTTTGGGGATGTTGTATTACCAAAAAATCAAAAAGTTACCCATACGATTATGTATCAATATTCTGATAAGTAATCAATAAAAAAACAAGCTAAGTCGCCATGACCTAGCTTGTTTTTTTAGTCTAATAGAATGGTAATTTAATCAAATCACGCTTAGGTGACTGGTTTAATATCTTGCCCATCCCTTTCTGTACCAAAATATCATCTTCAATTCGAACGCCACCTAAATCTGGTAAATAGATTCCAGGTTCAATGGTTTGAATCATATTTTCTTTGAAAACCACGCTGGAATTTTGGCTAATATAAGGCGCTTCATGGATATCTAACCCGATACTATGACCTGCGCCGTGATTAAAATATTGATTCATCTCTTTATTTTTAATTGGCTCTCTAATGATTGAATCTAACACTTGACTAGTCATACCCGCCTTAATCTCAGCTAAGCCATTCATTTCAGCTTCCAAAACAAGATAGTAAATTTCTTCCAATCGTGAGTCAACTTGCCCAACTGCAATCGTTCTCGTAATATCCGAGGCATAGCCTTGATAAAAAGCCCCAAAATCAAGTGTAATCATATCGCCCAATTCAATGACTTTATCACTCGCTTCACCATGGGGATATGAAGAACGTACACCAGATGCAACAATTGTTTCAAATGATGCGCCATCTGCACCCGCACACTTCATAAAATATTCAATCTCAGTCGCAACAGCCCGTTCTGTTATCCCCGGACGAATAAAATTAAGGATGTGTAAGAATGTCTGATCAACAATTTCGACTGCTGTTTGGATTGTCGCAATCTCTCCTTCATCTTTTACAGCTCGAATTTCTTCTACTAATCCTTGTGTTGCACTTAAGGTACACGTTGCATGCTGTGATAATTGCTCGAAATCAAGGTAATTCAGCTGATCGCCTTCGAAATACAATTCACTAATTTGCTTCGTTTTAGCCAACACTGCCACTTCAGCAAAAATGCTACCGGTCCAACGGATAATCTGAATGTTAGCAGAAACTTCTGTCTTTGCTTGCTCTACATACCGACCATCAGTGATTAGAAATAGCTCATCCTGACAAATTAAGAGTACCGAATCATCTCCTGAGAAGGCCGTCAAGTAACGAATATTCTTTGGATTGATAATTAGTAGATTTTCAATTGCTTTTTCTTTTAAATTATTTTTTAACTGTTCTAATCGATCCATCTACTATTCCTCCAATTCAGATGCTGTTTCAAAATATAACTGATAGTCATTATTCCCAACACTATACAACGGCATAAAGCGTTCACTCTGCTGTGTTATTAAATTTAGTTGCTCCAAATCATTCGTTAATTTAATCTCCGCCAAATCTGCTCCTGATTGGACTAACACATATGGACCCCTTTGAATTGAAAATACAGTGGTCTTATCCGATGGAATAACTAGTGCTTCTTTGTTAAAAATAATTTGGATTGTATTATCAGTTGCTGTCAAAGATAACTCAATATACTGTCCTTTTTGCCCAGTAGTCACTTCTTGATTATTGACCACCACACTACCAATCGTTCCCCATTCTGGGATTCTAACTTTTAACGTCTTTTCAGCCAATAATTCAGTGGTGATTTGAACAGCTACTTCGTTTACTGCTTCGCGTGTTTTAATTGTCACATGATGTTGTTGGTCGATCAGAGTTGAATCCATCAATAAATTAATGTAAAAACTTTGGTCATCTTTGAAGTAGATACCCGTATTATACATAAAATGATTCTCCAAGCCAGTCCCATGACAACAAGAATTTTCATCATCAAACTCTCTATGATGTCCCGTACTTGTTGGCATGAAGTAGGTACTCTCACCATTTTGATTGTCCGCAGTAGTGGCCAAGATGTGGTTGTAGGTTGCATGCTCATAATATGCCATATACTTAGTATCTGGTTGATACTGCATCAAAAGCTCTGTTAATTTCAACATATTGTACGTTGCACAAGTCTCCGCTGTATCTTTACCTAACTGGCCCGCAATGTCATTCGGTGCATGGAACATCTCACCATTTCCCACACCACCAATTGAATAAACATGGTTATTAACCACAAAGTCCCAAAAACGTTTAGCAGCAATGTAATATTTTTCTTCATGCGTCACGCTAAATATTTCTAACCAACCAATCACTTGCGGAATATGTTGGTTAGCATGCATGCCGTTTAGTGCGTCCACATTTTCTAAGAGCGGAAACATTAACTTATCATTGTCAAAAAGTTTGGCGCATTCGACAAATTCTTGGTCACCTGTAATCTTGGTCAATCTCGCTAAGGAATCGTTCATCCCACCAAATTCACCAGCAATGTACATACTCCACATTTTGACCAATTGCTCGTGTGGCAAACGGCTGAGTCGTTGATACGTCCAGTGACCAATCTTCTTGGCAATTTCTAAAGCATTCTGATTATGACCATATTCGTAAGCATCAATTAAACCTGCTAGAATTTTATGCAAAGTATAATAAGGCGCCCAAATTTCTGGATAAGGTTTGTATACCTCTAATAAATCAAATTGTTCTTCAGAATAACCGCTTAAAAAGCCTTCATGAATGCCTGCTTTTTTGGAGAATGCCGCTTGAACTGCCATCAATTCTTGAACCATATAATCTAATTTACTTAATATTTTTGAATTACCCGTCGTCGCAAAGCATTTAGCTAAAGCTGACAGATAATGGCCTGTTGTGTGCCCTTTTAAAAGTGAGTTAGGGGCATCCCACCCAATCATTTCAGGTGCATCACGCGTGTCTAAGCCTGCTGCAGTTCTAAAATTATGCAGCATCTGATCATCGTTAACATTCAATAAAAAGGCCAAACGATTTTGTTGTGCTTCATAAAAAGGCGTCCCCTCACTTAGTCGAACATGATCAAGCGCAAATAACGACAACTTTTGTGGTAAATCGAGAGTCGCTTTAACTTCAGAACTAACGACAATCGTGGCAGTAAATTGATAGGCGGTATCTTTGATACAGCCAGTCACTTCATAAGTGCCAACAGCTTGATAACTTCGCTTGGTTGGGCCATCCCATTCAACTAAATGACTAATAACCCGATTATCATCTGTTTGGATTGCGACCGCGCTAGGCAAATAAAAATCCGTGTTCATTTTAACCGTTAACTCAATTGGATAAACCTGTTTAACCTTAATATGGTTGCCTTCTTGTAAAACATTAACCTTGAACTCGCGCTTATTAGAAGCTGTCCCTTTTTGAACCGTTGCCGTTAACGTCACAATCCGATTGCCCCGCCCGTAAGTCGGTCTTGTCACAACCCCCTGACTTGTTAACCACCGTTCATCACTTGTTTCCCAGACAATATCCGAACCTAATTTACCGCTAAGTGGGAGGTCTAAATCAAATTCTACTGTTTTTAAATTACCAAGGTTAATGGATTTAATATCTGAATTCACAACTTCTAGATCGACTGTATTATCTGTCATCATTTTGCACTCCTTAAAATTAGTTTGCTATTTTTACACCATCAATTGACTGATACGCTTGATATTAACGATAAATAGAATGAATACACACAAGAACACAACTGCCATAACAGGAAAAATAATTAATTGTTCATTAACGCTTTGTAATTGTTGGAAAGTAATCAACGCTAAACCATTCGCAATTGTTCCACCAAGTCCCCAAGCTGTCTGCATTTGAGTTTCCTCTCCCACAGGGGCTAATTTCGAAACTGCTGAAAAGCCAATCGCACCTAATAACTGATCACTGATTGTCACAAATAAATAAAAAGCAACAATCCACATCGCACTGTGTCTCCCGTTTATGATAAAAATAAAGGCTGGTAGTGTTAAACAAGTAAAGCCCACCGCATAAAAGAACAGCCCCAAACTGTACTTTAAAACAGTGTTCAAGTTTCCTAGGCGTGTTTTATTCCATAGGAACAAGATGAATGGGCCAATAATTAACCCTAAAATAGCGTAAATGGTTTGAATCGAACCTGGTGCAATAGTAATGCCAAAGAAATGTTGTTCAATTTTAGTATCAATGAACACTAAAACCGAGGTACTTAACAAAGTCGTTCCTAAGAAATAAAGGACTTGTCCTGTATAGAACCATAGGAATGCTTTTAAGTGTTTCTTGTCTTGTTCCTTCAACGTCTTTTTATGAAAGAGATTAAACAAAAAAACAATGGGGATGATAAATGCCAAACCCGAAATAGTGTTCATGACTTCTGTAAAGGTCACAAATTTAAAGACTGAAATCAAAATCGATACACCTAATACTAGTAAAATCGCACAAATGCCAATGATCGAAAACCGCTTCTTCTCAACATCGTTTAAAGGACGGGTTGCTTTTGCACCTAATTCTCCAAAAAACTTGTGTTGTGTGATAAAAATTGAAAGACCATATAATAATGCAAAAACGCCACCAATGGCAAAACCGATATGATAATTAAGCAGACCAATTTGAGCCGTTAGTGCCGGGATAAACAAACTCGCTATTGAATTGACAATCCCATATACGGTAAATGCTGAATCGCGACGTTTATTATCATCGCGGTCATATAACTGACCCGTTAATGAATAGTTTGAAGCACCCATAATTGGAAATGATAAGAATAGCAAACCGATAAAAGCAAACATTCTGGCCAATCCTTGTGACCCGATCGGAATGGCAAACATAAACATCCCAGCTGCTTTTAATAAATTCCCAAAAATCAAGGCCTTTCTCATCCCTAAAACACGATCCGCTAACCAACTACCGACAATGCCTAAAATGGAATTCCCGACCCCCATTGCCGCTACCAACATTGCGGCATCACCATGACTAAAGCCTAAACCTTTCATCCATGGTGCGTACAAATAAAAAATTAAAATAGCATAAAAGGCACCCCATGCTGCCGAGTTACAAAAATTACCTAATGCTAACACACCCATCCCTCGCGGATGACCAAAAAACCGCTTATCTTTTCTGATACTTTCGATTGAATTGTCTAATGTCTCCATAAAAAAACATCCTTCCATTCGGTTCTATTTTTCTGCTAAACACCAAATAAAACACTGTTATATCAACCTCATCAGCCAATAACATTTCTTTAGAATCTATGGTACAATATCTATTAACAATCTAGAAAGCGCTTCCTTGATTATTATATTAGTCTCATCTTTCCAGTTTGTCGGTAGTTAATACTTTAAAAAAGGTAGATTATTTTTACTACTTAAGGATATCAGGAGGGTTATTTTATGAATGACATCTTCATTAATCATGAACCCACAATTTCAGCTCGCTTTATTTCTGCAGGAACCTTCATTCATAGTTCTGGTTGGCGTCATGAAGAACGCGTTAACAACAGCTATGAACTAATCATCCCGCTCGAAGGGACCTTATCACTGACAGTCGGTGACGAAAATCTCAGCATTACCCCTAACAGCATCGCCATTATCCCGCCAAACACACGCCATATTGGTACCAATGCTTGCTCTGAGTTTATCCGGTTTAATTGGATTCATTTCACTATCGAAAATGCAACTACTTCAAAAATTAATCTCTTAACGCAAGAATTACTTAATGAAATTGGCATGATTCTACCAACTTTTTCGACAGCACTAGCCATGAGTCGCATTCACGTTATTGTTAGTCAGTTATTGGATATCTACCAAATCACGGGACCTAAAAGTTATTTAGACAACTTGCTATGCAATATTCTGTATGAAATTTCGATGCAAGAAACGATTCTAATCCAGGAAAACATTAGTACCACAGCTGCCTTCCAACCGGTTAAAGAATGGATTAGGATACATGCTACTGAGCCTTTAAAATTGGCACAACTTGCTACTTTTTTTGGTTATAATCCGAGTTATCTCTCCCGCGTTTACCGTCAAAAGATGGGGATTACCATCACTAATGAAATTAAAAATTATCGGATTGCCCAGTCAAAGGCCTATTTATTAAATACCAATCTAACGATTGATGAGATTGCTAATGAAGTCGGTTATCAAGATGCCAAATACTTTATGCGGACTTTTAAAAAGAGAGAGTCAATTACACCTAGTGAATTTAGACAGGCTTACCAACGTCGTCATCTAAACCAGAAATAGAAAATAAAAAAGAGTTCGAACAATCTTCATCTTTGTCCGAACTCTTTTAATTTAGTCAACGATAATGCCGTTATTGTAACGGACTTTAGTCTCAGTTGTCGTTATTACCTCGTGTTTAGTCAAATCAATATACTGTTTTAAGTATGGTGCGAAGCTCTCGATAATTAGTGTCCCATCGGGTGCCGTTTCAATAGCACCATTAATAACTTTAAGCACGTTGTTATCTTGATAAATATAAGTTTCTTGTCCAAATCCATTGAGATAAGCAACCAACTCCTCGCCCATATCCCAATCATCTTCTCCCGTATAGCCATCTGGGAATAACCGTGCAAAAATTCCACCATCCGTTGAAAAAACAGATTGCCCGAAACGATTCCGTGATAAGTCAGGTCGATTTAAATTCGGTCCCGCAATACTATATGTCGATGCTGCTTCACCCGGTTTTAAGAGTCGATTGGTTGTCGTTGCGTTCGTATCGTACATGTATAATACGGCTACGGTCCCACGATACGCAGCTTCCACTAACTCAGCATCCCAAAGTGCTCGCCCAGCAATTAAAGCAGACGCAGCTGTCACACCGCCCCACAAAGCATGCACCATGTAGGAAAGTGCTTCCCACCAACGATCTGGGCTCTGTGCCCGAAAATCATTACTGAAACCAATATTCGCCTTTAATAAATTTCCATAAATAGCAGCTTCATCAGGATGACCCGATACAGCTAACGCGCCTGCAGCCGGTCCAAAGCCAGCATTATCAAAGAAATGTTCCGTAACCGCACTCGCTAGTGAGGGACTTTCATTGGCGATTCGTTTAGTGACTTTTTGCCAAGAGTTCGCAATCTCACTATATTCTTGATCCAAGTGATTTGCCTTCAATGCCTTTAATAAATCTTCAATATATAGGAAATATTGCCCCATCATTTGTGCTTCGGCTTTCCCGCGTTCATCTTCATGTAAATCAGGATTTACTCGCACATCAAATATCTGTGCCGCCCAGCTTAGATAGGTTTGTGGACTATTTAAAACCAGTTCTGTATCAGAACATTGAGCTAATAGATAAAAAAGATGCGCAATATATTCCAGATCCATAACCCGATAAAATTCTCCATATAATTTAGCAGGTCGTTTAAAATCGCCTCCTATAAACCACTTTGGAATAATGTATTCCACCACACTTTTTTCAACTTGACGAATCTTCGTTAGCCGATTCGTAATCTGTGGATCCAATAAACATTCTTGAATCATAAATGTCATTTTACCGAGAGATTCACCCTGATTTGAAACTGGACCAAAACTATAAGGAACCTTACCAGTTGCACCAGAATACGACTGTTCTGAGATATAATCGGTACGATCCCGCATCACGTTTTTAATAGTGCTCATGACGTTAAAGACAATCATATCTTCTGTTTTATCTGAGAATCTAAAAATCACTTGATGCTCACCTAACCCAACGACAGGATAAATCAATTGCTGTTCATCCGTTAATTGATTTAACAGCGATCGTCTAACAAGCTGGCCTTGTAACTGATACACCTCTTCCACAGCCGTTACCGTTTTTCCGGCACCGATCTTAAGATTAATAATCTGATTGTGCCCAACTGTGAGTAGTGGTAAAAATTGAATTTCAGGATGATTAAACTCTGCACCAACAGCATAAAAGTCATTCTTATCAACAAAAGCCTTTAATTTAAATGCCCAAGCAACCGTAGCATGAGGCGCGATTACTACTGGCGCTTGTGAATAAATCCAGTCGTTATGCGGTCCGTTTTCCTTAGGATAACCACCTGCTAAAATCAGTTGATGAAATAACATGCCATCTAAAGATGGTGAAACGTTTTCGAAGAACCGGTTACTATATTCGTTGTAAGTCCCGATTGAGCGCATTTGTCCTTGGGTTTGAAACAGCCCTAGATTAGGTGCAGTATTATCTCTTCTGACTAATGCTAACTTCGTATAGTTAGGGGAAATAGATGGAAACGCCGCAGTTGACTGATTCGCATTCCGTTGGACATCATTATCCCGGAACATTACATATGCAAAACTGGCCCAAAGTCCGAAATTATCAATCTGCAGTACCTCCTCAGTTTCGTTAATCGCTTCAATATGCCAGTTAAGATAATCCTGTTCTAACTGATACCGGAGCGTAATCGTAACAGATGCAATCTGGTAAACCACCTTGCTTGTGGTCATTGTATTCATGACATTCGGCGTATAATCAATGCTGTTATAAATTTTATTCGCAATTGTCAGTGTAAATTCACCAAATAGTTTCTCTGCATCCTGATAGCCAACCTGTTCTAAATATTTTGGATCAATCAACCAGTTCATTCCTGTTTGATCGTGATTCATTTTTAAACTTGTTAACGCACCACGGCTATTTTGTTGAATATCAAATTCTTTTGATTTCATTTGGTTTCATCCTTCCCAAAGCATACATTCTCAAGCGCAATTATAACCGCTTTCATTTCTGCGTTAAATCTAAATACTGACTAATAATTTATAAAAAGTAACACATATCGTACTAATGATTCTTTTTCTTGCGATAGTTTTGCGGTGAACAGCCCATACGTTTCTTAAATGCCGTTGAGAAATAATAAATATTTTGAAACCCAACCGACTCAGCAATTTCTGCGATAGGTTCATCCGTATCCAACAATCGTTTTTCCGCCTCTTCCATTCGATACTTCGTTAAAAATTCTGTAGGTGTTAATCCGATGGTCTCCTTGAGTGCCCTTGTAATATAGTTAGGGTGAAAATGTAATGCTTCAGATAATGTTTTATTAGTAATCCTATTACTATAGTGATCACGAAGATAGCGTTGCACTTCATTTGAAAGTAAAACAAGTTTACTTTCGTCTTGTGGATGTAATTGAATGGCCTGCAAAACATCAATGAACAATTGTTGCGCGCGCCAAAAACCGAATTCTTTGTGCTCCACACTTTCTTCAAAGATAGCATCGATAATGGGAAACAACTTGTCCATCCCAGTTAATAGTTCATGCTTAACAAGGTGTAATGTCATATTAGGCGTGTAATAATGCAATGTTGGGACAGTAATTGCTGGCTGTAATGAAATTAAATCCTCCGTTTGATTCCACTTGCCAGCAACGTAAAAATGCAACCAGTAATAATTGGTTTCCATTTGAAATGTCTGCCATGAATAATGGTGTTGAAATGGGCGCAAAAGAAACATCTCTCCTGCTTTAACAGTATACTGAACGCCATTTTCAGCAATATACAGTTCTCCTTTAGTCATGAAAATCAAAATAAAATATGGTAGATCATCCCGATCAGGATGACTCTCACCACGATGAAAAGTAACCCGATTCCCTTCAATAAAGGTTGGTACTGGCAAACATGAGATTGCTAAATATTCTTTCATTATTCCACCTCCAAATTTGTCCATCCAATTGTAAGCGTATACTAGTTATCGATAAATTTCTATCCCATGTGTCTAATTTTATAAATTTTCTGTTAGCTATTAGATTTCAAATCAAGTCGTTCTGGATTACATTTAATTAATGAAAGCGCAAACAAACTTTCAAAAATTTATGATCGGAGGAATTAATCGTGAGAAGTCAAATAGGTGAAGCTATTAAATCAGACAAAGCTGTACCGTTCCATCGCATGTTAGCTTATGCCAGTACGGATACTGCTGGTAATTTACTCTATACGACAGTTACCACGTTTATTTTATATTATTATACCGATGTTTTTGGGCTAACCGTTGCAGCGGCAGGGACCATCTTGCTAGCTGCTCGTATTTTAGATGCTTTTGATGCACCAGTTTGGGGATTTATCATTGATCACACCCACACTAAATGGGGCCAAAGTCGCCCCTATTTCTTATGGATGGCCTTTCCGTTTGCTATCTTCTTCATCCTGATGTTTTGGTCACCCGATCTTTCTACAACAGCTAAATTCTGGTGGGCAATGATTACGTATTTACTATTTGGTATTTCATATACCGGTGTTGGAACACCAATTAGCTCAATTCTCCCTAATTTAACGAATAATTCTGAAGAGCGTATCAAATTAAACAGTACTCGTATGATTGGTGGTAATATTGGCTACTTCATTACTGCCAGTTTTACATTAACATTCGTTGCTTTCTTAGGCGGTAGCAACGCCACAGCTGGCTGGCGAAATACTGCGATTATTTTAGCAATTATTGGCTTTGCATTATTGTTATTTGCCTTCTTTGATTCCCGTGAAATTAATACTTCTTCTCAAAAATCACTTTCAATTATGGAATCAATCCGAGGTGCTAAACATAATTGGCCTTGGGTCATTCTCGTCGTTGTTTTTATCTTCTATTGGTTAGGTAATACTTCACGGACTTCCGTTTTAATCTATTACACACAATATAACTTAGGTAATAAAGGCTTCGCTTCAATTCTAAACGGATTAGTCATGGTGCAAATGGTCGGCATGTTATTAATTCCATTCCTTGTCAAAAAAATAAAAAAAACGTATGTACTGATCTTTGGTATGTGCCTTGCTGCCTTTGGTCAATTAATGATTGCTTTTGTCGGTAGTTCACTTACCGGTTTGGCAATCGCTTGGTGTATTGCATCCGTTGGTACAGGCATTTCCGTTTCGATGCCATTTGCAATGCTTTCAGATACTGTCGATTACGGCGAATGGAAAAATCATATTCGTGCTAGTGGTTTCCTAACTGCTATCGGTAGTTCCTTTGCCATTAAAATTGGTTCTGGTTTAGGCGGCTGGGCCCCTTCCATGATTCTTAATCACGCTGGTTATAAAGCTGGTAATACTCAAACAGCTAGTTCTCTAGCTGCAATTCGTTTCTGTGTCAGCTATCTCCCAGCAATTTTCTTTATTGTCGGCGCTGCTATCATGGCCTTATACCTACGTTACGAAAAACAAGAATCTCAAATTAAAGCCGATTTACAAGAGCGACATGGCGAAGTGGCATAAAAAATATAATGGACTGGGGGTTTTACCGTGAAAGGCTCATTAACAATCAAAACAAATGATAAAATTGCGAAAATTGATGAACGTATTTATGGTTCATTTATTGAACAGCTCGGACGAGCGGTTTATACCGGCATTTATCAACCAGAACACCCATCTGCAGATGAAGATGGCTTCCGCTCAGATGTAATAGCCGCTATTAAACAACTTAACGTGCCTTTAATTCGCTATCCAGGTGGAAATTTTCTCTCACAATACCGTTGGGAAGATGGCATTGGGCCTAAGAATCAACGACCAACACGACTTGATATCGCTTGGCGCGAACTCGAAACAAACCAATTTGGACTTCATGAATTTATTGATTGGTCTAAAAAAGTAAATTCCGTCCCTAATATGGCGGTCAATTTAGGGACTCGTGGTATTCAAGAAGCGGCCGATCTTGTCGAATATTGTAACTTTCCTGGTGGCACCTATTTAAGTGACCTCCGCCAAAAAAATGGCGCCAAGGAACCCTTTGCAATTAAAACTTGGTGCTTAGGTAACGAAATGGATGGTCTTTGGGAAATTGGTGCTAAGACAGCATTTGAATACGCCCACTTAGCAAACGAAACAGCTAAAGCAATGAAGCGCGTTGACGATACAATTGAATTGGTGGCTTGTGGAAGTTCTTCAATGGATAACCCCACCTTTGGTAGTTGGGAAGAAACAGTTCTCGAAGAATGCTATGATAATATCGATTATCTTTCCTTACACCGTTATTATGGCTACTACAATGATGATGACCCTTCTGAACTTGACAATTTCTTAGCTAAAAATGTGGATTTGGATGCCTTTATTAAAGGCGTTGTTGCCATGTGCGATGCAATCAAAGCTCGCAAACGATCCAAAAAGACAATTAATCTTTCCTTTGATGAATGGAATGTTTGGTATCACTCTAACGATGCAGATACCCAAGTATCCTCTTGGCAAGTCGGCCCACATTTATTAGAAGATGTCTACAATTTTGAAGATGCATTATTGGTTGGTAGCCTGTTAATCACATTATTAAAGAATGCGGACCGTGTAAAAATTGCCTGTCTAGCACAACTCGTTAATGTGATTGCACCTATTATGACTGATACAAATGGCGGTACCTGGTTACAATCCATCTTCTATCCATTTATGCAAGTTTCGAATTATGGTAAAGGCGTTGTTTTAACGCCTCACGTTGAATCAGAAACTTACAACTCACGTGAATTTAACAATGTTCCTTACCTCGATACCATTGCAACTTATGACTCAACAAACCAAACAATTACAATCTTTGCTGAGAATAAGCACCAACATGATGCTATTGATTTCAGTATTGATTTTGACACCCTTAAATTAAAAGAAGTAATTCAATCAACACAATTTAGTGGCTATGCTCCTAAAGATGATAATCGAGATGGCAAAATGAACCTCGCCCCATTGACGGCAGTTAACTTAGATGATTGTCATATTAACGCGACTCTCAAACCACTCTCTTGGAATATGATTCAAGTTTCAGTTGATTCTAAGTAATATAAAAAAGCATTATCTAGTAATGTACTTCACTAGATAATGCTTTTTACCGTTTATATTCCGGCATATTTTCTGTTACGTTAATAGTAAGTACATAAGCTATAGTAATAGGCAATTTCACCCCGAAAAGTCAATTCCTTCCGCTGATTACTAAGCGTTTCAGCAAAGTCTTGGATCTAACAATGCTAGCCTCCCCTACAAAATTCACTATCAGCTGGTGATGGGAAAGCTAAGCACCGTTCATTACTTACTAATTAATTGCTGTTTGACTAAGTAATCATGGGCCACATCGCGGGCTTTGCGGTGTTTGACCTGTACCTGATAGTTCATCTCTTGCATTTGACTTTCAGTAATCTGGCCTGCCAAGCGATTCAATGCTTTGACGACTTCCGGATGCGCCTTGGCAAAATCAGCTTTCATAATCGGTGCTCCTTGGTAAGGTGGAAAGAAGTGGCGGTCATCTTCTAGGACAACTAATTTGTACCGTGCAACTTCCGCATCGGTTGTATAACCATCGACCACATCAACCTTGCCGTCCGCAATCGCTTTATAGCGAATACTTGGTTCCATAATTTTAGCATTCAAATTCAATTGGTAGGTGTCCTTTAATCCTTGATAACCATCCTTTTGGTGATAAAAATCAGGATCAAAACCGGCCGTAATTGGTTGTTTCAAAGTGGCTAAATCCGAAATTGTTTTGACATTATATTTTTGGGCAAAAGCCGCACTAACCGCCAAATCGTAACCATTTTGATACCGCATTGGCGCTAAGTACGTCATATTGAACTGTTCTTGTAGCGATTTTTTTGCAAGTTGATACGTTTTAGTGGGATTTTGGTTGGTCTTAGTTGGCGATTTCACCAACGTTTGTAAAACCGTTCCTGTAAATTCGGGATAAATATCGATCTTATCAGCCTGCAAAGCGTTAAATAAGAAAGTAGTCCCGCCGAAATTTGGTTTAACCGTTACTTTGTAGTTAGGCTGATCTTCCAAAATTAAATCGCGATACATGTTCATCAAAATGTCGGGTTCACTGCCCAATTTTCCAGCAATCGTGATCGTGGTCTGTGGCGCTTGAAACCGTGTCACCCCTTCGATCACACCGAAAAGACCAACAAAAATAGCTAAACTGACTGTGATTTTTTTAAAGGATAACGTTCCTAACCAACGAATCAATGCACTGACCACTAACGCCAAAACCGCTGAAAGTGTCGCTCCAACCAGTAATAGCGCGTTGTTATTTGACTGAATCCCAACAAGAATAAACGTTCCAAGACCGCCCGCGCCAATTAAGGCCGCCAGGGTAGCTGTCCCGATAATCATCACGAGTGCAATCCGCAACCCGGAGATAATCAACGGCATCGCAAGTGGCAATTCAATTCGCAATAGTCGTTTAGTCCGTGGCAACCCGAAGGCCACCTCTGCTTCTTTTAACGCTGGATCGATCCCGATTAAACCCGTGTATGTATTTTGAAAAATCGGCATTAAGGCATAAAGCACCAACGTAATCACGGCCGGAATCGTCCCAATTCCGACAAGCGGGATCAATAAACCTAAGAGGGCCAGAGACGGGATTGTTTGTAAGACACTCGTGACTTGCAGCATTGTTTCAGCTAATTTTTGATGTGTAGTTAGCACAATCGCCAACGGAACCCCGATAGCTGCCGCAATCAATAACGCCAATAACGAAATTTCCAAATGTTGACCGAGTGCCTGTAGCAACTCACCGGATTGGGTCGTTAAAATCTGTTCAATCTGTTGCATCATTATTAAAGCCCCCGTTTCGCAATGAGTGTTGTCAAATCGGTCATGGTCAGTTGCCGTTGTCCTTGATCATCAGTGGCAACTACGACCCCCTCTGGATGGACAACTAATTGTTGCGCCAATTCAGCTAATGTTGCACTCATCGTAATCGTTGTCGGTTGACCATTAACGACCGTCCCTAAATCAGCGGCCAACAAATCTTCAACCGTCAACGTTGCTTGTTGGCGTTCAATATCAAAAAATTCGCGGACAAATTCATTTTTAGGCTGGTTAAAAATCGCTTTTGCTGTCCCAACCTGTTGAATACTGCCTTGGCGCATTACCGCAATCTCATCGCCCAAGCGCAACGCTTCTTTCATATCGTGCGTCACAAACACAATTGTATTATGCAGCTGTTTTTGTAAACTCAAAACAAGATCTTGTAATTGTGTACGGGTCACTGGATCAAGCGCACTAAATGGTTCGTCCATCAAAATGACCTTAGGACTAGTTGCCAGCGCACGAATAATTCCGATCCGCTGCTGCTGGCCCCCTGATAATTCGCTTGGATAACGGCTAGCATACTGATCCGGGTCTAAATGGACCATTGCCAAAAGTTCGCGGGCCCGTTTTTGACGATCAGCTTTGGTCCATTTCAACACCTCTAATTGAATGGTAATGTTTTCCTCAATCGTAAGATGTGGAAACAACGCAATATTTTGTAAAACGTAACCAATATTGAGGCGCAACGTTTGTAAATCCATTTGATTGATGGGTTGGCCATCAATCTTAATTACGCCACTCGTCGGTTCGATTAACCGATTAATCATTTTAATCGCCGTCGTCTTTCCGCTACCACTCGGTCCGACCAACACAAATAAAACATTGTCGGGAATGGTTAACGTCAAGCCATCTAATGCTAAGCTTTGTTCATACTGCTTAGTGACCTCTTCAAATTCTATCATGTACTACTCCTTTTGCCCGTTAACGATTTGTTAGTTTATTGTACCACTTAGCAGTCGGCCTACCAATTGACGTGCTTAAACACCCAATTCAATTTTTTTGATTCGCCTTGTGACTATGCTAAGATGAACCCAAATTGAAATCTGAGGAGGTCTTCATATGCAAACACATTTTGATACAATCATTATTGGTGGCGGTCCTGGCGGCTTAGCCGCTGCTTACCAGCTTGCTGAGCAACAAGCCATCTTAGTCGTTGAAAACGCGTTATGGGGCGGTACTTGCCCTAATCGCGGCTGTGATCCCAAAAAGATGCTTTATTCAGCTGTTGAAGCCCTCGACCGGCAACAAGCGCTCCAAACAAGCGGCTTAGTCGGAACTAGCGGCATTAACTGGTCGGAATTGATGGCCTTTAAGCGATCGTATACGCAACAAATCCCGTCTGGTACCCTCAATGGTCTCCAACATGCCGGCATCCAAACCGTCACCGGAACCGCCCACTTCAGTGATGCTCAAACCCTGCAGATTAATGATGTGTCTTACACTGCCGATCATTTCATCATTGCGACCGGTCAAACGCCAACGCTACCTGAAATCGAAGGTCGCGATTTACTACAAACCAGTAATGAATTTTTAGACCTCGAGCAATTGCCAGAGAAGATTGCCTTTATCGGTGGCGGGTATATCGCCATTGAACTGGCAAACATTGCAGTGACTGCCGGTGCAGAAGTCCATATTATTCAACATAATGAACGCATTTTACGTGACTTTCCTGAAGTTTTAACACGTCAACTCATCAGCAGTCTTCAGGAAAAGGGCATTCACTTTCATTTTGACACTGACGTCACAAGAATTACACAAACCAACAATCAGCTCACCCTCAGCAATCAGGCTCATTTTAAGTTGACGGTCGACGCTGCTTTTGCCGCGATGGGCCGCAAACCCAATATCGACCAATTGACCTTGGCAAAAGCCGGGGTAACAACGAGCCAGCACGGCATTCAAGTTGATGACCATTTAATGAGTCGTAATCCCCGCATCTTTGCCATTGGCGACGTCTTGGATCGTGTTCAACCCAAATTAACGCCAGTTGCTGGTTTTGAAGGTCGCTATGTCGCTAACCAACTACTCGCTAAAAAGACTGCACCCATTACTTACCCACTTATTCCACATACGGTATACGCTAGTCCACAAATATCACAAGTCGGCGTTTCGGTCGCTGATGCCCAAGCGGATCCCAATCGATACCGCATTAATCAACAAACCGTCACCAATTGGTATACCTTCAATCGTATTCAAGAATCCGCCGCAATGGTCATCACCATTTTTGACAATCAAACTAACCACCTCGTCGGTGCTGCGGCTTACACCACAATTGCTGAAGAACTCATTAATTACTTTACCAACCTGATTAAACATCAGACAACCGCAACGGAACTCACCGATACCATCTATAACTACCCAAGTCCGGCGAGTGATTTAAAATATTATTATTAAAAAAGTGTTGCGGGTCAATTTACTCATATGATTTATACCCCAATCGTTAAAGTAAAAACTTTAATGATTGGGGTATTTTTATTGAAAGCTTCTTCTATAAATAAATTAAAAGTTAGGTAGATTATTTACGACAATACAATTCAGCCAAGGAATTGATTCAAAAAATAGAACCATGATAACTTATTACAATACAAAGCAACGTATTCAAATGAAACTAGATGGCACATCACCAGTAAAATACCGACAACGTGCCGCCTAGAAAACACAACTAAATATTTACTTTAACTTTTTGGGGATATCACACACGCCCATATTATGGTGTTATCTTCGGATCCTGCCTATAATATGTCCACCAAGAATATTTAACTTAGCTCTATCGCAATCACTTTACAATTAAATATCAAACCTATTATTTATTCTGCCAACAGTAGCCGAGCAGTTCCCTCATCAATTACCAAGGTATTTGCATATTGTCCAACAAGCGCACCTCGAATTGCAGCTAGTTTTCGTGCTCCACCAGCTACTAAAATAGCATGTTGCTTTTGACGTAATGCATCTAATTCAATACCAACTGTTCTACGATTAATGCCCTCATCTGCAATCTCACCGTCCGCTTTGATAAAGCGTGAACTAATATCACCGACAGATCCCTTTTTCAGTTTCGTTATTTCTTTTTTGTTTAAGTAATCTAATTTAAAAAGCATCGCATCATCATATACTGTCCCAACTGTAAACACAGCAATATTAGCCTTTTGTCCCTGTTGAATAACATACTGAATATGTCGGTCTTCAGTGACTAACTCTTTTGTTTTTGCATTGTCAAAAATTACTGGTAAAGGTAAGCTATCCGACTTAGCGTGAAATGCCTGAGTAAAATCACGCATTACTTCGCTAGCAAAATTATCCGTCATCGAGTGGGTTACCCCGCCCTTTAACTGCACGATTCTAACATTTTGTTGGTGATTAACATCCGGATCTAATGACATCGCAACCTCTCGTAGTGTTTTACCCCAGGTAACACCAATAATATCGTCATCCGTTACAATCTTTTGTAAATAATCAGCAGTTGCTTGACCAATTTTTTGAATAATTGTTTGGTAATCACTCGAAGGTGCATAAACGACAATTGCACGCTGAAGCTGATATTTTTTTTCAAGTTGTTGTTCTAAGTAATAAACATCTTCAAATGGATCTTTAATTTCAATTTTGACGTAACCATTATCACGTGCCAGCTGAAGCAATCGTGAAACAGTCGGTCGTGATAGCCCCATCTCTTGCGCAATCTTACTTTGATCCATATTACCTTGATAATAATAATGTGCGACTTTCAGCGCTTGCTTAACTCGTTTTGAACTAATTTCTTCCAAAATTACACCTTCTTTGACGAATCTACTAGCTAAACTCTAGCATAAAAAAGCTATTTACGGCTATTAATTTAATAAAAAAGCGTTAGTATTGACAAATTTGCCAAATTACCAACGCTCTTTTATTAATTCTAAACAACTACAAAGTAACCGCGAGTAATGCTGGCAACTCTATTGCTGTCGGGTATGATTTCTGTGTTCCTTTCCGGGTTACGGTCACAGCAGCATATTGATTGGCATGCGCTAGAGCATCTGGTACAGATTCACCTGATGAATAGTAGTGGGCAAATGCCCCGATAAATGAATCTCCTGCACCCGTTGTATCAACAGCTTTTACGTGTTTTCCTGGCACAATTTCAGTATGCTCAGCGGTTACCCACAATGCCCCTTTACTTCCTAATGTGATAATAATATTACCCACGCCCTTACTAATTAAGGCTTGCGCAGCAATTTTAATTTCATCTAAATTATTAGTTGGTAGACCCGTTAATGTCGCTAATTCTGTTTCATTCGGTGTAAAAAACTCGACCTTGGAAACATAGTCGACATTTAAGTGTTCATTTGCTGGCGCCGGGTTCAATAAAACTGGCACATTAAATTGTTGTGCTAATTCGATTGCATGATAGTTCGTTTCCAAAGGAATTTCTTGTTGAAGAACTACTAATTTAGAGTGCTTAATTTGATTTTTAAAGTTGTCTAAAATATCAGGTGTTAATTCATTATTAGCTCCTTTAACAACAATGATCCGATTATCAGAAGATGGGTCAACAAAGATTGGCGCAACCCCACTGTTACTTTCACCTACACCGATACCATGTGTATCAATACCATTTTTTTGAAAATTATCCAACTGTTGTTTACCAAAATTATCATGACCCACCATCGTAATCATACTTACCTTAGAACCTAATCTAGCAGCTGCAATCGCTTGATTAGCTCCTTTGCCACCAAATCCCATTTCAAATTCTGGCGCTTCAACAGTTTCACCTTCAACAGGCATTCTATCCAGGTAAGTGATTAGATCGATCATATTCGACCCAATTACCGTTAAGTCATTCATTAATAATCTCTCCCTTTATTCATTTACCAATCCGGTTGTCACTGAAAATTGACGCTTCTCCCCTGGTTTTAGCATAATTAATGTTCCTGCTTTTTGAGCTGCATGGAATCCTTCAGGGCGACTAGTACCTGGTAATGCAAAAGCAGCCACCTGTTGATCAGGATTGTGTAAAATCCACCGAGTTACAATTGGAAATTCAGCCGTATTAATCTTAGTCATAAATTGCTTACCATTTTTAAGCGTCATTTTGAAAGTAACTTCTTTAGCGTATTGTGTTAAATTATCCGTAAAGTAGACAATTTCTGGATCATATTTATCAGGATTATTTAACTGAGTTATGACTTCACCACTATCTTTAAGTCTCTGATTGTAAGCCAACCATTCAGGTGTTGGGTGTACATGCCCCGGAATAGATTGTCTGAGCTTAAAAACATCATCTGACACACTTTGTGATAATTTCGCTTGATCATGATAGGCATAATTCATATGACACATATATTGAAGGGGCATTTCTTGATATTTAGATAAGTTGGTAACTGCCATCTTGATATCAAATAACCCACTATTTCTATGCATTACTACACTAGGTTGTGCCAAGTAATGGTGACCAAACCCCTTAACATATTCATATTGGCTACCAATGGTCAACGAATCCCCACCAATAGTTAGATAGGCATTAGTCATTGGTGATGTTGGAAATTCACCATGTAATTGGTAGTCGTCTTCAGGTCCTGGGGTCCCGTTTGCTAACAAGCCTGATGAGAATTGAAAACAGCCATAAGTATCAGCGATACCTTCACCCGGTAACGGTTGCGAGAACGCATCCTTCATTTTTAATGTTTCTTCATCAAAGAATGCATCCCAGATAATCATGCCCATATAAGGTAATATTTTTAAATACCCTCGTGAATTGCTTACCTTTAAAACTGCAACACCAGAAGAATATCGTCCCGCTTCTACTAAAAAAGCATTGCTTTCAAAAAGCTTAAATGATTCTGTTTTAAATAAATTAGGTGTTAGAAAGATTGTATTCTCCATGTTAACCCTCCTGAATCTCTTTTGTCAGACGGTCATACTTAACTTGGCCAACCGCATACAACACAACAACCGCAAAACAAACTAAGTTAACCACAAATGAATATGACATCGATCCTAAGTAATCTGCTGCTAATCCTTGGATGGCAGGAATAACTGCCCCACCAATGATTGCCATTACTAAGACCGCTCCTGCGGTAGCTATATGTTGCCGTTCTGCAACAGTATCTAAGGTTTTAGCATAAATTGTTGCCCAACAAGGACCAAAGAGACCGCTTACAAATATTGCCGCATAAACGGCCGACATATTATGCACAACCATAATATAAGCAATCGTTAATGTGCCAAATATACTAAATATTAATAAGATCTTAGAAGCAGATATTTTATCCATCAATAAATTGGCAATCATTTTCCCCACAAAGAAGGCGATGTAACTGAAAACCATAAAAGTTGAAGCGCTACGTTCATTAATACTATGGTTTAGTGTCATTGCTAACCGAATTGTAAATGACCAAACCGCCGTTTGCATTCCAACATACATAAATGCTGTAAAAATCCCTTTTAAATAAGCATTATTTTTAATCAGATAACTTAATGTTTCGGAAATTTTAGCATCCTGTGTATTCGTTTGTTTAGGTTTACTCATCGGGAATTCAGTTATTGCAAAGATAATTATTGCAATAACTAGAATGATAATAATGTACTTGTACGGTAATAATGTCTTTTGTAACGCTTGTTCACCAAAGCTAATTCTGTCTGCACCCGTCAATCCACTCATTTGCTTTTCAAGACTATCACCCGCCCCAAAAATTAAATATTTACCTAATAAAATCCCAATTGCAGCTCCAATTGGATAGAAGGTTTGTGAAATATTTAATCTTAGTGTGGCCGTTTTCTGTGGTCCAAGCAATGAACTATACGTGTTCGCTGAAGTCTCTAAGAAACTTAACCCGATTGCGATTGCAAATAAGGCAACTAAAAAGACCCCATACGTCCCCATCGTTGAAGCTGGGAAGAATAATGTACAGCCAATGGCATAACATAATAGACCAACTAGGATAGCAATCTTATATGATGTTTTCTTAATAACTAGTGACGCGGGAATCGCAATAATAAAATAGCCACCATAAAACGCGCTTTGTACAAAAGCGCTTGCGAAATTACTTAAAGTAAAAATTGTTTTAAACTGTGTAATTAAGATATCGTTTAAACTAGCTGCCGCTCCCCAAAGCGGAAATAAACATGATAACAAGATAAATTGAAAAATTGGAATCCGATCTAAATAACCATCATCTAGTTGACTCGCATATAATTTAAAAATATAGTGTTTTTTACTACACGGTACTTTTGGTGTTTGCACTTTTTGAATACTTTGCATAATCTACCTCCCTTACTGACTCTAACCGCGAATAATTGCGACACTAGCACTGGTCCCTAGACGACTTGCTCCTGCAGAAATCATTGCCTCAGCTTCCTCCTTTGTATGGATACCGCCGGATGCTTTAATTTTTAGCTGGTCCCCAACAATTGACTTGATTAATTGGATATCGGCTACTTTAGCACCACTACTTGCAAAACCTGTTGATGTCTTAATAAAATCAGCATCTGTTTCTAGCAACAAGCGGCTAATTATTACTTTTTCCTCTTCTGTTAATAAAGCAGTTTCGACAATGACTTTCACTAAGATTTGTTGTGCATGCCCCACTTCAACAACGGCTTCCACATCTGCTTTAACTTGGTCCAAATGGTTTGCTTTAAGTTCACCAATATTGATGACCATATCAATTTCATCTGCACCATCGGCAATCGCTTGTTTTGCTTCTGCAACCTTTATTGCAGTGGTATTTGCACCCAGTGGAAAGCCGATAACCGTTGCTGTCTTCACAGTACTATTTTTTAATTCATCACTAACATGTTTAACCCAATATGGATTGACCATGACAGAAGCAAATTCATTCGTCTTAGCTTCCTGAATCACTTGGTTAATCTGTTCCTCCGTTGCCTCTGGTTTTAATAACGTATGATCTAAATAGCTTGATAATTTCATTTTTGTATCCCCTTTCATTTATGGGTATAGCTTACCATCTTATTTTACATTTGTAAAATAAGATTTTGGAAATAAGTTCAATATTCCGCAAAAAAATTACCCTATTTATTAATAGGGTAACGTCTTTTCTAATTTTCTCTTTTCGCCTTCATCTGTAGCCAGATATTAAAAACAAGCACAATCACTAATAGGACTGTCGCAATCAGCATGATATTATGCAAGCCTTGGTACATAATTGCGCGCATTGCTGGTAATAAGCGCGGCGGCAACTCGTGAACGCGTTGGAGATTACTCAACTTATTCATCATCGCCATTGTAATTTGACCGTGCGATTCAGCAATACCACGTGTTAAGGCATGGTTCAAAATAACCCCGTAAATCGATGACATGAATGTTTGACTGAGAATTCGTAAAAGGTAAGCAAACGACGTCGCAATGGGGACATCACGTTCTTCTGCGTCTTCTTGAACGCTAATTTGCAGCACATTAAAGCTCATCCCAAGGCCGAATCCTTCAAAGGCCCCCATCAAAAGTAGGACCCAAAACGGTGCCTGATCGCCCATCATCAACATCCCACCAAACGCAATTAAAAAAGCAACAGTGCCTAACGTCACAACGCGGTGTTTACCCAATTTAGGTTGAATTGCAGGGCCGGTTAACGAACCAATTAAGTTAGTCACCGCACCTGGAATTTGTGTCATTCCACCAAGTAGTGCACTCAATCCAAGTAAACCTTGTGCCCACATTGGAATATAGATATTAAACGCAATAAACGCGCCCCACAAAACAACGAATAAAATAAAGTCGGTTACCAATTGCGGATTTTTAAATAAACGGTTTGGCACAATTGGATCAATGGCCCGGTCTTCAACTCTAAATAAGACAACTAATAAGGCCAAACCAGCAATTACCAAACCTAAGACGAGTGCTAACGAGCCGGTCCCAATCATTTGAATTCCCGTCAATAAAGTCACCAAACTGGTAATCATAATCCCAGCACCTAAATAATCAACATTTCCAGTTTGATGTGATTTAGGCGTTTCTTTGAAGAAATAACGGACACAAACAATCGATACTAAAGCAATTGGTACGTTGATATAAAAAACCCAGTGCCAGCTAAATGTATCGACAATCCAACCACCAATTAGTGGTCCTACAATCGATGCCGCACTATAACTCGCAGTCGCATAGCCAATTACCTGCGCGCGTTTGCGCAAATTCTTATACAAATCAGCATAGATAATAAACGGTAAAGTATTCATCCCGCCAGCCCCGATGCCCATCACCGTTCGTGCAATCAGGAAGAAGACGATATTGCCAGAAACTGCTTGAAAAATCGAACCAACCGCAAATAATAATGTCGCCAGCTGATAGGCGCCACGATTGCCAATCCGTTCCCCTAATTTGCTCCATAAGGGCGTCGCAACTGCCATCCCCAAAAGGAAAACAGCGACGATCCAGCCCATATATTGAATCCCATGCAAATCACTGATAATGGCGGGCAAAGCCGTGTTGATAATTGTCCCATCGAGTCCCGCCATTGTGTTGGATAATAATAATGCCAATGTTACCAAAAGTGTATTTTTCTTACTCACTACCACGTGCCCCACATTTTTCTTTTTTATTATAGTATAAGTTACTTAACAAGCTTACTCAGCATGTCAATTATTTTATTATCATACACCTTAGAGTTTCTCCCGTGCTTCAATCATTTGGTCGATAAACGTCGAGATTTTCTCGAGTTCTGCTTCGGAGTAATTAGCCAAAACTGCTTCGTAGTTACGTTGTTGTTTTTGATGTAGTTGATAGTGCAGACTGCCCACCGATTGGCCAAGTGCTGTTACTCTGAGGACTACCGCTTTTTGATTTTCTGGTGTATGAAACTTTTCAACCAACTTATTTTTTGCCAAACGTTGAATGTAGCGCGATAACATTCCTTGTGATAAATCGGAATGTGCTTGGAGTTGCTTAAAAGGAACTGCTGCGCCAGCTTGCGCCAATTGGGTTAGGATTTCTAATTCTGAATGGGTCAGCTTCTTTGCTTGGGTTACAGCAGCTTCAGAGGCTGTCTGTTTTAAATGTGCTAAGAGCCAGTCACGTTCAGGATCTTGATCATTTTCTTTGTGCAATCTGGCCATCATTTTTTGGAACTGTATTAATTTCGACATTTTTAAATTACCTGTAATAAATATATTGACTTTCATTAATTTGAATTCTATACTAATTTTACATTACAGGTAATCAAAAAACAAGCCACGTTTTATTTAAAGTAATATCAATTTGTTTATCCTTATTCATTACCAGTAATGAATTAAACTAAAAAGAGGTTTTTACTATGAAAGCAATCGTTGTTCGTAACTTTAATCAATCACCAAAATTCGAAACAGATTTTCCAACACCAACCCCTCAACCCAATGAAGTCCTCATCAATGTAACGGCGTCATCCCTTTCCAACCGAGCACGTTCCGGTGCGACCGGCAGCCACTACACTTCAACGGACAAATTACCAATGATTCCCGGTGTTGATGGCATTGGAACTCTCCCAACCGGTGAACAAGTTTATTTCGTCAACGAAGGCAGTTTTGCTGAACAAGTCCCCGTAAAAAAGGGCCATTGGGTAGCTGTTCCCGATGGCCTTGATGCGATTAAACTGGCGGGTATGATGAATCCCGCCCTCTCTTCTTGGATGGCTTTGCATTATCGTGCTCATTTTAGCGTGGGTCAAAAAGTAATGATTCTAGGCGCAACCGGAAACGCCGGCATGCTGGCCGTTCAAATCGCCAAACGCCTAGGAGCTGCCGAAATTATTGCGGTTGCCCGCAATACTAAAAAGCTTAACCAACTGACTGAACTAGGCGCAACCCAACTCATCGACTTATCTGAAGGATCAACAGAACTAAACGCTAAATTAGCTGAAGCTGGGCGCGATGTTGATATCGTTCTCGACTACCTTTGGGGAAACGTCACAGCTGATACTATGACTGCAATTATCCCACATCGTCAAAATAACCAACAACCTTTACAATGGGTTGAAATCGGCTCTTCAGCTGGCCTCACAGCACCACTTCCAAGCGCCGTTTTCCGCGCTACTGCTTTAGAATTAATCGGATCTGGTCAGGGTTCCGTAGCGTCCATCAATATCTTGCATTCTTTGTCCGCTATTTTGGCTGCTGAAAAAGCCCAACCTTTTACCTTCTATACACATGCACTACCGATAGCAGATGTTGAAATGGGGTGGCATTTATCTGGCAACAAACGAGTCGTCTTCACACTTAATTGATTCCCGTTTCATTCGAAGTCCATATTCTGCGAGTCCGATAACGACCGCTACAACCAAGAGAATCAACAGACTCTTCCAATCCTGCTTCAAGATTAACAAATCACCAGCAAAAGCATAGATAAATGCAACAATTGTCGAACCACCAAAACATGCCAGTCGCTGTGCTCTGAATGTAAGGTGTGTATCCCCAGCCGCCAAGTTGACAAAGGCCGTTGGAATCATCGGCACTGCGTACCCAATTAATACGCCAAGCGCTGGATGTTGCATCTTAATCAGTGCGCGGTAAACACGAGAATCCGGCTTTTTACTACGACGATTTCTGACACGCGCAAATAAATGGACTTGCAATAAATTACCAAGCGTCAAGCCCACTGCGTTAACCATGAACCCCCTCCAATGACCAAGACACGCCCCAACAATCAATGCCACCGCTGATGTTGGCGCACCTGGAATTAAGGTAACACCAATCATTAACAGACCAAACACCAAGTAAGCATACGGTCCCAGATGACGTATCTCAAGCACATATTGGCGGTAATTTTGCCATTGATTAAAAAAAGCAAACACGGCAGTCTGGTGCTGCCATCCGATTAATAAGATTGCCAAACCCATTAAAATGACACCGCTTATTAATAAAAGACGGTTACGCTGTCTCTTGGCCATCTATTTTCCCTCATCTCTACTAAAAAATGATTCCTTACTCTAGTAAGTATAAACAAGCAACAAGTGAGAAAACAGGTCTATGTATTATAAAATAAAAAAAGAAACCCATGTGATTTCTTTTTTTATTTATGATATGGCGATCCTTGGTTAATCATGAATGCGCGATAAATCTGTTCGGTTAATACTAAACGCATCAATTGGTGCGGTAACGTGAGCTTGCCAAATGATAACGCATCGTTGGCGCGCTTATTAACCGCATCACTCGTTCCAAGTGATCCACCGATGACAAACGTGATATCTGATCTACCATAGGTTGCTAAAGTTTGAATTTCTTGTGCGAATTCTTCTGAAGCGCGTTGCTTGCCTTGAATTGCCAGAACAATCACGTGCTCCTTATCCTTAATCTTATTGAGAATTCGTTCGCCTTCTTTGTCTTTGACATTGGTCATTTCCGCGTTACTCAATGATTCGGGCGCTTTTTCATCCGCCACTTCGATTATTTCAAACTTACAGAACTTACTAAGCCGTTTTGCATATTCGGCAATGCCTGCTTTTAAATACTTTTCCTTTAATTTACCGACCGTGATTACTTTAATGTTCATAAAAGCCTCCTACTGTTAGTTATATTTTAGGGGAAAAACCGCCAGAAAAAAAGCTATTCACAGTAATTCACCGAAATTTACCGGTTATCCACAAAAGTTGTCCACATATGCACAGGTGTTCGTCCCAAATATGGTGTCCCGAATTTTTCTTGACACCAAATAACCGACGCATAATTTTTTTCATTAAATTTAATTAAAAAGTTATCCACCTTTTTTTGATTGTTCGCACTTCAAATTATCCGGTTCCAAATCCTTTTATAGTAACGTTTTTGAGGCATACGATTAATTTTATCAAAGTTATCCACCGCTTGTTAATTTTTTTGTGGATAACTAAAGAGACGTTTCAACCGTGTTATACCCACAATCCACAGACTTATCCACAGGTGATTTGTTTGCCTCCCCAGTTACTATCCACATTGACATTTTTAAAACTTAACATTCTTGTCCCTTTGATCCAAATTTAGCCAAAATAAAAAAGCCGCCAACATCTCATTGATGCTGGCGGCTTTGCTTTATTTGACTGTCGTTGTACTATCTGTTGATGCTGCTTCTGTCAATTTCACCGTCGATTTCTTCAACTCACCATTATGGTAGTATTGAATCTCAACCGTACTGTTCATATCGTAGCTATAAAGTGTCGTGTGTAAGTCGGCAACACTTGTCACATCCTTACCACCTAAACCAACAATGACGTCGTACTTACTAATCCCAGCCTTCTTAGCAACTGAGTTGGCATTAACGGATGCAACAACCACGCCACCTTTCACAGAGGTTGGTAACTTCAAGACAGATGCTTGTTGCGTTGATGAAACATTCGTCAAGTCGATAACACTAATCCCAAGTGCTGGTCGAACGACTTTCCCATTAGCAACTAGTTGATTAATAATTTTGACCACTTCGTTACTTGGAATAGCAAAGCCCATCCCTTCAACCGTTGTGCTCCCGTTAGAAGCTAATTTCATTGAATTAATCCCAATGACTTGCCCAGCAAGGTTAACTAGCGGCCCGCCTGAATTCCCTGGATTAATCGCTGTATCTGTTTGAATAACGGTGGCTTGACCAGTCGCTTGGCCGGTTGTTTCATCCGTCACATCAATCGTCCGTTTCTTCGCTGAAATAATCCCTTGAGTGACAGAAGTGGCATATTCTGAACCTAACGGTGAGCCAATCGCAAGGACTGATTCACCGGGTTTGATACTGTCAGAGTCGCCAAATGTTGCGGTCTTCGTCACTTTAGCACTATCAATCTTTAAAACAGCTAAATCAGAAACAGCATCCGTGCCGACTAAGCTCGCATCGAGCTTCGTTCCATCACTAAGGATCACTTCTAGTTTATCCGAGCCAGAGACCACGTGATTATTCGTGACAATGTAGGCCTTGCCGTCTTTCTTTTCATAAATTAAACCTGAGCCTTCACTTGATTCTTCAAGTTGGCTACTGCTACTTTTTTTATTGCTACTATCTGAGCCAAATAACGCACTCAAACCATCTGAGTTATCTTGTTGTTTTTGTAAGTTAACCACGGACACAACGGCTTTATTAACCTTATTAAAAGCGGTTGTTGTTTGCGATGAAGAGTTAACTTTAATATTACTGATTTTAGTAGCACCGGCTTTAGTCGGCACTTGGGTCGTGCTTGAGACAGTGTTGCTGTTCATCTTTGAACCGGCATAACTAGCAACACCACCGCCAATTAATGCCGCGACAACAGCAACAACTGCGGTTCTTATTAATCCTGAATTCTGATTCATCCTAATTCACCCAAACTTTCTAATAAATTCTGTTGATTGATTATCTTTATCATAGAATGTAAATTTGAAAAAATTATGAACAAGATACGAATATTAAATTGTTTTTCTAATCCGCATTTTAGCGGACTTATTTCGCAAAAACAATTAAAATGTCTTCTATTCAGTTTAATTATACAGCAAACAATGGATCAGCAACTGCTGGATCCGTATCTAAAATTTCAAAATCGGTGCCGACACCATAATCGTGTTCTTTTAAGATCGACGCAACCGTCAAATGGGCCAGTTCCTTCATATTGTTTTCTTGACTCAAGTGGCCTAGGAAAACGCGTTTGGTCTGGTGACCAATGAACGACATCAAAGCGGATGCACCATCTTCATTCGATAAATGACCCGTATCACTGAGAATCCGTTGTTTCAATGACCACGGATATTTTCCCATCCGGAGCATCTCTAAATCGTGGTTACATTCTACTAAATAAGCATCCGCATTTGCAATTGTGCCACGCACTTGATCAGAGACATAGCCCGTATCGGTCAAAATTGCAAACGCGCGGTTATTATGATGGAATTGGTAGAATTGTGCGGCAGCGGCATCATGTGATACACCGTAACTTTCGATGTCTAAATCACCAATTGACAAGGTACTGCCCATTTCAAAAATGTGCTTGTGTTCGGCAGGGACTTCACCAATAATCGAAGCCATTGCATCCCATGTTGGTTGATTGGCATACACATCTATCCCATAACGTCGGGCCAATACACCCACCCCGCTACTATGGTCACGATGCTCGTGGGTCACTAATAAGCTGTCGACGTCCTTGAGATCGCGGCCAATACTATGCATTAAATCTTGTACGCGTTTACCGCTCATTCCCGCATCAACTAACACTTTGTGCTTAGGCGTTTCAATATACGTTGTATTGCCAGAACTACTGCTTGCGAGCACGCTGACTTGCATTGCGTCTTTTTCTACCATCTTTTGCTCTATCCCCTTGGTCTCTTTCTAAAACAACTAAACTTCACTACGGTTCTTCATTAGTGCACCGGTAAAGGCGTTAATGCGCTTAACGACGACACTCTTAGAATTCTTGTTCTCAATGGCCACTTGCCAAGCTGGTACGTACACCGTGCTACTATTGGCGTCCAACAAAGCACTGTATCCAAGTTTAACCCACATAATACGCGAGTTATTCGGAATCTCATTATCCGTATATAAATCAATGACAGCATCTTGAGCAGTTACCTTCGTACTTTCTTTTTCACGCAAAACTTGAATCTTATTCGTATAAGTTTGCGTGTAGTGGCTAATCTGTCCGTCTTCTAATGTAAAAATCAGCTGACCATGTTCATCCATGATTTGCCCCCCTGGAACTTTTTGCACATAAACGACTTGTTGATCACTGGATAAGGCGTGTGAATAGCGGTAATCATCTGCTTGCAGCACATTATTAGGTTCCTTCATAAAGGCTGCCACCACTAAACGTTGGTTCCCTTTTTTGTAGGTTAACGGTTTATCTAGTTCGCTCGTTAGTGTCATCCGTGCCTTGTCAAACGAAACAGTTTGTCCGATTAGCTTGGCACTTGCCGTTTCTAATAACGTCTGGTCCTTTTGCCGGCTAGCTAAATAATAGCCATCCATTCGGCGCTTGGAAAGTTTCTTCACTGAGATTTGATCGTCTTTTAAGTCCTTCATAATCTGGCTCGTTTGTGAACCACTAGTAATCGCCGTCGACGTTATCGTCTGACTCCCCTTCAGCGAAGCAAATAAATAGATATCTAGCGCAATAAAAATGGCGATAAAAATCATTTCAATTCTGCGAAAATCCATTCATCTAACTCCCTTCGGTTAATTCAGCTTTTTGCGCCATCAATGCGGAAAGGCTGCGCCAAACCCCTTTATATTGCACAAAGTAGGTTGGATTTAAATCAATCACTTGTTCGTTACTGGTTTCTTTGGTCCATTCGTATCCGACTTGCACGTTTTCCACATTTTCTAGCAAGAACCCATTGCTTGTCAATTGATTCAACACAGACTCCGTACTTGGTAATGTAACTTGCTTGTCTTCAGCAGGAACGGGGACTTGTAAACTATAATTTGAAAAATCAATCTTTTGTCCGGTCGGTAAAAATTGCACCTTCACACTCCCAAAGTTAGTCTGGTAAAAGACTGGAAAGCCTTCGACATAGGTCCGATAAGCGGTCGAATTCGTCGCTTTATCATAACTATAAAACCGCATCCCAGAAAGGGCGTTACCGGTTTTTAAAAGCGCATCGAAGCTGGCTTCAAAACTCTTGGTCAAAGTACTTGGTGATTGCTTATTTTCATACTTCACAAACGAAATTTCACCGGTATCATGGTTGATTGTTAGGCGTTTATACAAATTGCTATCCGTTCCATCTGTATAAATCGCACTACTACCTTGTTCTTTGGTATCAATCTTGTCTGTATTTTGTTGATTCAACAACGTTGTGATGTAATAATTCTCGGGTTGTTGATTAACCAAATAACTATAAGGTAACAATGTTTGATCGGCTGCCACATAAAGTAGTGGCTTGTGGTTCAACATCTTTTCGGCCACTTTCAAATGCACGTCAGCATTTGAAAGCACCTTTTTCACACGCGCTTGTGAAAAAACATTGAGTGTCGTTTGGTACACTTGATGACTTTGATCATTCATCAACCATAGCTTAGGCTGTGCGCCTAGTGTGATTCGAATCCGATTGAACGTCACGTTTTGGCCTAAATTATTATTCTGATAACTGAAGACCTTTTTAAAAATCGCGTACGAAATATTATCTGGGTATAAAAGGGTCAACGTATGATCCGCACTAATTGCCTGATAATAATCATTTTCGCTTAACTTTGCTTGTTTAAACTGTGCCGATTTAGCGAGTTTCAATGTCGCTTTAAATTGTGGAATTAGACTCTCCTTTGAGTTATAAATCAACTGACTCTGATTGTCATTCCGCCACAATAGCTGTGTTGGTAAGAAAATATCGCCAATTTTTCGTTCTGTTTTACGACTTGTTGACTTAGTGGTGGCCTGACTGTCCGTCTGACGCTCATAATGCGCGTTACTGGTCCAGATTAGCCATGATAGTCCAATACTGACAATAATGGCTGCAATCAGTACAACGCGCATTAAAAAGTTATTAAATCGCATCCCAATCACCTCCATCAGCATCAATTGGTTCATAAGGCAATGAAATGTAGAATGTTGAGCCTTTACCTTCTTGGCTATCAACCCAAACACGACCACGATGGGCTTCGATGACTTCTTTAGAAATTGCCAAACCTAAACCCGTCCCGCCTTGTTTACGAGAACGAGCCTTGTCAACCCGGTAAAAGCGATCAAAAATCTTACCGAGATCTTTCCGTGGTATCCCTAACCCTTGATCCGAGATGCTTAAAATCACATGACGATGGGTTTCCAATAAGCGACACGTAATCACGCCGCCATCTGGCGAATATTTAATCGCATTATTCATAATATTATCGATCACTTGCATAAATTTATCGGTATCAATTTCAACCCATAAATCACGCTTAGTAAAGTCGCGCGTAATACTGTATTTCTTATTCGGATCATCCGTCGGTAGTTTACCCGTGCTGGTTGTCAGTTTAGGCAACTCGTCTTCATGTTCCTGATCCCGTTTGATCATCATGTCAAATCGGTCCAGTACATACCCAAAGAACTCGTTTAAATTAACGTATTCCAAATTCATCTTCGCCGTTCCTTGATCCATTCGCGACAAACTCAAAAGATCGTTAATCATTCGAATCATCCGATCCGTTTCTTCTTGGGTCACCTTTAAGAAGTTGGGAGCTAGCTCAGGATCTTGCCACGCGCCATCGTTCAGCGCTTCAATGTAACTTCGCACACTCGTTAATGGTGTCCGCAATTCGTGAGACACATTCGAAACGAATTCACGCTGTTCTTGTTCATTTTTTTGTTGTTCTGTAACATCGTGGAGCACACAAACTAAACCGGTAATATAGCCGGTTTCTTTTTGAATTAATGAAAAATCAACGTGCAAAATCAGGTCATGGTCTTGTTGTTCTGAGAAATCCAATACCATTTCCTGTTGTGTTTCCAAGAGATCCCGCAAAGAATATTCATCACTAATTCGCAACACCTTAAGCAATGACTGGCCCAGTAACTCATCGCGCGTCACGTTTAGAAAGTCTTGACCAGTTTCATTGATAATTGTGATATTCCCTCGTCGATCAGTGGCAATGACCCCATCAGTCATATGACTGAGCACACTGTCGAGACGGCGACGTTCCGACTCTGACGCTTCTTGTGCCTCTTCAACCCGGACTGATAAGTTATTGACCGCAATTGCCAGTTGGCCCAGTTCATCTTGACCATAAATCTTAACTTGGCCAGAGTAATCGCCGCGTGCCATTTGAATCGCTTGTTTCTTCATTTCATCAATTGGTCGGGTAATTGCCCGGGAAATAACAATTGATAACGCCATCCCTAATAAACCAGCGACTAAAGACGAGGTTAAGAAAATAACCGTAATCGATGAAATCCCTTTATAAACATCTTCCATACTAGCCCGGATATAAACAGCACCCACAACGGTATTACTATCACCACTTGGATTAGTCAATGGTTGAATTGCGGTGTAATAACTCCCTAGTCTCTCATTGTATGCCACTTCTTGCTCTGTATGTCCAGAGTAAATAACCTGTTTTACACGTGGATTGCGCGTCTTCTGACCAACAGTACTTTGATTATTCAAGTTCGTGACCCCGCGAATGGTTCCCTTGTTATCGACAACTTGAATTTCGGCAGAATTGCCCATATCGCCAATAATTTCTTTAATATTCTTGTTGGCATTACCATTATTATTCAGTAACTCATTGCTAAGCTGGTTTTGAATGTAGGGCGTCACTTGTAAGGACTGCTTAAAATCACGGACATTCTGATATTCCAGTTGCTTCACAAAAGAAGCCCCGATAACTTCCAACGTTACCAGTAGCAACAGTACAAACACAATGGCAATTTTAAAATGTATCGATTGTAACAACCGAATTTTCTTATTCATGTGGCAAATTTACTCCTGATCAGGATTTCTTAAGTAATAACCAACCCCCCGGCGGGTCACTAACCATTCTGGATGACTGGGATTGTCTTCAATTTTTTCACGTAAACGACGGACCGTCACATCGACAGTCCGGACATCACCAAAGTAATCATACCCCCAAACCGTTTGTAATAAATGTTCACGAGTCATGACTTGGCCGATATGTTTAGCTAAATAATGTAACAATTCAAATTCACGATGCGTCAATTCAATCTTGTCGCCCCGTTTTGACACAATATAAGCATCTGGATGAATTGTTAAATCCCCGATGTTAATCTCGTGGTTTTCTTCATTCGCTTCTTTATCTGATTGGCTCGTTGTCCCTTGTCGGCGTAAGTTAGCCTTAACTCGCGCCACCAATTCTCGATTTGAAAATGGTTTCGTCACATAATCATCAGCACCGAGTTCAAGACCGATTACTTTATCGATTTCAGAATCTTTAGCCGTCACCATAATAATCGGCATATCATGCGATTTACGCACTTGGCGGGCCACTTCTAGCCCATCAATCTTCGGCAACATCAAATCCAATAGAATTAAATCTGGAACAGCCTCTTCAACTTGCTGTAAAGCTTCTTCACCATCATAAGCTGTATAGACTTCGTAACCTTCTTTGGTTAGATTAAATTTAACAATGTCAGAGATCGGTTTTTCATCATCAACGACTAGTATTTTTTTAGCCATATATGGATCCTCCTTGAGTGTGGATGCTTTGCCCTCTATTATACTCATTTTCAGAGAGCAATACAAAATTAGGTCGCTTCTGACCAGCTGGATGAACAAAATTGTTAACCCCAATAACGATTAAATCTTACGCACTTCGTTACTTTATTCAAAAAAAATACAAATAACTATTTACAAAAGTTTGTTTAATATGCTATGATATTTAAGTCGTAAGGCGAGACATCATATGGGTGGTTAGCTCAGCTGGCAGAGCAACGGACTCTTAATCCGTGGGTCCAGGGTTCGATCCCCTGACCACCCATCAAGTATACATGATAAGTCGTTATAGAGATGCTTAGGCATTGATATAACGGCTTTTTTATTTCTTTAGACAACATAGCATGCCATAGTGGGTACGTCAAACCATACTCACGTATTCAGCAAAAATCACGCACGGGAGCATATACACTAAGTAACAATTAATACATATTTCGGAAAGTCCTTAAACTGTAAAAACACAATAATAGTTTCCGCTAAAGTTGGCTTGAGTAATTCTTTTGCAAAGTCATTAAAAAAGAACGCTTTTCAGGCGGCTTCAAAACAGTGTAATCTAATCAAAACGGCAACGTGTGCTTACCCTCACAAGCGTAAAGTGGGGAGAAATCTAATTTTTAACTATCCAATTCAATTAACAGTTCTTTTATTGAACATCTATTTTAGAAATTATTTCTGCTGCTTCATTATCAAAGGTAGTAGGAATCTGAAGTTTTTGCATACTATCTAATAGGTCTTGAGAAGTTTGCTTGACCCAAGCAGGCTCAGAGATGTACCTTGGGTCTTGATAATGAGTTGGTTCTCTGTAAAAATTAATAGATCCGTTGTGGTTAGAACTATACGTTATAATTATTGTTCCAGCCATCGTGCCATTACTATCAATAGTTAAAGTTACAGTTTCTTGAGGAACTGTTACGGATGCTTCAAATGGGAGTACACGGTGCCCTTTTTCATTTTTTACTGCAGTAATTGAAATCGGTTGAGTTTTAATTTTGTAGTAATTGATAATTGTCTCTGTAACCCTCGCATATTCAATCTGATCATCACTATAGCCTGATGCTGGAAACTCATCATTCGTAGCATTCTTTCTTTTTTGGTTCTGGTTAAGACTAGTTGACAGGTTCGAACTATCATTGCCTATAGACTCTTCCTGATTAGAGCTCACAGAGCTATTACTATCTTCGTTTGATCGGGAATTTTCAGTAGTTGTACTAGTTTTTAATTCCGCCGGTCTTGCAATGTGCTGTGCGCTTCCTTTCTTAGAGAAATAGAATGCGCCACCAGCCACTATTAATAATATGACAAACGCTTGTATAGCGATTTCTGTTCTGCGTTTTGACCTGACCGCTAAAAAGTCATCACGCCATTGTGGGCTATTTCTGCGTTGTTTGTAAAATTCATATGTATGTTTAGTTCTTGTCCACTTACTTAAATATTTTTTCGCCATTTTGTCGACCTTCCAATTCTATTTCTCAAACTATTTAAATAGCCACTATCCGTTAACAATTCACTGCCCATGTAAAAAAATAATATGGGCTCAATAGATTAATAACCCTATTAACCTATTTCATCTTCTTACAGATATTTAATTTTGTCCAGATAAAATTGAGTGCGTAATGTCGCATTTTATGACGCTACTTATTGTGTCAGTACTCGTGCTTCAACTTGTTGACACAATAATCCTTTAAATTATCTATTATTGTTGGAAATAAAAAATTAGGTTTTGTCAGACGCTTAACCTTTTAAAAAATGCTATCGCATTTTTTAAAGCTGCTCGTTCTATTTATTCTTAGCGGGAATCTCAGCCCAATAATTTTCAAATAAAAAACGTCACCAGTTGGATGACGTTTTTATATTTACCAGATTAAAAAGCCTACCTACTATCATAGAATTCCCAGACTGCTTTTTATTTCCTGGGTTAATTCCCGAAAACAGCTAACGTGGTCTTGGTCGCCTTTTGGGTCTTTATGAGTTCGCCCTGAATACACCATCTGCGGATCGTTTTGTCACAGGTAATCAATGTCACCATCTTGCGGCCTGGTACATCATCGATGACTTGTACGTCATATGGGCTGATTGAAGCCTTGTAATCAACTTTATACGTGTAGACTTTTTCCATATCCGTTAGATAAATCTTATCGCCGACGCGCACATTTTCAAGTGGCAGGAAGATATTCTGGAAAGAATGGCCCGCTAAAGCGTAGTTGTTGGCTGCCCCCATTTGTTGGTCAGGTTTCATTGTGCCGCCGCCTTGAGCCATTGTATCCTCTGAGACACCTTTCATGACCGGCAGTGCCATCTTGACACTTGGAAGCGCAACTTTCCCTAAAACAATCACATCGTCACTAACAGCAGCCTTCAAAATCTGTTTTGTATTAAGCGAAGCAACTTTATTAAAATCAAAATTCGCTTTTTTATGCTGATTTTTCTTAATTTGAGCAGCTGTGACATCCATCTGACGATGCGCCATTATTTTAACTAACTGGTTGCGGATTGGATTAATGAAAACCAGTGCTAATCCAATCACTAACAGAATGGCTAAAAGGCCATTAATTAATCTGTTGCTTATTTTTTTTGGCATAACAGTTAAACCCTTCACTAGAATTCCCAATTATTGTAACACATAAAAACGCACACCCTAAAAATTGCGGCTGTGCGTTTGTCGTTTATTTAACGTTTAAGATGTACATGAAGGCCACGAAAACAAAGAATAAAACATACATAATTGGATGAATCTCTTTGCGACGACCAGCGGTTATCATTGTGATTGGATAGACGATAAAGCCTAACGCAATGCCATCAGAAATACTGTAAGTCAGTGGCATGCCTAAAACGATTAAGAAGGCCGGAATTGCAATTTCTAATTTTTCCCAGTCAATTTTCTTCAATGATTGGGCCATTAAAACGCCGACAATCACTAATGCGGGGGCCGTCACTTGTGACGTAACAACTGTCAATAATGGTGAAAAGAATAAACTGAAGACAAATAACACCCCTGTCACGACGGCCGTTAAACCAGTCCGACCACCAACAGCAATCCCCGCGGATGATTCAACAAAGGCCCCAACTGGTGACGTTCCTAGCAATGAGCCAGCTAACATAGCGGTTGAATCTGATACCAAAGCTTTGCCAACACGGGGCATCTTGTTATCTTTCATAAAACCCGCTTGTTCGGCTAAACCAACCAAGGTGCCAGCTGTATCGAAGAATGTGACCAACAAGAAGGTTAACACAACGACCCACATTTGAACGGTGTTGATATCGCCAATGTGATTTAGACCAGCTAAGAAAGTGGGTTTTAAACTTGGCGCAGCTGCAACAAAGTGCGTTGGCAACTGAATTAAGCCGCTGATGGCCCCAACGATTGAGGTTAAAAGCATCCCAATAAAGATCGCCCCTGGCACTTTACGCACCATTAAAATAACGGTAATAATTAATCCAAAAACAGTTAACCAAGTCGTTCCTTGCGAGAAATCTCCCAAACCAACAACGGTTGATTTGTTCGCAATAATCAAACCACCACCATGTAATCCGATGAAAGCAACAAACATCCCAATTCCAGCCGAAATCGCTAATTTCATATTTCGTGGAATGGCATCAATAATCATTTCCCGTAACTTAAAGACAGTAATCAACATGAAAATTAATGACGCTACAAATACACCCGCTAAGGCTGTTTGCCATGACACACCCATTCCGATCACCACTGAATAACTAAAAAAGGCATTAATTCCTAGAGCCGGTGCGGTTGCGATTGGGTATTTAGCATATAACCCCATCAAGAAACAGCCAATCGCACTTGCTAATGCTGTGGCTGCAAAAACAGCCCCTTTATCCATCCCTGAATCGCCTAAAACGCTCGGGTTAACGAATAAAATATAAACCATTGAAATAAATGTGGTGAATCCTGCTAGGATTTCCCGTTGCACTGTTGAATGTTGTTCTTCTATCCCGAAGAAACGACTTACTCTTTCCATAACGACTCCTCTAAACCGACTAATTTTCCCACTATCTTTTTCGTGGTAATGTGTGTATAATACTGACTGGTGCCAAACCCATGAGAATGAAAGTTTGTTGGCGTGTTTAACGACCCGTTTAGAAAACGAACTTTGCATTCTCTTTTTTTATGCTCTTTTTCAGTAATGCCTACCAGATAGCAGACAAGACATTCGTTTGTTCCCGATCAGGACCAACAGCAAAGGTTGCTAATGGTAAATCAACTAATTCTTGAATCCGTTCCACATAGCGCCGCGCATTGGCTGGTAAATCTTCAAGCGTCTTAGCACCCGTGATATCTTCATCCCAACCAGGTAATTCTTCATAAATCGGTGTACAACGTTCTAACTCGCGGAGACTTGCTGGATAACGATCAATTCGTTCGCCATCTAATTCGTATGCCACACAGATTTTCAATGTTTTAATTCCCGTTAGGACGTCCACGCAGTTTAGTGATAATTGGGTCACGCCTGCCACTCGTTTTGAATGCCGTAGCACCACTGAGTCGAACCAACCAACTCGTCTTGGACGACCCGTTACAGTGCCGTATTCATGGCCGGCTTCACGAATGAAATCGCCAATCTTATCATCTAATTGGGTCGGAAATGGGCCATCACCAACCCGTGAAGTATAGGCTTTAGCGACACCAACCACTTCGTCAATCCGTGAAGCACCCACGCCGGAGCCCGTTGAAACGCCCCCAGCCGGATTCGATGACGTCACAAATGGATAGGTGCCTTGATCGATATCTAATAAAATCCCTTGAGCCCCTTCGAATAAGACATTCCCCTTTTGATCCAAAACATCATTCAAAACAACTGAAGTATCACAAACATATTGTTTAATTTCTTGGCCATATTGGTAATATTCTGCAAACATTGCCGCATAGTCAAGCGGGGCAACGCCGTAGATTTTAGTAAAGAGCGCATTTTTTTCGTCTAAGTTTTGTTTTAATTTAGTTGCAAAGAGTTCCTTGTCCAATAAATCGGCAATCCGAATCCCGCTCCGAGCGGCTTTATCCATATAGGCTGGGCCAATCCCCCGATTAGTTGTCCCAATCTTTTGATCACCCTTAGCTGCTTCTTGTAAGCCATCCAATTTAGAATGATAGGGCAAGATGATATGGGCTCGGTCTGATACTCTTAATTGGCTCACATTAATCCCTTGACCCGTTAAGTATTTCAATTCAGAAACGAGGGTTTTCGGATTCACAACGACCCCGTTGCCAATCACACTGAGTTTATCACTGTTAAAAATCCCAGATGGAATTAATTGTAAATGATAAGTTGTGTCATTCAACTGAATGGTATGCCCTGCATTGTCGCCACCTTGATAACGCGCGATTGCATCCGCATTCTGACCTAAAAAGTCAGTAATCTTGCCTTTACCTTCATCGCCCCACTGCGTTCCAACAACTACTACAGATGTCATATAAACATACTCCTTATTCGAACCCATCTTCAGATTCGCTATTTAAACCCTAAAACTCACAGAAATTATTGTAGCAAAAAACCAATGCAAAATCAATATAAAAGACGAACTTTAAAATGTTCTAATAGGCTTTATCTATTTTAAATCTTAACGATACGTATAATCCAAAAAATAATAAAGCAAATCACGAACAATAATTCTCGTTTTGACAGGTGTTCATTAAAAAAATACAATATAACCACATCTAACACTAAAGGAGTTCATCATGGTTTACGTCAGCAATATCATTACTGCGGCAATTGCCTTCCCATTTGTCGCAATTATCTTAACTGTGCCACTGTTAGTTTATCACTATCACCGTTATGGTTCGCTAACCATCATGCGCAGTGTAATTCTCTACAGTTTCATGTTCTATCTAGTAGCCGCTTACTGTTTAATTATTCTGCCATTGCCACCGCGCTCAGTGGTCGCTCATTTAACCACTCCGCGTTATAATCTAGTTCCTTTCATGTTTGTCCGAGAATTTGTCCACGCGACCCATCTTGTTTTAACCCAACCAAGTTCGTATCTTGCAACGCTTAAACAAGCTGCGACAATTCAGCCCTTATTTAACGTCTTTTTAACTGTTCCATTTGGTATTTATTTACGTTACTTCTTTAAGATGTCTTTCAAACGGACCTTATTACTTAGTTTCACGTTATCCCTATTCTTCGAACTGACCCAACTATCGGGCCTTTATGGTATCTATCCTCGGCCCTATCGGTTATTCGATGTTGATGACTTACTGCTCAACACGTCTGGTGGCCTACTTGGATTCTATCTCCAGCCGATGGTCACTTTCTTTTTACCAACTCGTGAAAGTTTGGATCAAGCAGCCTATGATCGCGGTCAAAAAGTGAGCTATTTCCGCCGCTTATTGGCACTTGCAATTGACTACTGTGTTTTGAGCATCATCACTTTTGTAATTACTGTTATCTGGCGATTACTAAAACTACCCGCCATTCATTCTGCAGTCCTTCAATACTGCTTAGCAACTGGTGCTTATTTCTTAATACTCCCCATCCTTTGGCGTGGTAAAACTTTCGGTCAAGCCCTTTTGCAGCTACAAATTGTCGCTAACCATCATCAGCGTTGGGCTATCTTCTGGCGCCAATTACTCCTATTTTTCATCGTCATACCAAGTTTTCAACTTTGGCGTATCATCTTGGATGCCGCTGTTGCTAGTGGCCAACAACATTTTGACGTCTATCTCTTTATTACCGGCCTGTCACTTTTACCACCACTGTTGTTCACCGGTAATTTCTTATTAAGTTGGGTGACCAAACGCCCCCAATTATTCTATGAAAAGCTCACCCACACACGGGTCATTAGTAGCATTCACCCCGCGCAGCAACCTTAAAAAAGCCTTAAAATCATCTTTAATTCCTAAAAATAGTTAAAATCGAATACTTTACGGCTTGAATTAGCTATACTAAAGATATCATTTACTTTCAGAAAGGATTATTGCTTATGCTTAACAAATTTAAGTTCCTCATCCCCATTGCATTGATTGCCATTATTGGTCTAAGCGCCCAAACCGTCTTTGCCGACAGCACGTCATCGTGGGACAAACCAGTGGCCACGGTTGGGACTAGCCTTTCTAGCACCCAAAAAGCCGAGACACTCAAGACACTCGAAAACGCCGCCAATGTCACGGACGTCAGTGAGCTAACAGTAACCGGCTCAACCCTTGTAAAATATCTTGATCAAAATCAACAAACATTTAACGCCAACTCGAGTGTTTACTCGAGTGCTTTAATTCAAAAAAATAGCAGCAATACCGGTATCAATGTCAAAATTATTGACTTTAATGGCCGGAACAACATTACAACAATTACAGCTAATCAATATAAAAATGCGGCCTTAACCGCCGGTATCACCAACGCGACGATTTACGTGACTTCCGCAATTCCAATCGATGGTTCTGGCGCTTTAGCTGGGGTCTACGCTGCTTTCGCTGAAAATGGTGATTCACTCAACCAAGCGCAAGTGACAGCTGCCCAAGATGAAATGAGCACTCTTAGCGACATCACACAGGCCAATAAAGGCACCGATGGTTATTCAGACTCCCAATTGAACAATGCCGTCACCGGCGCCAAAAAAGACATGGCCAATAAGGGAAATCACCTAACCGTTAACCAAATTACTACCATCGTCAACAATCAACTCGAACAAAACAACCTCACCAATATCATCAACAATAACCAAAAACAACAAATCATCAATGTTCTCGTCAAAATTCAAGATTCTGGCGCTTTGAATTCAGATGATTTCAAAAATCAAGCCGGCAAGTTAATGAATAATATCCAAAGTGGCGCGAAAAATATCTTCAATAAGCTCAACACCCAAAGCAATCGGAATTTCATTCAAAAACTTTTTGATAGCATGGCTAATTTCTTCAAAGGACTATTTAACTAATAACACGCCAAAAAGCCCCGCAAACTGAAGTTTGCAGGGCTTTTTATTTATTCATTATTTCGTTGTTGCTTTTAATGCCACTGCATCGGCAGCAACTGTGGTGTCCATTGCATTAAATTTGATGTAATCAACAGCTGGCATGTTGGTAATAATCACCATCATTGCCGTCTTCTTACCAGCAGCAGTAATTTGCTCCAAATCAACCGTTGCTAATAAGTCACCATGTTTGATTGTCTGGCCTTCTTCCACAACGACTGCAAACGGGGCACCGTTTAATTCAACTGTATCAATCCCCATGTGCACTAAGACTTCTAACCCATTCGTTGTTTTAATCCCAATGGCATGTTTCGTTGGGAAAACCGTCATGACAGTCCCATCAACTGGCGCGACAATTTTACCGTCGGTTGGAATGACAGCATAGCCATCACCAAGCATTTTTTGCGCAAAAGTTGGGTCATCAACGTTTTCAATATCGATTAATTCACCATTAGCAACCGCGTAAAAAACATCTGTTTCCCCCGAGTGAATATCGCTATCAACCGCCGTTGCAACTGATGTAACAGCTGGTTCTGGCGTACTTGTTGCAATTGGTGTGTTGTGATTATAAAGTTCCCTTAAGGCATCGGCCACAAATTGCACTTCTGTCCCGATAATAATTTGAATGTTTGTTTTATCTAAAACGTTAATCCCAGCCGCCCCAGCCGCTTTAATCGCTGCTTGGTTGACATTGGCAGTGTCTTCTAATTGTAATCGAAGCCGCGTTGTACAGTTATCAATCACCTTGATATTGTCTTTACCACCGATTGCAGCGTAGATCCGTTTTGCTTGGACCATGAACTTGTCGTCGGTAGCATCTGTTTCAACACCGGCAGTATCTTCATCGACAACATCTTCTGCTTCCCGGCCGGGGGTCATCAAGTTAAATTTCTTGATGGCAAAGTTGAACCCAAAGTAGTAGATAACTGCCATGACCATCCCTTCAACCAATAACATCAATGGTTGATTAGCAACCGGGTTTTTCAGACTTAAAACATAATCGACTAACCCAGCACTAAATGCAAAACCGGCTGTCCAGTGGAAGAAAGCAGCGACGGCTAGTGAAATGCCTGTGAAAGCTGCATGCAATACATAAAGGGGCCATGCAACAAACATAAATGAGAATTCAAGTGGTTCTGTCACCCCGGTAAAGAATGAAGCAAAACCAGCGGCTAACATCAATGAAGCTGTTGCTTTACGCCGTTCTGGGCGGGCATTTTTGTAGATTGCGTAAGCACCAGCTGGTAACCCAAACATCATCACTGGGAAGAAACCGGCTTGATACATTCCGGTCTTACCAATCACAGCTGACCCATTTGCAAGTGATTTTGCCCCTCCTAAGAAGTTGCCAATATCATTAATGTTGGCCACATCAAACCAGAAGACAGAATTTAAGGCATGGTGTAACCCAGTTGGAATTAGTAACCGGTTGAAGAATCCGTATAGACCGGCACCAACCCAACCCAATTTAGAGATTGCTTCACCAAATGAAACTAATACTGTAAAGACGGCTGGCCAAACGAAGTATAAGATAGCTGAAACAACCATCATTGCCGTTGCCGCCATAATTGGCACTAGACGCTTCCCACTAAAGAACGAAAGGGCCATTGGTAGCTTTACATTATGGAACCGATTGTACATCGCTGCTGCGATTAAACCGGCAATAATCCCGATTAAAACATTCCCTTCGATCTTACCAAAAGCTGGATTCACTTTAGCGACGGTTGATAATCCCTGCATTGCCTGGATTGAAGCAGGTGCCAAGATGGTCTTCGGCACTAAGAAAGCCACTAAACCAGCCAGAGCGGCTGCCCCATCTTGGTCCTTAGACATCCCCAAGGCTAGCCCAACGGCGAATAATAATGGCAAGTTATTTAAAATTGCGCCGCCACCGGCTGATAAGAAAATTGTAAAAACATTTGCATTTGAATCGCCATTGCCAACCCAGTTGGCAATCCCCATTAAAATCGCGGCGGCTGGTAAAACAGCAACTGGCAGCATTAATGAACGACCCATTCGTTGTAAGTAACTCTTCATACGTTGTTCTCCATTCATTTTTTTCGTTAATATGATTAAATCATTAATGTAAATGATAAGCAAGCGCTTAATAATCGGTATAGACCTTTATGAACAACGGTTAAAGCGGTTTCACAATTGTAAAAATTATTGGTCTATACCTAAATAATCAACAAACCGTTCAGCTCCGCCAATCAAAAAAACCGCTAGAACACTCTTTATGGTGTTCTAGCGGCTATTATATAAACATTTTCCCCAATTTAGCAGTGCTTGGCAAACTATTATTCATTAGCCAAAGCATCAAAATAATTTGCTTTTTGTTGCGCCCAATAAGCTTCTTCCGCCGCATCAATCGGCCGAAGTACCCGACATGGATTGCCGACTGCAATCACATTATCGGGAATGTCTTTGGTCACAACTGATCCGGAACCAATCACCACGTTATTTCCAATGCTGACACCTGGATTAACAACGGTATTACCACCAATCCATACGTCATTCCCGATGGTGATTGGCTTACCATATTCCAAATCATCCCGGCGTTCTTGTGCGGTTGTTGGATGCCCAGCCGTGTACAGGCCTACTCGGGGACCAAAGAAAACGTGGTTTCCAATTGTCACTGGTGCTACATCGATGATAATACAATCGTAATTCATATATACATGTTCACCAATACGTGTCTGACAACCATAATCCGTGCGAAATGGTGGTTCGATATATAAATCTGCACCACTTTTTGCAAATAATTGTTGCGTTAATTCGCGGCGGTAAGCCTGTTGTTCTTCAGTCGTTTGATTGAACAGACGAGTAAGCACACGCGCGTGTTTCATATCGGCCCGCAACTCTGGATCGTTCGCCCGATAAATTTGCCCGCCAATCATGCGGTTTTTTTCTGACATTTTTATCCCCCATCGCTACTAAAATCGGTGGGTCACAATAGTGCCCGACCTTTTTAATTTACCAAATCGCAACCCGTTTATCAGGGGCTAAGTACATCTGATCAGCTTTTGTAACATTAAACGTCTCGTAAAAAGCTGCCAAGTTTTGCACTTGAACATTGGCGCGCAACGCGTTTGGTGCGTGAACATCGATATTTAATAATAATTGTTGATATTGTTGGGTGGCTTTCATCCGCCAAATCGTTGCCCAATTGACAAAGAAAGCTGCCAAATCAACATCGGGTTCTCCCTTAGCTGCTTCAAGCGCACAACTCAAGCCACCCGCATCGGCGATGTTTTCCGAAACGGTTAATTTTCCGTTGACCGTTGCACCTGCATATTCTAGCCCATCAAATTCTGCAATCATTTCTTCCGAAAGTGCCTTGAAGTGGGCTAAATCTGATGCTTGCCACCAATTATGCAAGTTGCCGTACTCGTCGAATTGCGCACCATTATTATCGAAAGCATGGGAGATTTCATGCGCAATCACCGCACCAATTCCCCCATAGTTAGCACTGCTACTTTGTGCCAAGCTATAAAAAGGGGCTTGTAAAATTGCCGCTGGGAAAACAATCACATTCTTCGAAGGTGAATAATAGGCATTAACTGTGGCAGCGCCCATTTCCCACTTATTACGATCCACTGGTTGCGTCAATTTTGCAAAATTCTCCATTTCAATCGTCCGAATAAAGTCAGCAGTGTTTTCAAATAATGTCCCACCTTCTGCTTTGGCCACTGTGACCAACTTCGCAAAAATGGGGGCAATCTGGTCTGGATAACCGACATGAATTCCAAGGTGATTGAGTTTTACAATCGCTTGTTGGCGGGTTTTTTCGGTTAGCCAATCATTTTGTTCAAGACGTTTTTGATAAACGCTAATCATTTTTTGGACCATCTTTTGAACATCGGCCTTGGCTGCTTCGCCAAAGTATTGGCGCCCATAATAATCACCAACGACTTGATTAAACATGCCTAAGGCAAGGTAGTAAGCACTTTTTTGTTGGGGCCGTGCTTCCTTGCTGCCAGATAGCGCCCGACTATACAGCGAACTAATTTGGCGCGCCTCTTCATTCAGATAACCACTCCAACGACGGACCGTCATGACTAATAGCCACGCTTTAAAAGTTTCAAAGTTATCGTCTGTCACAAGCTGGTTAAGTTGAGCAAAATATTTCGGCTCCGTCACAATAATTTTTTCTGGTTGAACGGGTAATAGCTTATTAAATAAACGTTTAAAATCGAGCGTCGTCTGATGCTGCATAAAATCACTCAATGGCTGTGGATTATAAAGTTTCGCATAATCAGCCGCTTCCTCAGCACTCTTGACAAAAGGCGCAAGTGAGCGATCAAATGCCAAGGCTAATTTAACCGTCTTTGTTGCATCGACTGGCGCAATTCCAATTTTCTGTAAGAGCTGAACCATCATATCCGTAAAGACCGTTAATAAATGGTCCGCATTGGGATTATCGGCTTCATAATATGTCTTATCTGGCAAAATTAAGTCGCTAGCTTCCGCATATAATGCGTGATGGGCTGTATCTTTCATATCAGCATCGACAGATAAGCCAAATGGTGTTGGCAAGCCAGAGAGCACCCAATCAGCCAACCCGCGATTATATGTCGCTAAACTATCGAGCGATTGCACCCGGGCCACCATCGGTAAGATTGGTTTCATCCCAAGTGCATCACGCGTTTGAAAGTCCGCTGCTAGTTCGTAATAATCTAGAAAATGTTGTAACAATGCGTTTTTGGCAGTTGACATCTTAGCAAAATCAGCCATTAATTGCTGATCAATCTCATCAACCAAGGCAACAAAGCCCCCTGTTGCTGGTTTGTCCGCTGGAATTTCAGCCGTTTTTAGCCATTCTTGATTCACCGCCGTATAAAAATCATCTTGCATTCGCACGTTTGTCATCATTATCCTCCTCAAAAGCAGATTCTTTCTCAATTTTACCATTTTGCCACTTATTCCGTTAATGCTTTGCCCCTTGTAATTGTGAAAAAACCGGCATTCAGCGGCTATTTCGTTGGCAATTGTTTGACCACTTGATAGTTTGCATCTTGGTTAAGTTTAAAGGTCTTCTTCAAGCCATTTGATAAATAAATTTTATTATCTTTCGTAATCATGATGGCTTGGATATTCTTCGGTTTATTGTTGATAAGCTGCATGCCATCAACAATGCCCTTATTAAAGACGGCATTTGAAAGGGCGTCCCCATCCACTGATTTGGGGGAGATAATCGTGACACTCGCCAGATTATTTTCATAAGGGTAACCAGTATGGCGATCAAAAAGATAGATGTAAGTATGACCATCTTTTTTTAGATAATGTTCATAAATACCAGCCGTAACAACTGAAATATCACGTCCTTCAATCGTACCGACCGACTCACCACGTGCTTTTTTCGGATCTTGAATGCCAATCGTCCATGGTTTGTTCGTTCCTAATGGTGAGTGTCCCATAACAATCACATTACCGCCTAAATCAATAACGGCTGATGTCACACCATTTTCCTTGAAAACGTGTTTGACTTGATCGGCAATATAGCCCTTCGCGATACCACCAAAATCAAGCCGCATGCCTTTTTTCTTAAGGTAAACTGTCCGGTTGGCCTTATTCAAGACAACGTCATGATAGTCGACTAATGGTAAGGCTTGATCAATTTCTGCTTGTGCTGGCACCCGTGCGCCTGGTAACCCGATTTGCCATAAATTGGTAATCGCACCAATGGCCATATCAAATGCGCCATCGGATTCTTGACTATAGTGTAATGCTTTTTCCATTAATGGCCACATGTCTTGGCTGACCTGGACAGGCTTAACACCGGCATTATCATTAATTTCATCCAATTCAGAGCCCGCCTTGGTTAACGTTGCTTGATTCTCGGACTTCTTAATTCGCGCAAAAGCTTTATCTAGCACGGCTTCCTTATCTTTATTATAGATTCGTAACGTACAAATCGTCCCCAGATAGTAGTCACTTTTTTCATAGGGCTTTTTGATTAACGTTTCTTGAGCAGCCGGTTTATTCTGACAGCCCACCAATCCAAACACCACTCCTAAAAGTACCAGACCGAATTTCAACCATCGTTTTTGCATCCTTTAATCGCTCCCCTTGCTACTAAAATCACATAGGTTTATCATACCATGAATCCGCTTTAATTGGTGATTAAAATCAATTACTGGTGCCATTCTTTGTGCTGTTGATAAGTGGCAAACAATGCTTTAAAAATACCTTTGTCGGAATAAACCAGAATATTCATCCGATAGATAAGCAATGCAAAATAAGTCAGTCCGATTAGTGTCACCATAGCAACCAGAAGCCCCATGCTAGCACCTAGTGTGCCAACATCGCCATTGGCCAGGCGCACCGGTAACATTATCTGTGAGAACAACGGTACGTAGCTCACCACGCGAAGCACTGGCATACCGGGCTGTGATGCCAATAAAAAGCCACCCAAATAACTTAGGGTACCTAGTAGAATTAATGGCGAAATGGCTTGTTGTACTTGGTCCATTCGGGATACAACAGCGCCTAACATTGCCGCCAATACCGTGTAGAGTAAGACGCCAATAATTAAAAAGAGCCCTGCATACCACATTGCTGGTGCAACCAAAGCACGACGAATAACCGGTAATAATTCCGCTAGCGGTAAGTATTGTTTCAAAATTTGAAACCCTATAATCCCAACCAAAATATAGACAACCATCTGCGTGACTAGTAAGGCTAAAATTGCGGCAATCTTTGCAAAAAATTGAGTTTCAATCGAAACACTTGATAGGATAATTTCCATGATGCGCGACCCTTTTTCAGTCGCAATTTCCTGGGCAATCATTCCAGCATAATTTACAATAAAGATAAACATCAAGACCGTAATTCCAATAGAGATAATTTGGCTTACTTCTTTAGTGTTTTCCCGGGAAATCTCTTGATGACCATTTTGATAATTAACGGTTACTGGTGCAATGACCGTTGGCGTCATCAAATTATGAATCTGTTCAGGCGCAACGCCTGCTTGTTGCGCCAAGGCTACTAAGTGAATCTGATTTAACTGATTTTCTAGAATACTTGCATCAAATGATGGACTATCTTTTCGTTGATAGTAGCGACTGACGGTCTGTCCCTTTTCTTCACTTAGCACTAAATAACCATCAATCTGCTCTTTCTGGAGCGCTTTAGTAGCTTGTTCTTGAGTCGTAATCTGCTGATTAATCTGATATGTGTTACCTTTTAACTGCTGTAATTCAGCCTGTTCCGTTGGTTGCGACGCCAAAACTGCAATCCTAACGGGGTCTTTACTATGATTCATCAAACGACTGACCCCAAGTGTTATCCCAATCATCACAATTGGCATTAAAATCATGATTAGATATGCTGGACTCTTAATATTCTTTAGAAATACTTGTTTAAAAATGACCCTAAACTTAAACATGGCCTTCCTCCACTTTCATCCTAAAGATTTCATCGAGGGTTGGTGCTTGTTGACTAAACTCTAAGATGTACCCTTTTTGGGTGGCTAATTCAAAAATTGTTTTACCGACCGCTTCGTCAGCTAAAGTTAATTCAAACCGCTCTCCGTGCTGTGTTACACGTGAAACGCCATCAATCTTCGCTAAAGTTTCAGGTGCTAAAGGCGCCTCTAAGAATAGTTGCGTTCGACCAAACTGATTCCGAATTTCATTGATTGTCCCAGATAACACCACTTGACCATCACGTAACATCACGATTCGATCACTAATCCGCGCGACATTCGTCATATCATGGCTTGAAAAAATGATTGCCGAACCTTGTTCTTTAAGCCATAAAATTCCTTCTTCTAAGCGTTCTGCGTTCACGGGATCGAGTCCACTAAAAGGTTCATCAAGAATGATGAGTTCCGGTTGATGGATCAACGTCGCAATCAACTGTACTTTTTGTTGATTCCCCTTTGAAAGATCCTTGATTTTATCAGTCCGCTTACCCTTCACCCCGAAGCGCACCAACCACTCATCAATCTGTGGTTTGATGGCTGCGATGCTGCGCCCACGAAGCTGTGCAAAGTACAAAATTTGTTGTTCCACGGTCATCTTGGGATACAATCCGCGTTCTTCTGGCAAATAGCCAAGTTGATCATAATCCGCAGCGGTAAAGGCCCGCCCTTTCCAAAGAATCGTGCCACTATCTGGCGCCATAAAATTCAAAATCATCCGAAAAGTCGTTGTCTTTCCGGCTCCATTTTGACCAATCAAGCCTAATATTTCGCCCGATTGGACAGTGAATGAAACATCGTCAACCGCTTGCATTGCCCCGAACTTTTTGGATAAATGTGATAACGTCAACACATCTTTAACCCCCCTATTTTTCACTACCTTAACTATACCGTATTCATTACGGAAGCGCATTATTCAAATAATTAAATTTTAAAGATTCCGCCGCATTGCCCACAATGATTATGGCTTGCTATCATTGCCTATACTCAATTGCCAAATGGTCCTGTCACACAAATAACAGCGCCTTTTTTACCAAAAAAAGAGCTACAGCTACTATCAATTGACCTATACCCCAATTGTTAAAGTAAAAACTTTAATGATTGGGGTATTTTGATGACTAAAATTTCTAAACAGACAAAATTAAAAGCAATCCTTGAGTATCATCAAGGAGAATTTAGTAAGAATCAAATCAGTAGAAAATACGGCATAAATCAAACAAGATTTAATTTGATGTGTGTAGCGTATGAATACTTTGGCCCTGATTTTTTATTAAATCCACCTAAAATTACGAGCACTTTTAGAATTAAGATTGCTAGTTGGGCAATTCAAAATAATGCATCATACAGTGCAGTCGCTGCTAAATTTGGTTATATTAATGTACGTCAAATCCAACAATGGAAAGAAATATATCGTACCGAAGGTCCGAATGGTTTATGCTTAATACAAAAAGGGCGGAAATCAACCATGACGACTAAAAAGAAAACTAATAATAAAAAAGTACTATCTCCTACAGAAAATCGACTAAAACAGTTAGAAGCTGAAAATCTTGAGCTGCGTATCAAAAATGAAGCGTTAAAATTATTGGCCTCGATGAAGCAACAAACAAAGAAATTGCCCAAGTGATTTGCCAACTCGAGGCCCGATTCAAATTAGCTGATCTTTTACGAGTGTTGCCAATCGCTCCAGCTACATTTTACTATTGGCGTCGCCAATTTAAGAAGCCTGATAAGGACAAAAAACTCAGAAAACTGATCTTATCAATCTGGAAATCAGATCACCATCTAGGGAGTGTTCGAATTACACAGATTTTATCAAATGATTATGGCCTTAAGGCCAATCACAAACGTGTCTATCGGATAATGAAACTTCTGAATATCCAAGGTGAAGGTTATAGAAGAAAGCAACGGAAATATGATTCTTCTAAAGGGCCCGAAGGGCACCGAGTTAAAAATAGATTAAACCGTCGGTTTAAAACTAATCGACCATATCAAAAGATGGTGTCTGATGTCACTGAATTTCGAATTCCCAAAACAAACGAAAAAATATATATTGAACCAATTATGGATCTATATAACAATGAAATATTAACTTACAGTATTACAAGCGCCAGTCCCAATCTTGAATTTGCTTTAAAACCATTAGAGATGTTACTTAAAATCCTGCCCAAAACGACCTACAAACAATTCCTACACACTGATCAGGGGTGGCAATATCGGCATAACGCGTGGCAATTTAAACTTAAAAAAGCCCATATAACACCAAGTATGTCTCGACGAGCTACTTGCCTAGATAATGCTTGTATTGAAAGCTTCTTCAATAAATTAAAAGTTGAAGTAGACGATTTACGACAATACAATTCCGCCAAGGAATTAATTCTAAAAATAGAATCATGGATAACCTATTACAATACAAAACGTATTCAAATGAAACTAGGCGGCACATCGCCGGTAAAATACCGACAACGTGCCGCCTAGAAAAGACAACTAAATATTTACTTTAACTTTTGGGGTATACCGCAAACACTTCATGTGGCTTTTCCAAAAAAGATTAATAAAATTGAAATTGAAAAGATTCCTTTTTTTAAAACAAGAACTGAAGAAGAAATTAAGATTGGCGATTTTTTTGAGAATCTTAATTATATTGTAAATCTTCAGCAGCGTAGGCTCGAACTTCTTAAGAAGTTGAAACGGGGATATTTACAACAAATGTTTCCTGCTAAAAATCAGTACTCTCCTAGATTAAGATTTAAAGAATTTAACGATGATTGGAAACAAAGTAAGTTGGGAAATCAGGTTTTATTTATTAATGGTAGAGCCTATAAACAAAATGAATTATTGGATTTTGGGAAATATAGGGTTCTTAGAGTCGGAAACTTTAATACTAATGATAAGTGGTACTATTCTAATTTGGAGTTAGAACCTGATAAATATGCAAATAAAGGAGACTTATTATATATATGGGCTACAGATTTTGGTCCTAAAATGTGGAATGAGGAGAAAGTAATTTATCATTATCATATTTGGAAATTAAATATCCTAAATAAGAAGCTTAATAAACAATATCTATTCATTTGGTTACAAACAGATAAAGAAAGAATTAAACAAAGCACAAATGGAACAACAATGTTACATGTTACAAAAGGAAACATAGAGCAGAGGAATTTTCAGTATCCTCAGATACATGAACAACAAAAAATAGGAAAATTTTTTCAAACACTTGATCAGTTTATTACACTTCAGCAGTCTAAAATTAAACAACTGCAGCAATTAAAACAAGCTTATCTTCAAAAACTCTTTCCTTAAAAATTGACTTTAGCAAAAAAGGTCGCGAAAATTCGCGGCCTTTTTGTTTAGTTCAGTGTCATCAAGCACTGCATTATTTTGTCGTTATCTTTACTATCAAGTTCTTTGATAATATGCAGATACGTTTTTTGCGTGGTTGTCATATTAGCATGACCTAGTCTTTTAGCAACTGATGCTAGCGAAACGCCCGCATATAGCAAAATTGAAGCATGCGTATGTCTGAGACCATGCACGCTAATGACCGGAATCTGTGCTTGTTTGCATTTACGTTCTAGGTAGTGATTCGCTGTATCATTATGTGTTCGGCGTGTTCTGTCGATAAAAATCGGTTCCTTTTCAGGCAAATCTTTAATTAAATGTGCAAATTGAGTTGCGATTTGCCAGTCCAATGAAATTTTCCGAACTGATGACTGATTTTTAGTTGATTGAAAGCCGCCGCGATAATGTTTGTAATTCCATGTTTTATCAATCGTTAGCTGTTGGGTCCTAAAATCAAAGTCCGATGGTGTCAGTCCTAGTGCTTCACCGAAACGCAACCCCGTTTTAGCGAGTAATAAAATAAAGTAATCCCAGTTAACCTCGTCTTCTAGATTCAAGACACCAAAAAGTCGGCGCAACTCACCCTGATTAAGATATTTCATCTTATGTCGTCTTTGGACAACGCCCTTGATAATCGCCTTACGCGTCGGATCTTTCTTCAAATACCCTTCGTCAAGTGCATCGTAGATTGACGATTTCAACTGATGATGGAAATCCATTGTCGTTTGATGTTCATGCGTTGCAGCATAGTCGTTTAATAATTGTTGGTATGCTCGACGGTCTAACTCCGATAATAACAGCGTTGGCGCAAGCGTTTTAATCTGGCGTTGCGTTAATTCATATTTATCGTAAGTAACCTGTTTAATCGCACCGCGCTTGTATAACACCATCCATTCTTCAAAGTATTCGTGAAAAAGATATTTTCTCCGCATAACTAACCACTCCCCTATAAAAAATAGTGACCAATTTTGGTCACTATCAAAGTATAAATAAATAGTCGTTAATTAACGAATTTTGTTTAAGGAAAGAGTTTTTGGAGATAGGCTTGTTTTAATTGTTGTTGGTGTTCAATTTTGGACTGCTGAAGTGCATCAATATTATTCATGCATTTGAAGAAAATGCTAATTTCTTTCTGTTCCTCTAAATTTGCAGGTAAATTCACTTTGAACTGTCCTAAAGATTTCTGACTAACACCTTTGGCGGTCCCGCCACTTGCTAAAGATGATAATTCATTAACTGTTTTTGGAGAACGTAATAACAAAGCTAAGAAATCGTCGGTAATTTTATCTGGTCTGACTCTAAAAGCTATTGTTCGCTGACTCAAAATATATTTATCATTATCAGGCACTTGAGCAACGTTTCCCATAGGTGCTTCTGTAGTAAATAATACTTGTCCCTTATACAGATCTTTTCCATCCATCCACTTATTATATAATTCTTTATTTCCATAATGTGCATCCGATGAGAAATCTATATAACCATTTTTTACGTTAAGTGCGGATAAAGCAAGGTATCCAGATTTACTCCAATCCATACCGAGCTTTTTGGGAGTCCGTCCTCGAAAATCTACTATATCTTTAATAGTATCATAAAATTTATGTTGTTCCCAATCACCATTAAACTCTCCAAATCTTAATCGAGGACTATACTGATTTTTAGCAGGAAACATTTGTTGTAAATATCCCCGTTTCAACTTCTTAAGAAGTTCGAGCCTACGCTGCTGAAGTGTTATAGTTTGATCTAGTTTAAATAATAATTCTTTAATAAAAAATTGTTCAGACAAACTTGGTAGTGATATTGGTAGAATTTTTATTAATTCTGCATTATAACTTTGTTGTTTTGTTCCCTGGGTATATCGAATACCATATTTTTCGCCAACTTTTCTATACCATTGAAATAGGAATTCAGAATCTAGTAGATTTTTATTCGGATATAAAGCCATACATGATTGATTTAAGGTAGTATCAATTGCCAAAATTGCACAATTTCCTCGAGTTCCGGCTGCTTCAAGTCCTGTAATTGATATTACAAAAGTTCCTTTTGGAACAACCCTCAAGAGTGCATCTTTCATACCTTTTTCTGTAATTTTTTCAATTGTTTTTGAAACAATACTACGATTTAGCTCACCACTTGTAAGCCAGTTAATATGACCTCCCCAATTTTCTGGATTTAAACGTGATGGAGTTTGACCATTATACATTTTTTCAATAACTTCACCAAGGTTTCGTTGTTCCCAATCGATAAAGGTAGTTAATCAAAATTATGGATGTTCTTTAGACAGATATTTATTACCGTTATTTGAACAAATGATTTCTTGTTCACAGCGATAGCAATTTTTAAAGTAAATATACTATTTCTTTGTGATTCAGCGTAGAATATAACTAGATAAAACTATGTTTTAAATAGGAGTGTTATTGCAATGACAGTTACCACTAATTATAAGAACTTAAAGCTATGCAAACACGGTTTACCAACTTGGGATGCAATGCTGCCAGTTGCATTATATATCGCTAGTAAACAGTCATCTGGGATTAGCCGAAAAGAATTTTCAGCTGCAATTGTAAATAGTTTGCAATTGCCGGATAATTTACGTCAGTTGAAGTCAGAAAAATATCCTGACGTCAATATTATTGATAGCCGAACAACATTTCCTATTTCAGAATTAACAATTGGTGGTTTAATGGAACGGCCAAAAAGGGGATTTTATTTAATTACACCGCTAGGTAAACAATTACTTGAGCAATATGGAGACGGTTTAACTTCTGAAATCATCCACAAACTACCCCAGTTTATTCAACATCAAGACGAATTAAAGCAAAAAGGAAATCTTGAAAAAACTGAAGCTAATCAGTCGGTAGATAACTTAGATTTGATTGAACCACTACAGACTGTAAATTCTATTGTAAAGAAATATAATGATTCAGTCAGCATCGAGTTGCTTGAACGGATTCGGAAAGGTTCGCCTTATTTTTTTGAGAAACTAGTCGTTGAGTTGCTTAGTAATATGGGTTATAAAGGAATAAACGGGCAAGCTTTTGTGACACAAAAGAGTAATGATAGTGGCATTGATGGTATTATTAACCAAGACGCATTAGGAACCAGTACAGTTTATATTCAAGCTAAAAGGTATCAAGTAGGAAACAACGTTGGTCGAAACGAGATGCAAGCATTCTTCGGGGCTTTGAGTGGTTATGGCTCAGATCGCGGTGTTTTTATAACGACGTCTGACTTTTCGAATGGTGCAATTGAATATGCAAGGAACCAACATATTGTATTAATTAATGGCTTGCAGTTGAGTGACCTGATGCTGCAATACCAAGTCGGTGTTAATATTAAGAAACAGTATACAACGTTTGATATTGATGAAGACTTTTTTATTGAAGATGATTGATTAACGAGATGGAACTAATTCTCAATGGTAAACGATTTCGACTATTTATTGATTACACCACATCAACTTACGATGTGGTGTTTTTTATTTGCTTTTCTATTTCTTTTCCACGCTTTTCTTGTTATAATCGATATCGGTTGCTTGTGTTATAATACAGCAAGCCAAATTGTATAACAGAGGAGAGTACAGATGGGGATTGGTGATATTTTAACGAAGACGTTTACGAACATGAATATTGTGAGTTCGATTACGTCGACGGTCTTTATTATTTTATTAGGCTTTTATTGCCGTAAACGCGGAATTTTTACCGATAAGTTTGGGAAAATTCTTTCGAAAGTCGTTTTAACGGTTGCTCTACCAGCTTTAGCATTCAACTCGTTCATGCAAGATATTAATGGGGAGACTTTAAAAGAGGGCATTAATGTCTTAATTTGGGGCTTCTTAATCTATATTATTTTAATTTTAATTTCAAAACCGTTATACTTACGTTTTAAAGGGGATCAACAAGATACATTACGCGTGTTGACGATCTTTGGTTCAACCACGTTCTTCGGGATTCCAATTGTTGGGGCCGTTTTTGGGGCTAAAGGCGTGATGTATAGTTCCATTTTCAACATTGGGTACCGGGTCTTCTTGTACTCATATGGTTACATTAAGATGAGTGGTTTGAAGATGGCATCGAAGAACTTGAAGAACATGTTTTTAAATCCAATCGTGATTGCCACTTTTGCTGGGTTAATCATCTGGTTGGTCCAAGGCGCATTACCACAAGTGGCCGTTGCTGGGCATTCAGTGGCCTTTTTACGGATTGACCAAACGGCACCATGGTTGTTTAAACCGATGACTTATTTAGCCGGTTTATGTTCACCATTGGCTTGGTTAGCCATTGGGACCACCCTTGGCGAAATCAGTTTCAAAGAAGCGGCTTCAGACAAGACATCATGGCTTTACAGTATTAACAAAGTCATTTTAGTCCCCGCTTTAAATATCGTGTTATTAGCGATCTTAACCATGACTCACATTTTACCAGTTAGCTATATTAGCTTGGCAACCATCGTCATTATGATGGCAACGCCAACGGCAACGGTCGCGGCGGCTTATGCGATTAGTTTCGATAAAGATGCGGTCTTGGCATCGAACGCGTCACTATTATCAACGGTCTTGGCGGTAATCATGACACCAATCTGGTTAGTGATTTTAGAAGTCATTAATCAAATCGGGATTTTCTAGGAAGAGGGAAATGAAATGTTTAAAATTGCTTGTTACGGGGTCCGTCCTAATGAAGTAGCGACGTTCAACAAATATAATCATTACAATTACGACTTAACGTTAATTGAAGACTTACTGACGCACGACAATATCGCAACGGCTAAAGGCCATGACGCAGTCTTATTACGTGCTAACTGTGTCGCTGATGCTCAAAACTTAGCGCAATTGAATGACTACGGCATTCGTTATGTGTTTACCCGAACAGTCGGCTACGGGCATATCGATTTGGCTGCAGCAGGTAAGTACAATATGGAAGTGGCTCGCGTACCAGCTTACTCACCAAACGCAATTGCTGAATTGGCCTTGACGTTAGGGATGTCATTGTTGCGTCACACAACATACACGACGAACCGGACTGCCCACCACGATTTTCGGGTGAGTCCTGTCATGTTCAGTAAAGAAGTTCGCAATTGTACCGTGGGGATTATTGGAACTGGTAAAATCGGGTATACCGAAGCGAAGTTATACAAAGGTTTAGGCGCCAAAGTGGTGGGGTATGATGTATATCCATCAGAACGGGCTAAAGAAGTGCTTGATTTTGTTAGCTTGGATGAATTATTAGCTCAAAGCGACATCGTCAGCCTACACATTCCATATTTTGCTGGTCAAAATGATCAATTCATCAATGCCGATTTTATCGCGAAGATGAAAAATGACGCCATTTTAGTCAATACAGCGCGGGGCCCATTGCAAGATAATCGTGCGATCATCGATGCTTTGAAAGCGAACCAACTTGGGGCATTTGCCGCAGATGTACTCCCAGCTGAAGGTGAAATCTTCTTCAAGCAATTCCCAGCAGATCAGCCGGTCCCAGATGCGACAACCCAAGAATTGATTGATTTATACCCGCGTGTCTTATTAACACCGCATGTTGGTTCGAATACCGACGAAGCCCTCAAGAACATGGTCGAAATTAGTTTTGAAAACTTCCATGAAATTTTGACGACGGGTAAGACGCAAAATAGGGTTGCCACCACTGAAAATTAAAGTGGTCATTTGTATTTTCATGAAAATTATGTTATATTGTTATCAGTAATTAGATACTTCAGAGCGAGTGAGCAGAAATGCTCACTCTTTTTATTGGAGCACGTCTAATCTGAAATATAAAATGAATTGGAGGGAATCATTTGAGTACCGTTGTGGAAACAGTTCACGATCTGATTGTGCCGATTCTTGATGAACACCATTTTGAATTAGTGGACATTGAATTTGTTAAAGAAGGTAGCAGTTGGTATCTGCGGGTCTTCATTGACAAACCAAATGGCATTGACCTTGAAGATTGCGCCTTAGTAAACGATGCGTTAAGTGAGAAACTGGATTCAATCGACCCGGATCCAATTCCGCAGGCTTATTTCTTAGATGTTTCATCGCCAGGTGCCGAGCGACCTTTAAAGAAGGAAGCCGATTTCCAAAAAGCAGTTGGCAAATACATTCATATCTCGTTATACCAAGCTGTTGATGGTGAAAAAATTTATCAAGGAACACTAAAAGCCGTTGATGATGACACTTTAACTTTAGTGATTAAAATTAAAACGCGTCAAAAAGAAGTAACGTTTAATCGTAAGGAAATTGCCAAAGCTCGCTTAGCAATTGAATTTTAGTAAAGGTAGGCTAGTTACATGAGCAAGGAAATGTTAGGTGCACTTGATGCGCTAGAACAAGAAAAAGGCGTTAAAAAAGAAATTGTCATTGAAGCCCTCGAGGCAGCACTTGTGTCGGCTTATAAACGTAATTACGGTCAAGCGCAAAACGTGGAAGTTGAATTCGATCAAAAAAAAGGCAATATCCACGTCTATGCGGTCAAAGAAGTCACTGATGAAGTGTTTGATTCACGGCTTGAAGTGAGCTACCAAGATGCTTTGGCAATTAACAAGGCATATGAAGTCGGTGATAAGATTCGCTTTGAAGTGACACCTAAAGACTTTGGTCGGATTGCAGCCCAAACGGCCAAACAAGTAATTATGCAACGGGTTCGTGAAGCTGAAAGAAGTATCATCTATAATGAATACAGCCAATACGAAAACGAAATTATGCAAGGGGTCGTTGAACGCCGCGACAATAAGTTTATTTATGTCAATTTAGGTAAGATTGAGGCTGTTTTAAGTAAGCAAGACCAAATTCCAAACGAGGAATACCAAGCACATGATCGGATTAAGGTCTATGTTTCTAAAGTGGAAAACACGACTAAGGGCCCGCAAGTCTTTGTCAGTCGGACCCACCCTGATTTAGTGAAGCGTTTATTCGAACAAGAAGTGCCAGAAATTTATGATGGGACAGTTGAAATTGTCTCCATTGCGCGTGAAGCTGGTGACCGGACGAAGATGGCTGTTCGTTCAATGGATCCGAATGTTGATCCAGTTGGTACCTGTGTCGGGCCTAAGGGACAACGGGTTCAACTCGTCGTTAATGAATTAAATGGCGAAAACATGGACATTGTGAAATGGGAAGAAGATCCTTCAGATTACATTGCCAATGCCTTGAACCCTGCCGAAGTCATCGCTGTTCAATTCAACGGTGATAACGAACATACATGTACCGTTATCGTCCCTGATTATCAATTGTCACTGGCAATCGGTAAGAAGGGGCAAAATGCCCGGTTAGCTGCGAAGTTAACGGGCTACAAGATTGATATCAAACCTGAATCGGAAGTTGAATTCGTTGATGAAGACGAACCTGAAGATGATGGCGCAGTCGTTGAAGGTTTTGAAGAAGAAACAACAGAGCCTGTTGAAGGCTTCGAAGACCAGGCAACGGATTCTGCTGTTGATTCTGAAGAACAACCACAAGAATAAGTGAGGTGTTCATGATGAAACAAAGAAAAGTACCAATGAGAAAAGACGTTATTTCGCAAGAAATGAAGCCTAAAAAAGAAATGGTGCGGATTGTTAAGACTGCCGAAGGTGAAATCAGTATTGATCCCACTGGCAAGAAGTCAGGCCGTGGCGCTTATGTTTCACTAGAACCGGACGCAATCAAGACTGCCCAAAGCAAGAAAATTTTAGAAAAGACGTTTGGAATTGACGTTGCAGAAGAATTTTATACAGAATTATTCGAATATGTTGATCATCAAAAGGCTCGTCTAGAATTATTTGGAGAACGAAAATGAGTGAACAACCAGACCGTTTATTACAACTCTTAGGAATTTGCATGAGAGCACGGCAACTGGTCAGTGGTGAAGAACAAGTCCTAAAAGCCATTCAGCAACAAAAAGCGAAATTGGTTTTTATCGGCTCAGACATTAGTCACCTGACACAGAAGAAATTGACTGACAAGAGTCATTTCTACGAAATCCCGGAAACAAAAGCGTACACCGCGGCCCAGCTAACCCAAGCAATTGGATTACATAGAGCCACAATCGCGGTTGTTGATGCCGGGTTTGCCAAAAAGATGATAACGCTACTGGGATAATAAAGGAGCGTGAAGATATGGGTAAAAAACGTATCTATGAATTAGCAAAAGAAATTAATGTTGCCAGCAAGGATCTTTTAGAAACGGCTGTTAAAAAAGGTTACGATCTAAAGAACCACATGGCAACAATCGATGACAATCAAGAAAAAGCTTTACGAGCTGCTTTCCATAAGGAAACCAAACCAGCTACTGCCACAACGGACAGCAAGCCAGCTGCCAAATCTGCTGCACCAAAGGCCAGTGGAAAAACAGATAATGGCAAGATTAAAATCAACAAAGCCGCTATCCGCCGTCGCCCTGAAGCAAGCAGCAAACCAGCACCGCGTTCAAACAATCAACGCCCACAAGGCAACCGGAATGCGCAAGCAGCAAATGGCCAAAACCGGAATAATGCCAATGGTCGGCCTAACAACAATGCCCGGCCTAATAACGGTCGCTCTAATAATGCGGCTAACCGGACTAACGGTAATTCCCGGCCAGCTGGGTCAAATCAACCATTGAGCTTGCAAGAACAAATCTCACAAGCTAATGCTCGGCGCCAAAGAACGCAAGAACGTATTCAACAACAACGGGAACAACGCGAAGCAGACGAAAAGAAACGGCGTCAAGAAAGTAACCGGCCGCGTTCAGCTGCTAAACCAACCGGTAATAGTAGTAACCGGCCAGCCGGCAACAAGCCAGCCAGTGCTCGTCCAACAACGACGCACAACCGGCCTACTAACAGTAACAATGGCCGGCCAGCTAATAACACAAATAACCGGCCCAATAATAATACAAACCAAAGCCGGCCCGTTTCAGCTCAAGAAATACAACAAAAAATGCAAGCTAATACGGTTAGTGCTGCTAAACCAGCATCAAATAACACAGCAAGCAAGCCAAAGAACTTTGGTCCAGATAAGAAACGTGGCGGTGGGTATAATAGCTACGGTAATAATCAACAACGTTTTAATAAGAAACGTAAGAAGACCCGTAAGCAACAATTAGCTGAACAAAATGCTGCTAAGAAAGAAATGCCACAACGTAAAGAACGGCCATTACCAGAAGTATTGGTTTACTCAGAAGGTATGAACGTGGCTGATATCGCTAAGAAGATTCATCGTGAACCAGCTGAAATCATCAAGAAGCTATTCATGTTAGGGATTATGGTTAATATGAACCAATCACTTGATAAAGATACAATCGAATTATTAGCGACGGATTACGGGATTGAAGCAGAACAAAAAGTGGAAGTCGATATTGCTGACATTGACTCAGTATTCGAAACAGAAGCTAAGAGTGATGCCAACCTTGTTAGCCGGCCACCAGTTGTCACAATCATGGGGCATGTCGATCATGGTAAGACAACTTTATTAGATAATTTACGTAACAGTCACGTGACTGACGGTGAAGCCGGTGGGATTACCCAACATATCGGTGCTTACCAAACGAAGTTAAATGATCGCTTAATCACGTTCTTGGATACACCAGGACATGCGGCCTTCAGTAACATGCGTGCGCGTGGGGCTGATATCACTGATATCATTATCTTAGTCGTTGCTGCTGATGACGGTGTAATGCCACAAACAATCGAAGCAATCAACCATGCGAAGGCTGCTAAAGCTCCAATCATCGTTGCGGTGAATAAGATTGATAAACCAGGTGCAAATCCGGATCACGTTATGGAACAATTGATGGGTTACGGCCTTGTTCCTGAAGACTGGGGTGGCGATACCATCTTTGTTAAGATCTCAGCTAAGACTGGTGAAAACATTGATGAATTGCTTGAAATGGTTCTTCTTGAAGCCGATGTGCTTGAATTGAAGGCTAACCCAGATCAAAAAGCAGTTGGGACAGTTATTGAAGCTCGTCTTGATAAGGGGAAAGGGCCTGTTGCCTCACTCTTAATTCAACAAGGGACATTGAAAATTGGTGATCCAATTGTTGTTGGGAATACCTTTGGGCGTGTCCGGGTCATGACCAATGATCGTGGCCGCCGTGTTAAAGAAGTCTTCCCATCAGAACCAGTTGAAATTACTGGGTTAAATGATGTGCCACAAGCAGCTGATCGTTTCGTTGTCTTTGAAGATGAAAAGACAGCGCGTGCTGCTGGTGAAGAACGTGCTAAACGGGCCCTCTTGAAGGAACGTAGCCGTTCAAATCCGGTCACATTAGATAACTTGTTCGAAACAATGAAACAAGGTGAACTAAAAGAAGTTGACGTTATTATTAAAGCCGATGTTCAAGGCTCAACAGAAGCCTTGGCTGGGAGCTTACGGAAGATTGAAGTCGAAGGCGTCCGCGTGAATATTATTCATGAAGCCGTTGGTGCGATTAACGAAAGTGATGTCACATTAGCTGCTGCAAGTAACGCCATTATCATCGGGTTCAATGTTCGGCCAACGCCACAAGCTAAGATCCAGGCTGAGGCTGAACAAGTCGATATTCGTTTACACCGAATTATCTACAACGCAATCGAAGAAATCGAAGCTGCGATGAAGGGTATGTTAGAACCAGTTTACGAAGAAAAAGTAACGGGTCAATTAACAGTTCGCGAAACATACCATGTTTCGAAAATCGGGACCATTGCCGGTTGTATCGTTGACACTGGTGTTATCAAACGTGATAGCGGCGTCCGCTTAATTCGTGACGGAATCGTGATTTATGAAGGTAAACTTTCAAGCTTGAAACGTTTCAAAGATGACGTTAAAGAAGTCAAAACCGGCTTTGAATGTGGTGTGACAATCGAAGATTACAATGATATTAAGATTGATGATCAAATTGAAGCCTACGTGATGGAAGAAGTACCTGTTAAATAATTAATTTACAGGAGGACAAGCAATGAAACATCGTGTTGGTCGGGTTGAACAAGAAATTCAACGAGAAATAAATGATATTTTATTAAAAAGAGTGCGTGATCCCCGCGTTGAAGGGGTCACAATCACTGATATTAGTCTCAGTGGTGACTTACAACATGTTAAAGTTTATTACAGCATTTTATCTGGCTTAGCAAGTGATGCTGAAAAGACTCAAGCTGGGTTAGATAAAGCTAAAGGATTGGTTCGCAGCGAACTTGGTCAACGGATTAAGTTGTACAAGATTCCAGAAATCACCTTTGAACAAGACGGTTCAGTGCGGTATGGTGAACATATCGATGAATTATTACGTAAGTTACACGAAGATGAAGCACAGCGCTAAGCTGTTAAAAAAGGATTGAGCGAAAGCTTGATCCTTTTTTGGTGGGCAAATGGATTTTTGAAAGCTAGCTTCTGTCCGTTGCACCATGGCGCAAATAATCAAAGCTCCGCCGTTTTCAAGCATACTCTATGCTATAATAGTAAAGTTAATAGTTAGAAGGAGATTATTTATGGACGGCATTGTACCTTTATATAAAGAACGTGGCATGACGAGTAACGATTGTGTCTTTAAAGTGCGTCGTATTTTACACATGAAGAAAGTCGGCCATTCTGGCACGTTGGATCCGAACGTTGATGGTGTACTACCAATCTGTATTGGCCAGGCAACCAAAGTCGTTGATCAATTGGTGCATTCTGGTAAAGTCTATACGGGTGAAATCACCCTGGGCTTATCAACAACTACTGAAGACTTAGACGGTGAAATAGTTGAAGAGGCACGTTTAACAGAGCCTTTTTCAACTGAGAAAATCAAAGCAACGCTTGCGAGTTTTCTTGGTGATTCGATTCAGATTCCACCAATGTTTTCGGCCGTGAAAGTTAACGGTCGGCGTTTATACGACTATGCGCGTGCTGGCGATCCAGTCGAACGGCCGCAACGGTCAATCACGATTACGCAGTTTGATCTGGATGGTGAACCACAATTTGACGCTGAATCCGGACGGCAAACATTTCGATTTATTGTCGGTTGCTCAAAGGGGACTTATATCCGGACCTTAGCCGTTGATTTCGGTCGTAAACTTGGTTTACCCGCAGTGATGTCCGATTTAACGCGTCTTAAGAGTGGCGGGATTCAAATCGGGAGTTGTATTTCTTTGGAACAATTGGCGCAAAAGGCTGAAGCAGGTGAACTGGCAGACGTTTTATTGCCAATTGACCATGTATTTGAAGCGTATAAGAAGGTTGCTTTAGATGATGATCAATGGGCCAAGCTTTTAAACGGGGTATTTTTGACACTACCAGAACAAACCGATGAAATTGTTGCGTTGACCTATCAAGGGCACATTAAGGCGCTCTATCAAGTTGAAAAACCAGCACAACATCTTTATCGCCCTTATAAAATGTATTTACAAAATCAAGGAACTCATTAAAAAAACTAGGTGAAAAATATGCGGGTCATTGAATTAATTCATCCATATTCCAAAGAACAAGTGCCAGTAGACCAAGTGGTTTTAGCACTTGGCTTTTTTGATGGCGTGCACCGTGGCCATCAAGCTGTGATTCAAAAGGCAAAACAAATTGCGGTTCAAAAAAGCTTACCATTAGCTGTGATGACGTTTGACATTCATCCGGCCATTGTTTACCGCAATGCTGATCGCCAAACGTTCCGTTATTTATCAACGATTGAACGCAAACAAGAATTGATGGCGGATTTAGGGGTAGATGTTTTGTACATCGTGCACTTTAATGAAGCATTTGCTAAATTAGCGCCACAAGCATTTGTCGACCAATATTTAGTCGCTTTACATGCGGAGACAGTAGTAGCTGGTTTTGATTATACGTACGGTAAGCAAGCGATTGCCAATATGACGACATTGGCAGACTATGCCAAAGGACGGTTTGATATTGTGACCGTTGCCGAACATGATTACCATGGTGCCAAAATTGGCTCAACATTAGTGCGGGCGGATTTAGATGCTGGCAAGATTGCGAAAGTAAACGAATTGCTCGGTTATATTTACCAAACAACAGGTGAAGTGGTCCATGGAGAAGCGCGCGGGCGGCAATTAGGCTTTCCCACCGCCAATATTGAAACCAAACGACCAGAACGATTGCCGGGGATTGGAATTTATGCGGTGCGCTTATTTGTGCGCGGTCAATGGTATTTAGGCATGGCATCAATCGGCCGCAATGTCACGTTCCATAGCAATAATCCAGTAACAGTGGAGATTAACTTATTAGACTTCAATGCTGATATTTATGGTGAACAGGTTAAAGTTGATTGGTATCATTATTTACGTGGCGAAGTGAAGTTTGACTCCGCAGAAGCTTTGATTAACCAATTGCACCAAGACGAAGCTGATACCCGAACTTATTTTGAGAAATTAGAGGCACAATATTAATGGCAGGCGCTTATATTCACATTCCATTTTGCGAGCATATTTGTTATTATTGCGATTTCAACAAGGTTTTCATTGAAGGCCAACCGGTCGATGAATATGTTGATAAGTTGATTTTCGAATTCCAATTAGTAATGGCAGAATACCCAGACGAAAAAATTGATACAATCTATGTCGGTGGCGGGACGCCCACGACTTTATCACCCGCACAACTGCAACGTCTTATTGACGGGATTCATCAATACTTACCGTATGAAGGCGGCGAGTTTACGTTTGAAGCTAACCCGAATGATCTGCAAGATACTGAGAAATTGCAAGTTTTAAAAGACAACGGTGTTAATCGTTTAAGTATCGGCGTGCAGTCGTTTAACGATCAGATTCTAAAACAAATTGGGCGCATTCACCGGAGCGCAGACGTTTATCGGGCCATTGCTAACGCCCGTAAGGTCGGCTTTGAAAATATGAGTATCGATTTGATTTTTCGTTTACCTCAACAAAGTGAAGCGGATTTCATGGATAGTTTGAACAAGGCAATCGAACTTGATTTGCCACACTATTCGACGTATTCGTTGATTCTCGAACGGAAAACAATTTTTTACAACTTGATGCGTCAAGGTAAGTTGCACCTACCATCGCAAGATGTTGAAGCACATATGTATCAGGCGGCAATTGATAGTTTCCACAAGGCTGGCTTAGAGCAGTACGAAATTAGTAATTTTGCTAAACCGGGCTTTCAATCTGCCCATAATTTAACTTACTGGCACAATGAAAAATATTTTGGCTTTGGGGCCGGTGCATATGGTTACTTAGGGAAGGACCGCTACCATAACTTTGGCCCAATTCAACAATATCTAGAACCTTTAAGAGCGAACAAGGTGCCAGTGATTGAACGGCATGTTCTACCATTGACCGAACAGATGGAAGAAGAACTCTTCCTCGGGTTACGGACGATGCAAGGGGTATCCATCAGTCATTTCCAAGACAAATTCAATTATCCATTACAAAATGTTTATGGCGAAACAGTTGCGACGCAAATTGCCAAAGGCTATCTCCAACAAGACGGTGACTGGCTAAGATTAACCGAAACGGGAAAGTTCTTAGGTAATGAAGTCTTCCAAGAATTTTTACTAGATAGCTATTAAGTGGGTCCAAGCCAAGAATCTGCCAATCACGAAACTACCAATAGCGCGTTACTTTTAATTCAGAAGCAACGCGCTATTATTTTGCCCTTTGGTCTGGGAGAGTTCTCCGTCTAAAGACCGATTTTCAGTAATTTCGTAAAAAAGACGGTGCGTTTCTTGACTTTATTTGACGTTCTTGCTATATTAATACTTGTAATTAGCACTCATGATATTCAAGTGCTAAAAAGAGGTGATGACATGCTGACCGAAAGACAATTAATGATTTTGAAAGAAATTATTCGTCTTTTTACAGAGAGTGGTCAGCCAGTGGGTTCTAAGAAGTTAATGGCAGAACTACCGGTACACGTTAGCTCTGCAACAATTCGTAATGACATGGCTGATTTAGAAAGTGTCGGTTTAATTGAGAAGACGCATTCGTCATCTGGACGGGTACCGTCGACGCAAGGCTATCGATACTATCTAGACCATCTCATGCAGCCAGCAACCCTCAATCCTGTTGATGTGGCAACCGTCCAAAAATCATTTGGACAACACTATCATAAGATTGATGAAATCGTCTCACAATCGGCCAATATCTTATCGAACCTAACAAACTATACCGCAATTACGTTAGGACCAGAAGTGGCTGAGATTCGGTTAACTGGTTTTCGTCTAGTACCATTGAGTAATCACCAAGTGATGGCGATTATCGTGACGAGTGCAGGGACGGTTGATAATCAGGTATTTACCATTCCACAAACGATTTCGGGTGATGAACTCGAAAAAGCGATTCGAATCATTAATGATCACCTAGTTGGCTTACCGTTAACTGTGGTTAGTCAGAAGTTAAAAACGGATGTACCGGCGTTATTAGCCCAGTACATGGCTTCGCCGACCGGCTTTTTGGACATCTTTGATGATGTTTTGAAGAAGGCGAGTCAAGAGCGCTTATTTGTTGGTGGTCAGATGAATTTGTTGAATTTTTCAGAGTTCTCTGATGTTACGCAACTTAAGTCGTTGTATGACATGATTAATCGTTCAGAGGATTTAGCTAAGTTGCTAGATCTATCCCCTGGAGGCGCCGATAGCCAAGTTCAGGTTCGCCTGGGCACCGAGATGGCCAACGATCTGTTGAAAGATTATAGTCTGATGACTGTTAATTATGACGTTGGCGAACATGGCCAGGGGGTCATTGCACTACTGGGCCCCACTAGCATGCCCTATTCGCGGATGATTGGGTTACTCGATTTATTCCGTGAGGAGTTAGCGAAGAAATTAATTGATTATTATGCGAATTTCGATGATAATCAATCTTAAAAGGAGCGTGTTTGTTTGACCAAGCAAGAAAAGGCTGAAAAACAAGAAAAGCCAGTAGCAGAATTGCCAGAAACAGAAACAACTAAAGAAGAAACACCATTTGAACCTGAATTAGAAGCAGATGAAGTGACAGCAAGTGAAGATGGTGCACCGGAAGAAGAGGCAGCAAAGCCTGATTTAGCGGCTCAACTTGCTGAACTTCAAAAGAAATATGATGATTTAGAGGATAGTTTCTTACGTTCACAAGCTGAAATTAAAAACATTCAAACCCGCCATCAAAAAGAACAAGCTAGCTTACTAAAATATGATGGTCAATCACTTGCCAAAGATGTCTTACCTGTTTTGGATAATCTTGAACGGGCCTTGGCAACTGAAGCAACTGATGAAAGTGCTGAGAGCCTTAAAAAGGGTGTTCAAATGACCTATGATCATATGAAGCATGCTTTAGAAGATCATGGCGTTAAAGAAATTGAAGCACAAGGCAAAACCTTTGATCCGACCATTCATCAGGCCGTCCAAACGGTCGCTGTTGATGGTGATCAAAAAGCGGATACTGTTGTACAAGTCTTCCAAAAAGGCTACTACTTGAAGGACCGCGTTCTAAGACCAGCAATGGTCGTCGTTGCACAATAATTAAACTAAAAATCTAAAAAAGAGGGTATTTTTTATGAGTAAAGTAATTGGGATTGATTTAGGGACAACCAACTCAGCTGTTGCCGTATTAGAAGGCGGACAACCAAAAATTATCACAAATCCAGAAGGCGCACGGACAACACCATCTGTTGTGTCATTTAAAAACGGTGAAATCCAAGTTGGGGAAGTGGCAAAACGCCAAGCAATCACTAACCCTGATACAATCGCATCAATCAAACGACACATCGGCGAAACAGGCTACAAAGTAACTGTTGGTGACAAATCATACACACCACAAGAAGTTTCAGCAATGATCTTACAATACATCAAGAAATTCGCTGAAGATTACCTTGGTGAAGAAGTTACAGAAGCTGTTATTACAGTACCTGCTTACTTCAATGACTCACAACGTCAAGCAACTAAAGATGCCGGTAAGATTGCCGGTTTAGATGTTAAACGGATTATCAACGAACCAACAGCTTCTGCATTGGCTTACGGTTTGGATAAGACAGAAACAGATGAAAAAGTCTTAGTTTACGACCTTGGTGGTGGGACTTTTGACGTTTCTGTTCTTGAATTAGGCGATGGTGTTTTCCAAGTATTGTCAACAAACGGTGATACCCATTTAGGTGGGGATGACTTTGATGAAGCCATCATGAACTGGTTAGTTGAAAACTTCACAGCCGATAACGGTATCGACTTGTCAAAAGACAAGATGGCTATGCAACGGTTAAAAGATGCTGCTGAAAAAGCTAAGAAAGATTTATCTGGTGTAACAAGTACCCAAATTAGCTTGCCATTTATCTCAGCCGGCGAAAATGGTCCTTTACATTTGGAAATGACTTTATCACGTGCTGAATTTGATAAGTTAACATCAGACTTAGTTGACCGGACAAAAGCACCTGTTATGAACGCTTTGAAAGACGCTGGTTTGGAACCAAGCGATATCAATAAAGTTATCTTAAACGGTGGTTCAACTCGAATTCCTGCTGTTCAAGAAGCCGTTAAGAACTGGACTGGCAAAGACCCTGATCACTCAATCAACCCTGACGAAGCGGTTGCACTTGGTGCTGCTGTTCAAGGTGGCGTTATCTCAGGTGACGTTAAAGACGTTGTTTTACTTGATGTTACACCATTATCATTAGGGATTGAAACAATGGGTGGGGTCTTCACGAAGTTAATCGATCGTAATACAACGATTCCAACAAGCAAGGCACAAACCTTCTCAACAGCTGCTGACAACCAACCTGCCGTAGACATCCATGTCTTACAAGGTGAACGTCCAATGGCTGCTGATAACAAGACTTTAGGACGCTTCCAATTAACAGATATTCCTGCTGCACCTCGTGGTGTGCCACAAATCGAAGTTAAATTCGATATTGATAAGAACGGGATTGTAAATGTTTCTGCTAAAGACCTTGGTACCAACAAGGAACAAAAAATCACAATCAAGAGTAACTCTGGTTTATCAGACGAAGAAATTGATCGGATGATGAAGGAAGCTCAAGAAAACGAAGAAGCCGATAAGAAACGTAAAGAAGAAGTTGATTTGAAGAACGATGTTGATCAATTAATCTTCCAAACGGATAAGACTTTGAAAGAGCTTGAAGGTAAAGTTTCTGACGAAGAATTACAAAAGGCTAAAGATGCTAAAGAAGAATTAGTGAAAGCACAACAAGAAAATAACCTTGAAGATATGAAGACAAAACGCGATGCGTTGAGTGAAATCGTTCAAGAATTAACAGTTAAGTTATATCAACAAGCTCAAGAAGCACAACAAGCTGCAAGCGGTGCTGAAGGTAATGCAACTGACGGTAAGTCTGACGATAGTACTGTTGACGGCGACTTCGAAGAAGTTAAAGACGACAAATAATCACGCGTTTAAAAAAAGCCAAAACCTAGTATGGTCTAGGGCCTTGGCTTTTTTTAATCAGTCAATTATGATATCCTTGATAAGGTAGTTTTAACGCGTAAGTATATGAATGGAGGCCCACAATGGCTGATAAAAGAGATTACTATGACGTCTTAGGGATAAGTAAAGACGCCTCAGATGATGAGATTAAAAAGGCCTATCGTAAACTTTCAAAGAAGTACCATCCAGATATTAATAAAGCGCCAGAAGCAGAAGCGAAGTTCAAGGAAGTTACAGAAGCGTATGAAGCGTTAAGTGACCCACAAAAACGGGCGGCTTACGATCAATACGGTCATGCTGGCATGAACGGTGGTTTCGGCGGCGGTGCAGGTCAAGGCTTTAGTGGTGGCTTTGGTGGCGCTGAAGGCTTTGGCGGTTTCGAAGATATCTTTAGTTCATTCTTCGGTGGCGGTGGTGCGCGGCAACAACCAAATGCCCCGCGTCAAGGTTCAGATTTACAATATCGGATGGATTTGAAGTTCGATGAAGCCATTTTCGGGAAAGAAACTAAAATTTCCTATAACCGTGAATCAGAGTGTCACACATGTCATGGCTCTGGTGCTAAACCAGGGACAAGTGCTCAAACGTGTCACAAGTGTCATGGTACAGGTCAAGTTCAAGTTGAACGCCAAACAGCATTTGGTCGCATGATGGCGCAAGAAGTCTGTGATGTCTGTGGCGGGACTGGTAAAGAAATCAAAGACAAGTGTGAAACGTGTCACGGAACCGGTCACGAAGATGAACGCCATACGGTTAAAGTTAAAGTGCCTGCTGGTGTTGAAGATGGCCAACAAATGCGGCTTCAAGGGCAAGGTGAAGCTGGGACAAACGGGGGCCCATATGGTGATTTATTCATCATTTTCCGCGTGGCACCAAGTGCTGAATTCAAACGTGATGGGGCTCAGATTTATTCAGAAGTTCCGATTAGCTTCGTCCAAGCTGCGCTCGGGGATGAGATTGAAGTTAACACAGTGCACGGTCCTGTTAAATTAAAAGTGCCCGCGGGAACTCAAACCAATACGGTCTTCCGGCTACGCGGTAAGGGTGCGCCTAAGCTCCACGGCACAGGTAACGGGGATCAAAACGTTACAGTCAACATCGTAACGCCAAAGAACCTCAATAGTAAGCAACGCGATGCCCTCAAAGCATTTGCAGTAGCAAGTGGTGATTCAGTCAACCCACAAGACAACAACTTATTCGACAAAATTCTGAATAAGAAACATAAAAAATAAAAGCACGTTAAAGGGCCGCTGATAAAAAATCAGCGGCCCTTTTTTTGATACATATTATTGTTGGCGGCTATGATGGTAGCCGTAACTGAAGTAGATTACGAGTCCGATTACCAACCAGATTAAAAAGACAAGCCAAGTGGTTAGTTGTAATTGGGTCATCAGTAACAGACAAAGGCCACATGAAAGTAATGGAATCCATGGGAACAGCGGCACTTTAAAGCCTTGTGGTAATTCATTATAAAAGGATAACTTGCGGAGAAAGATGACACCAAGAGAAACCGTCGCAAAGGCGAATAGCGTCCCAATGTTGACTAATTCAGCAATCTTATCCAGTGGGACTACCATGGCGACGATGCTTGTGATGATGGCAAAAAGCCACGTATTGGCAACTGGCACATGTGTTTTTGAACTGACTTTAGCCAAAATGGGTGGTAATAGGCCATCGCGACTAATGGCAAAGATCAGTCGTGTTCCGCCGTAGGTCATCACGAGTAAGACCGTTGTCATACCGGCTACTGCACCTAGGGCGACAATGCCAGCCACCCAATTTTGATGCATTAATTGAAGGGCGAAAGCAACGGGATCACCAACGTTTAGTTTTGTGTAGTGCACAACGCCTACTAAGACAGTCGCAACTGCGGCATATAACAATGACGCGATTAATAGTGACGCGATAATCCCAATTGGCATATCGCGTTGCGGATTGACAACTTCTTCTGAAGCGGTTGAAACAGCATCAAAACCGATGTAAGCGTAAAAGGCTAGTGCCGCTCCAGAAAGAATCCCGCCAGCACCAAATGGTAAGAATGGTTTGAAGTTGGCTGGTTTGACGTAGAAAATGGCAACACCAAGAAAAATGACAATAACGGCGACTTTCACCCCAACCATCATCGTATTGATCCGCGTTGATTCGCGTAAGCCGTTTGACAGTAAAAATCCGATAACTAACGTAATTAGCCCGGCGATTAAATTAATTCCCCCAGGGTGCCCAGGCGTCCACGCAGCTGATAAGAAGGTCGGCAAGTGTAAGCCAAAGCCAGCTATTAGATTCTGAAAGTAGGCTGACCAACTGACGGCAACCGAGGCGACTGCGAAGAGATATTCAGAAATTAGTGCCCACCCTAAAATCCACGCGATTAATTCACCAAAGACGGTGTAGACATATGTATAGGCACTACCGGCTAAGGGAATTGTAGAAGCAAATTCTGAATAACAAAGGGCAGCCATTGCACAGACAACAGCGGCAAGAAGATAAGAAAGCATCGCACCGGGGCCAGCGTACTTAGCGGCGATAATCCCGGGAGTGATAAAAATACCAGCACCGACGACTGCTCCAACCCCCATGGCGGTTAGGCCAAAGGCGGTTAAATGGCGTTCTAATGGACTGCTTTTAAATTGGTTCACGTCGATTTGTTTTTTAGCAAAGAGTGAATGGTGTGTCATTAGTAGCTCCTTTTTAAGTGATATGCCTTTCATTTTAAGCGGTCGACTTACAAGCGTCAAGCTAAACAAAGCGCCATGACAGAGATTAAGCCGTCATGGCGCGTGTTAGTCCAGTGATTAAATTAATCCCCAATGGCGCAAACCTTCAATAATTCCACCTTCAGTATTCTTAGAAGTAATGTATTTAGCCTTGGCTTTAGCTTCTGGAATCCCGTTACCCATAACAGTTGGATAATCTACAAAATCGAGCATTGGTAAGTCATTGGCACCATCGCCAAAGGCATAAGTCGGAATCCCCGTTAAGTTTTGGGAGCGAATTAATTCCTTAATACCACTTTGTTTTGAACAATCTTTTTCAACAGTATCAATTGAGTTCGGTGTATTACGGTAAAATGTTAAATCCGCACTTTGTGTTTCTGTATAAGCTTTGTCATTGTCGTTTGTCAGAATCAACATCATGTAGACGGGGTGATTCAGGTAATATTCTGGATCCACTTCGGGAACTGGGGCGTTGACAAACTTGTAGGCGGCTTTGGCTGGTTGTGTCACAGCAGTCAGCCGAATTGCTTTTTCATTATAAAAAGCGATCGCTTCACCAGCGGCTTTAGCAATTGACACCGTTTGTTCAATGACTGAGGTGGGAATCGTCCCTTGATAAACGGGTTGACCTTCATATTGAATGTAGCTCCCATTTAAACAAATGAATGAATCAATCCCAGTTTTGGCCAGTACGTCTTGAATTTCAAGTGGTGAACGACCGGTCGCAATGATTGGTAGGTAGTTGTTAGCACGCAATTGGCGAAGGGCAATCGCAACGGCTGCATCCACTTTTGAATGTTCATTGTAAAGTGTCCCGTCAAGATCGAAAAATACTAGTCCTTTATAAGTCAAAATAGGGCCTCCTAAATAATGATATCTGCTTAACATGCTATCATGCTTAGCGGTGCCATGCAAACGGTAACGCTATCTTGTTTGACTTTCATCACTTCTTCACATATTATTCATCCGTAATTGGTTTATCTACTGTATAATATAAGCATAACAATGTCAAAAGAGAAGGAATTCTAATGAAAATTTTAATGGTAGAAGATAACAAATCCGTATCAGAAATGATGAGTATGTTTTTCCAAAAAGAAGCTTGGGATGCCCATTTCGCTTACGATGGTAATGAAGCCGTGACAGTTTTTAGCAGCGATCCAGAGAGTTGGGACATTATCACACTAGATTTAAATTTGCCGGGTTTAGATGGAATGCAAGTTGCCCAGAAAATTCGTGAGTTGTCCAAGACGGTGCCGATTATTATGTTGACGGCCCGGGATTCTGAAAGTGACCAGGTCCTTGGGCTAGAACTTGGCGCTGATGACTATGTGACAAAACCCTTTAGTCCAATCACACTGATTGCGCGGATTAAAGCCTTACATCGCCGTGCTGAATTAATTGATGAACAAGTCGAAGCGGCTGAAGAAAACTTACAACAAGCGGTCGAAAACTCAGATTTTGATGTTCAAACAACGCACTTTAAGTTGAGTTCTAAAACGCGTGAAGCTTATTTATTGGATAAGCCGATTTTGGATTTAACACCGAAAGAATTCGATTTATTGAAGACGTTAGCGAAGAATCCACGGCAAGTTTTCTCACGCGAACAGTTATTAGAACTTGTGTGGGATTACCAATATTTTGGCGATGAACGAACGGTTGATGCACATATCAAGAAGTTACGGCAAAAGATTGAAAAAGTAGGGCCACAAGTGATTCAGACCGTTTGGGGTGTCGGTTACAAATTTGATGATTCAGATGCGGTGCGCAAATGAAACTGATTTATCAGTGGATGTTGGCATTTTTCGGGGTCATTATGACAACGATTATTATTGTGGGGATTGCGTTTACGCAGTATTCGACAAGGACCGCTTATGAAAGTACCTGGGATCAACTGGAAGGGTATGCGGATGTGATTGAACGTGAAGCTTTCAAACAAGGGGCTCAAGCGGCATTGTCGACCCAATTTATTATTGATAGCCAACAAATCCTATCGCAACAACATGTTGGGTTTAATTTTTTTAACGCGGAAAACGAAATGGTGTATCCTACCCCGGATCCTAAAATTTCGGTTAAGAAGCAATATTGGAAGCACTTAAAAAATGGTCAGATTCAACGGCTGAGCTTGAGTCGTGATTCGCATCAAGTCAATAACAATAAGCAAGAACAGTTAGTGGTTTTCAAGCCGGTCTTTTACAATAATAAACTGATCTATGTAATTGGGGTGGCAGCCCCCCTCCAAACCGTTAAATCAGGCTTAACAACGATGCGCAAAAATCTGTTAATTGCCTTTTTATTATCGACAATTGGCGGGATTTTGTTAAGTTATGTATTAGCACGGTATCAAATCTATCGGATTAATCGCTTGCGCAATGCGACCCACTTAGTTGCTGAAGGCGACTTTAATGTGCAGATTAAAAATCACGGTAAGGATGAATTGGATGATTTGGCAACCGACTTTAATGAGATGGTGCATTCGTTGAATGAGTCTGAAGAGGAAATCAAGCGCCAAGAGGACCGGCGGCGGCAATTCATGGCTGATGCTGCTCACGAAATGCGGACGCCACTAACGACCGTTAAGGGCCTGTTAGAAGGGTTGCAATATGATGCGATTCCAGAAGAAATGCGTGCCAAGAGTATCACACTGATGCAAAATGAAACCAACCGGCTCATTCGCTTAGTGAACGAGAACTTGGATTATGAAAAGATTCGCACTAACCAAATTAAATTGAACCCTCAAACTTTCAATGCGGTTGAAGCCATCCAGAATATTCAAGAACAACTCGAGAAAAAGGCAACTGAAGCAGGCGATACACTCGTCTTGGATGCACAAGAGAATGTCCCAATCTATGCTGACTATGACCGGTTTGTCCAAGTGATGTTTAACATCATGCAAAATGCCATTCAATTTACAGAAAATGGGCAAATTACGGTCACGGTGGAAGCTGGTTTTCACGAAACAATTCTGACTATTAGTGATACTGGTATCGGCATGACAGCCGAACAAGTCAAGAATATTTGGGAGCGGTATTACAAAGCAGATCCATCGCGTAAGAATACTAAATATGGTGAATCTGGTTTAGGGTTGGCAATTGTCCACCAACTCGTTCAGTTACACCATGGGACGATTGATGTCCAAAGTGTACCGGAACAAGGAACAACCTTTACCTTAACTTTCCCGGATGAAACGATTGTAAATAGTGAAAGCTAAAACAACTTAAAAAAGCGTCGCGACAATTCAATGCTTGTCGGGACGCTTTTTTAGGTTAAATATGCAATTGATTTTTAGCCGGTTGGGTCTCACTAATGACTTTACCAGCGTGGATTGAGAGGGTGACGGTAGCGTGCTTATTCAATGCGTCGTAGAAGTTGTCACTGTCCATAAGAATTAGATGAGCGGGTTTGCCCACTTCGATACCGTATTGGTCGAGGACGTGCATAGCACGCGCGCCATTATAAGTGATAAAGCGATAGGCATTCATAATTTCAGTATGCCCCATGATTTGGGTGGCTAGTAAGCCGCTATACAACACATCGAGCATGTTACCATTGCCCATTGGATACCAAGGATCTTGAATGTCATCCTCACCAAAAGCAACGTTTAGCCCATTTGCGGTGAGTTCTTTCACACGGGTTAACCCGCGGCGTTTCGGGTAAGTGTCAAAGCGGCCGCCGAGGAATAGGTTGACGAGGGGATTGGCGATGAAATTCAGATCAGCCATCTTTAACAGTCGCATTAATTTAGACATATAAGCATCGTTGTAACAGCCCATGGCAGTTGTATGCGAAGCCGTTACTTTGGCTTGCATGCCGGTCTCAAGGGCGAGGGTGGCGACGGTTTCTAGACTGCGTGCATTTGGATCATCAATTTCATCCGTATGTGCGTCAAATAATAAATCATATTCTTGTGCTAGTTGAAAAGCGAATTTTAACGATGCAACGGCATACTCACGATTAAATTCGAAATGTGGAATAGCACCGATGGCATCAACGCCTAATTGGGCTGCCTGGGTCATTAAGGCTTGCCCGTTAGGAAAAGAGAGAATCCCTTCTTGTGGAAAGGCTACTAGTTGCAAGGTCATCCAATCCTTGACCGCTTCACGGACTTCAAGCAACGCCTTAAGTGCGACCAAGTTTGGATCAGTGACATCGACGTGGGAGCGAACGAACTGAATGCCATGTCGGGCTTGTAATTTTAACGCTTGAATAGCGCGCCGTTTGACGTCGTCATGCGTTAGGTCCTTTTTGCGTTCGCTCCAAATTCGGATGCCGTCAAACAAAGTGCCGGACTCATTCCATTCGGGCTGCCCAGCGGTCAGGGTTGAATCAAGATGGACGTGAGGGTCAACAAATGGGGGTAAGGCTAATTGTTCATGCCCGTCGATGACATGCTCATTAGGTTGCGGTCCCAGTTGCGTCTCAATTGCTGTAATGATTCCGTTCTCAATTCTAATTGACTGCAGTGACGCTTGATTCTCAATATGGACGTTTTGAATGAGCATTTGATTCAACCTCGCTTTTTTTAGTAGTGAGTATAACAATCTTGAGTTGACTTTGGCAAGTAAGTTTAATACAATGCTTATAAATATAAATCCTTTTAAGGGCAGTCCAGTGAGGCTGACAAAGGAGCGGTTAACAAGTACATTAGTGGGCCTGCTCTGTTTAGGAGTAGGTCTTTTTTTAATGCCGTTAATCAAGTGGGGGGTAGCAAAATGACAAAGCAACAAACAATTCATGCAGTATCCAAAGAGGCACGGACCATGGGCAGTTGGGACCTGTTTGCAACTTGGATCGGCGCGAATGCCAATAACGGTACGTGGTTTATCGGTGGCATTATTGCGGCAACTGGCTTACTTCAAGGTTCAACCTTGTTGCTGGTGGTTGGCTGTTTATCGTATATTTTGCTCGCACTGGCCTCATACATGGGGTATCAAACCGGTGTGGGGGCCATGGGGTTAACGCGGGCTTCATTTGGCGTGAAGGGCTCCGTCTTGCCCTCAATCATCAACGTGATACAATTCATCGGTTGGGCGGCGGTTAATACGTATATTGCCGCAACTTCAGTCAGCTTTATCATCAAGGAAATTATGGGCTGGTCGGGCAACGATGCCGCCACTAACCGGATGAGTTTGATCGTGGGGATTCTAATAATGTCTGTCTTGCATCTAATCAGCATCTCGCTTGGGGAAAAATCCGTCCGCTGGATTGAACGAATTGGCATCATCTTGGTGATTGTTTTAGTTACTTGGGAATCAATCATCGTCTTCAAGATGGTCCCATTCAAAGAATTAGTTGCTTGGCGACCAGCTAGTAATTTACGCCTTGAATTTGGGAAGGCGATCGATATTCTAGCTGCGTTTAATCTCGCATGGGTGACAGCTGCTGCCGACTTTAGTCGGTTCTCAAAACATAAACAAGCAGCGACGGGTTACGCCTTCTTCGGTGCGAACATTGGCTTGTTCTGGTTTGCCTTTATTGGCTTGACGGCGACAATTGCCACAGCGATTACGTTAAATCATTTCGATCCTAATAATGCCGATCCAAGTACAATTGCGGCTAAGTTAGGCTTGGGCATGCTAGCTTTATTAGTGATTGTGATTACCAGTACGACAGCCAATGCGGTCAATTTAATGGCTGCCGGGTCGGCTTTAACGAATATTTTTCCGAAATTTAAACTAACACCGGCATTGTGGGTTGTGACTTTATTAGCGACGGTGCTGACGTTTATTCCGGTCTATGTTGCCTCATTTTTAACGACTTTTGAAACCTTCCTCGATAGTATCGGGATGTTCTTAGGGCCCGAAATTGCAATCTTCTTGGTGGATTATTTTATTATTAGCCGGCGGCAATACAATGTTGACGCGCTCAATGAAGTCGCTGGGCAATACTGGTATAGCAAAGGCTATCATCTGACCGCTCTGATAGCGTGGGTCATTGGCGTGGTTAGTTACTTAATCTTAAATCAATTTGCCATTATTCATGCTTATACCGGGGCAACGTTTATTGCGATGGGCCTAACAGCATTGGTTTATTGGTTAATGGCTCAAAAAGAAACGCTAATTGAAGGAAATTAAAAAAACGTCTTACTTAAGGCGTTTTTTTAATTTTTACCACAGAGTTCATATAATTTTCATACTTTAGTTTTACACTATCTTTATTAGGAGGTGGGGCATGTTCTTTATTAAATCAATTCCAGCTAATATTCGGTACTATTCACGCCAATCTTTGTTAATCTATCTTGCGGATTGCCTCTTTTTAGGCGTCATGTTAATTGCGCTGAGTTTGATCAGTTTAGAACGCCATGACCTCAACCAGTTAAAAAAGCAGTTAGCCAACTTTAACACAGCTCAGAAAGGGACTAATTCACTGACATATCTGGTTCAGAGCAAACAAGCCTTACTAGGACGGTATCAACTCATCGCAGTGGTGCTACTTGTCATCATTGCGCTAGTGATTGGTATTGTGACTTGGCAAGCGTTTAAAAAGATGCGTCAGGATGTCGATACTTTTACCAGTGCGAATTGGCCGCGGCATAAAATTGTTAATTATTATACGTTGACGGCGCTTTGCTTACTCATCATGGCCAGTGTGACGATCATCTTAAGTTGGGTATTATTTAATTCATATTATTGGCGCGGTTTAGAACTAATTAATCAACAGTGGTTACAAAAGCCGTTACGCCCACTACAAGGTCGGCGAGCGTTTCAACCATTATTTAAAAATCATCTGACGGACTTTAGTAGTCATTCGTTGTTGAACCCGGTTTTGCACGAACGGACTAAACAAAATTTAACCAATCAAGTATTAGCCCAATTATGGGGACCATTCATCAGTTTAATGGCCCCCGTCTACTTGATTGGTTGGTGCCAAGTCATTCGCTTTAGGAAAATGAGAAAGGCGTGATTGAAATGCTAAACAAACAACCTTTAGTGCTTGGACAGGTTTATTTTAGTCAACCGGAAATGATTCAGCAGAGTCTTGAATCACCTGAATTACCATACGTGATTGATTATGAGGCGCCTAAGATCCTGCCATTTATGTCCGGTTGGGATAATTTGTTGCTCCCCCAAAAACGGATTGCCCCAACGTTAAAGCGGGTAATTGAAGCGCATTTAAAACGCAGTCGCCGTTTATTGGGGACTGAATTATCGCCAGTCGATCAGTTCTGGATTCAATTGATTCGTGGATTAGCAACCCATCAGCAACTCGTAGTGGTTAAACAGTTCTTAGATAAACTGCCACCAACAGACGCACGTCAATTATTAAACGATGTTCGACAGACAGCAGCACAGTTTCAGATTATCGTAATCATGACGACGACTCAAGAATCCGTCTTTAACAGCTTTCAATCGCAGGTTATTAGCTAAAGCGCGTATGTAAAAAACGCCCGGACAATATATGTTGTCCGGGCGTTTTTGTGATTATTGTTCCGTATCACTGGTTGCTGTTGAATCAGAATCTTTTTTTAAGGCCTTTGATTTAGGCACTTCGGTGAGACTCGATTGATCATCCGCTAATTCTGGGGCGTCGGTCTTAAAGAGTCCGACGGTTGATTGATCACCATTGCGCGAGAATAAACTAGTTGAATTGGCACCTAGTTTATTTTGAATATCAACGAGTTGTTGATAGCCAGTTAGATAGTTGTAATCGGCAGGGTTCACCGGTTTGAAGCCTTGTGGCGTATAAAAACGTAACAGATTCTTTTCGTTAACCGAATCCGACAAACTCAGTTCTCGGTTCACTTGTTTCTGCCAAGCAGCGACTTGTTTTTGCAACTTAGCTGTTGGTTCAGTCACTTCCGAACCATCCTGATTATTGTAGATGGTGCCATCAAGCACTGTGTAATCGGGGGTGACGAAGTTATGGTTCCGGAAAGCAACGACTTGATCGTGTTGGGGGGATAATAAATCGGTTCCGAATTGGACATAGCTTTTATTATTAATCCCTAATAAATGAAGCAGCGTTGGTAAGGCATCGATTTCGCCACCATATTGTTTTTGGATACCGCCTTTTAGCCCATTCATGTGAATCATGTAGGGAACCCGTTGCAGTTGTGCGTTGTCGTAGTCGGTCCAAGTTTCTGGGTCGCGGCCTAGCACACTCACCAAGGCTTTGTTATCAGAATTGGAAAGGCCGTAGTGATCACCGTAGAGGACAATCATCGAATTATCATAGAGCCCAGAAGCCTTAAGATAATTGAAGAACTCTTCTACGGATTGATCGAGATAATGGGCGGTCGCAAAGTAGTTATTCACTGCCGTATTATCAGTTGTCGCGCGGGGGAAATCCCCATCTTTTTCGGGTAATGGGAATGGAAAATGGTTGGTGACGGTAATGAATTTCGTGTAGAACGGTTGTTGAAGTTGCTCGAGATACTTAATCGATTCACCGAATAACAATTTATCCTTCAAACCATACTGTAAGACGTTATCTGGATCGGTGTCAAAATAGGAAGAATCAAAGAAGTAGTTGTAACCGAAGTTCTTGTAGACGTTATTTCGATTCCAAAAGGTTCCGACATTCCCATGGAAAACGGCACTTGTATAGTCCCCATTTTGCTTGAGAATGGATGGGGCCGCTTGAAAGGTATTATCCGAACCGAGGGTTGTAAAGACTGAACCTTGTGGTAACCCGTAGACCCCCGTTTCCATCATGTTTTCGGCGTCACTAGTCTTACCTTGGCCAACCTGATGGAAGAAGTTTTCAAAGCTTAACGTATTTTGATCATGGTAAAGACTATTTAAAAATGGTGTCACTTCGCGTCCTTCGAATTTAAAGTCAATTAGAAATTGTTGGAAACTCTCTAAATGAATGACAATCACATTTTTGCCTTTCGCAACACCGGCATATTCAGCACTAGGAGCAGCGTAATGCTCTTTCGTAAAGTCGAGGACGGGGTCTAAGTCGTAACTCTCAGCTTGGGCGCGCACTTGATTATTCTGAGTTGTTTTGAAGGCATCGTAGACCGTGAAAGTGTCGATGCCGAGGTATTTAACAATGTAATTTCGATCAAATGTTCGCGAAAGAATTTGCGGCCGGCTAATTTCACTTAAGCCAAGATTAATACCAAACAATAAGACGGCCAACGAGGTGATACTAAAGGCCCACCGGCGATTAAATGCGTGGCGATCAATTTTGATCACTTTGGTTAAAAGCAACAATGCCAAAATAATAATATCAATCCAGTAAAGAGCATCATGCCAGTTCATAAGGGCCAGCGAACTTTTGCTGAGCCCGGCCGAAACTTTTGAATATCCTAAGATGGTGTTGATGGTCATGTAATCGGTGAATTGTCGATAATAGATGACATTAAAATATAAAAGAGCGGTGTTGGCGGCGTAGATAACCAAGCCTAACCAATAACTAAGCCGCGGTTGGCGAACGTAAAGAATGATACCGAATAAAAGGAGCGTCGTCGCAATCGGATTAAAGATTAAAATAGCAATTTGCAAGAAGCCACTAGCTGCGAGGTTAAAGTCGGTGAAGTACCCGAATAACGTTTTTAGCCAAAATAAAAAGACTAACAAACTCATGAAGCCTAATCTCGTGGATAGGAATGCTTTAATTTTTGTGAGTTTCAAGTAATGTGACATCCTTTCAAAAAACAGAACTAAAAGAGCGCTAATGCCTTATTTTAACCCGAGGGCGGCATTAGCGCAAACAGCAGCTCAAAGTTTAAATAGAAACTTAACGTTTGGCGGTCTGCATGATGGTCTCGTATTTGGGATTCAGTTGGTCTGGCGCCAAAACATGCTGGTAAACAGCTTGTAATTCATAACCGATTTCCGTAATGCTTTTAGATTGCGCCGTTTGGTAGCCTTCAGCTGTTAAGTCGGGAACTGTATCAGTGACCATCGCTTGGATAAGTTGACTGAATTCTGCGTTAGTATGGCCCATGTAGCAATTTTGGCGATCGGTGAGCCAGCCTTGGTAAACCGGAATATCACGCACTAAGACTTTTTGATGACTCGCAAGGGCCTCCAAGACAACAATGCCTTCAGTTTCTTCGTAGGACGGAAAGAAAAATAAATCGGCATTGGCATAGGCCCCTTCGATAATATCGCCTTTAATATAACCGGGGAAGATGACATTGTCGGGGTGATCTTGTTTGACAATCCGCCGAATATTGGCCGGAATACTGTACATTGGCACATCCCCAAACCAGATGAAGGTATATTCGGGAAGGCCTTTGGCGATTTCGACAAAATCGAGCAGTCCTTTGCGCTTAAAAAAGAGGCCGACGCAGATAATCACTTTTTGGTCGGCTTTTAAATGGAAATAGTTGCGAAAAGCGGCTTCTTTAGCTGGTGTTGCTTGATACTTAGCTAAATCAATGCCGTTTGAAATGGGGGCGATGGGGGTGGTTAGGCCATAGCTTTCCAATAATGATTTTGAATAGCGGGTGGGCGTAATCAAGTGATCGGCTTGTTGATAAAGGCTAACAAGGTAACGTTTAACCAAAGGGGCTAGTTGATTAGAACCAATAAAAGAGTTGCGAAAATCTTCTTCGGTTGAATGGGCATGATAAATGACGGGTTTTCCCATTTTGCGAGCTTTTTTGATGACACGATGGCTTTTAAGTCCGTATGTATTGATATGTAAGATATCGTAGTCGTGGTCATTGGGATTAAGGGTATAGTCGATGCCCATTGCAGTTAACGCGCGTTTTTGATGATCCAACGCCCGACCAATCCCAGATTTAGCGAGTAGTTTTTCACTTTCGAAGTATAATAAAACTTTCATAAAAGGCTCCTGTTTCAATTTATAGTGATTTCTATTATAGCATAGCACAGTAGGCGTATATCGGGCTAAAATTGAGCCGTCGTTGGCGAATAGTTTAAGATTCACTTTAGTCGCATCATGAAACATTATTTATTGCAAAGAAACAGCTATAATGGACTTAATTCCAGATTGCATAATGAACAGCTAGGTGAAATTAGTCGGATAAGTGAGGTTGGTTTTTTGGTATTTCTTGGGCACGTTTATGAACAATGGATTCTTCCTTGGGGAGAACAGTATAATCATTTACCACTCATTAAATTGACGGTGGAGAGTTTAGATAAGACAATTTTATATTGTTTCGTTTTTATTGTGTGCCGATTGGGGTACTTATTAATAAAACGACGTAAAATACAGTTTTTCCCAGAACTAAAACGGTTGTTATTTGTGTTTTATATTGCCTTATTAGTCTCGTTAACGGTTTTACGGCATATTTATTACCCATGGCAGATCCAACTTCACTTCCAACGCCCATTAAGCCAAATTAATCTGACGCCCTTTGTTGAGACATTTAAGTTACGGCAAGCACCCGCCCAGCTTGACTATTGGTATAACTTCTATGGCAATATTGCATGGTTCATCCCGTTTGGGTTATTGCACCGGTCGTTGACACAGCGCAAAGGGGCTTGGTTGCTTACAATTATTGAAGGGGCCTTATTGTCCTTGTGCATTGAATCCGCTCAGTTTATTTTAGGGACGGGGATGGCTGACATTGATGATTTCATGTTTAATACATTCGGGACGGTGATTGGCGTCCTTTTATACCAAGTACTACAATATGCAAAGCGCAAACATAAAAAAATTCAACGGTAAGCAAACGCTTATCGTTTTTTTACTAAAAAAATACTTTTTTACGTAAAATTTACGTAAGCGCAAACATCCTTGTGACAGTTGCTTACATAATGATAGCAAAGAAGGATAATGATCGAATGACGCCGTTTTCCTACTAGCCAGCAGTTATAAAACTATGTATAATTGTTTCTTGTACTTTAGAGAAGAAGAGGAATTTACAAATGGCTATTTTAATTGCATTAATCCCAGCACTAGCATGGGGAAGTATCGGGTTAGTTAGTGGCAAACTTGGCGGGAATGCCTATCAACAAACCTTAGGAATGACATTTGGGGCGCTGGTTTTTGGAATCGGTACCTTTTTAGTATTACAGCCCGCTTTAAACTTACGGATTATGGTAATCGGTATCATTTCCGGTTTATTCTGGAGCATTGGTCAAGGACAACAATTCCAATCAATGCAAGCCATCGGTGTTTCTAAGACGGTCCCATTATCAACCGGGATGCAGTTGATTGTAAACACTTTAGCCGGCGCTTTGTTATTCCACGAATGGCAGACAGCGCACGATTACATCTTTGGGATTACCGCATTAGTGATCTTAATTGCTGGTGCCACGTTGACTTCAATGAAGGATCCTAAGAGCGGTAATGCTGCTAAAGAAGATACACAATTTGGACGTGGTTTTCGAGCATTGATCTTATCAACAATCGGTTATGGTGGGTACACAATCATCGTTAACTGGTCACACATTGGCGCAACCTCAATTGTTTTACCACAAGCAATTGGGATGTTCGTCGGTGCCGCAATCTTTGCCGGTGTTGGCATTGGAACAGCAGTTTTCAATAAGAAAACAACGCTTAACATCAGCACTGGTTTATTATGGGGCCTTGGGAACTTATTTATGTTGATTTCAATGAATAATATTGGTTTAGCAATTAGCTATTCACTATCACAATGTGGCATTATTATTTCAACAATCGGGAGTATTTATCTATTAGGTGAACAAAAGACTAAAAAAGAAATGGTATACGTCACACTAGGTTGTTTATTAGTCATTGTTGGTGGGGTAACCCTCGGTATGATGAAGTAAACACCTTCTAATCAGTCACTTAGACAAATTGTCTGAGTGGCTTATTTTGTTTAGAGTGTGTATATTTTATAGAAAAGGCAAAAGAAGTGAATAAGATGAAGAGAACGGATAAAACAGCTGTTAGTTACTATTTATTGAGTATGCTAGTGCCAATGCTATTAATGGTGGGCTTATATGCCATCCTCCAAATTGTGCCGTTTGGACGGCATAATTTATTGATCAGTGATCTCGGTACGCAGTACATGCCCTTTTTAGCAGAGTTTAAGCGGCAAATGGCGCAGATGAATTTCAGTACGTATTCCTTTTCGCTTTCGCTAGGTGGTGATATCTTACCATTAGCGGCTTATTATTTAATCAGTCCTTTTAATTTACTGCTCTTATTTTGGTCGAATAGCCAGTTGCCAGTGGTGGTTGGATACGTCATTATTTTGAAGATTGGGGCAATGGGATTAACAATGGCCCATTTTTTAAAGACGCGCCAGTCTGGCTATCATTTTTCTGCGTTAATTTTTGCGACAGCTTATAGTTTAAGCGGCTTTGTGGCAATGAACTTTTATAACTTAATGTGGTTAGATGCTTTGATTTTCCTCCCACTAGTTATCTTAGGATTAGAACGGCTCTTTTTAAAACGGCGTCCCGGTTTATATATCTGGATGTTGGTTGCTACTATCTTTACCAACTATTACTTGGGTTATATGTCGTGTTTATTTGCCGTTTTATATGCAATTAGTTTGTTAATTAAATGGAAACAACCACAGCAAACTTGGTGGCAACTAGTGGTTCAATGGCGGCAAGCCATCGGGCAATTTTGTTGGGCGTCTTTGATTGCAGGGGGAACAACAGCGATTGTGTTGTTGCCATCGTTACTTGGGATGTTGAAAACTGGGAAAAAAACCATCGCAGTAACCAGTTTTTACCCAACACCGCAGTTTGGCTGGGAAGTCATGAGTCAATTTCAGGTCGGTGGTAGCCACTATACCCAACGTTTGATTCATGAACCAACTTTATTTATTAGTACATTAGCGCTACTATTTGCAGTCTATTATTTCTGCTTACCAACTATTGGACGGCAGGCAAAGTGGTCAAACGGGTTTTTAATTGTCAGTTTAGCGTTAAGTTTTTGGGTAACAACCTTTAATACGATGTGGCATATGTTCCAACAGCCAGAAGGTTTTCCCTATCGGAATACCTATCTAATGGCATTTGTTTTGATCAAGATTGCCTATGAAGCCAGTATTGAACCCGTTGGTAAACGGCAAACGAAACGACTGGTTATCTTAATCGTCGGCGGATTGCTTAGCATTGGCCAGTTAGCGCTCTATTATGGACCGCATGTGCATGGTGTGCAGAAACAATCGCTTGGGTTGCTAATTGGTTTAATGGTTTTGGCCAGCGTTATTTTTGTAGGGTGGCAAAAAGGGGCCCGTTGGCAACCCTGGGTGATTGGGCTGGGGGCCATATTGACGTTTAGTGAACTGGTAATTAATGGGTGGCTAGTGACCACTAAGTTACCGATGGGGGACCAAGTTGCTTATGCGCAACAATATCGGCGGCAATCGGCAGTTTTTAAACAGTTGGAACGCCAAACCCCTGATTTTTATCGGGTTAATAATCAAGCGATTCTCTTAAAAAAGGCGTTTAAGGAGCCGTATTATGGGTATAATGATGCGTTGACTTTTGGTCAGTATACGTTGAATAATTATTCTTCGACACTTGATGAGCGGATGCGGACGATGTTGGTTAAGCTCGGTTTTTATAGTAAGAATGCCCGGCGGATTAATGGGATTGGACATACTGTGCTGACTGACCTGCTGTTTGCCAATCAATATGATTTAATTGCTAAGCAAGGGCAAGTTGTTACACAACCACATAAAACGTTAGGATTAGGGTTTGCGGTTAATGAGCAGCTTGCACGGATTGCTTTGAAGGCCCATGAACCGTTTGAAAATCAAGAGCGGATTATGCAGGCGATGACAGGCCAAACGACCCCCTTTTATCAATATGACCAGCTAGATTTACAGGCCCAAAAGCGACGGCAAATTACGTTTACAACGCAAGTCAAGACAACGGGGTATGCGTATTTATACTTGCCACAGCAAAATTTATCAAAGTTAAAAGTGCAAATTAACGGGCGAACGCATAAAGCACCCATTGAATTGAACGGGACAACAATTATTAGTTTGGGCCGCTATCAAAAGGGTCAACAACTGACACTGACAATTGCCAGTCATCAACCTAAAGCCTTTCGCAAAATTCAAGTGGCCAGTTTAGATCAAGCCCATTTTGATCAAGCTTTTGACCAATTGGCCCAACAACGCTTAAAGGTTGACCGGAAACAATTGGCTGCAGATAATGGTCGGATTTCTGGGGTCGTGACAACAAAGACCACTAATCAATTACTTTACTTAAGTGTGCCGTATGATAGTGGTTGGCATGCGCAAGTCAATCACCAGCCAGTGCGCACACGGCGAGTGATGGACAATATGCTGGCTGTGCCCCTTGCAAAAGGGACAAACCAAATCCGTTTGGTCTATCGGGCACCAGGGTTAATCATCGGTGCAATTATTTCAGCGTTTAGTTTGCTGACTTGGGCGGTTATTTTGATTAAGCAACGACGTCATTAAAAAACAGGTTAGCGATGAATATTTTCATCGCTAACCTGTTTTTTTATGGGTTATTTGGTGTGCCGTTGAATGGCTAAACTAAGGCCAATGAAAGTCAAGCTGAGAGAGTAACCAGGAGCACTTAAAAGAAGTATCGCAAGGCTGACGCCAAACGCGCCTGCTCTGCTCGTTAGTAAGGTGAACGTAAAGCTTTTCAGGGGATTCTAGATAAATAATGTTGATGGGCCACGGCATCAGGGCCTTTTTGGCTTACGTTAACTTATAAGATGCAATGGTTTATTGATAAAATAAACCACAATTTGCAATAGTTAGCGGCAATAAAGGCTAATTATTGGCATTTTATCAATATTTAGTATATATTTATGCTAATGATAAGTGTTTAGATATTATATTGAAGGAGGAACGATCATGAGTGTCAAAGCGGATCAATTATCGGCTCAGGAATATATCGTACAGTGGAATCAATTTTTAGAACGGTTTATTGTGTTTGAAACAGTATTTAGTGAGTACACCCAGACGAGCAAGAATATTATTAAGGGGCGTTGTCTGGTAGACGAAAATTTGGGATCATTAAATGAATATTTTCAACGTAACTTACGGGTTTTTAAACGGTTTATTGATCAAGTCACATTGTTAAACCCCCCAAAAGAATTACGAGAAATCAACCGGCAGTTGCAATTGATAATGACCGATTATGTCGCATCCGCTGAAGCGATGGTCACCGCCTTCAATGAAGGTGATGAGTTAGATTTATATCAGAAACTCACAACGAGTCGCCAACAGCAAAAGCGGTATCGGCTTCGGATTAGTGAACTTTTAAATCAAATTGCGGTTGTTAAACCACAAGCAGTTAAATAAAAAAACGGCACCCAATTGGCAACTAGCAGCCGTTGGGGGTCGTTTTTAGATTAGATAATTTTACGCCGAGCATGCTCAATAAATTTAAATTTATCGGCACGGTGGATCGATTCGGTGAATTGAAGAAGGGTATTGTCCTGCAGATGGGTGATTCCCTTCACACTGACAACGGAGCTATTAGGCGGTAAGTTGAGTATTTGACATTGTTCTTCAGTAGCAGGAACGACTGTGAACTCCTTACTGCCATAACCAATTTCGAGCTTAAGGGTTTCTTCAAAGTAACGGTAGAGTGAATCTTGGGCAACGCCTTTTGAAATATGGGGGACAACGTTAGTTAAGACGTAATCGTTATCAATTACCAGTGGTTCACCATTAACGACGCGTAGCCGTTGAATGTAAGTGGCCGGCAGCTCCTCATCGCGCTCAAGATGGAAAAGGGTTTGCGACACAGTCGTCTGTGTTAATTGCAAGACTTGAGTATCAGTATGCATATCAAAGAGACTATCTAGTTCACGATAACTGGTCAAGCCAGAAATCGGAAAAGCGTACTTGTCTAGACCGAGGACCAAAGAGCCTTTACCTTTAATTTTATGGATAAAGCCGTTTTCAAGTAAACTGCCCAGTGCTTTACGAACCGTTTCCCGCGAGGCACCGTAGAGTTCGGCAAGTTCATTCTCGCTGGGTAAGAAAGTGCCGCTTTGATAGAGTTGATGGGTAATCTTACGGACGAGATCTCGATAAATCATTTCATATTTTTTAGCCATTTGACAGTCTCCAATTTGTTTTCTCATGCTTATCATAACGGGGATTTAGCGAAGTTGCAAGACTGGATTAAACGATAATTAGAAAGCGGTTTAAAAAAGCGTTGACAACTTGTACGTACATGATATATGATAACGATGTACTTAGAAAGCGCTTTTATTCATATTACTTTTAATTCAAGAGAAATCGGGAGGAATGATTATGACTCAAAAAGATTATTCACAACTCGCTCAGGCAATTGTGGCCGGTGTCGGGGGAAAAGAAAATATTGATAGTTTAATTCACTGTATTACACGGCTTCGTTTTTATTTAAAGGATGAATCAAAAGCGAAGACCGAAGAAATTAAAGCATTAGATGGCGTCATCAATGTCCAAAAAGCATCAGGACAATATCAAGTGGTAATTGGCAACCAAGTCACCGCTGTTTACGACGCTGTCATTGCTGAAATCGGCACCGAATTTGCTGATGAAGATGAAACCGCCCAAGTCGTGGCGGCAACAACCCACCAACAACATTTAACGCCATGGGGACGTGTTAAAGAAGCCTTTAATCAATTAATCGGAGTGATTACCGGTGCGATGAGTCCGATTGTCGGGATCTTAGCAGCCGGTGGGATTTTAAAAGGGGTCTTAGCGATGTTAACAATGCCGCAATTGGGCGCCTTGTTAAGTGCTAAGAGTGAAGCGTACATTGTATTGAGCGCGATGGGCGATTCTGTTTTCTACTTCTTACCTATGTTAGTTGGCTTTACGGCTGCTAAGAAATTAAAAGGAGATCCAGTCTTAACTGCCGTCATTGGCGGTGTGTTGGTCCATCCTTCACTAGTCGCTTTAAACGGAAAATCATTGCTTGAAATTGGTTCATTAAATTTCCCAATGGTCAACTATACGTACTCCATTTTCCCAATGATTTTAGCAGCTTGGTTGGTCGCTAAATTAACCAAATGGGTTAAGAGCTGGTTACCAGGTTACTTGCAAATTATCTTTACACCACTGATTGTGATTGCCGTGGTTTCTGCCATTACGCTATATATCACCGGTCCGGCCATTATTTGGTTATCAAATGGCTTAGCGTTTGGGATTCAATTCTTGTTATTAAAGAGTGGTTGGTTATCTGGTTTATTAATTGGTGGCCTTTATCAAGTGCTCGTTATCTTCGGGTTGCACTGGGGCATCTTACCAATTATCGCCAACGATGTTGCAGCAACGGGCCACAGCTATTTAAATGCCATTTTAAGTACAACAATGGTTGCCCAAGGGGCAGCTGTATTAGCAGTTGCGATTAAAACCCGCAAGACAGCTTTAAAAGAATTATCGTTTGCCGGTGCTATCTCGGCATTCTGTGGGGTTACAGAACCTGCCATTTACGGGGTTAACTTGAAGTTCCGGCGGGTCTTCATTGCCGGCTTATTCGGTTCAGCAGCTGGTGGGTTTGTCAGTGGACTATTCCATGGCAATATGTTTGGTTTTGCGGGTTCGTGGATTGGTTTTGCGTCATTCCTAGATCCAAAACACCCAGCAGATTTATCAAACTTATGGATTTTCATCGCATCATCAGCAGTTGCAACGATTGTCCCATTTATCGTAACACTCGTTTGGGGTTACAACGATCAAATGACAGCCGGTGAAGCAATGGCGAAACCACAAAAACCAGGTACGGCAAAATAAATGACGAAAATAGGAGAGAAATAGGATGGAATGGTGGCAAAAAGCAACAGTTTATCAAATTTATCCGCGGAGTTTTCAAGATTCCAATGGCGACGGAATTGGGGATATTAACGGAATTATTCAACGGTTAGATTATTTACAAAATCTTGGCATCGAATTGATTTGGTTGACGCCAATGTACGTTTCTCCGGGGCGGGATAACGGCTATGATATCGCAGACTATTACCACATTGATCCCATTTTTGGTGATTTAACTGATTTTGAACGGCTTTTAAACGAAGCCCACAAACGAGGCATTAAAATCATGATGGATATGGTGGTCAACCACACTTCTAATCAGCACCACTGGTTCCAAGAGAGTCTCAAAGGTAAGGATAATCCATACCATGATTTTTATTTGTGGCGTGATCCAGTGGACGGGCAGGCGCCCAATAATTGGCTGTCTAAGTTTAGCGGTAGCGCTTGGGAATATGTCCCCGCTCTTGATCAATATTATCTCCATTTATACGAAAAAAGCATGCCCGATCTGAACTGGCGCAACGAGCACTTGCGCGCTGAAATTTTTAAAATGATGCAATTCTGGGCGGATCTCGGAATTGATGGTTTACGCTTAGATGTGATTAACAATATCTCAAAAGATAAACACTTTCCCAATGATACGTTTCAAACCCCGAGTGACGATGGGCGCAATTTTTATACGAATGGCCCCCATGTACATGAATACATTCATGAAATGTACGAAAAAGTCTTCGGTCCGAACCAATTTGTCACGGTCGGCGAACTTTCCTCAACCCCAATTGATGAAGCAATCCGTTATACCAATCCTGCCCGCGAAGAGTTATCGATGGCCTTTACCTTCCATCATGTGAAGGTCGATTACACTGGCGGCAAAAAATGGACGTTAGGTGCGTATCGCTTATCAGATTTAAAACGGATTCTTAGTGATTGGCAAACCGGGATGGCCGCAGGTGGCGGATGGAATGCATTGTTCTGGTCCAATCACGATCAACCGCGCGCAATTTCACGCTTCTTAGATGACGGTCAATACCGCGATCAATCTGCTAAGCTATTAGCTTTAGTCGAATTTGGCTTGCAAGGTACCCCGTATATTTATCAGGGCGAGGAAATTGCGATGAAAAACGCAAACTTCACTGCCATTGACCAATATCAAGATGCGGAATCAATCAATGCTTACCACCAAATGTTGAGCGATGGGATTGATGAAGCGTTAGCGATCAAGATTTTACAGCAGAAATCACGGGAAAATTGTCGGATTCCAATGCAATGGGATCAAACTGCCCATCATGGTTTCACCACTGGGACACCGTGGTTAATGCCAGTTGTGCATGACAATTACTCAGTCGCCACTAACATTCACGAACCCAATAGTGCCTTTGCCTTCTATCAGAAATTAGTGCAAATGCGAAAGACAATGCCAATCCTGATTGAAGGGGACTACCAATTATTTGAACCAGAGGACGAAGCAGTTTACACTTATCAACGACACCTCGATACTGAGACAATTCAGGTGATGGCTAACTTTACTGGTCAAACACAAGTCCGTACCGTGCCAAACGTCAAGGAAGTACTTATGGATAATTATGAACAACCGCAGTTTGATGGTCAGCAAATCACCTTACGACCTTATGAAGCTATCATGATGCGGGTGTAAGAAAAGAGGAAGCGCGATGTTTAATTTTTTAAAAAAAGGACCAGTTGGTCAAGTAACGGCCCCTGTTGCCGGCAGCTACTTACCTATTGAACAAGTCACTGATGACGTATTTGCAAGTAAGGCAGTGGGTGATGGCTTTGCTATCACCCCGGATGAACGACAAACAACAATTGTTGCACCAGTTGATGGTGTTATTAGTTCGATTTTTCCCACCAAACATGCCATCATGATGACAACGAAGCAAAATGTTGAAATTTTGCTTCATATGGGAATCGATACGGTTGAATTAAAGGGAGGTCCCTTTGCGATGCAAGTCGCAGTTGGTACCCGGGTTAAAGCTGGTGAAGCGTTGGTTGCTATCGACTGGCAACAACTAGCAGACGCCCAAAAAGCGACGACCATCATGGTTGTCAGCAGCAACGCCATTTTTACATCAGCAGAGCCACTACCGACAACGGTCACGACGGATACCGTTATTGGGCAGTTTGACTTAGCGCCAGAATAGGTGATTTAATATGCAACCAATTATTATTGAATCTGATGATTTCGGCATGACCGTCCCGATTTCACGGGCAATCATCACCGGTTTAAAAACTGGCGTGATTTCGGCCACTAATGCGCAAGTCACATCGCCTCATTTTGAGAGAAGTGTGGCCTGCGCACGGCAAACCGGTATTACGGCAATGGGTTTGCACCTAGTCCTTGATAAAGACCGTCCAATTAGTGTACCGGCAATGATCCCCAGCTTGGTAACCCAAGCTGGGGTTTGTCATACTTATCAAACCTTACAAACTCATCCAGAACAACTGGTGATTGCTGATGTTAAACGTGAGTTTCAAGCGCAGATTGACCGCTTTTTAGCAAGTGGCTTACAACTGACGCATTTGACATCACACCATTTTGTGGCGACGTTAACGCCTGAAATCTATATGATTTTTTTAGAGCTAGCACAAAAATATCAAGTGCCGGTTCGCAATGAAACGGCCCATCTAATGCCAACAGAACAAGTAAAATACCGGACTTTAATGATGAATTATGCGGTTTTAACGACGGGAACGTTGGTGACGGCACAACACACACCCTATTTAACGCCACAAGAAATTGAGCGCCAATTGACGCCAGAAAACGTGCTAGGCACACCTGTCATCTTGAGCCATATCGGTTATTTATCGGCAGAATTGCGCAAGAAGAGTCATTTGACCACAAATCGCTTGTTGGAATTCAATACCCTTAAAAGATTAAAGCAAACTCACTATTGGCAGCAATATAACTGGCACCTGACGAATTACACGAAATTAGGAGCGAAGTAGCAAATGACACAATATCAACATTTAACGGTTCTTGGTGATAGCATTACGGATCAGCGTAATCATTACGCACACAAATGGTACTATCAATGGCTAGCAGAGTGGCTGGCAATTCCAACAATCACCAACCTAGGGATTTCAGGATCGACGATTGCGCAACCGTATGAGCCGATGGTTGAACGGTGGCAAGCAATTCCAGCGACTACTGACTTGTTATTGATTTACGCTGGCGTAAACGATTTTGGGCGTAATGTGCCGCTCGGTCAGCTGACCGATCAGACCACCACCACCTTCTATGGTGCGCTACAACAGTTACTTGGCTCGATTACGCAACGTTATCCACAAACGATGGTCTATTTTATATCGCATGTTGCGATTGGGACAGCCTTTTTCCCCGCTGTCAATCAAGAAGGTTATCAGCAACAGGATTATGAAGCGGCTATTGCGCAAGTGACGGCCTTATTTGGTGTCCAGCATATCAGTTTGTTTCACGAATCAACATTGTCATTTGCTGATACCCAACAAGCGGTTGCGTTAAGTCTAGATAGCTTACACCCCAATGATGCCGGCCATAAAAAAATTGCTCAATTGCTACGGACTAAGATTAGATAATTAAAAAAGGCGCTGAGACCGAATTAACTTCGATTTCAGCGCTTTTTTGTGATTTGGATCAGCATGCGCGATCAACTATCTGTTACCGGTTAATCGCGCTTGATGCTGCATTTTTGCTAAAATAGTTGACCAATCCCGTAGTGAATAGCCATTGTAATTAAACCAATTAGGATGTTACGAATAATGGCGACTTTGGCTTTACCGTCACCCAGTTTAGCGCTAATAAACGCAGTAATGGAAACAGCGATTGTTACCGCAATGATGGTGCCGGTCATCTTGTAGGCTTCCGGGAGCAGAATCATTGTCACGAGGGGAAAGACACCGCCAAAAGCGGCTGAAAAGAGGGATGCAAATGCTGCGGCCCATGGATTCATATAATGGCCAAGCTCTAGGTCGTATTTCACATTAACAATTGTTGCTAAGGGTTTTTTGTGCATCAAGTCTTTAGCGATTGCGAGTGCTGTTTCAGACGTGACCCCCTTAGCTTCGTAAAAAGCTTGGACTTCTTTAATTTGATCGTCTTTAGCTGTTTTTAAGCGTTCCTGCTCAATGGCAACGGCGGCCTTTTCGGTGTCACTCTGCGAGCTCACTGAGGCGTATTCACCCGCTGCCATTGAAAAAGCGCAGGCTAGTAAATCAGCAAGTCCAGCGATAAAAATGGTGAAATTATTAGTTGTTGCGGCGGCAACACTAAAGAGCACACCGACAACGGTTAGAATCCCGTCATTAGAACCTAAAACGCCGGCTCGAAGGGTATTCATCTTTTCTTCCATCGTTTGATGCGGTTTTTCAGTTGTTTTAAGTGGGGTTTTAAGAGTAGCCATGAAAAGTTCCTTTCTAATCTAAGTGATTATTGTTTGAATAATGTACCAATGGCGTAAGTGACGACCATGGTTAATAAGCCAGAAATCACGTTGCGCAGCATTGCTTTTGAACGATTAGCTTTGCCAAGGGCGGCGGCACTGTAGCCGGTTAACGCAAGGGCAATCATCACGGCAATAATCGTGGCTTGAACCCGAATAGATTGGGGTAACAAAGTGATTGCTGCCAATGGCAAAATAGAACCGATTGGAAAGGAGATGAATGACGCAATTGCGGCTGCGTAGGGACTTGTAAAAGCGGTCGGGACAAACCCGTATTTCTCACGCACGACCGTTGTCAACGGATCGGCGGTCATCATTTCGTGTGTAGCTCGAGTGGCAAGTTCAGGATCAATCCCAGTATTGACGTATTTTTGCCGGACAAAAGCCATCTGTGACTCATAATTGCTGTTTAAGTTCAATTTTGTATTAACGATTGCCATTTCTTGGGCATCTTTTTGCGTGCTGACAGAGACGTATTCGCCCATTGCCATTGAGATCGTTCCAGCAATCATTCCGGCAATTCCCGAAATAAAGATGGCGAAACTATTACTTGTAGCACCGGCAACACCGATAACGATTCCGGCGACGGATAAAATACCATCGTTGGCACCCATGACGCTAGCCCGCATCACGTTAATTTTTTGGGCGAGGGATAATTTTTTTTTCAAAGGGGAAGCCTCCAATACTTTTTATTACTTTAGAATGATTATAATTAATAACAACTTTCATTTTAGTCAATTTAATTTGAAAGTCAAGTAATAGCTTGAGCCAAAAAGAAATGAAAAAAGCTTGCCTTCGAGTATACTTTAAGGGGTATGCTAGAGACATTAAGAACGGCATGATTTTAGTATTGGGGCAACCGGATAATTTGTCCAGTGAGGTTTTGATTAACGATTAAGCCGTTTATTAAAAAAGCTTGCCTTATAGTATACTCTAGGGTATAAGATAATGGAGAAGGAGGGATGTCGATGGCACAAGAGCAGTATAAGATTGGCGAGTTTGCTAAATTAGTTGGCTTGTCGACTTACACGTTACGTTATTATGAAGATCAAGGATTGATTATGCCGCAACGTGATGCAGCTGGCGTTCGTTTTTATACAATAGAAGACGTTAAGTGGGTCGGATTTATTCTTCATCTTAAAGGAACTGGGATGCGGATTACGGAATTAAAGCGCTATGTTCAATTACGGGCCCAAGGAGACGCGACGATCGAAGCGCGGAAAGCCTTATTAGAAAAAACCAAGGCTCAAGCTGAGGCAGAATTGGCTGAGTTGCAAGCAAATCTCCAAGTTCTGACACACAAAATCGATTGGTATGATGGTAAGTTAAATCAGACAATCGATTCATCTGAGAGTTTTGAAATGTATTTAGAACGATTTGAATCATAAAAAAGTGAGGTTATTAAAATGGTTAAGAATGAACAATTAAAAGAAAAACAATTATTTACAGTTGGCAAACCCAATGATGCTTATCAAGATGTCTTTGTCGGGCAAAGTTATTTATCAATGTTAGTGAATGAACCAGATATTAATGTCAATGTTGGCAACGTGACGTTTGAACCTGGCTGTCGGAATAATTGGCACATCCATCATGATGGCTTTCAAATTCTGTTAGTGACTGGTGGTGAAGGTTGGTATCAAGAAGAAGGCAAGCCAGCACAACATTTAGTACCAGGGGATGTGGTTGTAACTAAAGACGGTATTAAACATTGGCATGGGGCCACAAAGGACAGTTGGTTTAGCCACGTGGCAATTACGGCCGGGACACCAGAATGGTTAGAAGCCGTTTCAGATACGATTTATGATGCACTTTAATTAAGGGAGGATTTTAAAATGGCAAAGAAACAAACAGCAGGTCGTGATTTATTAGGTGATTTTGCGCCTAAATTCGCTGAGTTAAATGATGATGTCTTATTCGGGCAAGTTTGGTCGCGCGAGTCAGAACTACCAGCTCATCAACGGAGTTTGATCACAATCAGCGCCCTGATTTCAGGTGGCAATTTCGAGCAATTACCAGCACACCTAAAGATCGGTCGGGAAAACGGCATTACCGAAGCTGAAATTAGCGAAGTCATTACCCATTTAGCGTTTTACGTCGGCTGGCCTAAGGCATGGTCAGCGATGAATGACGCTAAAGCCGTTTATCGTGATTAATACTTATTTGGGCCAGTTAATTTAATTAACTGGCCCTTTTTTGGCGATGATATCGGTGGCCAATTTTATAAGGTGGTCTAGGTCAGCGTTTGCAAGCGCAAGCGAGGGGCCTTTTTTGATTTCACTGGAATTACCTACCACAAATTTAATTAAATACAAGAGTTTAAATTGAAATTCGGATAATGTACTATATATAGTGTTGTTTTATTAGAAAATGCATCAATATATAGAACATACTGATGACATATTGATGGAATAACTAAATTCATATAAAGAGGGTTTCAATTCAATGCAAGACAATCGGGCAATTTCCAGTGTGTTTAATCCTAAGTGGTATATCCAACAAATGAAAGGGTGGACAACCTCAAGTTATGCTTTGTTGATGTTTGGGTTAGGTTTCATCTTGGCTGCGACTATTTCAGGTGGGCCAATAACCGGTCTTTCGATTTTAACGATGCTTGCTGGGATGTTAGGCTTCACTTGTACCATTAGTATCACGAATACGAAACCTTTAAACGGTGTCTTTGGTATCATCTCTGCATTAATCTACATTATTGTGGCTTATAATGCTAAAAATTATAATGACATGTTATTACAAACCATCTACATTATTATGTTAGACATCCCAGTCTTATTAATGCCGGATTGGGCACAAAACGTCGATAAAAAAGTTCGCGGCTTAGCAAGTCGTGGTAAAGGACGCCGTAACTGGGCGCTTACGATATTGTTTTTTGTCCTATCAGTAGGGTTATTGTACCTTTGGGAAAGTCATATGACGGATAGTCCACGACCACTCATTGATAGTATTGCTGCTTCAGTTGGGTTTACCGGGGCCCTTTTAACCACATTACGGTTTAAAGAAAGCTACTACTTCTGGTTCTTACAAGGTATTCTATCGATTACATTGTGGGGGATTACAGCCATGCAAGGTGGTTCGAACTGGGTCTTATTCTTTACCTACATTTTATATATATCAAATGATTTAGTATCCTTTTTTGATAAGAACGTGGTTTGGTTCCATTCTAAAAAAGATTAAAAAAAAACAGCGTTCCAACACATGATGTGTTGGGACGCTGTTTTATTATGAATGGGTTAGCTTATAGTTCAACACCGTATTCTTCAAATAATTCGGGTAATGTTTTAAGTGATTGACCATCGTATTCTGCGAAGAAGTCAGCAACCCGATATTCTTTACCAGCAGGACGAGAAGCGTTATAGCTAGCACTAATTGATTCTGTTAATTTACCATCCTTGATGGTTAATTCCAATTCTTCAACTGGGATACTGCGTTTATCAGTAATCTTAGCATCAATTAAGAATGGTCGGCCGGCTTGTGTCACTTCAAGGGCTTTATCAAAGGCGGCTGGTAATTCTTTAGAAGAACGAACGGTGATTGATTCAACCCCCATCGCTTGGGCAATCAGCGCAAAGTCTTGATCTTCGATGAAGATACCTGAGTAATCCATTGGGATATCATCTTGTTCACTCTTGATAAAGTTTAATGCAGCATTTGAGGTGATGATGTTGATAATTGGTAATTGATATTTCTTTTCAGTGATTAAATCTTGCATCACCATTGAAAAGGCCCCGTCACCAGAGATATTGAAGACTTGCCGATCGGGATAACTTAATTGACCAGCCAGAGCACCAGGAACGCCGGAACCCATTGAAGCAAAGAGGGCAGAAATGACCCATTTATTCTTAGGGGTTAAGTTCAAGTGACGGAAACTGTTGATGATGTTATCACCAACATCAATTGAAAAGACAGCATCTTCTTCAGCAATCCGGTTGATTTCCTTGTAAATTGGTTCGAATTCAAGCGGATCAGAGTCGCGATTAGTTAAAATATCAAGGTATGCTTGCCAGTTCGCCATGTCAGCGACAGCAGCTTTGAAGAATGGTGTTGGGGCCACCGCTTCACTTCTGGCGATAACTTTTTCAACAAATGCCGTTGCATCCGACCAGATTCCGAAGTCTAAGAAATGGTGACGACCAAATTGCGCCTCATCGTTATCGATTTGGATAAACTTGAAGTCGTGTGTCCGATAAATTAGGTTAGCAAATGGGAAGTCAGCACCGATTGCGATCACAAGATCACTAACCGCCATGATTTCATCAGCCGCTTTCGAAGCTGCCCGGTTAGCCATCCCTAAGTTACCTTCATAACTATCAGGTACTAGCCCTTTTGCAAGCCCAGTCATAACGATTGGAATTTGTAGTTTCTTTGATAATTCAACGAGCTTATCGCCACCATCTTTAATACCACGACCAACGTGGATAACAGGCCGTTTAGCATCTTTGACCATTGCCAAAAACTTGTCGACTTCTTCATCAGTTGCAACGGGACCAGCCACTTGTTTCCGATCTGAAGGTGAGCTTGAACTGTATGGTGTATCCGGAATTTCAACGTAGCCGAAGTCATTAGGGATAACAACAACCGCTACACCGTTGTGTTTGTAAGCTTCACGAATTGCTTTATCAACAACATATGGCAAGCTTTCTGGTGTCATGACGAGGCGGTTATAGACAGCAACGTCGGCGAACATTGGATTTTCAGCGAATTCTTGGAAGTAGTTGTAATTCATGTTCTTGCTTGGCACTTGACCAATCAAGGCTAAAACTGGGGCGTGGTCTTCTTTAGCATCATATAAACCGGTTAACAGGTTAGTTGCACCAGGGCCAGCTGAGCCAAAAGCAACCCCGATTTTACCAGTTAATTTAGCATCAGCAGCTGCGGCAAGGGCCCCAACTTGTTCGTGACGGATTTGAATATATTTTAAGCGATCCTTTTCAATATTAAGAGCATTCATTGTTGAGTTAAATGAACCACCAGGGTAACCAAAGATATGATCAACGCCCCAAGATTCGATTACTCTAAGCATAGCAACACTAGCTGGAATAGTTTTTTGAGTAGTAACTGTCATTATACAGATCTCCCTTAAATCAATAATTAGGTTGCACACAACCTTATAAGACTAATTTAGCACACTCAGAAAACGATTACAAGGGTTAACCGTAAGCCAATCACACCCTTAATGAATTAACAACTATTAAATTGGTGCGCTTGATTAGTTTAAATAGGCCAGTAAAGTATCAAGGCTTAATGCTTGTTTTGCATTAGTGTCCAAATCCGCAATCAAGCTACCAGCTTTTAAAACTAAAAGGCGGTCTCCATAGTGCAATGCATCCTTTAAATCGTGGGTAATCATTAAGCAGGTTAGATGATGGTCACGGATGGTTTGGTTAGTAAAGGTCATTAGTGCTTGACTGGAAATCGCATCTAAGGCTGACGTATGTTCATCTAATAGTAGTAATTCAGGTTTTTGAACTGTGGCCATTAAGAAGTTCAATGTCTGTCGTTGACCACCCGATAAGGTACTGACCGGGCGATTGAGTTGTTGATCCAAGTGATTTGGGAGTGTTTTGGCGAGTGCTTTGATTTGTGGGAGTTGCTGCTTGAGACGCCGGGGAAATAAGCGGCGGCGTTGACCACGGCGCATCGCCAACAAAATATTTTCGGCAACGGTCATATCAGCTGCGGTGCCCAACTTAGGATCTTGATAGACACGACTAATGAGCCGTGTGCGTTGTTGGGTGGATTGCTTCGTAATATCGTGGTCGTTGAATAGTAGTTGTCCACTTGTAGGGGTTAAATCACCCGCGATGGTATTAAAAAAAGTCGATTTACCCGCACCGTTTGCGCCAAGGAGGACGACAAATTCACCAGGATTAATCGTGAGATTTAAATCATTTAAGAGTGGTTTGGGTTCATTATTATCAATAATTTCAAAATTGAGGTGGTTTAAAGTCATACGCGGGGTCATTTGGTAGTCAGTCCTTTCTTTTGTTGCGGTGTAACGATGAAGATGGCCAAAATGATGGCCGAGAAGAGTTTGAAATCGTTGGCGTTAAAGCCGAGTTGTAAGACGAGCAGTAAGATGAGGCGATAGACGACGCTTCCGAGGATAATGCTGATTAATTTTGCGACGAAATGCTTACCGATAAGAAGCCGTTCACCAATGATGATCGCGGATAACCCAATGACCATCACACCGATGCCCATGTTGACATCAGCAAAGCCGTTATATTGTGCAACGAGCCCACCTGCAAGGGCAATCAAGCCGTTTGATAAGATAATCCCAATCGTTTGTGTCCGTTTCACGGCAATTCCTTGGGCAAGTGCCATCGTAGGATTGTCACCGGCTGCAATTAAAGATTGCCCGAATTCGGTGTAGAGTAATCCGGCTAGTAATAACAGGGCAACGAGGATAATGGCTAAGTTAATGACCAAAAGCCGTTGGTCGAGTGTTAATAGGGGCAACAGTGGCAGTTGATAGAGATTATGCTGATCACCAATGGCCATATTGGCTTGGCCTAGAATTCGCAAGTTGATGGAGTACAAACCGGTCAGCGTTAAAATGCCTGCCAATAAACTTTGGACGTGGCAGTAATTGGCTAAGATACCAGTAATGAGTCCAGCTAAACAGCCACCGATGAATGCGACTAACAGAGAATAGCCAATGCTGTGTTGTTGCAACATTAAAGCGCTGAGAGCGGCCCCTAATGGAAAGCTTCCTTCGACAGTCATGTCAGGGAATTTTAGGATGCGGAAAGTGATGAAAACCCCTAAGCTTAGTAGGCTCCATAGTAATCCTTGGTCAATGGTTGAAATAATGAGGTTCATTTGAGGACAGCTCCTTTTTGTTTAGCGGTTTGCATTAAACTTTTGGGCATTGTAATGTGGAGGGCTTTGGCTTTTTTGAGGTTTAAGACTAAGTGTCCTTTGCGCAAATAGCGAATAGGGGTGGTTGCAGGGGTTGAATGGCCACTTAAAACAGCAGCGGCCATCTGACCGGTTTCAACGCCTAAGTCGTATTGGCTCAGACCGACCGTTGCCAGCCCGCCATCTTTAACCATTGTTTCAGCGGATGGAAAGACTGGCGTTTTGGTTTTGTCGGTCACATGGACGAGGGTGCCCATTGCACTAGCAATCGTATTATCGGTGGGGACGTAAATTGCATCGACTTTTGGGGCTAAATTCTGGCTGACTTGTTCCAGATCGTTGACTGAACTAAGACTGGCTTCAATTACCGTCAGCCCTTTTTGTTCAGCAAGTTGTTTGAATAAGTGCATTTGACTGGTGGCAGAGTTATCACTACTTGAATAGAGAATGCCGACGGTTTTCAGTTGGGGCATGATGGTTTGCATTAATGCTAATTGTTTTTGAATCGGTGCTTGATCGGAGACCCCGGTGATGTTGGCGCCAGGATGGACATTGTTTTTAACGAGATTAGCGCTCGCGGGATCCGTTACAGCACCTAAAATGATTGGTAATTGTTTAGTGGCATTGGCGAGGCTCTGTGCGGCAGGCGTGGCAATACCGATTGTTACTTTGGCTTTTTCAGTGACAAATTGATTGCTCATCAAACGTAAATTGCTTTGATCGTTTTGTGCATTTTGAAAATCAATTTTGATGTTACGGTTGTTATGATAGCCTTTGCTTGCTAGACCAGCGACAATCCCGCGGTGAATTTCATCGAGGGCGGGGTGGGATAAAGGCTGTAAAATCCCGACAATCGGTAATTTAGGCTGATTGGCTGCTTTGATTTTTTTGATACCAAGTCCGGTGAGTAAACTTCCAAAAATCAAAATGAGGGGTAAAAAACGTTTGAATTTAGACATGGCGAAAGCTCCTTTAATTTTTATCAAACAAAAAGGCCCCTACATGACTGTCATGTAGGGGACAGAAAAAGCCTACATGGATTTCCTCGAGTAAAATCCATGTAGGCTTAAAAGCAATCGATTACTGATAAATGGCCGCATGGATACAATCAAAAGATTGCATCCATAACGGCATACAATCTCACTTAGCGGCTTCGCCAACGAATATTCAATTGTTCTAAGTGTGGATTAGTCATTTTCAGTAACCTCCGTTTTATTTGATGATACGAAGTATAGCGGGATGGATGAAACAAGTCAAGGACTTTGAGTAAAATGCTTTCGAAAATAAAGGTGGTCTAGGCTGAAAAAGCGGTTAATCTGGCTTGCTTTTTAACGCTAAAAAAGCTAAAGTTATAAACGTATACTTGTGTTTAAAAACAGGAGGAATAAGACTAATATGGCACATATTTCATTTGACGCATCCCGGTTGGACAAATTTGTTCAACCAAACGAACTTGCAGAAATGCAAGCAATGGTAAATGCTGCAGACGCACAATTACGTGAAGGCACTGGTGCAGGCAACGATTTTCGTGGTTTCTTAGATTTACCAGTGAACTACGATAAGGACGAATTTACCCGCATTAAGAAAGCTGCTGCGAAAATTAAGAGCGATTCAGAAATCTTCATCGCAATTGGTATCGGTGGTTCATACCTTGGTGCCAAAGCTGCAATTGATTTCTTGAACAACACGTTCTACAACATGTTACCAGCAGAACAACGTGACTTCCCACAAGTATTATTCGCCGGGAACTCAATCAGTTCAAGTTATTTAAACGACTTAATTAACTTGATCGGCGATCGCGATTTCTCAATCAACGTTATCTCAAAATCAGGAACAACAACTGAACCTTCAATTGCTTTCCGTGTTTTGAAAGACAAGTTGATCAAGAAATATGGTAAAGAAGAAGCTAAGCACCGGATCTACGCAACAACAGACCGTGCTAAAGGTGCTTTGAAGACAGAAGCAGATGCAGAAGGCTACGAAGAGTTCGTTGTGCCTGATGACATTGGTGGCCGTTTTTCAGTACTAACAGCTGTTGGTTTATTACCAATTGCCGTCGCTGGTGGCGATATCGACCAATTGATGAAAGGGGCAGCTGATGCCCGTACTGAATACACAGATACAGATGTTATGAAAAACGATGCATACAAGTATGCTGCTTTACGTAACATCTTATATCGTAAAGGTTATACAACTGAATTATTAGAAAACTACGAACCAACATTGCAATACTTCTCAGAATGGTGGAAGCAATTGATGGGCGAATCTGAAGGTAAAGACCAAAAAGGAATCTATCCTTCAAGTGCTAACTTCTCAACTGACTTGCATTCATTAGGTCAATATATCCAAGAAGGTCGCCGTAACTTGATGGAAACAGTTGTCAACGTTGTGAACCCTAATAGTGATATTGACATTCCAACGGACGAAAAGAACTTGGATGGTTTAGGTTACTTAGAAGGCCGTACAATGGACTTTGTTAACAAGAAAGCATACCAAGGGGTTGTCTTAGCACATACTGATGGTGGCGTCCCTGTTATGTCAGTTAACATCCCAGATCAAACAGCCTACACATTAGGCTACATGATCTACTTCTTCGAAATGGCCGTCGCAATCTCAGGTTACTTGAATGGCATTAACCCATTCAACCAACCAGGTGTTGAAGCTTATAAGAAGAACATGTTTGCATTACTTGGCAAACCTGGCTTTGAAGAACTTGGCAAAGAATTAAACGAACGCCTATAATTCAATGTTTGAAAAGATAATAATTGATTTCAATTAAAGCATTTAAGCTATTGATTTTGTGAAATGCGCCATGCTCTGGCAGTCATTTCGTGAAAGAAGTGGGTTAAATGCTTTTTTTATAAATTTATTTAGGTTATCGTTAAAAAGTGAATTTGCTTATTTTTAGTAAGTGTAGTATGATGAACCAATCACAGATGTTAAAAGTAAAAGTGGAGATGATAGCAATGTTAGTCATTCAATATGTTAACGGTCAAACAAATGCCGAAAAAGTTTATCAAAAAGCGGCAGAGTTTGTCGCTAATCAGCAATTGGAAGTGCCTGATTTTGAAGATTATGTCGTAATTAAGCAAGTGACGTTGGATGGACAACCATTGACGTTAGCAGATGCAACCATGCGTGGCTTATACGATTATTTAAATCAATAAAGTTAAGCTAAAAAAACGTCGCTCAAGTAAGCGGCGTTTTTTTTAGCTTTAATGCCCATAAAAAGAATGATTTCAGAATTTGCTGGACTTAAAAAATACGATGAGCCTTAAATTTATGCTGTAGGATTAACCTTTAGGTGACGATCAGTTGCATGAAAATAGGGTTAGCGTGCGTTTTAACCCTGCGCTAAGCACACAGAGCAACTTGCGTTTAGATAAAAAAACCGCCCAACGGCAATCTTTTTAATTAACGGGTAGTAATCACAATGAGATTTGAGCTGTGATAAGTTTCGCTAGGGCTATTTTCAAGAATAAAAGCCGGTGTGTTCTTAACAAAGTGTGAGATTTTTGCGACGAGATCTGCAGCAGCACAGTCTTTGATGGTCAACTTATGGCTTGAACCATTTGGAGCATCAAAGGCAGATAATGTATCATTTTGTTGGAGCGCAATTTTTGAGCCATCGTTAAAGAATAACTTAACCATAATTTAAAACCACCTTTCGTAAGTAAATCATATAATATTGATAAGAAAATCACAAGAATAACCAACGGTGTAACGCCCTTAATATTATCAAGTGCAATTACTTTGCTGGAAATTATTCGTTAAAAGTAACTACTTTTTAAGCCTTAAAAAGACCACCTAGCTAGGTGGTCTTGGAAGGTTATTCAAACGTCATTTCGTTAACGGACGCTGCTAAGGCTTCGACAACTTCGTTTTGTTCAATGAACGTTAACCAAGTTTGATAGGCATTAGCGTGCTCACCGCGAATATTGAACGCCAGTTTAACTTGAATGTTGGCAATAAATTCAGCGACCGTTTTATCAACGGCCCGATCGACCTTATTCTCGTTCCAACGTTTGGCAGGTTGGCGTTTTTGATTCTTTTCATTTTGGTAGGCTAGACCTTTGTCTCGAAAAGTATCGATGATGTGGGAATGTTCTTCAAGGTAGGCCTGTAGTTCGGCGTTGTTCATTGTTGTGCTCCTTTAAATTTTAATAGTTAGCAAGTAGAGAGCTTGTGCAACGGGATCTAATAAGTCATTGCACGATGCCCCTGTGGTGCCGCTATTTTCCAGAATTTATCAAATGCAATTTTTTTCCGCTTACCGGTATAAGGATCGTTAAATGTAAACGAATTTTGATCATAGCCAATTAATAAGACGGAATGTGCCGGTTGGTTATGATAGTTAATCCAAGCGACAATTGGCTTTTTTTGCTTTAAGGTCATTTTGAGCGTACTAATTGGTTCGTCCGACAAATCGGTAAAACTGCCGAGATATTGATAGAAGAATCCAGTCCAAGCAGGCGGATACATGGTATAGCCACTATCATCGTATGGATTTCCCCAAAAGCCGACTTCCATATCGCCATCACTGACGTAAGGAATCTGCTCGGCCACTTCTGTTTTGCTCATATTAACGCCGCGGTAATCTAAAAGCATGGCGACAGCCGTAATTTCACAACCAGTTGGTAATTCAGGGAATTGTGAAATGGGCGTGATATCAAGCAGCGTTTTTTTAGGGCTTTTTTGCTTAACAATTTTGGGGAATAGTGTGTTATGAAAGAACCCAATTCTAGCAGCACTTTTGGTCGGTCCGGTGGAAAGCCATAAAAAAAGGGCGGCAATCAGTATTAAACCGACTGCCGCAAACTTGTAAAGGTGTTTTGGCATTTAAAAATCCTCATTCTAAATTTAGTCGACGCAATCAGTTGTTAAAATAGTATCCCATTTAAATAGTAGTAACAGCTGGCCGATGGGATGGTCATTTCTTTTTCGAGTTACGCACGGCTGTTTTTGCCAATTAGCGTAGCTTGGATTTCAGTTTCAGATGCTACTTTGAGTGCTTATTGGAAAAAACGCATTAATCGATGATTAAATGTTGCCCACCAAGTAGTTGGGTGTAAAAGTGTTTCAACGATTGCTTGGCGGTGCTGTAAGAACCAACGCTTAATATTTTGATCAGAAAATTTAGTGATATCAAATGGCATTTTAGATCACTCCTAAACTACCTTCATTGTATACTAGAAATGATAAACAGCCAAAATAAAATGCTAAATTTAACCAATCTTTAAACTGGATTAAGGCTTAACTAATAGGACATTGGTGCTAGAATGAACACTGATGAATTGCGCAACTGAACCAATTAAGAGGCGTTCAAATGCGCCCTTGCCACTGACGCCAAGGACTGTTAAATCAATATGCGCTTCTTCTGGGATAGTAAAAGCTAATTCACGGCGTGGTGCGCCCACTTTGAGGATGGCTCGTACATTATAAACACCGTGCTCTTTAGCGAATTGCACTTTTTGATCAAGATACGATTGGACGAAGTGTTTTTCAGATGCTGTTGTTTCAGTAGGATAAGTCATGCGTGCATTTGTATAAAGGGTATCTGGAATAATTTGAGCCACAACCAATTCAGCATTATTGCGTTTGGCAATTTCAAGCGCCTCACTAAAAGCATGTTCTGCTAAATCAGAACCATCTAAACCAACTAGAATATGGTGATAAGTCAACATCAAAAAGACCTCCTTTGTTTACCTTCAATATAGCATTCTTAATGAAGAAACGCTGTCAATAAGCATTATTAAATCTAACAGGGGATAGCTGGTTGAGTGGCTATAACAATTTGGCGCCACTAATTTGTGCCGACCATATCGTTTACTTTGTTTGAATGGCATCCTATAATAAGAATGTGAATAATTTCTCCCGAAATTTTTAACCACTATATAAAAAAGAGCCGTCGAATCGTAGATTCGGCGGCTTTCTTTTTTATAAATGATTCATTGAAAGTTGTGTTACTTGTTGTTTATTGTTAGTGGTAGTCATAACAGTATAGCGGACCTCGCGCTCAGTCAGTTGCATTGGCGAACCAGGTTTCTTAAGAGAGCGGTTAACCAATTCGGTAATCTTGGCAGGCTTGGTGCCGACACTTGTCGAAAAGGCGAAGACATAGTTTTTAAACGTTAGATTTTTACGGACATTGAGGCCTTTAATTGAAATCCCTAATACTTTACTATCACTGACGTTCATGGCAATCACATTTTTACTATCTACTTGATCAGTACGAATGCCATCAAGTGGATTTGCTTCAAAAACCCCAAGGCCTTTTTGTTGGGCAATCGGGTTATAAAGCTGAATAAAGTTTGGCCATTGTACGATTTCTTTTGCGACAGGCCCTTCAACGTAAGTTGGATGACGCATTTCTTCATTGTCAGCCAGTGTAATCCGGTACTGCTTAGCTTTATAAGGGACTTCGAATGTAAAAGCATCGTCGGTCGTTTTAGTGGTATGAATGGTATCACCAATTTGCCAATAAACTTTTTTATGGTTAGTTTTACCAGTGATTTGCGCATTGAAGCCACTGTTTGTTTCGTGGAGCTTAGCTTTAACCGAATTCCCACAAGCGGTTAAAATAAAAGTTAGACCCAAAAGCATGCATAATAATTTAACGTGACGCATTTCCCACACTCCTAATCGATAATAGGGTTAACTATGAACCGAAAAATAAAAGACTTTTTCAGTCTTCCACTTCATTGTAACCCATTTCATTATTTTTTCAATAGCACCATCGCCACTATTTAATGCTATTATAAGAAAATTTCAACTTCTGAATTGCACGGATGTGCCGTTGGTTAGCTTTGTAAACATCATCGGTATACTCTTGGAAAGTGCCATTTGGACGAGTGGCAACAGAGATGAACGCTCCCGTTTTGGCTAAAACGTCTTTGGCATAAACAAGTTCTTGGCGATTGTTATCAGTTGCATAGTCTTTCATTTTTTGATAGTCGCCTTGAGCGCTGATGTAGTAATCATCAGCATTATCCAGTTTACCTTGTGCTAGTAGGCGCCGCCCTTCAGCTGCAACAGCACTATCATGATCGTTATAATCAACATTTGCGACATTGACCGTCCCAGTTTCCGTTAACTCGCCCCAAACTTTATTATATTTTTGAGCGATAAATTCAGTGGCAACCGTCGCTTTTTTTATATGTTTGATGAATTGGCGTTCAGCTTTATCGAAATTTTTATCCTTCTTTTCAATTTTCGCTAGCGCTTCACGGTGTTCTTTCTGGGCCATATAGAAATTATAGCCGACAGGGGACGCCGCGATAATCAAACCAATCAAGCAAATAATTAGAGGGGCTTTAAGCCGTTTTTTAAAAATCAAGAAAAACAAGAGCAGGATAATGCCAAATGCAAAGACGGCAAGACCGGCATAAAGAACGATGGCGAGTATTAAGTTCATATAGGAACCTCCAAAACAGTAATCGGATAATCAGGGTTAATAAGGTTAATCAATGAATATTATCCCATTTTATGAGATATTAGCAAGTTAAAATTATAGAAAGACCTGTAAAAAATATGAATCTTCTCATGAAAGGGATTTAAACAGAAAAGTCAATTGTTTTTCCTCGGATTTTCCCGTATTATATTAAGATACGTAAAAATATAAATTATTTATAGGAGGAATAGTAGTGGATGCTTCTTTAACAACCCGTTTGGCTGCCGAATTTATTGGAACTGCAATTATGATTATTTTTGGTAACGGGGCAGTAGCCAACGTTGAATTAAAAGGAACAAAAGGTTTTAGTAGTGATTGGTTTTTAATCGCTTTTGGATATGGTTGTGGGGTTATGATTCCTGCCGTTATGTTCGGGGACATTTCTGGTAACCATCTCAATCCAGCTGTTACATTAAGCTTTGCAGTGATGGGCTTATTCCCTTGGAACAATGTTTTACCATACATTATTGTTCAATTCTTGGGGGCAATGGTTGGCCAATTATTATTGGTTGCTGCTTACAAACCATATTATGACCGCACAACAAACCAAGAAGGGATCTTGGGCTCATTTGTAACAATCGATGCTGCTCACAGTCGGATGAATGGTTTTGTAAATGAATTTTTAGGAACGTTTATCTTAGTTTTCGGGGCTTTAGCAATTGGAGCTGGTAAGTTTGGTGCTACTGGGCATATCGCTGTTGGTTTATTAGTGATGACGTTAGTAGCTTCATTGGGTGGGCCAACTGGTCCTGCTTTGAACCCAGCTCGTGATTTAGGCCCACGTTTGGTGCATATGTTTACACCACTTAAGAACAAAGGTGACTCACAATGGGGTTATGCTTGGGTGCCAGTTGTTGCACCAATTATCGGTGCCATCTGTGGTGCAGGTATTTTCCAAATGGTCTTTGCATAATCGCCTGTTTCTAAAAATAGTCCAATCGGGCTATTTTTTTTGCCCGTAAATCAAAAATACCCGGCATAAACCTTAATTGGGAAAGGCCTATACCGAGTATCTTCTGAATATTGAAATGATCTTACTTGGGGGAGTATTAATCATTTCTGTTATTGAATATATCATAAAATAACGGGAGTTTACAACCTTTTTACGTATAAAACCCAAAAAAATAAATTATTTTATAATAATACATATTGTTAATCTTTCTCTATAGTTTATTTAAACTGTATAATATTTCAAAATATCGTATATTTAATAATCGACTAAGAAAGGTGTACGGCCGCTTTCGAGAAATGGTACAATGAAAATGTTAGCGATTACATTTAAGGAGAGTAGCGTTTATGATTAAATTTCCAGAGCATTTTATGTGGGGGGCGGCAACTTCTGCTCCCCAATCAGAAGGATATTCCCTAAGTTATGGTAAGTCCGCCTCAACTTGGGATAAATGGTTTGAGATGCAGCCTGATAAGTTTAATAGCAATCAAGGCCCTGATACAGCTAGTGATACTTATCGTTTATACCGTGAAGATGTTGAAAATATGCAAAAGATTGGTTTGAATTCATTTCGGACATCGATTGCTTGGACGCGATTAATTCCCGATGGCAAACATGTTAATCAAGTAGCAGTTGATTTTTACCGCGATTATTTTAAATGCTTACGTGATGCGGGGATTACACCTATCATTAATTTATTCCATTTTGACATGCCTTGGTGGCTAATGGAAAAGGGCGGTTGGGAGACACGTGAATCAGTCGAGGCCTTTGCATGCTATGCGAAAACGGCGTTCGAATTATTTGGTGACTTGGTTGATCGTTGGACGACTTTTAATGAACCCATTGTGCACATCGAATGTGGTTACTTAACTGGCTATCATTATCCAGATATTGTTGACTTCAAAAAAGCTGTTCAGGTTGGTTATCATACCCTGATGGCCCATACAGCAGCTGTTGCTGAATTTAAAAAAGTGAAACCTGACGGTCAAATCGGCATTATTTTAAATATTACGCCAGCTTATGCTAAGAGTGATGCACCAGAGGATTTAGCGGCTAAACAAAATGCTGACTTATTACTCGCTAAGAGCTTTCTAGATCCAACCGTTTTGGGCGTTATTCCAGGTGCATTAGTTACCCTATTAAAGCAACATGAATTGTTACCAAAGACGAAAAAAGATGATCGGCAACTAATTGCCGATAACTGTGTTGATTTCATCGGTGTAAATTATTATCAACCATTGCGGGTGCAAGCACCAGAAAAACCGCAATTCCCAGCACAAACTCCCGGAGACCTATACGCTAATTATATTTGGCCAGAACGTAAGATTAATCCATATCGTGGCTGGGAAATTTATCCAGAAGCATTGTACGATGTGGCAATGATGATGAAAAATGAATATCGAAACATTCCATGGTACGTTTCTGAAAATGGAATGGGGGTTGCCGATGAAGAACGATTTATGGGGGAAGATGGTCAAATTCAAGATGATTACCGGATTGAGTTTATGCAAGCCCATCTGACTCAGCTACATCGCGCAATTGAAGCCGGTAGCAGTTGTTTCGGTTATCATACTTGGACTTTCAACGATTGTTGGTCTTGGTTAAATGGTTATCGCAATCGTTATGGGTTCTACCGCGTTGATTTAGCTCATGGGGCAAAGCGGGCGATGAAGAAAAGTGGGCGATGGTACCGTGAATTAAGCGCAAATAACGGCTTTTAGGCCAAAGAAAAAGAACCGACTAGCCAGTCGGTTCTTTTTTTGCGTTAAAAGACATCAGTTTGGACATATTTATTGTGCAATTCAAAGAAATCATACGTCGCTAAGTTTTCGACATCCGCTTTTCCATTGAAGATGGCCGTTGCCGAACCAGCCAACATCAAGTTGATCGGTAAGTTATCACGGAAACGAACCAGGATTACTGGTTTATTGTGGGCAAAAGCATAACCGCATTCCCACATGGTTCCGGAATCAGGTTCGAATTCGCCTTCTTCCGACTTAAAATCTAAAATAGCGACTACAACGTCTGCTTGGTCAATCTGGCGCGTATCGACGTTAAAAGTAGCGACTTGCCATTCGAAAGTCCCAAATTCTGCATCAGGATAAGGGTGTTGCCCTGGTTTGAAGAGTGCATCAGCATCGATTGTTGGATTTTTAGTGAGTAAATCGGCTACTTGATCTAACCGATTGTTTTGTTCAGGACTAAAAAATGGACCAGCAAGGTAAACTTGTTTTTTGGAGGGCATGAGAGCCGCCTTTCTCGATAATGTTCGTGTTTTTATAATAATTCAAGCTTAAAAAGCTATTTATTTAATTATATACGTACGAAAAAATATATTCAACCTATATCTCACGAAAAAATACGTAAAATAAAAAACTGCCTAAGCAGTTTTAGTGAACGAGCAAGTAAATCGCCAACAGTACAAAGGCCACAACTAAGATTGTGAACATGTAAGTTGAAGCAGTACTAACAGCTTTCTTACGTTCCTTTGACAGTGGTCGGTTTGCTAATTTCTTGTATTGCTTTTTAGCAATTTCAAATTGACGTTTATCTTTCATTTGTATCCCTCGCTTGTTTCAGTGTCCCTATTATAGCATGGAATACAGTGGATTGATAATTATTGATGATAAGACTGGACTTTCAATCTGGAACAGGCTACGATAATGCTATATTGGAGTATAAGGAAGTAACAAATCATGGAATTAAAGACAACTAAACAAACAACTGGGCACAAATTATCAGTTGCAGGGATTTTGATTACGATGGGGGTCGTTTACGGCGATATTGGGACGTCCCCATTATATGTAATGAAATCAATTGTCGAGGGGAACGGTGGCTTGGCAAACATTAGCCGTGACTTTATCACCGGCAGTATTTCGCTCGTCTTTTGGACGTTAATGTTGATGACGACCATCAAATACGTCATGATTGCATTGCGTGCGGATAATAATGGTGAAGGTGGGATTTTTGCACTGTACACTTTAATCCGTAAGCAGGCTAAGTGGCTCGTGATCCCCGCAATCATTGGCGGAGCGACGCTATTAGCAGACGGCATGTTAACGCCAGCTGTGACGGTCACAACGGCGATTGAGGGGTTAAAAGGATTACCGATTAATGGGAACGTTTTAATTCACAACCAAAATCAAGTCATTTTAGTGACAGTCTCAATTTTATCGGTCTTATTTTTCATTCAGAAATTTGGGACTGATTTAATCGGTAAATCTTTTGGGCCCATTATGTTAATTTGGTTTACTTTTATTGGTGGCATTGGATTGGTTAACTTAATGGGGGACCTAACGATGCTTAAAGCCCTTAATCCATATTATGCGATTGAATTATTATTTAGCCCTGAGAATAAGGTGGGAATTCTAATCTTAGGGAGTGTCTTCTTGGCAACAACTGGGGCTGAAGCCCTTTATTCAGATATGGGGCACGTTGGTCGGTTGAATATTTATGGTAGTTGGCCATACATTGCGCTTTGCTTAGTATTGAATTACTTTGGGCAAGGTGTTTGGTTACTACAACATAAAGATGTGATAGCTTACCAACGTATTTCTGATTTTAATCCGTTTTTTGAAGTGATGCCAGCTCAATTAAAGGTTCCAGCGATTTTGCTAGCAACCATTGCGGCGATTATTGCATCACAAGCCTTGATTTCGGGGTCGTATACCTTAGTTTCAGAAGCAATCAAGTTGCGTCTTTTACCACGAATTAAGGTTGATTATCCGGCAAAATTAAAAGGGCAACTCTATATTTCAATTGTTAACTGGATTTTATGGGCCGTTTGTTTAATGGTTGTTTTCTATTTTAAAAACTCAGCCCATATGGAAGCCGCCTACGGATTGGCGATTACGATTACGATGTTAATGACAACCATCTTGTTATTCCATTACTTGGGTCGTCATGAGAAAAAGTGGGGATTGGCTTACTTAGTCCTCATCTTCTTCGGGACAATCGAAGTTATTTTCTTCATCTCAAGTGCCGCCAAATTCATGCACGGTGGGTACGTCACAGTCTTAATTGCGGCGGTTATCCTATCAATCATGTTTGTTTGGTATCGTAGTAATACGATTAAGGAAAGCAATACTTTCAAGGCAAGTACGGTTTCATTACTAGCTTATAAGCAACAACTACATGATTTACGAGATGACACAACTTTAGCAATGTACACGACTAATTTGGTTTACCTTTCAAAACCACAAAATAAACCGCATGAACAGAATATGGTTAAGAAAAATATTCTCTATTCGATTTTGGATAAACGACCAAAACGGGCGCAAGTTTACTGGTTTGTTGCGGTTAATGTCACGGACGAACCGTATACGGCAGAATATACTGCTGATACACTGGGAACTGATTATATTGTCAACGTCCAATTGTATCTGGGCTTTAAGATGGAACAGAAAGTAAACATCTTTATTCGTCAAATCATTCAAGAAATGATTCATCGCGGAGAACTACCAGCACAACCGCAACGCTACACAACGATTCCCAACCGAAATGTCGGTGATTTCTCGTTTGTGATCATGCAAGAAGATTTGTCGCCAGCAACGCAAATTCGAGCAATGGATAAAGGGATTGTTCAAATGCGGTTATGGTTGGAAAAATTTACTGATACACCAGCTTCATGGTTTGGTTTGGATTACAGCGATGTCTTTGTGGAACGGATTCCACTGGTCCTAGGCCGTCAAAAAGCGGTTTCTAAGTACCACTTAAAGCGTCGTGAATAGCATAAATACTTTAAGTTTATAACGCCTAAGACAGAAGCGTGTCGTCTTAGGCGTTATTTGGTCAATAGCAGTCAAGAAAGCGGTATGCATTACAATTATCGAGGGCACTGCCGTCATTTTGTTACTTGTTTGTCATCAATTGTTATGCGTTTGATATGTACAAGCGAATATAAGATGGTATATTAGTCCCACGTTAATAAATCAAAACAACAAGGAGCACATCTATTACATGAAATCTTTTAAGACAGTATTGCTTAGCGCTACATTGACAACGGCTGCAACAGTCGGATTACTTTTTGCAGGTCAATCAACAGCAAACGCCGCTACAACTTATACGGTTGCAAGTGGCGATACATTATCAAAAATCGCTCAAAAGTTTACCGGTAGTACAGATTTAGTCAATCAGATTGCCACAACTAACAACATCAAAGACAGTAATATGATTTTTGTCGGGGAACAATTAATAATCGACGCTGACCAACCGGCAACAACTGTTCAAACGACAACACCGACAGTTGCCTCACAACCAGTCGCCGTTCAAACGCCAGCTCCTGTGACTCAAGCACAACCTACCCAGGTACAAGCCGCCGTTCAAGCGACACCAACCCAACAAACAACTGCTGTTGCACCGACGGCTAGTTCAGCCAAAGAATGGATTGCACAAAAAGAATCTGGTGGTTCATACACAGCCCGTAACGGTCAAATGATTGGACGTTATCAATTAACCGCATCATATTTAAATGGTGACTACTCAGCAGCCAATCAAGATCGGGTTGCCGATCAATATGTAACAAGCCGTTATGGTTCATGGGATGCCGCTAAGGATTTCTGGTTAAGTAATGGTTGGTACTAAGATTTAAGTTGGATTGCATCAGATGGAATTCTTTTGTATCAATTGGAAGAAGCTAGCTGATAGCACATAATTAGATTATTGAAATAAACCAAAAGACTAGGCCAAAAAGCAATTTTTGCCCTAGTCTTTTTTTATTTTCTGAGAAAGCGTCCTTGACTAAACCGAATGTGTGTTCGTATAATTAAGAAGACATAAGCTGAATAAAGAGGTGTGCCTGATGGATACGAACAAAAAAATTATGCCGCCAGATCAAGGCAGGTTAAATTTATATTTAAATAGGTCTGGCGTCCTAGAGTTACGACGACTAGTAGGCCATCATCGTGATACTTTAATTGATTCAATGAATTGTTATAAGCATCACGAGAAATTTCTGCAATTTATTAAGCGCCATTTAAGCATCGTTAACTTATTAGCGATTAATCGTTGGCAATGTGAATTGGATGAACAGGTGCGCCAGATTCAAGTTGGGGTGAAGGGCCGTGTATGACTATCGAAATGAACCACGACGTGTAATTTTGATGATTGATTCGAAATCTTTTTACGCTTCAGTAGAAGCCGCTGCCAGGGGGCTTAATCCACTAAAGGCGATTTTAGTCGTAATGTCGACTGAAAAGAATACTGGTAGTGGCTTGGTGCTAGCAGCAAGCCCCATGGCTAAGAAACTGTTTGGTATCAGTAACGTGACACGAGCACGGGACGTTCCGATTCATGATAAGCGTCTAATGGTTGTTCCCCCACGGATGAATCTCTATATTCAAGAAAATCAGAAGATTAACCGCATTTTCCAGCAATTTACGGCAGAAGAGGATATTCATCCGTATTCCATTGATGAGTCGTTACTGGATATTACCGATAGTTGGCAACTTTTTGGAGCAACACCGTATGAAGTCGCACGCAAAATCCAGCTAGCTGTTAAGAAAGAAACGGGGATTTATCTAACAGTGGGAATTGGCGATAATCCGTTACTTGCCAAACTTGCAATGGATCTTGAAGCTAAACGCAATCACAGTTTAATTGCAACATGGCATTACGAAGATGTACCGGATAAATTATGGCCAGTAACGCAGTTAGATGACGTCTGGTCAATTGGTCACCGGACAGCAAAAAAACTGAATCAGAAGCATATCCAATCAATGTATGACATTGCGCATACGAATCCCTATCGATTAAAGCAGGAGATGGGGGTGATTGGGGCCCAATTATTTGCTTTTAGCTGGGGGATTGATCGGGCGATTGTGCGGCAGAAATATGTGACCAAAGAGAAGTCCTATGGGAATAGTCAGGTATTACCACGTGATTATTTTATTCAAGCCGAGATTGAAGTAGTGATTCGGGAAATTGCAGAGCAAGTGGGCGCCCGCCTCAGAGCGCATCATAAGGCGGCGACGGTCATCAGTCTGGGAATTGGCTTTTCATTTTCTGAAAAAGAGGCCGCAATGCATGACGGCTTTGCACGTTCAATGAAGATTGATGCGACCAACGCCAATCATCAACTCACAAAATACGCTATTCACCTTTTTCGTGAAGAGTGGCAACATGAAACGATTCGACAGATTAGCATTGCTTGTAGCAAGCTGGTCGACGATAGTGCGGAACAATTAGATATGTTCGACACGCAGTTTATTGACTTGAAAAAGCAAAAATTAGATAGTACGGTTGATGAAATTCGCAAGCGCTACGGATTGACATCGGTAGTCAAGTTATCCAGTAAAGTAAAAGGGGCGACTGCGATTGAACGTGCTGGCTTAGTCGGTGGGCATGCTGGAGGAAACGTCTATGAATAATGATGAATATGATCCGCATTTGGTCAAGCAATTTTTAACATATGATTATCACGACCGTGGCATGATGAAATGGCACGGATTCTATTTAAGTGATCATACGTCAGTGCTCGATAAGAATACGCGAGCGCAAGTCCGTGAACGCCATGAAAAACATATTGAGGCAATGACTGCTGAGATGATTGCTAATACCATCAATGACGCGATTATTAAATGTTATCCGGTTCAAATCGACAAAGCAGAACGTTCAATAGAAGGGATTGTGCCAAGCAAGATCGAAGGATTAATCAGTGGTTGGTTTGGGAGTCAAATAATCGTGGCGAATGAAGCCATTTTAATAGAAGAAATTTATGCAATAAAAAAACTAGCCCGCTAACTGAGATTGTTAACGGGCTAGTTTGGGGGCATACTTTAAGCAAACAAAAAGCCGTTAAACTTGAGTTTAACGGCTTTTCTAGATTCTAGGCTGTTTTAAATATCACCCGTACGGGGATCGAACCCGTAACTCCGCCTTGAGAGGGCGACGTCTTAACCAATTTGACCAACGGGCAGTGTTTTGAATAATTAATATTATAGCGAATAAAGCCCGTCAAGTCAATGGTTAATTGACTTGAGCTAGGTTAGATAAAAATTTTATAGTTACGACGATTAATGTTAATAATTTCCTTAGTCATTGTTCGATTCGTTTGTCTTTTTAAATGCTTCAAGATATGCCGAATATAATCCTTATGGGTGACCAATAAATTTAGAATATCGTTGTCGATTGCAACTTCAAGCGTCCGCCGTGAATCAACAAAATCAAGTACAACGTGGTCTTGATCATATACAGCAACTTTTCCGTCAAATAGTTTTTCAATTTCCGCTTTCTTCATTTTCAAACCATCTCCAAGAATAGTATAGTCCTTTTTTAAAGATTTGTTAAAAATCATAATTGACAACGTCTAGAGAGTGCAGTATTATAGTATTCGTTGATGATATTGGGTATTCGCCAAATTGGTAAGGCACCGGACTCTGAATCCGGAATTTATAGGTTCGAGCCCTATATACCCAATCAATCGAAAAAAGAGGAGCTGAGTACTCAGCTCCTCTTTTTGTGTCGTCATATAAATAGGGCGGCTTATTTGAAGTTATCCGTTGCAAACATCATTTGAATTGCGTGCCGGTCAGCAATTTTAGCTAAAGTCCGTAAATTAAAGAACCAATAATACGCTAACACTTTACTTCTGAAAATCAATGTTTTGTTCTGAGCACCGGAAATTTGAATAATGCGTTCATCCAACGTGACTTTTAAGTTTAAATCATTTAATTTTAATACTTTCATTTTTACCACCTCGTAAGAATATTACGTAAAAACGCGTCATTATTTTTAAAAGCGGGTTAATTAATTTGAAATGGTGTATTTAGCAGTTTTATTGGCTAGAAACCTTGATGTTATTAGCTATGGTACCGATTGTAAGTCAATTAAATTGTGGGCTTCATTACAAAGTTAGGCGTATTTGCCGTCATTTTGTTACGGATTTGTCATCAATTGTTATGGTTTTGATATTTACTAGCGGACTTAAGATGGTATATTAGTCCCACGTTAAACAGATAGAAAAATCAATTTAAACAATAAGGAGTCCATTCAAAATATGAAATCTTTAAAAACTTTACTTTACAGTGCCGCTTTAACAACAGTCGCAACCACCGGGTTACTTTTCGTAAACCAATCACAAGCTAGCGCCGCAACAACTTATACCGTTGCAAGCGGGGATACGCTTTCATCCATCGCTCAAAAATTTAATGGTAGTACAGATCTTGTTAACCAAATCGCAGCCACTAATCAGATTAGTGATATTAATATGATTTTTGTTGGGGAACAATTAACAATCGATGCTGGTCAAGTGGCACCAGTGCAAACCGTAACGCCCGTTATAACGCAACAAGTAGCTGCTCCTGTTCAAACACCAGCCCCTGTTGTACAAACACCACAACCTGCAGTTCAAACGACACCAGTGCAACAAGCACCAGTGGCTACTCAAACAACAAGTACAACTAGTTCAGCAAAAGAATGGATTGCACAAAAAGAATCAGGTGGTTCATATTCAGCACGCAACGGTCAATTAATCGGCCGTTATCAATTATCAGCTTCATACTTAAATGGTGATTATTCAGCAGCTAACCAAGACCGCGTTGCCGATCAATATGTAACAAGTCGTTATGGTTCATGGGATGCCGCTAAAAGTTTCTGGTTAAGTAATGGTTGGTACTAATAAAATAAGGTCAACGCCCAGACCATTGGTCTGGGCGTTTTTTTATGGTAAGCTATTCTTAGAAATAGCAACAAACAGGCGTATCAAGCGTGCGGCTTAATTAGTGGAAGATTTTAGGCGTGTTAGTAGTCATCGGCAGGTAACTTTTAGCAGGTGTAAAATCAAAAAATGATGTTGAAGTTGTCTTTTTAAATGAATTAGGAGGGGTTCAGATGAAAATTGCATTGATTGCCCATGATCGTCAGAAGCCAACGATTGTGAAATTGGCGACGGCTTACAAACCAATTTTAGCGCAACATGAATTGTTTGCGACTGGAACGACGGGGCAAAAAATTATTGAAGCAACTGGCTTACCTATTACACGGTTTAAATCAGGCCCTTTAGGGGGCGATCAGCAAATCGGAGCACTGATTTCAGAAAATAAGATGGATTTAGTAATCTTTTTAAGGGATCCATTGACTGCGCAACCACATGAACCGGATGTGAATGCATTAATTCGGCTCTCTGACGTTTACGAAGTGCCTTTAGCAACTAATATTGGGACGGCTGAAGTATTACTACGCGGTTTGGACTTAGGACTAGTCGACTTTAGAAATGTGGTCCATGATCAAGATGGCAACACCGTTAATTTATAGCGTAACGCGGATTGTTTCTTATTTCGATTGTGAAATAGTGCAATCCGCTTTTTGATTTCAATTTTAATTTGCGTATAATGAGAGTATTGACTTGGAGGGATTGGGTTGCAAAAAGAAATAGGGTTTCACGACCGGCTGAGCACGGCGATGTTTTTAACATTTCTTGGCGGCTTCTTAGACGCGTATTGTGTGATTTTACGTGGCGGGGTCTTTGCAAGCGCCCAGACTGGCAATATCGTGTTCATCGGCTTAGATATCGCTACGAATCAGTGGGCACAGCTTCCGGAAAAGATATTACCCATTATTTCATTTGCGATTGGGGTTATTGTTGTTCAACTGGCTAAGCGGCATTTTAATACTGGTGGCTTGAATGTTTGGCGGTTGTGGTTATTAGGGTTCCAAATTATTGCCTTAGTAGTAGTTGGCTTTTTATCAACCGCGATTCCTAATATGTTTGTGACACCGATATTGTCGCTATCGATGGCGATGCAATTAGCGAGTTATTCAACAGTTAATGGTTATCCATATGCGAATGCTTTTACAACCGGTAATTATAAGAAATTAATCGAGAATACTTATCTGTATTTGGCAACCAAAGAAAAAAACTACCAACAAAAAGCCCATTACTTTGGGTTAATTGTTGGTAGCTTCTTTGTTGGCACCATCAGCTCAGGGTTGATTGTTAAGCTGATCAATGTGCGAACGACGTGGGTAGCCGCGATAATGTTAACAGTCTTTTTCGGGTTTCAATTGTATTTTACAGAAGAGGTGCTTGCCGAATCTAAACATATGCAACACTAGCCGTAATAATAAACAATTAACATGGCGATGAAATACGCGCCACAAACAGCCGTACTAATCCAACTGGCAATCAAGATGATGGGGTGCGCAATAAAGGCGCGCATGACAAAGAGAAACAAGGTTAAAATAGCATATTTAATACAGCTGACTTTTAGTTGTTCAAAATGAGGTTTATTCAAAAGAAAGATCCACTAAATAAAGTTGACGGTCACTAAGATGGGCAGTAGTAATCCATACATCTCGGAAGCCGTCTTTTTGTTTTTCTTCAGTTTGTTGATAAAAAGCCGTCAACAAGTCGTGGTGTTCCTTGACGTACTCCGGGGCAATCCGGTTCACATGGAGCCGCATATCAGGAAATAGTTTCGCGGCGTCTGGTAAATCAACTTGATCGCTAATTCCAAAACGAATCACGTTCGCATACTGAAAGGGTTCTAAGACCACTTCATCAGGATGTTCTTGGATGTAAGTTAAGATAGTTGTCAATGCAGACATAATTATCCTTCCTTTCTAGTCACTTAAAAGATGGTAAAGCCAGCAGTAATGTTGTTCAACATGTGTAAGGCGATATTACTCTTAATATTGTGGGTCCGATAGTAGACGATAGCTAGGATTAGGCCCAGTAGTGCTTTTGAAATAAAATATATTGGATCAGCGGCACCATGCATTAAGCCAAATAAAATAGCACTTAAACCGATTGAGATGATTGGGGTTCCTGGGAAAAACCAATTCATTAAGAATCCTCTGAAAAGTAATTCTTCCATAATCGGGCCTAAAAATAGAGCATACGGTAACATGAAGATCCCAATCGTCTGAAAGACAGCCGTTAGTGCATCAACATTGGCATTGCCGGTAGTATGCATCAACGGAAGCGTCCCGTTATTGACAGCAACCATTGCAATAAAGCCAATTAGCATCGTCCCCCAAGTCTGTTTGGTGAAGGGGTGATCGTAGCGGGTTGATTTAATTTTTTGGTAGTAATACCACATTAAGGCAGTGATGATGAGAGTCAAGATTAGAAAAAGCCAACCAACAACTAATATTAAGTGGGTTGTTTGCTGGGCCTTCGGGAGTAACGTTAGGCTACTGACCATTAGCAAGGGAACCTGCTGAATGATAATCAGAACCAAAAAGCTAATCCCGTGTTTGACGTGTTTGATAAGCGCCACCTCCGTGTGTTTATCATAGCATATTCCTATGAATGAATAAAAGTTTGCGTGATTTAGAAAACTATTTGCTGTTCAATTTATTACATTTTGTGTTAAATTAATAAGGTTAAGAAAGGGGTGTCCAGATGTATTTAGCGATTAAAGAAATTAAACATGCTAAATTACGTTATTCATTAATCATCTTTACGATTTTTCTAATTGCTTATTTAATCTATTTTTTAACGGGATTAGCTTATGGACTAGCTAATAATAACCGTTCAGCAATTGATCAATGGCATGCCAAAGAAGTTGTTATTAGCCAATATGCGAATAAGAACTTGGCGGCTTCTGAATTAGTAGTTGATCAGTTACCATCGGTTAAAGGCGCACAGAAAAATCATGCACAACTTGCTCAGATGATGGGGGTTGTAAGTGGTTCAGGTTTAAGTAAGCAAAATACGAGTGTTTTTGGGATCGATTTTAATACTTTTTTGAAACCTAAGTTGCAAAAGGGCCGGTATCCTAAAAAAGCAAACGAAGTCGTGGTGGACGATGGCTTACAAGGAGTCACTTTAAACCAACAAATTAAATTAAATGGGCGGCAACAACACTATAAAATTGTTGGCATCACGACGAACCATCGCTATAATACGCAACCGGTAACTTATTTACGGTTGACCGATTTTAGTCAGATGCGTTACGGCACGGCTAAGACCACACGCATCAATGCTTTAGTATTAAAAGGCAATGCGCAGATTAAAACAACGGATCAGCTAACCAAACTGACGATTCCGGAATTAATCGATAAGATTCCCGGCTATGGGCCACAAGTTAAGACGTTTGGTTTGATGATTGGCGCATTACTAATCATTGTTGCCTTTATCGTTGGTATTTTCATGTATATTATTACAATTGAAAAAACGGCGGTATATGGTGTGATGCGCGCGCAAGGGATTTCTGGCGGCCAATTAGTTGGTAGCTTAATGTGGCAATCCGTGTTCTTAGGGGTAATTGGTATCGGCCTCGGTTTGTTGTGTAACGCATTGACAACATTGGTATTACCAGCGGCGGTACCGTACACCAACAATCCTTTACTAATTGGGGCCTTTTCTGCTGTTTTACTTGTGATGACAGTCATTGGCGCTTTATTCTCAATTTGGCGGATTCTTAAGATTGATCCGCTTGATGCGATTGGAGGGGCATAGGATGGCTTTAATGCGTTTAGAAAAAATTGTTAAAAAATTTGGCACAGGTGACCAGCAAACGACGGCCTTAAATCAAATCGATTTAACGATTGAAAAAGGCCAGTTTATTGGGTTAACGGGTCCATCAGGCTCTGGGAAGACTACCTTATTAACGATTATGGGGAGCCTACAAGGGCCAACTAGCGGGAAGCTCTTTTTTAAAGATCAAGAGATTAGCCAACTAAGCGAAAAACAACGTTCGGCATTACGGTTTAACGACTTTGGTTTTATATTACAAAGTTCAAACCTTGTTCCGTTTTTAACGGTTGAAGAACAATTCGAATTGGTTGATCGCTTACGTGACAAGCAAGCGCCACAATCAGCTGAACAACTATTGACCAATTTAGGCGTTTGGGATCAGCGTCGCCAGTACCCGACAAGCCTGTCTGGGGGGCAACGCCAGCGAGTGGCGATTGCTCGGGCATTATATGGCCAACCAGATCTGATTTTTGCAGATGAACCAACGGCTAGTTTAGATAGTAAGCGAGCCTTACAGGTAGCTGACCAACTTGCTAAAATTACAAAAGAAACAGGACAGACGATTGTAATGGTTTCCCATGATGAACGGGTCTTGGAATATACAGATCACCAATACGTGATGCGTGATGGCCAACTAACATAATTCTGCATAATCATAAATTTTGACTAATGATGGTTGGCTATCCTATGATGTAGTTAACCATTAAGAAGGAGTGATTTTCAATGACAGATACAGAAAAGTTAGATGGCATGAAAGATCAAGTAACTGGTAAGGTACAAGAAACTGCTGGTAAAGTGACCGGCGATCACGAAAATGAGGCTAAAGGTAAGGCAAAGGGCTTTATGGGTGAAGCAAAAGAAAAATTAGCGGATGCCAAAGATAAAGTTGCTGAAAAAGCCAATGACGTGATGGATGATATCAAAGAAAAAATGGATAAAGACGACAAATAGCGCCTTATAAAGGGGGACCTGTAGATGATAGTCTGCAGGTCCTTTTTTTGTGGATTTAATGCTTGCATGCGTGCTTAAGTTGGCGTATTATGACATTACGTCATGATTATGACGCTCTGTCATTAATTTTCAGAAAGGAGTATCGAAATGCCGAAGAAAACATTTTTTAGATTACCTGAGGAAAAGCAACAGCGGCTGATTCAAGCTGCGCATGCCGAATTTTCGCGGGTGCCGTTTAATGAAGCGTCTGTCAGTAACATTATTAAAACGGCGGAAATCCCGCGCGGTAGTTTTTATCAGTACTTTGAAGATAAGGCGGACATTTTTTTTTACGATCTCAGCTTGTTACGAGATAGTTCAAAGCAAGATTTAGAAAAAACGTTGTTGGCTGTCCATGGCGATCTATTCACGGCAATTCGCCAATTCTTTGCTGAAATGGCAGAAGAGATTATTAATGGTGAAAATGCACAATTTTATAAGCACCTCTTCTTACATATGGATTATAAGAACCGGCGTAAGATGTCACCAGAATTAATGCATGCTAAACAAGTCAACGGGATGCATTTTTTAGAAGAAAATGTTAATTATGACTTACTTAAGATTAACGCCGATCAACCCGAAGCCCTCAGAATTTTATTTCACGAGTTGATGACGACGGTTTTTCAAAGTATTGCAGCGTACTATCTGCAACAAGAAAGTGACCATGCGATTACAATTGAACAGGTCCAAGAACGCTTCGAATTAGTATTAGGCTGGTTAGAAAAAGGCGCCAGTAAACAAGAATAAGGAAAGAAGGGACACCCAAAATGCTTAAACTTGCAAAGAAAAGAATGTCAGGATGGGCCGTATTTGGTGCGGTTTTATTCATGGCAATTCAGGTTGTCAGTAACCTTTATTTACCCAATTTAACCTCTGATATTGTCAATGACGGGATTGCTAAGGGAAATATTGATTATATCTGGCAAGCAGGCTTTAAAATGTTAGGTTTTTCATTAATTAGTATTATGGCGGCCGTCTGCAATGTTTACCTTGCAGCCCGGACGTCACAAGGCTTAGGTCAAAAATTACGTTCAGATATTTATCGAAAGGTCATCAATTTCTCACACGATGAAATGGATCAAGTGGGGACGTCTTCATTAATTACGCGGACGACCAATGACGTGGTCCAAATTCAAAACGTGGCAATGATGTTTTTACGAATGATGATTATGGCACCAATTATGTTAATTGGCGCAAGTTTTTTAGCATATCAAAAAGATGCGCAACTCACATCGATTTTCTTGGTTGTCTTACCAATTATGGCAATCTTCATCGGCGGTGTGATGTACTTCGCTGTACCATTATTCAAGGCAATGCAGAAAAAGACAGACCGGATTAACTTAGTTTTCCGAGAAGGTTTAACTGGTGTTCGGGTTATTCGGGCATTCCGGCGCGACAAATTCGAACAAGAACGTTTCGATGAAGCTAATACGGATTACACCCAAAATGCCAAGAAAGTTTATAGTATTATGTCAGTCATGTTCCCAGCAATGACGTTAATTATGAGTGGGACCAACATTGCTATTACTTGGATGGGTGGACACTTAATCGCCAACCAAGCGATGCAAGTCGGGAATTTATTAGCGTTTATGACCTATGCCATGCAAATTTTGATGAGTTTCATGATGCTTTCAATGGTCTTCGTCTTCATTCCTCGGGCGCAAGCTTCAGCAGTGCGGATTAATGAAGTTCTTGATTTAAACACACCAATTGAAGATCCAGTTACCCCGAAAACATTTGGCAACCAACCAGCTAGTTTAGCCTTTAACCAGGTTAACTTCCGCTATCAAAATGCGGAGCACTTAGCACTGGAAAACGTTGATTTCCAAATGACAGCGGGCCAAACCGTTGCTGTGATTGGTGGCACTGGTTCAGGGAAGACAACGCTAGTCAATTTGATTCCTCGCTTTTACGATGTTGAAACAGGTGAAGTGATGGTCAATGGGTTAAACGTTAAAGATGTTACCCTCCATGATATTCACGAACAAGTCTCATTTGTCCCGCAAAAAGCGAACTTATTTACCGGTACTATCCGGGAAAATATGCAATATGGGAATCCGAAGGCAACGGATGATGAGATTTGGCACGCCCTTGAAATTGCACAATCTAAAGATTTCGTAAGTGAGTTAGAAGGCGGCTTAGATAGTCACGTTGAACAAGGCGGGGGAAACTTCTCCGGTGGACAACGTCAACGATTAGCCATTGCCCGTGCTTTGGTAAAAAAAGCGGCCGTTTATGTGTTTGATGACTCTTTTTCAGCGTTGGATTTTAAGACGGATGCCTTATTAAGAAAAGCTTTAAAAGCAGATGCTGAGATTCAAAAGAGTGTCGTCGTAATTGTTGGGCAACGGGTATCAACGGTTGCAGATGCTGACACCATTTTGGTCTTAGATGAAGGTCGATTAGTTGGCAAGGGATCACACGCCGAATTGAAGGCCAATAATGCGACATACCAAGAAATTATTAACTCACAAATCAGAGAGGGGGATGAAGACTAATGGCTGAAAAGACTACAACCAATCGGCCGCAAGGTGGGCATGGTCCAGGCCCTGGCATGGGGGGCGTCGTTGAAAAGCCCAAGAATTTTTGGGGGACAACGAAACGTTTATTAGCTTACATGTCCAGTCGTTTAATCGGATTAGTGATTGTTTTAGCATTAGCAATCATCTCCGTTATTTTTCAAATTAGAACGCCAAAAGTATTAGGTCAAGCAACGACGGAAATCTTCAAAGGTGTTATGAAAGGGAATGCGATGCAAAAAGCTGGCATTCCCATGAATGGTTTACCAATTGATTTTGACAAGATTCAACACATTATTATGACGGTTATTCTAATGTATTTAGCCTCAGCCGTCTTTAGTTTCTTACAACAATTCATTATGACCCGGATTTCCCAACAAACCGTTTATGAATTGCGGAAAGAATTAAAAGATAAAATGCAACGGGTCCCTATTAATTACTATGACACCCACTCAAACGGCGATATTATGAGTCGTGCGATTAACGATATGGATAACATTGCAAGTACTTTACAACAAAGTTTAACGCAAATGGTAACCAGTGCTGTGACGTTTATTGGGGTCATGTGGATGATGCTTTCGATCAGTTGGCAGTTAACTTTAATTGCGCTTGTCACGATTCCGCTGAGTTTAGTCGTTGTTGGGATTGTTGCACCGAAATCACAAAAATTCTTCGCAGCGCAACAAAAGAGCTTGGGGTTATTGAACAACCAAATTGAAGAAAACTTCTCTGGTCAAGTGGTCTTAAAGACCTTCAATCGCGAACAAGTCACAATTGAGACTTTCGAAGAACAAAATGCATTACTTTACAAAGCGGCTTGGAAGGCACAATTTATTTCGGGGGTTATCATGCCATTGATGACGTTTGTCAATAACATTGGCTACGTCTTCGTAGCGATTGTTGGTGGGATTCGAGTTTCCCACGGCCAAGTCACTTTAGGGGATATGCAAGCATTTATGCAATATACGCAACAATTCTCACAACCGATTACCCAATTGGCCAACTTAGCGAATACCATTCAATCGACCATTGCCTCAGCTGAACGGGTCTTTGAAGTGTTAGATGAAGATGATATGAGTGATGAGCCATCAGAAATTCCAGCCGTTGTTGATGACCAAAACCTACTTGAATTAGAACATGTTGAATTTGGTTATCAAGGCAAGGATATCTTGATGAAAGATTACAACTTACAAGTTAAACCAGGACAAATGATTGCGATTGTCGGTCCAACAGGTGCTGGTAAAACAACAATCATCAACTTGTTGGAACGCTTCTACGATGTTAGTGGCGGTTCAATCAAGCTTAAAGGTGTCGATACGCGCGACATGACCCGGGAACAATTACGCCGTCATTTTGCGATGGTTTTACAAGATACTTGGTTGTTCACGGGTACGATTTGGGATAACTTGAAATACGGGAATGCTGATGCGTCGGATGAAGCCATTTTAGCAGCCGCAAAAGCAGCGCACGTTGACGGTTTTGTCCGTCAATTGCCTGACGGCTATCAAACGGTCTTAAACGAAGAGGCTTCTAATATTTCACAGGGCCAACGTCAATTATTGACGATTGCGCGCGCATTTGTTGCCGATCCCGAGATTTTGATTTTGGATGAAGCAACGAGTTCGGTTGATACACGGACCGAAATCCATATTCAACACGCAATGGAACGGTTGTTACAAAACCGGACGAGTTTCGTGGTTGCCCATCGCTTATCAACCATTCGGGATGCCGATAACATCATTGTGATGAATCATGGTTCGATTATTGAAACTGGGACCCATGATAGTTTGATGGCTCAAGATGGTTTCTACGCTGACTTGTACAATAGTCAATTCTCAGGAAACGTAAAAATTTAATCGTAACTTACTAAATAAGACCGCCGAAATTGTCTGCGATCTTATTTTTTTATGATGAAAATTATTTTGGATACTAGCAATGATTCGGTTATGTATTTACGCAGAACAGGCTGCCGATTAAGGCGATTAAAATTGATTTGTTTGCACATTGATTCTTCTTGAAGGATACTAATAGTATTGATTCGATAGGAGGAAGATAATATGCAATTTGCACAAACCATGCGCCAAATTGAAGCACTAGTTGATCAAGGCGTTGTCCCTGGTGTTTCATATGCCATCATTGAAGGCCCCAAAGTGATGACTGATGTAAGGGGCCAAGCCGAACTAGTACCACAAAAAGTGCCGTTAAAAGCTAACCAGTTGTATGATCTAGCTTCATTAACAAAAGTGATTGGGACAACGACGATTACCTTACGGCTATTAGAAAAGGGGCGCCTTTCCTTACGAACTAAAGTCCATAGTCTATTACCAGCTTTTAAAGATCGGCGGGTGACGGTCTTGCATCTGTTGACGCACACATCAGGGTTAACGGGCTATATTCCAAATCGAAATCAACTATCAGCCGCTGAACTGAAGACGGCGCTATTGACGCAGTTAACGGTTGGTCCGAACTTTGAGAAGAAGGTAGTTTATACTGACATTGGCATGTTGTATTTAGGCTGGATGATTGAAGCAATTTACCAAAGACCAATTCAGGATTTAATTCAAGAACACGTGCTAACACCACTTGGCATGCGATCAAGTACTTTTAATCCAGATAAAGCCTTGGCTGTGCCAACTGAATTGAGCTCTGAACGTGGCTTAATCCAAGGGACGGTGCATGATCCCAAAAGTGCCATTTTGCAAAATCATAGTGGTGCGGCGGGCTTATTTGCGCCTTTAAAAGACGTTGTACGTTTTGCTCAGTTTCAGTTAGGCCAATTGACGGTTAAACAACCACCAATCAGTCAGGCAAGTGTTAAGAGCCTTTATCGTGATTGGACACCACAACATCTCGGGCGCTCACTTGGCTGGGATTTACGGTTTGATCCACAAGATCAACAGCCATTGATTTACCATACAGGTTTTACGGGGACGTTTATGTTATTGGATCGTAAACGACAAACTGGGATGATTGTACTAAGTAATCGAATTCACCCAACAGCTGATAATCCGATTTTTTTGGAACGACGCGATGCGATTGTGGCGCAATTTTTAGCGGATAACCACCCAGCAATAAAAGGTTAGGCAAATTCAAGAATTTACGTATTATCCGCTTACATGTGTGGTAAAATGGGACTATTGATAAATAAAGTGCATTAGGAGTGAGTGAATTGACAGAGCCATTATTTCTAAAACCGGTTTTTCAAGAAAAAATTTGGGGTGGTCGTAAATTAGCCGAAGCTTTCGATTATGATTTACCAGACGGCAACATTGGTGAATGTTGGGCCATTTCTGCTCATCCCCATGGTCCGAGCACCATTGAAAATGGCCCATTGGCTGGTCTTACGTTAGACCAAGCGTGGGCAACGCATCGCGAATACTTTGGCAACGCAGAAGGGAAAGTATTCCCGTTGTTAACCAAAATCTTGGATGCCGAAGCAAGTCTTTCGGTTCAAGTCCATCCAGATGATGCTTATGCAGAAGCTCATGAAGGGCCAACTGAACTGGGTAAGACTGAATGTTGGTACATTTTGGATGCTGAACCAGGGGCTTATTTAATTTACGGACACCATGCCAAGACAAAAGCAGAATTAACAGAAATGATAGAAGCTGGTAAGTGGGATGATTTACTCCGCAAAGTGCCCGTTAAGACCGGCGACTTTTTCTATGTTCCAAGCGGCACCATTCATGCTTTAAATAAAGGGATCATGGCACTTGAAACGCAACAAAGTAGTGATACGACCTATCGGTTATACGATTATGATCGCGTGGATGCGAAGACGGGCGAAAAGCGTGAATTACACTTGAAGCAATCAATCGATACAACAATTGTGCCCCATCAAGATCCAGTTTTGGCGATTCAAACGCAACATGTTGGAGACTCAACGATTACAACCTATGTTCAACCACCGCTGTCACCATTTTTCAGTGTTTACCAATGGTTAGTGAAGGGGGACTTACATTTTGATCGAACAACAGCACCCTATACATTGGTATCTGTTGTTGATGGTGAAGGACAACTTATTGCGGATGGACAAACTTATCCAATTCACAAGAACATGCACTTGATTTTACCGTTTGGGATTAAATCCTGGGATTTAAAAGGGAACATGCAAATTATTGCGTCGGAGCCGGGGAATAAGTAAACTAAACACAAGCAATTGCAACCGCAGTCGTAGTTGCAATTTTTTAATGATTAGAGCGTAGGATGGCAAACATGCAAAGACAAATCGAAGCAATTGAACAATTTGTACGAACACAATTAGCAGCAGAACACAGTGGTCATGGGTTCGATCACATTCAACGAGTCGTGACCAATGCCCGCTTAATTCAGCAAAAAGAATCAGCTGGCAATTTAATGACGATTATCTTAGCGGCCATGTTACATGATGTAATTGATGAAAAAATCGTCCCTGATGTTGAACAAGCACGGCAGAAGGTGAGCGCTGTGCTAACCGATAATGGCATTGAAGAGGATCAACAAATGGCAATTTTGGATATTATCGACCACATATCTTTCGCAAAAAATATCAACCAGCATCAAACCTTATCAATAGAGGGCCAAATTGTTCAGGATGCCGATCGCTTAGATGCAATTGGGGCGATTGGTATTGGGCGGGCCTTCATGTACGGCGGTGCACACAATGGGGTTGCTTATGACCCTGAGAGGCAACCACGAACTGAATTGACGAAAGCAAATTATCGTGAACCGGCAACAGTTGTTAATCATTTTTATGAAAAATTATTCAAATTGGCGGCAACAATGAATACGCAAGCGGCTCGCGAGGTTGCGCAAGCACGGACAGATTTTATGCACCAATTTATCAATCAGTATTTAGCAGAGTGGGAAGGGCAACGATAAAAAATGCATGCTTTTAATAGACCTCAATCGTTAACCAATCATTTTGTAGTAATTCATGCGTTCTTTTTTGTAGAGGAAGCCATAATTCGGCGCGAAGAATGTTGACGAGCGATTCCCAGAAGAGGCGATCTTTTTTTTGTTGGTCGGTAATATGTAACTCGATTTCTTGGCCACTTTCAGTGGTTGCGAAAACTTTATCATGGTTTTCAATGCGGTTAATTTTAACGGGTTCAACTGCTGGCATTTGATTTAACATAGTGATTCGCTCCTTTTTTATAGGTTAGAATCAGTATACCGAGCAAGTGTTGTGAATTGATTATCCTTTTATGAATAAAAAGTGTATTTTTTTTTGCGAAAAGATTAAGACCTAAAAAAAGGCGACCATCATCATTAATGGGCGCCTTTTTATTTGAATTAATTTTGAACGCGTTTGACGCCGGCTGCATCTACTTGATAACGTGATTCTTCAAGGGGTAAGTCAGCGATTTGTTGTAAGTCAAAGTCTGGGTAGCGGCGACTAACGGCCAGTGATAGGAGCCGTTTAGCCAAAACACCGTTATGTGTGAGAATTGGGCCGTGGAAATATGAACCAAAAGTGTTTTTGTAGACACAGCCTTCGGTGCCATCTTCACCATTGTTGCCATGACCACGTTTGATATAGCCAAGTGGTTTTTCATCTTTACCTAAGAATGTTCGGCCGTTGTGATTTTCAAAACCAAGGTAGGTTTCATTGAATTCACGATTTTCAATGACAATGTCACCGATGAACCGGTTATTATCTTGGCTTAATGTGTAGTGGTCCAGTGCACCGATACCAGGAATTTTGTCACCATTTGCGCCGATATAGTAGTGGCCTAATAATTGGTAACCACCACAGATGGCAAGCATGACACCGCCGTTTTCGATGTATGTGGTGAGGGCGTCTTTTTTACTATTGAGATCTTCTGAAATAATTTTTTGTTCGAAATCTTGGCCCCCGCCAAAAAGGACGATATCGTAACGACTGGCATCGAAATCTTGACCGATACTAATGATTTCTGTTTCAGTTTGAATACCAACTTTTTTGGCATAGTAATCAAGGACTAGAATATTACCAAGATCACCGTATGTGTTCATTAAATTGCCGTATAGATGACAAATTTTTAATATTTGGGTCATACTGATAGTCCTTTCTTAATATAATTGGCTGTTGCGAGCTTCTTGCGCAGTTGTAAAACAGCGGTATAGGTTGCCAATACATAAACATGTTTAGTTGGGGCTGCTTCAATGGCAGCCACTGTTGCATCGAGCGTTTTGGTTTCGTGGAGTTGTTCAGTTGGGACCCCAGCCACTTTTAGACGAAAAGCGATATCGTCGCCGCGTTGGCCGCCAGTAATGACGCTTGGAATGTTGTGTTTAAGTAAGTTTTCAAACTCGCCATCCCAAATCCAACTCGTATCAATGCCATCAGCGTAGTTAGCGTTAAGCAACATTGCGAGTGAAAAGTCTTCTGGATCAGAGCTAATCATTTGTAAGACTTGGTTTAAGCCAACGGGATTTTTTACAAGTACCAATGTGACCGCTTTGTCTTTTAATTGAATGACTTCTTGACGGCCAAAGATTCGTTTATCTTCAGTGAAGGCCTTTTGAATAGCATTTACCGGAATATCAAAGAACCGACCTACGCTGTATGCGGCAAGGGCATTGTAGATGTTATACATGCCACCAATTGAAATTTCGAACGGCTCGTGGTTAATTTCAAATTGTGAGTTTGTAGGGCGCATCTGGGTGATGGCCGTCACGGCTTCGTCTAGTTCAGGACGTTGATAGCCACAGTTTGGGCAATAGAACTTCCCTTGGCTAGCGTAACTGATGAATTTATAATGAATGATGTGTTCACAAACGGGACATAGCACACCATCTGTATTGCTTGGTGCCATCATTTCACCATCAGGTAGATGATTAAACCCGTAATAAATTTTGGGGTTGGGTAATTCAACCGATGAGAATAGCGGTAAGTCAGCGTTCATAATGAGGGTTGCCTCAGGAACAAGTTTGACGCCTGCTAGAATCATATTATAAGTGGTGTAGATTTCACCGAAGCGATCCATTTGATCACGGAAAATATTGGTCATTACAATCGCCTTGGGCGTAATGTAGTGACAAAGTGGTTCGACATTGGCTTCGTCGACTTCCAGAACGGCCAATTGACGTTGCCCTTTTTGAGGATGATCCGCTAAAAAGGCGGTGGTTACCCCTTGCATCATGTTCGAACCGGTCGAATTGGTCATGATATGATCGTATTTTTGCTTCAAAGTCTGCACAGTCAGTGCAGTCGTCAATGTTTTACCATTGGTACCGGTAATGATAATCACGTCGTAGTTCTTGGTTAACTGCTTTAATACGGCAGGATCGAATTTGGTTGCGATTTTCCCCGGCAGGGAGCTGCCACCTTTCATAAAGGTATGTAAATACCAGTATGAAAAACGTCCTGCTGTAATTGCAAATGAGCTTTTAATTGTCATGCTTGCCACCCTTTCAATGTTCATAATCATAGCATAAATTCTCAATTTGGACGATATAAAAACACGCTTGTCAAATAAAATAAGGGGAAACTTTAGAATTTAATCGTAGCGAATATTGTTGCCTTACTGATTTTCAGGTATACTAGATTAAAATGTGCTTAACATAGGGGTGTTTGAGAGTGGCGCAATTATTTTTTAGATATGGTGCAATGAATAGTGGTAAGTCGATTGAAATTTTGAAAGTCGCACACAATTATGAAGAGCAGAATAAATCAGTAATCATTCTGACGAGCGGGATTGATAATCGTGATGGTGTCGGGGTTGTTTCAAGTCGAATTGGGCTCAAGCGCAATGCAACACCTATTTTCTCAGATACCAATATCTTTGAGTTGGTGCAAGCGACCAATCCAGATGCAGCTTGCGTTTTGATTGATGAATCACAATTTTTAGAACGGCATCACGTCATCGAAGCGGCGAAGGTCGTTGATGATTTGAATATCCCTGTGATGGCGTTTGGGTTGAAGAATGATTTTAAGAATGAATTATTCGAAGGCTCCAAATACTTATTACTATTTGCCAATAAAATTGAAGAAATGAAGACCATCTGTTGGTTCTGCCGTAAAAAAGCGATTATGAATTTGCGGATGAACGATGGTAAACCGGTTTATACGGGTGAACAGATTCAAATCGGCGGCAATGAGGCATACTACCCCGTTTGTCGGCAACACTACTTTAACCCACCGGTAACACAAGAGAGTGAAAAGGAAGGCTAGTCATTCATGGATAAAATGTTTGAACAACTTGATAGTTTATTGGACCGCTATGCGGAATTACAAGAATTAATGTCTGATCCAGAAGTGATCAACGAAACCAGTCGTTATATGGAATTGTCTAAAGAAGAAGCAGGTTTGCGGGAAATTGTTAATCAATACACGCGCTTGAAGACCGTTTTAAATGACATTGCTGAAAGTGAAGAATTGCTACGTGAATCTAATGATCCTGAAATGGAAGAATTAGCCAAAGCAGATTTAAGTGAATTGCAAGACGAAAAAGACCAATTAGAACAAGACATCAAAATCTTGATGTTGCCTAAGGACCCTAACGATGAAAAGAATATTATCATGGAAATTCGTGGGGCCGCTGGTGGCGACGAAGCTAGCCTCTTTGCCGGAGACTTATTAAACATGTACCAACGCTACGCTGAATCGCAAAACTGGCAAACCGAAATCATTGACGAAACAGCTACAGAAGTCGGTGGTTTCAAAGAAGTTGCGATGATGATTACCGGTAAAAATGTTTATTCGAAGTTAAAATATGAAAACGGCGCCCACCGTGTTCAACGAATCCCCAAGACGGAATCACAAGGCCGGGTGCATACTTCAACAGCGACGGTTGCGGTAATGCCTGAATATGACGGTGTTGACGTGCAACTTGATCCTAAGGACATTCGGACCGACGTTTATCGTGCTTCGGGGGCTGGTGGGCAACATATCAATAAAACGTCTTCAGCCGTCCGGATGACCCACATTCCAACTGGGATTGTTGTTGCGATGCAAGATCAACGTTCACAACAACAAAACCGGGTGAAAGCCATGCAAATCTTGCAATCACGGGTTTATGATTTCTATGAATCACAAAATCAAAGTGAATACGATTCAAGCCGGAAGTCGGCGATTGGGTCTGGCGATCGTTCTGAACGGATTAGAACATATAACTATCCACAAAACCGGGTGACAGATCATCGTATTGGTTTAACCTTAAATAAATTAGATCGAATTATGAACGGGGAATTAGACGACGTGATTGATGCGTTAATTCTTTATGATCAAACAGAAAAATTGGAGCAATTACAAGATGGCACAGCTCACTTATCTTAAAGCCCTGAATTGGGCTTTTTTATTTTTAGAAGAACATGCTAAAGACCGGGAAGCGGCTCGTTTTTTACTACTTGGACGCAAACATTGGACGCCAACGCAGCTTGTTTTGCACTATCACGATGAAATGACGCCTGCTGAATATGATCAATACCAAGCAGACTTAAACGCGTTTGTCGCTGATCAACCGGCGCAATATATTTTAGGGTATGCGCATTTTTATGGTCGCGATTTTAAAGTGACGCCAGCAACGCTTATTCCACGACTTGAGACGGAAGAATTGGTAGAATGGCTATTATTAGATACTCCTCAACCAAAGAACCGCCCCCTTAAAGTGTTGGATGTTGGTACAGGATCAGGGGCCATCGCAATTACGCTTGCCTGTGAACATCCAAAATGGGATGTTACCGCCGTTGATATTTCACCTGAAGCGATTGCTGTTGCCCAAGCGAATGCACAGCAATTAAACGCGCGCGTTAATTTTATCGTGGGTGATTTTCTAACCCCAGTGATGGGGCAACAGTTTGATGTGATTGTTTCTAATCCACCGTATATCGCGCAAGATGAACGCGATGTGATGGATGCTTCTGTTTTGAAATACGAGCCAGATTTAGCTTTATTTGCAGATAATAACGGCTTAGCGTTTTATGAACGATTTGCTACCGAAGGGCGTTCGTATTTAGCAACAGATGGTAAGCTTTATTTAGAATTTGGTTATCAGCAAAAAGAAGCAATTGTTCGGTTATTCGAACAAGAAGCGCCTGATGTAACGGTTACAGTTAAAAAAGATATGGCAAATTGGCCTAGAATGGCCCGCATAAGTTACGATTCAAATCGTAATTTGGTATGATGTAAATCAGAAGTAGAGTAAGGAAGGCCTAGAATGGAAACCAAGAGATATACAGTAGAACAGATTGAACAAGCAGCAACAGATTTAAAAGCGGGTGAATTGATTGCCTTTCCAACTGAGACTGTCTATGGTCTTGGTGCAGATGCGACGAATCCTGAAGCAGTTAAGAAAGTTTATGCCGCTAAGGGGCGCCCGAGTGACAATCCGCTAATCGTGCACGTAGCAAGCGTTGCGACGGTTGAGCACTACGCAGCCGGTCTTAGTGACCAATTTAAAAAGTTAGTCGAGGTTTTTTGGCCAGGTTCATTGACGATTATTTTGCCACTAAAACATGCAGCACTCGATTCAGTTGTGACGGGTGGTTTAAAGACCGCTGCTTTTAGAATGCCGAATAATGCAACGACGCTAGCGTTGATTGAAGCAGCTGGGGTCCCTTTGGTAGGTCCTTCAGCTAATACATCTGGTAAACCAAGCCCAACAACTGCCGAACATGTTTTGCACGATTTAAATGGAAAAATTGCCGGTGTCATTGACGATGGCCCAACTGGTGTTGGTTTGGAATCAACGGTGATTGATCTAAGTGTTGCAACACCTGTTATTTTACGACCAGGAGTGGTCACTCAAGAAGCGATTGAACATGTGATTGGACCGATTATGACGAACCATCATAAAGTAGGTGCGACTGAGATTCCGAAGGCCCCAGGCATGAAATATAAACACTATGCGCCAAATGCACAGGTTTACATAGTGCCGACGCCAGATGAATTTCAGGCAGCGGTTAAATGGGCTAGTCAACAGAATGTGCCATTTGGTGTCATGGCGGTTGATTCGGTATTAACCCAGTTATCCGAGGTGAGATTTAAAGATCAATTTTCTTTAGGTGATTCTGTCGTAACTGCTAGTCAACATTTATTTGAAGGGTTACGATATTTTGACTTAAATCCTGAGGTTAAAATCATCTTAGTACAAGGTTTTGCAAAAGAAGGCGTCGGATTAGCGTACATGAATCGCCTCGAGAAATCTGCCGGCCAGCAATACTTTACTTCAAAATAGGGATGATTTTAAATAGGAAAAGGAGTGATTGTAAATGCTTGAACAAACTGATCCAGCAATTTATGAGTTGATAAAAAAAGAGGAACAACGCCAAGTGCATAATATTGAATTGATTGCTTCTGAAAACATTGTTTCCGGAGCTGTTCAAGAAGCTCAGGGTAGCGTATTAACCAATAAATACGCTGAGGGGTATCCTGGCAAACGGTTCTATGGTGGTTGCGAATTAATCGATCACATTGAATCACTCGCGATTGAACGTGCTAAGCAACTTTTTAATGCAGACCATGTAAACGTGCAACCCCACTCCGGTTCACAGGCTAATATGGCGGTTTATCAAGCACTCTTAGAACCCGGTGATAAGATCTTAGGGATGAACCTCACAGATGGGGGCCATTTAACCCATGGGTCACCTTTTAACTTCAGTGGGCAGCTCTATCATTTTTATAGTTACGGAGTAGCTGACGACAACGAGCAAATCGATTACGATGCACTCGCTATTAAAGCAGACGAAATTCATCCTAAAATGATTGTTGCAGGTGCTTCAGCATATAGTCGGATAATTGACTTTCCAAGATTACGTGCTATTGCAGATCATGTTGGTGCCTATTTAATGGTCGATATGGCACACATTGCTGGATTAGTGGCAACTGGCGTTCATCCAAGTCCGGTGCCGTATGCCGACGTAGTTACCACAACAACGCATAAAACATTGCGTGGCCCGCGCGGTGGCATGATTTTGTGTAAAGCAGAATATGCCAAAGCAATTGATTCTGCCATCTTCCCAGGTATTCAAGGCGGACCACTCGAACACGTTATTGCGGCGAAAGCCGTTGCATTTGGTGAGGCTTTACAACCTGAATTTACAGCTTACACGAAGCAAATCGTGGCCAATGCGCAAGCGATGGCTGCCGTTTTTAAACAATCTGACTTAGTACGCGTGGTTTCAGGTGGGACCGATAATCATTTGATGTTACTTGATTTAACAAAAAGCGGTTTGAATGGGAAACAGGTTCAAACCCTTTTAGATAGTGTCCATATTACCGTTAATAAAAATACCATTCCTTTTGAACAATTAAGCCCATTTAAGACAAGCGGGATTCGTATTGGGACCCCAGCAATCACCTCACGTGGCTTTAAAGAAGCAGATTGTGAATTGATTGCGCGGTTAATTTTAGAAGTGATTGAACAACACGATCAATTAGACGCAATGCCGCGCATTAGTGCCGCTGTTTTGGCGTTGACGGATCGTTTTCCAATCACGCAAGCTAATTTTTTAGATTAATTAATGAATACTGCTAGTTTTTTGCCACTATTTACGCTACAATAATAAACAGAATTTTAAGCAGAAGGGAGAGCGACTCAGAGAAGGATTTCTTTGGAGTCACTCTTTTTTTGCGAAAAAAATTGGACTAAATTCATTGAATAGAATAGGGGCAAAGTATATGGCAAAATTCACAGTATTAAATCACCCGTTAATTCAACATAAATTAACGATTATCCGGAATAAGGAAACGGGGACTAAAGTTTTCCGTGAAGTAGCAAACGAAATCGCAGAATTAATGGTTTATGAAATCACGCGCGATTTAGCAATGGAAGATGTCGAAGTTGAAACACCAATGGGCCTTGCAATTGAAAAACAATTGAGCGGAAAAAAATTAGCCGTTGTGCCAATTCTTCGTGCTGGTCTTGGGATGGTCGACGGTGTTTTAGAATTAATTCCAGCCGCTAAAGTTGGTCACATTGGGATGTACCGTGACGAGAAAACATTACAACCCCACGAATACTTTGTTAAATTACCAACAGATATCGATCAACGACAACTATTCATCGTTGATCCAATGCTTGCAACTGGTGGCTCAGCAATCATGGCCATCGATGCCCTTAAAAAACGTGGTGCGACATCAATGCGGCTAGTTGTTTTAGTAGCTGCCCCTGAAGGCGTCAAAGCTGTTCAAGAAGCCCATCCAGATGTTGACATCTATGCAGCCGGTCTTGATGATCATCTAAACGAGGAGGGCTACATTGTACCTGGTCTTGGGGACGCGGGAGACCGTCTTTTCGGGACAAAATAGTCATTAATTAAGGACTGACAATAAAGACGCGCGACACTTGATTTGCTTGTGTTGCGCGCTTTTTTTATTATCAGAATGATAATTATTAATAAGTATATTTTTTTGATTCAACAATCTGTTTGATATTTGAGTGGATTGACAAAAATAATTAAAAATTAGTTTTGTATTTGCTTTGTACTTTTAATTTAATGGTGGTATTATCATACTTGTATTGCGGTAATGATTTATGCATAGTTTTTCTACATAAATATTGCTGTTTTTAGGTTCGTTGTGCAACTCGCTTAGACGTAGTCGTGAATAGAGTGAAATCAACAAATAAGCCTAAGGGAGGAGGGAATTTTGTGGATGATAAATATCCCATTATTAGCATTTTGGGAATTCGTTTTAATTTAGCAAACTGTCTGTCGGTTTTAGTAAGTGCGGTTTTGGTTTTTGCACTCGTTTTCTTTTTATCAAGAAAAATTGCGCTCAAACCGACTAAACGACAAAATGTTTTAGAGTGGATTATTGATTTTACAAACGGAATCGTTAAGGGTGCAATGCCTGGTGAAGAAGGTAAGCAATTTTACCTATTTACATTCGTTATGTTCATGTTCATATTTATCAGTAATCAACTTGGTTTGATTCTTCAAATTAAAGTACATGGTGTTACTTGGTTGAAGAGTCCAACAGCTAATCCGATTATCACGATGTCGCTTGCGATGATCGTCTTAGTGCTTGCGCACTACTTTGGTGTTGAACGGTTAGGCTTTGGTAATTACATGAAGAGTTATATTAAACCGGTAGGGTTTTTCTTACCAATTAATATCATCGAACAATTTACCAATTTCTTAACGTTGTCCTTGCGTTTGTACGGGAACATTTTTGCGGGTGAAGTTTTACTAAGTTTATTAGTTAAAATGGCCTTCTCACATGGACCAGCAACGATGCTTGTGACGGCACCGCTTCAAATGATTTGGCAAGGCTTCTCCGTCTTTATTGGAGCTATCCAAGCATATGTATTTGTAACACTATCGATGGTCTATATTTCAGAAAAAATTGAAATGGAAGACTAAAATTTAGGAGGAAAAAAAATGAACTATTTAGCAGCAGCTATCGCGGCTGGTTTAGCAGCATTCGCAGCATCATATGGTAATGGTAAGGTTATTTCAAAAACAATCGAAAGTATGGCACGCCAACCAGAATTATCAGCAGAATTACGCTCAATGATGTTTATCGGTGTTGGTTTGATTGAAGCTGTTCCAATTATTTCTATCGTCGTTTCTTTCTTGATCTTATTTAGTTAATCCAAGTGAATTTAAATTTTCGCTTTAAAAATTAGTCAGTAAGTCAAGGAAGGAGTGTCAATAGATGTTTAGTAATTTAATCGTTGGTGCTTCTGAAGCCTACCTTGGAGATTCACTTTTCGTACTAGTTGTCTTTATCATTTTAGTTGCTTTAGTTGGTAAATTTGCGTTTGGTCCTGTTTCAAAGATGATGCAAGATCGTTCAGACAAAATTACAAACGATTTAGATAACGCTGCTCGCTCACGTGAAGATGCTGCCAAATTAGCAGCTCAACGTGCAACAGAGTTAAAGAATTCTAAATCAGAAGCAGTTGAAATTGTGAATGCAGCCAAGCAAAATGGTGAAAAACAACGCGAAGGCATGGTCAAACTTGCTCAAGAAGAAGTCCAAACTTTAAAACAAAATGCTAAAAAAGACATCGAACAATCTCGTTTAGATGCGTTAAACAGTGCGAGAGATGATGTTGCTCAATTATCTATTGAAATTGCTTCTAAACTCATTAAGAAAGAATTGTCAGTTACTGATCAAAAGTCATTGATCAATTCCTACATTGAAGGGTTGGACAAGCAAAATGAAATTAGATAAATATGCAGTCGGACAACGCTATGCAAAGGCATTATTTTCCCTTGCAGAACAAGAGCAACAATTTGAAAGTATCCATGAAGAGATACAAGCACTCGAGATTATTTTCAATGACAACCCAAGATTGGGTGCAGTTCTGACTGATACGACTTTATCTGGATTGAAACAACGTGAGCTTCTAAAAAAACTTGCCGGTGAATTTAGTACGCTCATGCAACACTTTTTAAGCCTTGTTTTTGACTATCAAAGAATGGCTGAGATGCCATACATTATTGCGGCCTATGAAGATCTGTATGATCAAAAGATGGGGATTGCGCATGCTAAGGTAACGTCGGCTGTTGCTTTAGATGACGATCAAATCGCAAAAATTAGTCAAAGTTTTGCTAAACGTGAAGGCCTCAATCAGGTCTTAGTAGAAAGTATCGTAGATCCAGATATTATTGGTGGGATTGTACTGGAATCGAATCACAAGGTGATCGATGGCAGTGTTAAACATGGCTTAGATCAAATCAAGTCATTACTATTGAAATAGTCAATCGTTGATAAAGAGGTGAACCTGATGAGCATTAAAACTGAGGAAATCAGTGCATTAATTAAACAACAACTTGCAAATTATAATGAAGATTTAGCCGTTGAAGAAGTCGGTACTGTCACTTATGTTGGTGATGGGATTGCACGTGCTCACGGTTTAGAAAACGCCCTTTCAAGTGAATTGTTAGAATTTTCTAATGGTTCATACGGGGTTGCACAAAACTTGGAAACCAACGATGTTGGGATTATCATCTTAGGTGAATACGAAAATATTCGTGAAGGTGACCAAGTTAAACGGACAGGCCGGATTATGGAAGTACCTGTTGGCGATGCTTTAATTGGTCGCGTTGTTAATCCATTGGGTCAACCAGTGGACGGTCGCGGCGAAATTAAAACGGATAAAACTCGTCCAATCGAAAAAAAGGCACCGGGTGTTATGGCACGTCAATCTGTTTCAGAACCTTTACAAACAGGTCTAAAAGCCATCGATGCTTTGGTCCCAATTGGTCGCGGTCAGCGTGAGTTAATCATCGGGGATCGTAAGACTGGTAAAACATCTGTGGCGATTGATACGATTATTAATCAAAAAGATCAAGATATGATTTGTATCTACGTTGCGATTGGTCAAAAGGAATCGACTGTTAGAGCACAAGTTGAAACCTTACGTCGTTACGGTGCTATGGATTACACAATCGTTGTTGAAGCTGGCCCTAGTCAACCAGCGCCACTTCTCTATATTGCACCATATGCTGGTGCAGCTATGGGTGAAGAATTCATGTATAACGGCAAGCATGTCTTAATCGTCTATGATGATTTAAGTAAACAAGCAGCTGCTTATCGTGAAATTTCGTTACTTTTGAGAAGACCTCCAGGCCGTGAAGCTTATCCTGGTGATATCTTCTACCTACATTCACGTTTATTGGAACGTGCTGCTAAGTTAAGTGATGAATTAGGCGGCGGTTCAATGACTGCTTTACCAATCATCGAAACCCAAGCTGGCGATATCTCAGCTTATATCCCAACTAACGTTATTTCCATCACTGATGGACAGATTTTCTTGGAAAGTGATTTATTCTATTCAGGAACACGTCCAGCGATCGATGCTGGCTCATCTGTTTCTCGTGTTGGGGGCGCAGCACAAACGAAGGCGATGAAGAAAGTTTCTGGGACATTACGGCTTGATCTTTCATCATATCGTGAACTTGAAGCCTTTACGCAATTCGGTTCTGATTTGGATGCTGCAACGCAAGCGAAATTAAATCGTGGTAAGCGGACTGTTGAAGTCTTGAAACAATCACTTCACAAGCCATTACCATTTGAACAACAAACAACGATTCTTTATGCATTAACACATGGCTTTATTGATGACGTTCCAGTTGACGATATCATGGAATATGAAAGTCAATTGAACGATTATCTTGAAAGTAACGCAAAGGACTTGATGGACACTATCCGTCAAACCGCTGCATTGCCAGATACAGATAAGTTAGATGCTGCTATCAAATCCTTCACAGAAGGTTTTGTCGGCGCTGAAGCTACTGCTGACAATCAAGACTCAGGACAGTAAGGGGTGAATTAATTGGCTGAATCTTTAATGGATATCAAACGAAGAATCGCCTCTACTAAAAAAACTGGGCAAATTACGAGTGCTATGCAAATGGTCTCTGGTGCCAAGCTTTCTCAAATTGAAAAAAATTCACTCGCATATCAACAATATACGAACAAGATTCGAGAAATTGTGACACATTTGGCTGCAAGTCAATTAATTGCAAGTGCACGCCAAAAAAGTACCGCTAATGCAGCAGCTAATAACGGTACTTCACAGAAATCAGTGCAGCATGACATTACGTTAAGTAATTTGTTAGTGGAAAGACCAATCAAGAAGACCGGTTATTTAGTTATCACGAGTGATCGTGGATTGGTTGGCGCTTATAACAGCTCAATCTTAAAAGCGATGGTTGAAATGATTTCAAAAAATCATAAATCGGCCGATGAGTATGCTATTTTAGCAGTTGGCGGCACTGGCGCTGACTTCTTTAAGGCACGGCAAATGAACTTATCCTACGAATATCGTGGTGTAAGTGATGTGCCATCTTTTAATGAAGTTCGTGAAATCATTAAAACAGCTGTTGCAATGTATGATAGCGGCGTGTTTGACGAGTTGTACGTTTGTTACAACCACCATGTCAACTCACTGACATCTGCTTTTCGAGCTGAAAAAATGCTACCTATTACCGACTTGGATGTTTCAGAAGTCACTGATAAAGATCAAGAATACATCACAGAACCTTCTGTTGATGATGCCTTAGATGCCATTCTACCGCAATACGCTGAAAGTTTGATTTACGGCGCATTACTTGATTCTAAAACAGCTGAACATTCTGCTTCCATGACGGCGATGAAGAGTGCTACTGATAATGCTAATAATTTAATTTCTGATTTATCAATTAAATTTAACCGGGCACGTCAAGCACAGATTACAACAGAAATCACCGAAATTGTCGGTGGTGCGGCAGCATTAGAATAAGAAACGCGGGAGGAAAATAACAACTATGAGTATGGGAAAAGTTGTCCAAGTTATTGGTCCCGTTGTCGATGTCGAATTTTCTTTAGATACGACTTTACCAGATATCAATAATGCCTTGGTTGTCAACAAAGAGAACGATGAATCTGTCGTCTTAGAAGTGGCACTTGAATTAGGTGATGGGGTAATGCGTACTATTTCAATGGAATCAACTGATGGCTTACGTCGGGGGATGGCTGTTGAAGATACTGGTCGTGCAATTAACGTACCAGTTGGTAAAGAAACATTAGGACGGGTGTTTAACGTTCTTGGTGAAACAATCGATGGCGGCGAAGAATTTCCTGCAGATTTTAGACGGGACAGTATTCACCGTTCTGCACCTAAATTTGAGGAATTAAATACAAGTTCAGAAATTCTTGAAACAGGGATTAAGGTTATTGATTTACTTGCCCCTTATTTACGAGGCGGGAAAATTGGGTTGTTCGGTGGTGCCGGTGTTGGTAAAACCGTCCTAATCCAAGAATTAATCCATAATATCGCTGAAGAACACGGTGGTATTTCTGTCTTTACTGGTGTTGGTGAACGAACACGTGAAGGTAATGACTTATACTTTGAAATGAAAGAATCAGGCGTTTTGGAAAAGACAGCCATGGTTTTCGGCCAAATGAATGAATCACCTGGTGCTCGTATGCGAGTTGCCTTGACTGGTTTAACAATTGCTGAATACTTCCGGGATGTTGAAGGCCAAGATGTGTTATTGTTCATTGATAACATTTTCCGATTCACTCAAGCTGGTTCAGAAGTTTCTGCCTTATTAGGGCGGATGCCTTCGGCCGTTGGGTACCAACCAACATTGGCAACAGAAATGGGTCAATTGCAAGAACGAATCACGTCTACTAAAAAAGGTTCTGTTACATCAATCCAAGCCATTTATGTGCCTGCTGATGATTATACAGATCCTGCGCCTGCAACAACTTTCGCGCATTTGGATGCCACAACGAACTTGGATCGTAAGTTAACGCAACAAGGGATTTATCCCGCTGTTAACCCACTAGAATCAACTTCTAGTGCTTTGGATCCAGAAATTGTCGGCGAAGAACATTACGAAGTTGCTTCAGAAGTGCAACACGTTTTACAACGGTATCGTGAATTACAAGATATCATCTCGATCTTAGGGATGGACGAATTGTCCGATGATGAAAAGATTATCGTTGCACGTGCACGTCGAATTCAATTCTTCTTATCACAAAACTTCCACGTTGCTGAAGCCTTCACAGGCCAAGCTGGTTCATATGTGCCGGTTAAAGATACAGTAGCTGGTTTCAAAGGCATCTTAGCGGGTGACTATGATGATGTTCCTGAAGAAGCATTCCGGCTTGTCGGAAACATTGATGCTGTATTAGCTAAAGCTAAAGAGTTGGGTTATACACCATCCGAACAGAAAACGAAGCAAGCTTAGAAAGGGGCGTTAATGATGGCAGAAGAACAAAAGGTATTAACCGTTAATATCGTGACCCCAAGTGGGATTGTCTATGATCACCACGCTACATTGTTGGTTGTACCAGCGATGGCCGGTCAACTTGGTATTATGGCTAATCATGAGCCAATTATTACCCCTTTAGAGATTGGTGAGATTCGCGTTAAACGGACTGATGATCCAGCGCGTGAAGATGCAATTGCGGTCAATGGTGGGTTCATGGAAGTGAGCCATAACGTTGCTTCAATTGTTGCTGATAGCGCTGAACGTGCGCGTGATATTGATATTACGCGTGCACAAAGTGCTAAGGAACGTGCTCAAAACGCAATTAAAGAAGCATCTGAACATAATGATACTGACGAATTACGCCGAGCTCAAATTGCACTTCAACGTGCGATGAACCGGATCAACGTTAAGAATCATTTATCGTAGGATTCAAAAGCCTTAAACCATTAACGGTTTAAGGCTTTTTTGTTTCTTAAGATTCAGTCCGGTGGGCAGACAAATCCTATTTCGGTATGTTACAATGTTTGCATATCACAAAAGGGGCGTTATTTAAGTGCAATCAATCGGATTACAGGCAGTTATTTCAATTATTAGTCATATTGGGTTTATTTTGATTAGTTTTTACGGCTTACAATCCATCCGGTTTGAACAATTTTTCAAGCCGAATCATGTCCGTCAAGTACAGATTGTCATGGTATTTCTCGCTATTGTGATGGGCTACACTGTTAGCCAATTCTTTTTAGAAATAATCGCGCAGGCTAAAAACGTTATTTTTTTAGTCCCATAAACTAGCAGTCTTATTCGGAGGGAAACTCTTGGAAAAATTGATTATACAAGGCGGTCAACGATTAGTTGGCGAAGTTCAAATCGAAGGCGCCAAAAACGCAGTATTACCAATTATGGCGGCTGCCTTATTAGCAACCGACGGACCCGTTCAATTGACGAACGTTCCGATTTTATCTGATGTCTTCATGATGCAAGATGTATTAAAGAGTTTAGATGCTAAAGTTGAGTTTGATGAACAACGAAACCAATTAACCATTGATGCCAGTGGTGACTTAAATTTTGAAGCGGCTTTTGAATATGTTTCAAAAATGCGTGCTTCCATCGTTGTGATGGGGCCGCTATTAGCGCGCTTAGGGCACGCACGGGTTGCGATGCCAGGTGGTTGTGCTATTGGCTCACGACCTGTTGATTTACATTTGAAAGGCTTTGAGACGCTTGGTGCAACCATTCATCAAAATCATGGTTATATTGAAGCCAAAGCGACCCGTTTAGTGGGCTCAAACATCTATTTAGATTTTCCAAGTGTCGGTGCGACACAAAACATTATGATGGCTGCTACTATGGCTGAAGGGACAACGGTGATTGAAAACGTTGCTCGCGAACCTGAAATTGTGGATCTTGCTAATGTCTTAAACAAGATGGGAGCAAACGTTTTTGGTGCCGGAACGGAAACTATTCGGGTGGAAGGTGTACCAGCTTTACACGGGACAGACCACAGTATTGTACAAGACCGAATTGAAGCAGGAACCTTCATGGTTGCGGCTGCGGCCACACAGGGAAATGTCTTGATTAAAGAAGCAATTGCCGAACACAACAAACCACTCCTGTCAAAATTAGTGGAAATGGGTGCGGAAGTGATTGATGAAGAAGCTGGTGTCCGAATTATTGGCCCTGCTGAATTAAACGCATGCAATATTAAGACGTTACCTTACCCAGGTTTTCCAACGGATATGCAAGCACAGATGACAACGCTCCAATTACTCGCCAAGAACACGAGTGTTATGACCGAAACAGTATTTGAAAATCGCTTCATGCATTTAGAAGAACTTCGTCGGATGAATGCTGATTATCAAATTGAAGGTCAATCAGTTGTGCTTTACGGTGATACACATTTTAATGGGGCTGAAGTGGCTGCAACGGATTTAAGAGCTGCCGCAGCACTCGTTATTGCTGGGTTAGTAGCCAATGGTGAAACATTGGTTACGAATCTCCAATACATGGATCGGGGCTACTATCATTTCCATCAAAAATTACGAGCACTTGGGGCGCATATCAGCCGCGCTGATTTTGATGCTGCTGGGCACCGAATTAAACAAGCTAAACTTGCATAAAACAGACTAGCGGCGCCTACTATTTCAGTGGACGCTGCTTTTTATTTTGCCAAATCATGATACTAAAGGTATCTGTCTTATGGTATAATGTTTTACTGAATATAGTTCTCGGAAGGAGCAACACTAAATGGCTAAAGATATCGGGATTGACTTGGGAACTGCCAACGTCTTAATTAACGTTAAAGGAAAAGGCATTGTCCTAAACGAACCTTCAGTTGTTGCGATTGATACCCAAACTAAAAAAGTTTTAGCGGTTGGCTCAGAAGCGTATCGGATGGTTGGCCGGACACCTGGTAACATTCACGCTGTTCGTCCATTAAAGGATGGGGTTATCGCTGATTTCGACATTACAGAAGAAATGTTAGCGTATTTTATTAATAAATTAAATGTAAAGGGCTTCCTATCAAAACCGAATATTTTGATTTGTTGTCCAACGAATATTACATCGATTGAACAAAAAGCAATTGTTGAAGCTGCCGAAAAATCAGGCGGTGGTAAAGTCTTCTTGGAATTAGAACCGAAAGTGGCAGCTGTTGGGGCTGGCATGGATATTTTCCAACCACGCGGTAATATGGTGATTGATATCGGTGGTGGGACTAGTGATGTTGCTGTACTTTCAATGGGTGAAGTAGTCACAAGTCGTTCATTGCGTCTTGCAGGCGATAAGATGAATAGTGAAATTGCCGCATACGTTAAGAAGAAACATAATCTATTAATCGGTGAACATACAGCTGAAACAATTAAGTTAACCATTGGTAACGTTTGGCATGCCGATCCTAGTGAATCAATTGAAGTTCGCGGGCGAGACATGGTCAGTGGTTTGCCACAATCTGTCTCAATTAGCGCGGATGAAGTTGAATCAGCTTTACATGAAACAATGATGGAAATCATTGCAGCTGCTAAAGAGGTATTAGAAGGGACACCCCCCGAATTATCAGCTGATATTATTGATCGTGGTATTATGTTAACGGGTGGCGGTGCTTTATTACGTAATATCGCCAGCTTGTTCTCTGAACATTTAAAGGTCCCAGTCGTTTTAGCAGAAAATCCAATGGATGCTGTGGCTTTAGGGACAGGTATCTTACTAGATAATATTGAACATAAACGCGCTTACTAAGCCGCATTCTATTAAAGAAGGATTGTGATTGTGTGTATCAATCAAATTTTGAAGAACACGTTAAACCCGTTTTAAAGAAAATTTTGTTAGTTATCGTGCTCATAATTGTTGCGTTATTAGTGGGGCAGATGATTGGTTTTGCAATTGGTGGCCAGAATCCATTGGCCGTTTTCTTGCCGAGCACGTGGAGTCATATTATTAATTTCTTACAGTAGCATACGCTAAAGTGAGGCAGATAAATTGCGGAAAATATTAATTGGGCTGATACGTTTCTATCAAGCGGGAATTTCACCATTATTGCCACCGAGTTGCCGATATTACCCAACGTGCTCGAGTTACATGATTCAAGCGATTCAAAAACACGGTGCTATTTTAGGATTAATGATGGGCATTGGTCGCATATTGCGGTGTCATCCGTTTATAAGGGGCGGATACGATCCAGTACCAGAACATTTCACCGTTTTGCGCAATCGACAGCAAGACGAAACACAAAAGTAAGTTTAAGAAGTGAGGGGTTCAACATAACTATGTCAAAAAAAGAACAAAAAATTACTGTCACCATTGATGATATCAAGCGTAACGGCCAAGAAATGACGAGCGTCATGGTCGGTAAAAATGAAATTGGTGTTATCATAGAAGATAGCGTTAAGAAACGTTTTGAAGCAACTGTTGAAGGGACTGGTCAAAGTATTATTACTAAGACACACGACGATGCAGTTAACGAATTACTACGGGAGTACCATTTACACCAAGGTTAATTCTTAAGAATTAATTAGAATTACAGTAACCCGGCGGAATTCTGGCCGGGTTATTTATATAATGAGAGCAGAATTGATTGAAGGAGACTTAGCATGCCAAAGGAAGTAGAAACAACAGAAGATTCCTCACGAGTTGATTATGGAATCGTCTTTTCAGTCTTTATGCTAGCATTGATTGGCTTGATGTCGATTTATGTGGCGACGACCCATGATACGTCAGGTGCTAGTTCGACCCGAGCTGTCATTATGCAAGCGGCGTGGTACGTGATTGGTGGCATTGCAATCGTCGCCATTATGCAGTTTGATTCAGAACAATTATGGCGGATTGCGCCACTGGCTTATGGGTTAGGAATATTCCTCCTGATTGCCGTTTTAATCTTTTATAACCGGGCAGTGGCCTTGCAAACTGGGGCAAAGAGTTGGTTTTCACTTGGGCCAATCTCATTTCAACCGTCTGAAGTTATGAAGCCGGCGTATATCTTAATGTTAGGGAGAGTTGTTACACAACACAATACGGCTTATCCAGAACATACGATTAAGACTGACTGGATATTACTTGGACGAATGTTACTATGGACCCTCCCGGTGATGGTTCTATTGAAATTACAAAATGACTTTGGGACCTTATTAGTGTTTGTTGCTATCTTGGGGGGCATCATCCTAGTTTCAGGTGTGACTTGGAAAATTTTAGGACCTGCGATTGCAGTCTTAGTCGCTGTTGGGGGGACAGCCCTCACGCTAGCGGCGACGACCCCTGGCCGTGCTATCTTGACGCATCTGGGTTTTAAAACGTACCAATTTAATCGAATTGATGCTTGGTTGCATCCATTCGATAATACTGCTAGTACTAGTTTACAATTATCACAGAGCTTAAAAGCAATTGGTTCTGGTCAGTTATTCGGTAAAGGCTTCAATCAAGTCCAAGTCCACGTGCCAGTGCGTGAATCCGATATGATTTTTTCTGTCATTGGTGAAAACTTTGGCTTTATCGGTTCATGTTTTGTCATCCTTTTGTACTTCTTGTTGATTTACCAAATGATTCGGGTCACATTCGACACGAAGAATGAATTTTATGCATATGTATCAACGGGGGTCATTATGATGATCTTATTCCATGTTTTCGAAAACATTGGGATGAGCGTTGGTTTATTACCATTGACCGGGATTCCATTGCCGTTTATCTCGCAAGGGGGTTCATCGTTGTTGGGGAACCTAATTGGCGTTGGGTTTATCATGTCGATGCGTTACCATTATAAGAGTTACATGTTCAGTGAAGCTGAAGATACTTTCTAGGAGTGAAAGACGGATGACGATGGAAAATAATGATTATTTTTGGACAGAGGAAATTGCAGCCTCAATCAGAAGAATTGGAATCACTAAAGCCGCTCAAAATGAGTTTGGATCAATCAAGTTTGTTGATGTGCCAAGTGTTGGGCAAAAATTAACGGTCAATGAAACCTTGGTGGCTATTGAAGCTGAGAAGATGGTCCAAGATTTTGACAGTCCATTAGCTGGTGAGTTAGTAAACGTCAACACATTATTAGCGGACAATCCGGGATTATTAAATGCAGATAACGAAAAAGATGCGTGGATTGCTGATATTCGGGTTGACTAGGTAATAACTTAAACAATAATTTGTTTTTTTAAATAGTCTTGCTTGACTTTTAATGGAACTTTAATTATGATAGGTACTACTTAATACAAGCGATGAAAAGATGAGTAATTTAGTTAGTAGCATTTTAAGAGAGTCCGGACAGGTGTAAGCGGATAATGTGAACACTAGATGAATATGGTCTTTGAGCAATTCATTTGGTAAGGTTTAACTGAGCTGAGTGCGGGGGTTGCCCGATATAGCGAACGAGTATCAATTTGGTACTTTGTAAGGCGATTACTGTGAGGTAATCGTGAATTAAGGTGGTAACACGCATTTAGCGTCCTTTCTCTCATTGATTTGAGAGGAAGGATTTTTTTTTGGCATTTTTAAAGAAGAGGGAGCGATTAGGATGTTGCAATTAAAACAAGTAGGGAAAAACTTTATCCGTGAACAAAAAACATTCGCCGCATTAACCGATGTATCCTTGAACATTGAAGCCGGCGAAATCTATGGTATTATCGGGTATTCTGGTGCTGGGAAGAGTACGTTAATTCGCCTCTTAAATGGACTAGAAAAGCCAACCACTGGGGATGTCCTCGTTGAGGGCCAATCAATTGTGGGGTTGAGTGAACAAGCAATGCGACCGATTCGGCAAAAGATCGGGATGATTTTTCAACATTTTAACCTACTCTGGTCAAAGACTGTCCTAGAAAATGTTATGTTACCACTAAAACTGGTTGGCGTTCCCAAAGCACAACGCCAAGCAAAGGCCCGTGAATTATTAAAAGTTGTTGAATTGACCCATTTAGAAACGGCTTATCCAAGTGAGTTATCTGGTGGGCAGAAACAACGGGTGGCAATTGCACGGGCATTGATTAGTGATCCGAAAATTTTATTGTGTGATGAAGCAACGAGCGCTTTAGATCCGAAAACGACCAATTCAATATTAACGTTACTAGCTCAGATTAATCGGGAGATGGGGATTACAATCGTCCTTGTCACACACGAAATGGATGCTGTTCGGCGAATTTGTCAACGGATGGCCGTTATGGAAAGCGGTCGGTTAATCGAAGAAGGGACTGTGCATGAAATCTTCGAAAGACCACAAGCAGCTGCGACTAAGGCATTTGTTGCTGAATTATTGGTCGTGACATCGAGTGAAACGGCTGCTTCGATCAATCAACTGCTCGAACGGGTGCCAAATGGGACAATCGTGCAACTGCGTTTTAATGAATCCCAAGCAAGCCAACCGGTGATTGGCCGATTGATGCGACAATATCCAGCCGTTGAAATTAGTGTCATCAGTGGGAGCTTACAACAAACCATCAATGGGGCACTTGGCTATTTATACATTCAAATTCAAGCCAATCCGAGTGATTTAAAAGCGGTGCTTGCAGAGTTAGCACAACAAACAATCGAAGTTGAGGTGGTACGTCATGGATAACGTAAACGGATTTCAATCCTATTTTCAATTTAAGCAAGTGAATTGGCCGAGTATGTGGCAAGCAACTTTTGAAACAGTTTGGTTAACGATTGTTAGTGTTTTATTAGTGGCCATCTTAGGATTAGCCCTTGGGTTAATCCTTTATCAAACTAACACCGGTGGTGGCCGCGTAAGCCGCATTTTGAATGGTGTTGTGGCTTTGTTCGTCAATATCTTTCGGTCAATTCCGTTCATTATTTTAATCGTTTTATTGATTCCATTAACCAAAGGGGTGATGGGGACAATGATTGGTCCGAAAGCGGCTATTCCAGCACTAATCGTGTCAGCCGCACCATTTTATGCGCGACTAGTTGAATCAGCTTTTCGTGAAGTGGATGGCGGGGTGCTTGAAGCAACTCGTTCAATGGGCGCTTCAAAAGCCCAAATCGTCTGGCAAGTATTGTTGCCAGAAAGTATGCCAGCGCTTGTCTCCGGTTTAACGGTCACTGCAATCTCACTTGTTGGTTATACCGCAATGGCGGGTGTGATTGGTGCCGGTGGTCTTGGCAATCTTGCTTATCAAGACGGCTTCCAAGCTAACCAAAACGCGATTACATTAGTCGCAACTGTCATTATTTTAATCATCGTGTTTGTTTGTCAAAAAACAGGCGACCTTGTTGTTCAACACATTGATCATCGTTAAATTAAAGGAGGTACTCTCATGAAAAAAAGTCGTTTAGGATTATTAGTAGCCATTTGCTTATTAGGGGGCGCACTTGCCGCTTGTGGCAACCAACAGGCCAAGTCGAAGCGCAATACAATTGTTGTCGGTGCCTCAGCGATTCCACATGCCGCTATCTTGAAGTATGTTCAACCTGAATTGAAAAAAGAAGGGGTTAACCTCCAGATAAAAGTCTTTAATGACTATGTATTACCTAATAAAGCCTTGGCAAGTGGTGAATTGGATGCCAACTACTATCAACATAAACCGTTCTTGAAAAAAGCAAACAAAAACAACGGCTACAACTTGGTCAGTGCCGGCAGCATTCATTTAGAACCACTTGGCTTGTACAGTAAACAAGTTAAGAAATTAAGTGATGTGAAATCGGGTGCTAAAGTCTTGGTCTCAAGCAGCCAACCTGACTGGGGCCGCGTCTTAACGATTCTAAAAGACGGCGGCTTAATCACCTTAAAATCAGGTGTGAATGCAGAGAATGCAACGTTTAAAGACATTGCCAGCAACCCAAAGCATCTCAAGTTTGAATACACGTTTGAACCTAAATTAATGCCGGAACTCTTGAAAAATGATGAAGGCACATTAGTCGCGATTAACTCAAACTATGCCGTTCAAGCCGGACTCAATCCCGAAAAAAATGCTGTGGCCCTTGAAAAGCAATCATCACCATTTGCCAACATTGTTGTGACAAAGCAAAAAGACCGTAATAATCCAGCAATCAAGAAGCTCGTTAAAGCGCTCAAATCAAAGTCAACACAAGAATGGATTAAGCATCAATGGCATGGGGCAGTGTTACCAGTTAAATAGGCAAAAAGACAAGCCAAGTAAAGGCTTGTCTTTTTTTGACCATATTTGTATTATTTTTAATTTAATTGGAAAAGTCGTTCAAAATTGGATATACTGACATTGTATATTATTACTAGGGGGAGTATGTATGAAACGTCCGTATAATATTGGTCTAGATATTGGGACCAATTCAATTGGTTGGGCGATTGTTGATGATCAAAGTAAGCTAGTCAGTGTTAAAGGAAAGTATGGTTATGGCGTTCGCTTATATGATGAAGGCCAAACTGCTGCTGAGCGCCGTAGTTTTAGAACAACACGGCGGCGGTTAAAGCGGCGTAAGTGGCGCTTGGGATTATTAAGAGAAATCTTTGAACCCTATATCACGCCGATTGATAGCACTTTTTTCTTACGGCAAAAGCAATCAAATTTAAGTCCCAAAGATCAGCGTAAATTATATCCGCAAACGAGTTTATTTAATGATCGTCCGGATGCCGATTTTTATCAGCAATATCCGACAATTTACCACTTGCGATATCAGTTGATGACTGAAAAGCGCCAGTTTGATATTCGTGAGATTTATTTAGCGATGCACCATATTGTGAAGTATCGGGGGCACTTCTTGAACGAAGCGCCGGTTGCCTCATTTAAAAGTAGCGAAATTAATTTAGCAGAGCATTTTGATCGGTTAAATACTATTTTTGCTGACTTATTTAGCGAGTCCGGCTTTCAATTAAAGACCGATGAATTGGTAGCCATTAAGGATCTTTTAATGGATAATCAACAAAGTGCTAGCAATCGCCAACGCAAAGCACTACCAAAGCTATATACGCCAAGTTCGGATAAGTCGACTGAGAAGCAACGGAAGGCCATTGCAACTGAAATATTAAAAGCCATCTTAGGATTAAAAGCGAAGTTTAACGTGATTACTGGGATTGAAGCTGAAGATGTTAAAGCATGGACAATGACTTTTAACGCTGAAAACTTTGATGAAGAATTGGCTAAGCTCGAAAGTAGTCTTGATGACAATGCTCGGGAAATTATTGGTATTTTGCAGGAACTTTATTCGGGAATCTTACTGGCCGGAATTGTTCCCGAAAACCAATCATTGTCACAAGCGATGATCATAAAATATGACGAGCATAAAGAACAGTTAAAAATGTTAAAGAAAGTGCGGGATGATCTAGCAACAGCAGACCAACAAAAACTAAAGAAGGCTTATGATCAGTATATCGATGGTCAAGAAAATACGAAGGCCTATTCGAAGGAAGATTTTTATGCCGACGTCACAAAAGCCTTAAAGAATTATTCAGAGCAGCCGCTCGTATTAGCCATTCAAAAATTGATTGATCTTGATCAATTTATGCCGAAACAACGCACTAAGGACAATGGGGCGATTCCACACCAGTTACATCAACAGGAATTAGACCGGATTATCGAAAACCAACAGCAATATTATCCATGGTTGGCAGAACTCAATCCAAATCCGAAGCGACAAACCGTTGCTAAGTACAAATTAGATGAATTAGTGGCGTTTAGAGTACCATATTACGTTGGGCCCCTTATTACAGCTGAGCAACAACAACAAAGTTCAAAGGCCAAATTTGCATGGATGATTCGTAAGGCTGAAGGCCGCATTACACCATGGAATTTCGATGATAAAGTGGACCGGCAAGCTTCAGCGAATGAGTTTATTAAGCGCATGACAACTACCGACACTTATTTATTGGCCGAAGATGTATTACCAAAGCAAAGCTTAATTTATCAACGGTTTGAAGTATTAAACGAATTAAATGGGCTTAAAATTGATGACCAACCGATTACCAATGAGCTTAAGCAAGCAATCTTCAATGATTTATTTATGCAACAAAATAGCGTTACGGTCAAAAATGTGCAAGATTATTTAGTTGCGAAGGGGTGGTTTGCTAGTCGCCCTGAAATCACAGGATTAGCTGATCAAAATAAATTTAATAGTCGTTTGAGCACATATCATGACTTAAAGGCGATTGTTGGCGATACAGTTAATAATATTGATAAACAAGCCGATTTAGAAAAATGTATTGAATGGTCAACGATTTTTGAAGACGGCAAAATTTATAGTGCTAAATTGAATGAGATTGCATGGTTAACAGAACAACAACGGGCGCAACTAGCTACTAAACGCTATCGTGGTTGGGGGCGACTATCAGCTAAATTATTGACCCAAATTGTTAATGCGAATGGTCAACGTATCATGGATTTACTCTGGGATACAACAGATAACTTCATGCGGATTGTTCACTCGGAGGACTTTGATAAGTTAATTACTGAAGCCAATCAAATGGTGTTAGCTGAAAATGATGTGCAAGATGTCATCAACGATTTATACACGTCACCACAGAATAAAAAAGCGCTCCGCCAAATTCTGCTTGTAGTAAATGACATTCAAAAAGCCATGAAAGGCCAAGCACCAGAAAAAATTTTGATTGAATTTGCGCGCGAGGATGAAGTGAATCCGCGTCTTTCAGTTCAACGTAAACGCCAAGTTGAACAAGTCTACAAAAATATCAGTAACGAATTGCTAAACGATGTTGCTATTAAAAATGAACTTAAGGATTTATCGAATACTGCATTAAGTAATACCCGTTTATTCTTGTACTTTATGCAAGGGGGGATTGATGTTTACACAGGCGAACCGTTAAACATTGATCGGTTGTCAACTTATGATATTGATCACATCTTGCCACAATCATTTGTGAAGGATAATTCCTTAGATAACCGAGTATTAGTATCCGCTAAGATGAACCGTAGCAAGTCAGATCAAGTGCCGTTAGACTTTACTGGGGTCAAATTAGGAGCAAAAATGCAGGCCCATTGGGAAATGATGCTCAAAGCAGGTTTAATAACTAAGAAGAAATATGATAATTTAATGTTAAATCCTGACCATATCAGTAAATATACAATGAATGGTTTTATCAATCGGCAATTAGTGGAAACTCGCCAAGTCATTAAACTAGCAACCAACTTATTAATCGAGCAATATGGTGAAGATAATATTGAACTGATTGCAGTTAAAAGTGGTCTAACACATCAAATGCGGACAGAATTTGATTTTCCGAAGAACCGTAATTTAAATAACCATCATCATGCATTCGATGCTTATTTAACCGCTTTTGTTGGTTTATATTTGTTAAAACGTTATCCTAAATTAAAACCTTATTTTGTATATGGCGCTTATCAAAAATCGAGCCAACAAGATAAATGGCGTAACTTTAATTTCTTAAGTGGGCTCAAAAAAGATGAATTGATTGATGAACATACAAAAGAGGTTATCTGGCACAAAGCATCCGGACTGGCTTACTTGAATAAAATATATCAATTTAAGAAGATCTTAGTGACCCGCGAAGTGCACGAGAACGCGGGCGCATTATTTAATCAAACGCTCTATGCCGCTAAAGAGGATAAAGCCAGTGGTCAAGGCAGCAAGCAACTGATTCCTGCCAAAAAAGATCGCCCAACTGCCCTTTATGGGGGGTACTCAGGTAAGACCGTTGCTTACATGTGTATTGTACGCATTAAAAATAAAAAAGGTGATTTATATAAAGTATGCGGTGTTGAAACCAGTTGGTTAACGGCGCTTAAACAACTAACCGATGAAAATTCCCAAAAGGCCTTCTTAAAACAAAAACTTAAACCGCAATTTACAAAAACAAAGAAGCAAAAGGGAAATATTATTGAAGTTGTAGAAGAATTCGAAGTCATCGCACCGCACATTTTAATCAATCAGCGTTTCTTCGATAATGGACAAGAATTGACATTAGGCTCGGCAACTTATAAACACAATGAGCAGGAACTGATTCTCGACAAAACAGCCGTCAAATTGTTAAATGGTGAATTGCCATTAGCGCAGTCTGAAGAACTTGCCGAAAAAGTTTATGATGAGATTTTAGATCAAGTGATGCATTACTTCCCGCTATATGATACAAATCAATTCAGAGCTAAATTATTAGCGGGTAAAACGGCCTTCATGAAGTTGCCATGGAAGAGTCAGTGGGATGGCAATAAGATGGTACAGGTTGGTCAGCAAGCCATCTTAGACAGAATGTTAATTGGGTTGCATGCAAATGCAGCAATGAGTGATCTTAAAGTACTGAAAATAACCACTCCATTTGGAATGCTACAGCAACCCTCAGGAGTTACGCTATCACCCGATACCCAAATTATTTATCAATCTCCAACTGGTTTATTCGAACGACGTGTAGCTTTAAAGGATTTATAAACAAATAAAGCTAGCCTGTCATTAGTGTAATGATGGGCTAGCTTTTTGAGTTTAAAGGCATAAAAAAAGGCCTCATAAGAGGCTCAGAATAGAAAACTTGGTCCAAAGACCTTGTTTGATTTTAACACAGAGTATCAAATCAATGAGTATTTCGATTGAGTGTATCAAGCTCAACAAAAGCATTATAGCATATCATTATTTTGAAAACAAGGATGTAGGGGGAATTTTTTTATGAGTTGGCGAACAGTTGTGATTTCACAACATGCAAAAGTTTCTTATTCAGGACGAAAAATTGTCGTCCAAACCAAAGATGCAACGCATCAAGTACCGATTGATGATATTCAGATTTTGTTAGTTGCGACAACGCAGGCGGTGCTAACCGCAACAGCGATTACTGAATTAAGTGAAGCTGGTGCTAAAATTATTTTTACGGGCAAAGATGGTAATCCAACTTGTGAGACAATTGCGGATTATCCAGGAAATCGTAGTCTTGCATCGATTCAACAACAAGTTGAATGGGAAACAGAGTTGAAAGAAAGGTTATGGCATGCGATTATTCAAGCCAAAATCGCGATGCAGATTCAATGTGCCCAACTGCTAGGAAAGGCTGTTGAACCGCTCATAACCGAAGCTGATGCCATGGTGTTTGCTGATCGAACAAATCGGGAAGCCGTTATTGCACGAAAATACTTTCAGTTAGTTTTTGATAAAGACTTCGTGCGAACGGATTACAGTCCCATTAATGCTGCCCTTAATTATGGTTATAGTTTGTTGCTATCAGCCGTTAACCGCGAAATTGTTTGTAATGGTTATTTAACACAATTCGGCATCCATCATCATAATAGTGGCAGCGATTTTAATTTAGGCTCTGATTTAATGGAACCCTTTCGACCAGTAATTGATTATTGGGTTGCACATCAGACCTTTAATGAATTAACGCCCGATATTAAATTCGGTTTAGTGGAATTATTGAATCTTGAATTAGAATACAACGGACAGACAACGATTCTGAGAAATGCGCTTACTAAACATGTGCAGAATTGTTTGAAATTTATGACAATGCCGAAAGAAACGTTTGAAGTAAAGGTGGTAATGACTCATGAGGTACCGAATAATGCGCTTATTAGTCATGTTTGATTTACCAGTCGAAACGAGCGCAGACCGTAAAGCGTATCGTCATTTTAGAAAAGCGTTACTCAATGAAGGTTTTTTAATGATTCAATACTCTGTTTATGTCCGAGTTTGTGTTAGCAAACAATCAGCACAGTTTATCGAAAATCGCATTGCTAGTTTTACACCGCCAGCTGGGTTGGTGCAGACATTGATGGTTACTGAGCAACAATATAATAAAATGCATTTCTTAGTGGGCGAATCGAGTGATGATGTCCGTAATTCTGCCGAAAGGACGTTAATTTTATGAACATTACTTTTTATCCATACCAATCTTTTAAAGTTCAGAATAAGACCATAACGGTTTGTAGTACAAGTCATCCAGAGGTGTATACCAAGCTGATTGCTGGGATGTCCGGGGTACAAGAGACCGTTCAATTTAGCAATGATCAATACGAACTAATGGATTATTCGAAAGCTGTCATTTGGGGTGGCGATGTGGCAGCAATTAATTTGAATCGTCTATTTCAGAATCGATTGATTAAAAAAATGGCCGCCGATTTAACGGATCAACATCGGCAAAAGTTAGCTCAACTAGATAGTGAAATTCGTTCGACAATTTTAGATGCCGCCTTTATGTATGAACTTACTCTTGATATTGACCAGCAATGGGATCTTCAAAGAATGATTAAGTTCTATAATTTACAATTTTCGACTGTCGTCCAACATGACCCATATGGTATAATTGAAAGTATAGTACAGACAGCAGTTGAGTTAAATGAAACAAAAATTATCACGTTGATCAACGTTTCGCACTATCTCAGTATCAACCAGTTTAATGAATTGGTGAGGTTGGTGGCGACATTGAATGTGAAACTCTTTCTCATCGAATTTTCAGAAGAGGCTAAATTTGAACAGTACCAGAAATGTTGTTATTATCACATCGATAATGATTATGTTGAATGGCGCTATGAATAGAATGAGATTCTGATGAAAAAACGACGGTTTTAGAAGAGTATCAAATCAATGAGTAGTTCAACTCTATCTCCGTTACGAACGGCTCAACCACAGTTTTAGAAGAGTATCAAATCAATGAGTAGTTCAACCAGTTACAACTAGCCCAAAAGGCCCCATACGTTTTAGAAGAGTATCAAATCAATGAGTAGTTCAACCGAGTATAGCGAAAAAATGAAGGCACTCTAGTTTTAGAAGAGTATCAAATCAATGAGTAGTTCAACGCAAGTGCAAGTCTTGCTGGCTGATTTGCAGTTTTAGAAGAGTATCAAATCAATGAGTAGTTCAACTTGAGTGACATTAGGAGCGATACGAACTGGGTTTTAGAAGAGTATCAAATCAATGAGTAGTTCAACTTTGAAATCTCGATGTCGGCTATACTTCATGTTTTAGAAGAGTATCAAATCAATGAGTAGTTCAACTTTCTGTTTCCGGCAAAATTCCTCTTTCAGGTTTTAGAAGAGTATCAAATCAATGAGTAGTTCAACGTTAATCTGTCTGCATAATCAATGTCGCCTGTTTTAGAAGAGTATCAAATCAATGAGTAGTTCAACTGTCAGTCACACCGCTATTTTTGTTAACTGGTTTTAGAAGAGTATCAAATCAATGAGTAGTTCAACTCTTACATTAAGAATTATACGTTAACGCGCGTTTTAGAAGAGTATCAAATCAATGAGTAGTTCAACTTCGATTGCTTGCATATTAATCACCTCACAGTTTTAGAAGAGTATCAAATCAATGAGTAGTTCAACCCACCTTCATCAATCCAATCATTAATTTTTGTTTTAGAAGAGTATCAAATCAATGAGTAGTTCAACACCCGCTGAAATTGATGAGATGATTGAATAGTTTTAGAAGAGTATCAAATCAATGAGTAGTTCAACTATCAAAAGTGGTTAAAGATTTCACGTTAGGTTTTAGAAGAGTATCAAATCAATGAGTAGTTCAACGATGGGAATTGAAAGCGAAACGGCGCGGTTGTTTTAGAAGAGTATCAAATCAATGAGTAGTTCAACCTCACATGGTTGATGCGTACAGAGATTTATGTTTTAGAAGAGTATCAAATCAATGAGTAGTTCAACTCATTTGTTGCATCAATCTTCATGCTATGGGTTTTAGAAGAGTATCAAATCAATGAGTAGTTCAACTTTTGCAAAAAAATCAAAACAAGAGTTGCAGTTTTAGAAGAGTATCAAATCAATGAGTAGTTCAACAAACAGGGCAATCCAGTTGAATTACGGCTAAGTTTTAGAAGAGTATCAAATCAATGAGTAGTTCAACTGTCTAAGCTGGATGTAATCAATGATGACAGTTTTAGAAGAGTATCAAATCAATGAGTAGTTCAACAATACGATTGATCTAACTCGCCGTGTTGATGTTTTAGAAGAGTATCAAATCAATGAGTAGTTCAACTTTTTAGATTATATTTATAGTCAAACGGGAGTTTTAGAAGAGTATCAAATCAATGAGTAGTTCAACGATTCATCTTTAAAAAATGTTGTAAATGTAGTTTTAGAAGAGTATCAAATCAATGAGTAGTTCAACTGTGTGATTGAATTGTACTTTGCCGTCACGGTTTTAGAAGAGTATCAAATCAATGAGTAGTTCAACGGGACGTAACGTTGTTGTTCGACAACTATAGTTTTAGAAGAGTATCAAATCAATGAGTAGTTCAACATCCCTGCTGACGCTAATCATGATTGGTTCGTTTTAGAAGAGTATCAAATCAATGAGTAGTTCAACCGGTCTCAACGAGAAGTTAGACGCTATCGAGTTTTAGAAGAGTATCAAATCAATGAGTAGTTCAACCTAAGAACTTAAGCCCAGAATTACAAATGTGTTTTAGAAGAGTATCAAATCAATGAGTAGTTCAACTTTCTCCTTTCCATTTGAGCTTTGGTTTTGGTTTTAGAAGAGTATCAAATCAATGAGTAGTTCAACTATGCGCCAATTGAAGAACAAAACTTTCTAGTTTTAGAAGAGTATCAAATCAATGAGTAGTTCAACTGAATGTAATTGATTAAATCTGAATCATAAGTTTTAGAAGAGTATCAAATCAATGAGTAGTTCAACGGGACGTAACGTTGTCGTTCGTCAACTATAGTTTTAGAAGAGTATCAAATCAATGAGTAGTTCAACAATTGTGCCCCCAGTGCTAGGACAATCATTGTTTTAGAAGAGTATCAAATCAATGAGTAGTTCAACTCTAGCACTGTTTGTTCTGCCTTGTGTTCGGTTTTAGAAGAGTATCAAATCAATGAGTAGTTCAACGCGCTAATCGCGGCAACGATTAACGCACAAGTTTTAGAAGAGTATCAAATCAATGAGTAGTTCAACATGCAAGTCGATATACGCATACTGGCATGAGTTTTAGAAGAGTATCAAATCAATGAGTAATTTTAATCGATTTTCCATGGAAATCGGTTTATAAAGATCACGGCAATCGCGTGGTCTTTTTTCGTGCATTCTAGCATTGAAAACAGTTCTCAATTAGCATAGAATTAAGAGCGTATAATAATTGCTAGAATGCGATTCTTGGAGGGTCATCTATGTCTAAATTAGAGATTATCGATTTGCACGTCGGCATCGACGGTAAGGAAATTTTAAAGGGCGTTAACCTGGAAATGAATACGGGTGAAATTCACGCGATCATGGGACCTAACGGGACTGGGAAGTCGACGCTTTCAGAAACGATTATGGGCAATCCCAAGTATGAAGTATTGCAAGGCCAGATCAAATTAGATGGTCAAAATATTTTAGAAATGCCAGTTGATGAACGCGCACGTGCTGGGTTATTTTTGGCGATGCAATATCCGGCTGAAATTCAAGGGGTAACAAACGCAGAATTCATGCGCGCTGCCATCAATGCACGTCGCGCTGAAGATGATCAGATCTCAGTGATGGCTTTCTTGAAAAAATTAGATCAACGGATGGCATTTTTGGACATGACAGAAGAAATGTCAGAACGCTACTTAAACGAAGGCTTTTCTGGTGGGGAAAAGAAACGCAATGAAATCCTTCAATTGATGATGATTGAACCTAAATTCGCCATCTTAGATGAAATTGATTCCGGACTCGACATTGATGCATTGCAGGTTGTTTCTAAAGGAGTTAACGAAATGCGCGGAGCTAATTTTGGCGCATTAATCATCACGCACTATCAACGGCTCTTAAACTACATTGTGCCAGATTACGTGCACATCATGATGGGCGGTAAAATTGTCACGACTGGTGACGCTTCATTGGCGCAACGTTTAGAAAACGAAGGTTATGTCGGTATTCGTGATGAACTAGGTTTGGATATCAAATTGACTGACGACGAAAGCAAATAGGGGGCGATTCTGATGAAGAAAACATTAGCCATCACGCCTGAACAAATTGCGTCATTCTCACAAATTCATCAAGAGCCAGCGTGGTTTGCTGAAATGCGCCAAGCAGCGTTTGCTCAGATTGATCAACTTGAACTCCCTATTTTTGAAAAAATTAACTATAAACATTGGCCGGTGATGGCAGCGAGTGCCCCAACAGCCATCAAATCTGATTCAAGTTTGATGCCAGACGCGGCGGCCAACCTGGGCGCTGATCAACCCTATGTAGTACAGATTGGGCAGACAACTGTCAAGTTGAATTTACCGGCAGAATTGGTAGACCAAGGGGTGATTTTGACCGATATTTTTACCGCGTTACAAGAACATCCTGACTTGGTACAACAATATTACATGCAAGTCACGGTTAAACCAGATGAAGACCGCTTAACGGCATTTCACACGGCTTTGATGAACAGTGGGCTTTTCTTGTATGTGCCTAAAAATGTAGTGATTAAGCAACCGATTACGGCTTATTATGTGCAAGATAGTACACAACCGGCAGACTTTATTCACCACGTGCTGGTGGTCGCAGATCAAAACAGTGAATTTAGCTATCTCGAAAATCTCCAAACAGCCGGTGATCATAAGAATTTAGCAAACGTTGTTGTAGAAGTCATCGCCAAAGATAACAGTCACGTTCATTTTTCCGCGGTTGATGCTTTCGGGAAATCGGTGACGACTTATTTGAATCGGCGGGGCCATTTGATGCGCGATGCCCGAATTGATTGGGCATTAGGCGCAATGAATGATGGCAATATCATTGGTGACTTTGATTCCGACTTAGTTGGCACCGGATCGCATGCTGAAACCAAGGTCGTCGCTATCTCCACCGGTAAGCAGGTTCAAGGGATTGATACGCGCGTGACGAATATCGGACCGCGGTCAATTGGCCACATCTTGCAACATGGCGTGATTTTAGAAGATGCGACGTTAACGTTTAACGGCATTGGGCATATTTTAAAAGGGGCCAAGGGGGCTGATGCCCAACAAGAAAATCGCGTGTTAATGTTATCGCGGACAGCGCGTGGCGATGCGAACCCCCTCTTATTAATCGATGAAAATGACGTGCAAGCGGGTCATGCTGCTAGTGTTGGGCGGGTTGATGAACAACAAATGTATTATTTAATGAGTCGTGGTCTTTCAAAAGAAGTTGCCCAACGGCTTGTGATTCGCGGCTTCTTAGGGGCTGTTTTGAGTGAAATTCCGGATAAAAATGTGCGTCAACAATTAACGGACACAATTGAAAGGAAGTTAATCGATGGTCAATCAGTTAAATGATTATCGGCGTGACTTTCCGATTTTGAAGCAAATTGTTAACGATGAACCACTCGTTTATTTGGATAATGCAGCGACTACTCAGAAACCACAAGCGGTAATTGATCAGCTGGTCACTTATTATCAAAAAGATAATGCGAATGTGCATCGTGGCGTGCATACCTTAGCTGAGCGGGCAACCGCCCAATATGAAGCAGCACGTACGAAGGTACAGAAATTCATCCATGCTGCGGAAAGTGCCGAAGTGATTTTCACAAAAGGGACGACGCAAAGTTTGAACTGGGTGGCTGGTAGTTTTGGGCCGACCGTGGTTGAAGCGGGCGATGAAATTGTGATTAGTGTGATGGAACACCACAGTAATCTCGTGCCGTGGCAGCAACTGGCACAGCAAACGGGTGCTCAGTTGCGCTACATTGATTTATTACCAGATGGCCAGCTTGATTTAGATTCGGCGCGGCAGGTGATTGGCCCTAAAACAAAAATAGTTAGTTTGGCACATGCGTCTAACGTGCTCGGGGTCATCAATCCGATTAAAACGATTGCGGCTTTAGTACATGCCCAAGGCGGCTACATGGTAGTCGATGGCGCCCAAGCTGTGCCGCACATGAGCGTTGATGTGCAAGCACTTGATGCGGATTTTTACGCTTTTTCAGGGCATAAAATGCTCGGGCCAACCGGGATTGGCGTGCTCTATGGCAAGCAAGCATTTCTCGAAAAGATGCCACCAGTTGAATACGGGGGCGAGATGATTGACTTTGTGGGTTTACAAGTTGCTACGTTCAAAGAATTACCGTGGCGCCTAGAAGGTGGGACACCCAATATTGCGGGCGCAATTGGTTTAGGGGCCGCCGTTGATTATTTGGACCAAATTGGGATGGCGAACATCCAAGCCCATGAACAAGCGCTAGTCACAATGGCTTTACCGAAACTACAGGCAATCGACGGCCTGACGATTTATGGCCCACAAACTGCCGCGCAACGAACGGGTGTGATTGCTTTTAATCTCGACAACTTACATCCGCATGATTTAGCGACCGCTCTTGATATGCAAGGAGTCGCCGTGCGTGCTGGGCATCATTGCGCCCAACCATTGATGCAGTGGTTGAACGTTGCTGCAACAGCGCGTGCTAGTTTTTACCTTTACAATACTGAAGCGGACGTCGAAACGTTCGTGACCGCCATTCAAGCAGCAAAGGAGTTTTTCCAAGATGGCACTTTCTAAATTAGATAACTTATATCGGCAGGTTATTCTTGACCATTCGCAGCATCCGCACCACCATGGGCATTTGAAAACGGCTGATTATGAAATTGAATTACGTAACCCAACTTGTGGCGATGTGTTGCAACTGGAACTGGTACTCGAAGACGACCAAATTAGCCAAATTGCTTTTTCAGGGGAAGGTTGTACGATTAGCCAGGCCTCTGCTAGCATGATGACCGATGCCGTGATGCATAAAACACCGGCGCAAGCCGAAGCAATGATCGAACGCTTTTCAGACATGATGATTGGCGATCGTGATGAAGACTGGTCATTGTTAGAAGATGCCGCCATTTTACAAGGCGTTCAACAATTTCCCGCCCGAATTAAATGCGCGACTTTGGCTTGGAAGGCGCTCCACAAAGCTTTAAAGAGTGATGACCAACGCGCGACAACCGGTCAAATTATGAACCATGCAGAAACGGAGGAAACTAACGAATGACAGAAGAGACAACGATGCCTCAATTTGAAGAATACGACTACGGTTTTAGCGATGATGTGCAGCCCGTCTTTTCAACTGGGCGCGGTTTAACGGAAGACGTTGTGCGCGCCATTTCGCGTGAGAAAAAAGAACCCCAATGGATGTTAGATTTCCGCTTAAAATCGTTTCACGCTTATGAAAAGATGCCGATGCCTGATTTCGGACCAGATTTATCCGACCTTGATTTAGAGCATATGTTGTATTATCAAAAGGCCACGGACAAACAATATCGTGATTGGGAAGACGTGCCCGATAAAATCAAAGAAACTTTTGACCGCTTGGGGGTTCCAGAAGCCGAACGCAAGTATTTAGCGGGATCTAGTGCGCAATATGAATCAGAAGTGGTTTATCACAATATGCGTGAAGAATTCGAAAAACTCGGCATTATTTTTACTGACATGGATACCGGCTTGCGCGAATATCCTGAAATTGTGCAAGAATATTTCAGTACGCTCGTGAAGCCAACCGATAATAAATTCTCAGCGCTTAATTCCGCTGTTTGGTCGGGTGGAACGTTCATCTACGTGCCAAAAGGCGTGCGGACGGACATCCCGATTCAATCGTATTTCCGAATTAACGCCGAAAATTCCGGCCAATTCGAACGGACATTAATCATTGTTGATGAAGGTGCCAGCGTGAATTACGTTGAAGGCTGCACGGCACCTAATTATTCAAGTGATAGCTTGCATGCGGCGGTCGTTGAAGTCTTCGTGAAACGGGACGGCTATTGCCGCTATACGACGATCCAAAACTGGTCGAAAAATGTTTATAGCTTGGAAACCAAACGGGCCCAAGCGATGGAAAATGCGACAATGGAATGGGTCGATGGTAATCTAGGTTCGAAGATGACCATGAAATACCCAAGTGTCTATCTCGATGGAGAAGGTGCCCGCGGAACAATGCTCTCAATTGCCGTGGCCGGAGAAGGGGTTGATCAAGACAGTGGTGCCCGCATGATTCATGCCGCACCGAATACGTCTTCGTCAATCGTTTCAAAATCGATTGCTAAAGATGGTGGGGCCGTTGATTATCGTGGGACTGTTCGCTTTGAACGCGACAGTGATGGCTCTTTTGCCCATGTGGAATGCGACACGATTATTATGGATGATCGCTCTAGCTCCGATACGATTCCGTACAACACAATTTTAAACGGCAACGTTTCAATGGAACATGAAGCCAAAGTCTCTAAAATTTCAGAAGAACAACTCTACTACCTGATGAGCCGTGGCATTTCGGAAGCCAAAGCAACCGAAATGATTATCATGGGCTTCGTCGAACCATTCACCAAGGAACTCCCAATGGAATACGCGGTGGAATTAAATCGATTGATTAGCTATGAAATGGAAGGCTCCGTCGGATAATCAAAAAGCTGTCATCCTAGTTTAAAGATAGGATGACAGCTTTTTTTAATGGATGTTAATTTAGTGCTCCTTGTTTTGGTTTAAGTAAAATTACATATCGTAAAAGTTAGCGCTAACAAAAAGTGTTTTATGTAACTTTTTATTAAATGATACACGGCAAGTGTGTCGTTAAAATTATTGAACCCCCCTAATCATTTTGGTTATTACGAATGGTTGGGGGCTTTTTTTATTTAATGTTTCTAAATACCGTATAAAAACAGGCATTACACCGCATTTTATGCATCTTATTTGAGAAATTCCCGTAAATATAAAATTGACTTCTAAAAAAGGCTGTGTTATGGTTCATGAATAGAAAAAACGATACGCCGTATTGTATTTTTCTAAAAAAATAAATAAGGAGGCATTATGACACGCTTAAATACAACTGAGATTATGGCATTAATTCCAAACCGGTATCCGATTATTTACATCGACACCGTCGAGTCCTTAGTTCCAGGTCAAGAAGTGGTGGCGTTAAAAAACGTCACGATTAATGAGCAGTTCATGCGTGGCTATCGACCTGATGCGCCACAAATGCCGAATACGTTGATGATTGAAGCACTTGCGCAGACGGCATCAATATTGATTCTAAAATCCCCAGAGTTTTTTGGTAAAACAGCTTACTTGGGTGCGGTTAAAAATGTCGTGTTCCATCGCATTATTTTACCAGGGGATCAAATTAAATTTACTGTGACGCTTACAAAGAAAAAAGAAAATATGGGGGTTGTCCAAACCCACGCAACCGTTAATGACCAAGTGGTGTGTGAAGCTGAGTTGACCTTCGTAGTTGCGCCGCGGAATGCACGGCTCAAAAGTCAGCAGGCGACGTAGATGGCTTATCGCATAATGACCACCGCTAGCGCCGTCCCGCATAAAATTGTGACCAACGATGATTTAGCAAAGATTCTTGAGACGTCAAATGACTGGATCGAAAGTCGGACTGGGATTATCGAACGGCACATAGCGGTTGACGAGAATACGTCTGATTTGTGTTATCGCGTCGCTGAAAAATTATTAGCGCAAGCCAACGTTGCTCCAGAACAAATTAAGGCGATCATTATCGCCACGATGACACCGGATTATTACACGCCAGCAACTGCGGCAATTGTCCAAGGAAAATTAGGGGCAACTCACGCATTTGCATTTGATATTAGCGCTGCTTGTTCTGGGTTCACGTATGCCTTATCAGTGGCCCGGGGCTATATCCAATTGCCCACCGATTATGTTTTAGTAATTGGTGGTGAGGTAACTTCAAAAGTCTTGGACTGGTCCGATCGTAGTTCCGCTGTTTTATTCGGTGACGGCGCTGCGGGGGTGCTGCTTCAAGGGACACCAGAAAAAGCAGATGGTTGGTACGGAGAACAACTATTGACAATTGGTCGCCAGAGCGAGCAGCTAACATCAGGCTATACACCGGTCACACAAGCCAACTTTGGTCAGGTCGGCCAAACACATATTCAAAGCACCTTTTTCCAAATGGCGGGCCAAGCGATTTATCAATTTTCGACACGGCAAGTTCCGCGGGCGATCGAAGCGGCCGTTTTGGCAGCGGGATTATCGTTGGATCAGGTGGATCATTTCTTGGTTCATCAAGCCAATGCGCGGTTAATTACGAAGATGGCCAGCCAGCTGAACCAACCATTAACCAAATTTCCCATGAATTTACAGCACTATGGCAACACTTCTGCCGCCAGCATCCCGCTGTTATTGGCAGAACAAGTTGCAAGCGGGAAGATTAAACGTGGTGACTGTTGTGTCCTATGTGGCTTTGGCGGTGGGTTAACCATCGGGATTCAAATTATCCAATATTAAAAAAATAAGGGGTTTTAAACCATGACAAAAGCAGAAATCTTAAAAAAAGTACAAGCTGTAATCGCAGAACAATTAGACGTAGAAGAAAAGCAAGTGGTACCAACAGCCAATATTCGTGAAGATTTAGATGCCGATAGTTTAGATATTTTTGAAGTAATGAACCAACTGGAAGATGATTTAGAAGTGAAGCTCGATCCAGATGAATCAATTGTGACCGTTCAAAATGTCGTTGATTACATCGATCAAACCATGGCGAAGTAAGCTGATGACTAAAATCGGGCTCTTGATGAATGGCCAAGGCACTGAAGAAGTCGGCATGGGCAATGACTTATATCAAAATTATCCGCAGTACCGCGCGGTGATTGATCAAGCCAGTGCCTGTGCGCAGTTGGATTTACCAGCCATCATGAATGATGCAACGCTCTTGGGGCAAACGCGCTATGCACAACCGGCGCTGGTCGCAATGAATGTCGGCATTAATGCGTTATTAATGGCGGCCGATATTGCGGTAGCCGGAGCGATTGGGTTGAGCTTAGGCGAATACGCCGCGTTAATCACGAGCGGGCAGCTTTCGTTAGCAGACGGGATGCCTTTAGTCGTTGAGCGGGGGGCGTTGATGCAAGCAGCGATTGGTGATCAAGCACATGCGATGGCCGCCATTTTAAAACCAGACATCGCTCAAGTAAAAGCAGCCTGCGCCACCCTTCAGGCGCAAGGACAGCAAGTGGCAATTGCTAATTATAATTCCCCGCAACAAATTGTGGTGGGTGGGACCGAAGCTGGTGTGGCTGCGCTACTGACAGCCCTCCCTGAAATGCGGGCGCTACGTTTGCCGGTCAAGGGTGCGTTTCATACCGTGCTTTTTGAACAAGCAGCGCTTAATTTTCAACCAGCCCTCGATTCAGTCAACTTTGAAGTTGGCGATTATCCGGTAATTAGTAATACGACTGCAAAGCCATTTACACCGGATTCAATTCGCACAACATTGGTTGAACAGATAGCGCACCCAACGCATTTTGAAACTGGACTACGCCAACTGGCAGATAACGGCGTGACGACCTTCATCGAAGTTGGTCCAGGTAAGACACTCAGTAAGTTTGCCCGCCAAACTGTACCAGATTTAGCACGTTTTAATATTAGTAATGCAGCTCAATTTGAAGCAGTGATTGCTAGTTTGAAGGGAGAATCAGTCAATGACTAATGATCAAAAAGTCGCCGTGATTACAGGGGGCAGTCGCGGAATTGGCCGGGCAATTGCGTTACGGTTTGCCCAAGCCGGCTACCAACTAGTCCTTAATGCTCGCTCTGCATTGAGTACCGAGTTAATGGCAGCCATTGAAGACTACGACGTGCAGTATGCGTTTGTAAAAGGCGATATTACTCACCCAGAAACGGCGCCCCAAATTGTGTCGACAACGTTTGAGCGGTTCGGTCGATTAGATGTCCTCGTCAATAACGCAGGCATCACTAACGATAAATTGGTGATGGCGATGGCCGTCGCGGATTTTGAAACCGTAATTGATGTCAATTTAGTTGGGACTTTTCGTGTGACACAAGTGGCCTTTAAGAAAATGTTACGGCAACGCAGTGGTTGTATCATCAACTTATCGAGTGTGATTGGCCAACACGGCAATATCGGTCAAGCCAACTATGCCGCTAGTAAAGCCGGCGTGATTGGTCTAACGCAGTCACTTGCCAAAGAAGGGGCGTTGCGCGGCGTACGGTGTAACGCGATTGCTCCCGGGATGATTACAACCGAAATGACGGCCGCACTAAAGCCGAGTATGCAAGAAGCCATTCAAGCACAGATTCCACTACAACGTTTTGGGACACCGGAAGAAGTGGCCGATGCCGCTTTATTTTTAGCAGAAAACACCTATGTGACGGGGCAAGTTTTGACCGTCGATGGTGGAATGACGATATAAGTGAGGTTTGAAATGACAAGAGTTGTAATTACAGGTATGGGCGTTGTCGCACCATTAGGCAACGATGTCAATACATGCATGCGCCGGGTATTAGCCGGTGAATTGGGCATTGGCCCGATTACGAAGTTTGACCCACAAGCAACCGGGATTTCGGTCGCCGCCGAAGTTGTTGATTTTGATGTCACCAAGCGAATTGGTAAGAAAAAAGCAAAACGCATGGATTTATTTTCGCAATATGCCCTTGATAGCGCCTTGGCGGCAATCGCCCAAGCGGACATTACGCCTGAAAACACCGATCCAGCTGAGATGGGCGTGATTTATGGTTCCGGAATTGGTGGTTTAACGACAATTCAAGAACAAGTAACGCGGATGGTTGAAAAAGGCGCCGATCATATCTCACCAATGTTCGTGCCCAAATCAATTGGGAATATGGCTGCGGCTAATATTGCGATTGAAATTGGGGCGCAAAATATTTGTACGACGATTGTGACCGCTTGTTCGAGTGGCGCCAACGCAATTGGTGAAGCTTATCGCCAAATTAAAGAAAATCGGGCCCAGGTGATGGTGACCGGTGGTTCGGAAGCATCGATCAATGAAATTGGGATTGGCGGCTTTGCTGCTTTATCCACGCTGTCAACTGCGACTGACCCCGCGCAAGCGTCATTACCATTTGATGCGCGGCGCCAAGGATTTGTGATGGGTGAAGGTGGAGCGACGTTGATATTAGAAAGTCTCGAACATGCGCAAGCGCACAACGCGACTATTTTGGGCGAAATCACGGGCTATGGGGCCAATTGTGATGCCTACCATATGACATCGCCTAATCCCAACGGGGAAGTAGCCGCCCGTGCAATGCAAATGGCGCTTGCCCAAAGCCAGATTACGCCAGCCGATGTTGACTATGTGAATGCGCATGGTACTGGCACGGTGGCCAATGAATTAGCGGAATCCGCTGCCCTCCAACGGGTTTTTGGCCCAGACAATAAAGTCCCAGTCAGCAGTACGAAAAGTATGACGGGCCATTTATTAGGCGCGGCTGGTGCTTTAGAAGCAGTGATTACTGTCGGGGCCTTAACGGCGGGAATTTTGCCGCCCAATGTTGGTTTACAAACCCCAGATCCAGCTTGCCAAGTCAACTTGATCAAAAAACCACAAGCAGCTCCCGATGCTCAATATGGGATGAGTAATTCATTTGGCTTTGGGGGGCACAACGCAGTTTTGGTGTTCAAGAAATGGAGCGATTAAGTCATGAAATATGATCAAGTTAAAGAAATGGTGGCACTATTTAACCAATCAAGTAACCAAGAAATGCAACTTGAAACAGCTGATATTAAATTATATCTCAATAAACAAGGCAGTAGTCTTTCAGGAACAACACAAGCATCAAAGTTAACAAAAATTGATTCACCTGAATCCGTTGAAAACGCACCAGCTGAAGGCAAGCCTGCGGAGACCGCGATTGAAGCCCCCTTAGTGGGCAGTATTTACCTGCAACCAGCACCTAGTGAGCCACAGTTTGTAACAGTTGGTCAAACCGTCGCCGTCGGGGATGTCGTATGTGTCATCGAAGCAATGAAGATGATGACGGAAGTTAAGAGTCCGGTTGCGGGGACGATTGCCGAAATTCTCGTTCAAAACGAAGAGTTAGTCGAATATCAACAACCGCTATTCAAAGTGAAAGAAGGTTAATTAATGTTAGATAGTACGCAAATTCAAGCCATTTTACCGCACCGTTACCCGATGTTGTTGATTGATCGGGTTCTCGAACACGAACCAGGGCAATATGCGCTTGCCCGTAAAAACGTTTCGATTAATGAAGCGGTCTTCCAAGGCCATTTTCCGGGCAATCCTGTTTTACCAGGCGTTTTTATTTTAGAAGCAATGGCGCAAACCGGGGCGATTGCCTTGTTGACGCTTGATAATTTTAAAGGCCGGACAGCTTATTTTGGCGGCATTAAATCTGCCAAATTTAGACAAGTCGTTCGGCCTGGGGACACCCTTGAAATTAAAGTGACCCTTGAAAAATTAAAAGATCGCATTGGCGTCGGCAAGGCCATCGCAACAGTCGAAGGCCAGAAAGCTTGTACCGCAGAATTGACGTTTATCGTTGAATAGGAGGCTTTAAGCGATGTTTAAGAAAGTATTGGTCGCCAATCGCGGTGAAATTGCATTACACATCGTCCGCACGCTCAAGGAAATGGCGATTCCTTCGGTTTCGATTTATTCGCAAGCCGATGCCAGTAGCTTACATGTCCAATTAGCGGATGAAGCCGTTTGTATCGGTGGTAATCGCCCGCAAGAATCCTATTTAAATATGCAAAATATTTTGTCAGCCGCAATCGGGACAGGCTGTGATGCCATTCATCCCGGCTACGGCTTTTTATCTGAAAATAGCCAGTTTGCCGAAATGTGTGAAGCGTGCGGCATTACTTTTATCGGCCCGACGAGTAACGTGATTGCCCAGATGGGTGATAAGAGTCAAGCTAAAATCAGTATGCAAGCTGCGGCAGTCCCATTGATTCCGGGAAGTGATGGGCCACTTACTGATCTGGCCCAGGCTAAACAAATTGCCGCGCAAGTCGGTTATCCCGTGATGCTTAAAGCAGTTGCTGGGGGCGGTGGTAAAGGCATTCGCTTCGTTGAATCGGCCGATCAATTAGCTGATAGCTACGCGCAAGCACAACTGGAAGCAGCTGGGGCCTTTGGCAATAATCAACTCTACTTAGAAAAAATTATGTTAAATGTTAAACATATCGAAGTGCAGATTTTCCGTGATCAGTTTGGCAATGCTGTCTATTTTCCAGAACGCGATTGTTCAATGCAACGCTTTAAGCAAAAAGTGATTGAAGAAACGCCGTGTCAGTTGATTACTGAAACAGAACGCCAACGATTAGGCGCGATTGCGCTCAAAGCGGCTGAACAAATTGACTATGTTAATACCGGAACGGTCGAATTTTTGATGGATGAGGCGCATCAATTCTACTTTTTAGAAATGAATACGCGTATTCAAGTCGAACATCCAGTCACTGAAATGGTCACTGGCATTGATTTAGTGCGAGAACAGATTAATGTGGCGGCCGGGTTACCATTATCGTTTAGTCAAGCGGATGTACAAAGCCGCGGCTATGCATTGGAATGTCGGTTGAACGCTGAAGATCCTGCCAATCATTTTGTGCCGTCTGCTGGAACAATCAATTATTTATACCTACCAGCGGGCAATTTAGGTGTACGGATTGATACGCATTTATATAGTGGTTATGCGATTTCACCCTTTTACGATGCGATGATTGCAAAGCTCATTACGTGGGGGGCAACGCGGGAAATTGCGATTGCCAAAATGAACCGGTTACTCAGTGAGTTGATTGTCTCCGGGATTCAAACCAACGCACAATTTCAACAAACCTTATTAATGGATACTGTCTTTTTAGACGGGACGGTCACAACGGCTTACTTAACAAATAAGGAAATCGACTAGAGGAGGGATTCGTATGCAGTTATTTAACGCTGTGCGAAATATTGGTAAGGCCCATCTCAAATATAATCAAGAAGCACGACAAAAGGTGCCTGATGGTTTGTGGCAAGTTTGTCCTAAATGTCAGCAATCAATCTATCATAAGGATCTTGGCCAATATCGGACCTGTCCATTTTGTGGCTATGGGTTTCGGACGGGCGCTAAAGAACGGCTCAGTTGGTTAGCGGATACGTTTGAACCAACAGCGCCCCTTAAACAAGCTGCCAATCCATTACACTTTCCTAAATATGGGCACAAATTACGGCAAGCCCAGCAAGCTACTGGCTTAGAAGATAGCATTTTGACCGGGTTTGCAACGATTGGCGCCCATCATGTTGGCCTAGGCATCATGGACCCTCATTTCATTATGGGAAGTATGGGCACACTGACAGGCGAGAAAATTACGCGATTATTTGAAGTCGCAACGGTTAAAAAATTACCGGTGATTTTGATCACTGCTTCCGGTGGGGCGCGCATGCAAGAGGGGATTTTTTCCTTAATGCAAATGGCAAAGACGTCGGCGGCGATTAAGCGGCATGCCGAACAGGGATTACTGTACATTAGCTTATTAACCGATCCGACGACTGGTGGGGTGACGGCAAGTTTTGCCACTGAAGCCGATATTATTTTGGCTGAGCCAAAAGCGATTATTGGGTTTGCCGGGCGGCGGGTAATTGAACAGACAATGCACGAACAGCTGGCACCAGACTTACAAGATGCCGAAACTGTGCTGAAAAACGGGTTTATCGATCAAATCGTTCCGCGTGCTGACCAAAAGGCATTTATTACGCGGCTATTAACGCTACATGAAAGAGGTGATTGCCATTAAACGCCAACTACAAACCGCTGCTAAAGTTGTGGCGAGTGCCCGGAGTAGTCAGAAGATAACAACACCAGCTTTAATCGGACAGCTATTTACAGACTTTGTGCCGCTCAATGGTGACCGTGTTGGTGGTGAAGATCCGGCAATTATTGGCGGACTTGCGTTATTTAACGGCCAACCAGTAACGGTGATTGCGACCAATAAAGGGACGACACTTGAAGAACGGATGGCATGCCATTTTGGTTGTCCAGAACCCGCGGGCTACCGGAAAGCATTACGCTTAATGAAGGCCGCGGAGAAATTTCATCGCCCAATTATCACCTTGGTAAATACTGCGGGAGCTTATCCTGGGGCGCATGCTGAAATCACCGGTCAAGGGATGGCGATTGCCAATAATCTCTATGAAATGAGTACCCTCAAAACGCCAATTATCAGTGTGATTTTTGGTGAAGGCGGCTCTGGTGGCGCATTAGCGCTAGCCTGTGGTGACCAAGTCTGGATGACAACCGCGAGTATGTATGCCATTTTGTCGCCAGAAGGTTTTGCGACGATTCTATGGAAGGATAGCCAGCGTGCGGATGAAGCCGCGGCGATCATGCAACTCACACCTGATGCGCTTCAAACAGCGGGGGTGATTGACGGGATTGTTGACGAACCCGATGAACAAAGCGTCTTTTGTCAAAATATGACGCGGATGTTGAGTGAGCAATTATCGCATTTACAGCAACTCCCGGTAACCAGTTTGTTGGCAAAACGCCAAGCGCGATTCAGACAATTTTAAATAAAAAGGACGTGTGTTCACCGTGTTAAATGGAAAGAAAATTTTAGTGATGGGTGTTGCTAATCAAAAGAGTATCGCCTGGGGTTGTGCACAAGCGATTACGGCAGCTGGGGGAGAAGTCATTTATACGTACCAAAATGACCGGATTAAAACGAGTTTACAAAAATTTTTACCAGCTTCCGCGTTATTGGTTGAATGTGACGTCAGTGATGATGCGGCAATCGAACAAACTTTTGCGACACTTCAAGCACAAGTTGGCAAGCTTGACGGGATTGTGCATGCGATTGCCTATGCTAATCGAGAAGAATTAGATGGCGCGGTTTATACGGCTTCACGAGCCGGTTATTTATTGGCGCAAGAAATTAGTGCCTATTCATTGATTGCAGTGGCAAAGTTTGGCCGGGCGCTTCTTAATCCCAATGGCAGTATCGTAACGATGACCTATTTTGGTTCAGAGCGTGCGATCCCCAACTATAACGTCATGGGGATTGCTAAGGCGTCGCTTGAAGCAAGTGTCCGGTATTTAGCGCGCGATTTAGGCCCAGATCAAATTCGCGTCAACGCGATTTCGGCAGGGGCCATTAAAACCCTCGCAGTGACCGGTGTTAAAGGATACCGTGATTTGTTGACGGAATCTGAAAACCGGACAGTCGATGGTCAATCAGTGACGATTGAAGAAGTCGGCAACGTTGCTAGTTTCTTGTTAAGTCCGCTAGCAAGCGGTATGACTGGCGATGTGGTGTACGTCGATAAAGGAGTTCATTTACAATAATGACGAATTTGATTCAGATTGATCGCCAGCAAATTGAAGAAGGATTGACGCCCGACCTGAAACAACGCCTATTGCTAGAAGTCCATGCAACGTTGGAATCCACTAATCATTACCTAAAACAACAGACGCCATTGATGCCATGGCACGCGGTGATGGCAACCCAACAAACAAGTGGGCGCGGCCAGCACGGCCATATTTTTAATTCACCACTTGGGGGGCTATATTTGAGTGTTACGGTGCCGTTTGAAAAAAATAAGTTAGTCAACGCTTTTCGCTATACAGCTGTCGCGGGAGTTGCGGTTGCTGAAACGATTGACGCAATGCTTCACAAACAAGTCCGGTTAAAATGGGTCAACGATGTCTATGATCATCAGCGAAAAATCGCCGGGATTTTAACAGAAGGGGTCCTTAATCCAGAGGGGACTTTGGCGGGCATTGTAGTTGGTGTCGGGGTAAACTTTGCCTCAACCATTGCAACCCAGCAAATTGGTAATTTAAGCCAAGCCGTCAACGCACACCAAGTGAATATCAACCAATTTTGTGCCGCATACCTTAACCAACTAGCAGTCGGATTGAGCCAAGCGGATGAAGTGATTGTTGATCGTTACTGTGACTGGTCGGCGATTATTGGCCGTCATTTGCAAAATGGTCTTGTTATTACACAACTTTTAACAGATGGGACGATCGTGCTAAGTAACGGGGCCCACGTGGCAGTCGGTCAAAAAATTAACTTTATGGAGGGGAGCTGATTTCAATGCCACAATCGGTTGCCAGAAAAGTTAGCTTAGTCGGGATGTGTTTGGCGCTATTGATCGTCAGCGCCCAGGTTAGTCTACCGATTTTGCTAGTCCCAGTGACTCTCCAAACTCTCGCGGTCGGGGTGATTGGGACTACCTTGCCATGGCAGTCCAGTCGGCTTGTTATCGGGAGCTATCTCTTGTTAGGCATGCTCGGTTTACCGGTATTTGCAAATTACGCGAGTGGTGCCGCAGTGTTAGTCGGGCCAACCGGCGGCTACCTGATTGGTTTTATCGCCTATGTGGCCATTGTTCATTATAGTCAGCAATTGTTTGGACAATCGAACTGGGTACTACTCGGCGGCAATGTGCTAGCAAGTATTATCCAACTTGGTTTTGGCACATTTTGGTTAATTTGGTTATTAAAATTGCCTATGATGGCCGGCCTAATGACTGGTTTTATGCCGTATTTTCCAATTGAAATGATTAAGTGTTGTTTGGTGGTGATGATTGCCAGTCGAATCAATCAAAAGCGTGATTTTAGAAAATAAATATTTAAATGAAAAGAATCATAAGATATGCTGTTTTGGGCTTATATATCTTATGGTTCTTTGTTTATAAAATAAAAAATAGTTTAAAATCGAGATTTATATTTTTAAACTTAAGTAAGTTTGAATCACTAAAATATAAGAAAAATGAAAATTAATTTAACTTGAAGAGTACGATTAAGGGGGATAAATTAAATGCTATTTGATAAAATAGAGTGAAATTAGTTTAAGGGGTTGCCATTAAATAGAATGTTTGATATTATACTGTATAAAGTTATATAAAAATAGTATAAACTTATAAACTATGGGAGAATTATTAGGGCAAATACAATTAAGTTATCTCAATAACAAGAAAATAGTCGTTCAAATTGGGAAGAGAATGCTTTTGATAAACTTGATCAACAATTCGAAGCTTTAAAACCAAAAATGCAAGATTACGCTCAATTAATGGATGATATTAATAATCAATTGAAGAAGGTCGCTAAGATCATTGAAAATCCTGACAACGACATTGCAAACCAAATTAACTAATCTATCAGTAGCTTAAGGGGCGGACATGTAAAGTTCACCCCTTTTTTATTATGGATGATATACAGCTGAAACGACATATCGGGAGAAAGTAATGAAGAAATATAAAGCATTAGTTTCAAGAGCTGAAGAGGCAATGACGCACGCACCAAAATCGGTGAAAGGTAAAAAAGTAAAACAGCTCTACAAACAATACCTGGCCAGTCAGTTAGCGGAAGCTAAACAAAAGGATTGGGATAAGACGGTTAAAGCAGTTAATGAGACTGCTGAAAATGATTCTGATTTCCTAACACGTTTAAAGAGCCAAGTATTGAGTACGGATACGGCCAAAGATGCATTACAGGAATTTGCACAACCGTGGATGTTGAAACAAACTCAAAATACGTTTAAAAGTGTCGCGAGTGCAAAACTTGGTGCAGGATTAACAGCTCGGGAAGCATATGGATCGGCACTAAAAGTATCGGCTGAAGCACGCGATGGCATCGGAAAATCATTCTCGGCTGGCGGAAAGTTATTAGGCGGAGTCGGGATTGCTTTAGATGCGAAAGGAGCCTATGAATCCGGGAAAGCGCAAGGATTAGACGATATTCATGCGGCAGAATATTCGGGGGCGAAAACAGCATCGAAAGTTGGTTTAACTTTAGGGGCGATGGCTCTACTAGCAGCAGTTTCTGTTACTCCTGTTGGCTGGGCGGCTGTTGGATTATCATTAGGTGTTTCCTTCGGTGTTGGGAAAATTGTAGATTATGGAGATCAAAAGGGTCTTTTTGATTTCACAAAAGGGGTAAAGTAATGAAATGGACTAAAATAGAGCCTGGGAGACATACGTTATCATTAAAAATTGATGGACTTCGTTATAGTTTGCTTGTTCGAAGTAGATGGTACGAGTTCTTGTTACCATTTAATATATCTTTATTGGGTCATGAAGTTGGTCGATATCAGGCACCTTTAGAAAGCCCTAAGAAGAACAGTAATTATTATTTCATAGGTTACGGGCTTGCAAGTATTCTTTCTGCATTATTAGTAACGCACACAGTCACCTTGGATCTTTTCTTAATGAATCTATTTAAAATCTTATTATACTTAGTAGGTCTAATATTAGTAGTTTTTTGGTTCAACCGAAAAAAGAAAAAGTGGCATAGAATAAATTTGAATACTTTAAATGCCCCCTTACCGGTTATTTATTTAATACCAGGAATAAAAACAGTGGTAATTATCATTTTAGGCACAGCATTTAATTTAATTGTTTCATATTTTATGTTAATTGATAGTTCAAATGTTGTCACAGATGATTGGCGTATATTTTTTGCAATGCCCTTGTATGGTGCATTTATGGGATTAATTGGTTTATTTAGTATTGTACCTGTCAGACAACTTTATAGAGTTCGTAAAATCAAATACCAAGGTCGAGAAATCACGGTACCTGAATTAGAACAAATTATTAAAAACTTGGAGGTACAACAAAATGACAAATCAAATACATAGAATAGAACGTACACAAAATTAGGATAGCTAAAGTAAATTCGTTTTGGCCTAGCTATTAAAACTAGCAGTAACGGTCGAGCTTATGACTGGTTTTCTGCCATACTAGCCAATTGCAAGAGTTGGTTGCTAGTTGCATATTAAAAATATAAAAGGGTTGTTAATAGTCAGCACAACGTCATAGATTGATTTTAATAACCACAAATGTTATATTTTTATAGTTTTAAAAAATAAAAAATTACATGTGAAGAATAAAGTTCAAAGACATATTGGCAAATTCAAACTGGAGGAAAGCAATGACTATAGGGAGTATAGCGGATTGGGTCGCGGCATTAGCAACGGTAGCAGCATTAATTGCAGCGATAGTTGCATATAGGGAAGCCCGTCGCGCAAATGAGATAGCGGTGGAAGAGTTGAAATTCCAAATTGAAGTTAGACCAGCATTATATTTTTCTTTGGGGACACTATTAAACGAAGAGAATAAACTTTGTGGTTACGAATTATTATGTATTAATAACGGAACTGCACCAGCAATTTTGAAGGATCAAACGCGCGAAAAATGTAAACAGCAAACTTTTTATACGCAGTTGCGAAAGATTGACGCTGATCTTAATAAAAAACTACTCAACGAAGTTGTCGTTAACAAGAATGAAGTTGTTTCATTATTTCACTTTGATTTATATTCTGCTGCCAATAAGTTTAATAGTGAACATTTCGTTGCTAATTTTTTAGAGAAATTTGCTGGAACAGAGCATAAATTAGCATTTAATATTATAGATGATGGTAAATATAAACGATTGACTTTAGAACATGAAGTCATTTAAGATAACCAATAAAAAATATCATATGAAACCATGAAAAATTATATTAATATAATTTTTCATGGTTTTTTTATTTATAAAAAAGAAATGTTGAATTTTCAAATGAAATAAAAACTTTATAAATAAGCATTTTAATCAATTTATATTTAATTGTCGCCCGCTAAATATAATTTATGTGAATGTAAATATAGATATTTTGTTACAAAAAATCTATTGTAATTATATTGTACATATGGTAAATTAATTATCGTTAAGTAGCTAAATTAAAACTAGGAGTGAATAACTATGGCGCAAATCTCAGTCACACCAGAACAACTTATGGAACAGTCAAAAGTATATCTTAGAGCTAAGGAAGGTATTGAACGGGAAATTCAAACCGTCAATGCAATGAACAATACCATCCATGAAGAGTGGCAAGGTTCAGCATTTGAGGCTTACTTGGAACAGTATAACCAATTATATGGTCAAGTAACAAAGTTTGAAGAATTATTAGAAAGCATTAACTCGCAATTAAACAAATATGCTCAAACTGTTGCTGAACGTGATGCACAGGATGCTAAGAGTTTTGGATTCTAAGAAAATATAACTGGGTTACTACTGACGTTAGCAATGTTTTGTGCTAACGTCATTTTATTTTGTGGAGGAAAGAAAATGAAAAAGTTAAGTTATGCCAAGATAATGCTGCCAATACTGATTGGGGTCATTGTGTTAGCTTGTGCATTGATTCGTTTAGGGGTCAATAATCAGCACATTCATCAATTGGATGGCAAACAAAAAAATACAATTCGGTATGTATTGGTTAATGAAGATCTCGGGGCTAAGTTTAATGGAAAAAGTATCCAGTTAGGTAGAAACTTTGTTAATTTAATTAATCAAGATACTGCACATTCATGGCAAGTTGCACCATTGAATGTGGCTGAAGCTGGGTTTAACAATGGATCGTATGATGTTGAAATTATTCTTCCGCAAAACTTTTCGCAAAAATTACTTAACTTGCAAAGTATGAATCCGCAAAAAGCCCAGATTACATACAAAGTACGGAAGGGGTCGAATGAACGGACGAACAAAATTGTCCAAGAAAAAGTGGGTACCATTTTAAATTCGTTCAATCAAAAAGTGATTAAGATGTATTTTTCAAGCGTCTTGGCTAATCTTTCTGAGGCACAACGAAATGTGACTGGGATTGTGACTGGGGAACAAGAAACCCAAGCCACGCTTTCCACAAACGTTCAAACCCCATTCAAATCATTACCAGAGAGTTTTACTGAAGTTATTAGTACGGCGGATAGTTTAAAAGGTCAAAACCAATCTTGGCAAGATCAACAAAATGAATTCAGCAAGAGTACGCAAGCGATGTTGGTGGATACCGGCAAGGATGTTAACGATAATGCACAAGCACTAACGAAATATATTGCGTTGTTGAAACAAATTAGTACGTTAAATGTCAAAAATGCTGATGCAGTAATGACTAAACAATCAGAAACCGATACTAAGGTCTATCGTGACTTTTATGACACGTATGAAAAGACGCGTCAGCAAAATTTTGGTTTATTAGAAACTAAACAAGATGATGAACAACCAGCCACTGGATTAATCCCTGATATGGAAATAATTGGTACGTCATTTTCAGAAGCGCAGCAAAAGAGAATAACTGATTTAACAACGCAGATTGCATCGTTGAATCAGCAAAAGAGTGATTTACAAGGGCAATTGAATCAGACTCAGGAACAATATTTTAATGGTAAGACGCCTGAAGAAGCGCAACCGGATGATATTAAAATATCAATAAAAAAGATGCTGCGTCATACTGTGACACCAAGTATCTTACCAGCAGAATATCTGGAAAATATTGAAGATGACAAAGATCGAATTACAACTGCGACCCCAGAATTAGTCACGACATTGATGAATAAGAATTTAATTGATGCGTCACAAGCCCAGGAATTAATGGCACAATATCGAATTGTTAATCAATATGTCAATAATGATCTGAAAAAGGCGTTGCCAAATGGTCAATTTACATTAATTAACGCTAAAGATGATTCAGAGCCAGGTAGTTATCAGGCCCACTTAAAAAATACAATGGTTATTCCAACAAATAACGAGGGCCGGCTGTCGTTAATAGCTAATCGTCCGAACAACCCAAATCAAAAATTGAAAATAATAAATATTGAAAATGTGGTACAGCGGATTAATCAGCAAATCAAAAAGTACCGCGGGATGGCAACTGCTCAACCAGATGGCAGTATTAGCATTGCTTTTAAAACACCGCGTAAGGATGATAAAGAAACGGTAATGATTCCAGAGCAGCTCAAAATTAGTTGCGATGTTGCCCTTCAATGGCAATTTAATGAAAAAGATAAGCAAAATGCTTACCGAACATTGGATTACAAATGGCAATATCAAGAAAAAAATCAATCAGCTGAAGTTCAAAGTACAGGTGAGTTAAGTTGTTTTGTTAATACGTACCAAACAGGAACTGCGTTGAAGAATGATATAACGCAGATTATCGGAACTTTCGACACGTTAGGTAAGCTAAGTCAACAGTTGGTAGCAGTGTTCGGTTCACCAAGTATCGATGCCCCTAATAATGCCACCTTAACAACAAGTAAGTTTGCTGCTTGGTTGGCGGGTCAATCGAGTAGTAATAAGTTAGCGGATATTGCTGCAGATGACTCGGTTTATAACCAATATGGGTATATCAGTCAAGATACAATTGCCGGGTACATGGTCGATGCGTACCGCGAACAAGGAACACAAGTATGGCAGGCAACAAATAATCAAATCAATAAGTTAGAGGCTACTTTGAATAGTGATGACGGGGCCTCGTTAAACGCTACTTTAAACACCCTGTTGGGGACGCCATCCATCTTATTAGATCAAAAAGATAAGATAATGGCATGGTATCAACATGCTAGTCGCACTTTAGACGAAACCTATAAAAAATGGCAGGATAATCCTAAAATTGCTGTTAATTATAAGCAATATGAAGGTAATGAAAGTGATGAGATTAATAATATTTATTACGATCAAACCGCTGGCGATGATATTTTAAAAAGTTTTGAAACACTCAATACCAGTTCTCAGGAACAAGCTAAAAAGACGGCCGAAGGTGCTGCTAAAGTCGAAAGCTTATCAGACGAGTTTCAAACACTAACCAAGACAACGAAAACAACGAATGAAACGGCAAGCAAGGTGCTCAAAGAAACCAATAGTTTAGTTGGCACCGTAACTAAAAAAACAAGTAATAACCAGTCCTATGCGAATAATTTTAAGAATGTATTACAAAATACGCATACCGGCGGGGCGGACAATCAAAATGTCTTCAATTTCTTAGCTAACCCCTTAACGAAAAAAGGGGAATATAAGGATGTTAGCCAGACAACATCGTCCATTCCGTATTTGATGACAGTTTTGACAGCCTTGATGGCATCGATTATTGCGTTTGGTTATGCGCGCAAAACGACTGCTAATAATAGCAGTGCATTGTTTAGCTATCTTTTATTAACCGTTTTAATTGGGGCGACAACGATTGCTAAATTGACCTTTGCACACAGCGGATCACGATCAGCCGTGAGCTGGTCAGGTTACACAATTATAATTAGTTTAATCATCGCGATGAATATTTATTGGGTTAGTCGGCAGTTTCCTAAAATTGCGCCCTATCTCTTTGGCTTTATTGTGGGCATTTACTTAATGTTAACGCCAATTCTAGGATTTAGTATTCAAGCGGGCACACCGTTAGCTTTTATATATCGCGTCTCGCCACTTCAAAACATTGAAAATAGTTTTGGTGCGTTACTGACAGGTAATCTAAGTCAGGTTGCCATGCTAGTTCTTAGCGTCCTATTTATAGGATCACTTATCATTAATATCTTAATTATTTTAGGTGAACGAAAAGAGGTGCAACATGTGTCGGATTAATTGGCTGCTGTTTTTTTTAATCATCGGCGTGACATCGACTGGTACTGTACAAGCTGCACCAGGGGAATTAAACGTAAATAATCAAGTGATTGAACGAAATGACGTTGGTAATCAGCAACAAGCTAATACAGCATATCGAACAATGCCGGATATGTTTTTAAATGATCGCAATCGAACTGTTAAACAGCAACAAACCGATAAACAACGGATTATTCAAAATGCACAACATCAGGTTTTTTCGCAAACAAGGACAACCAAAGACCATTCGCTACAAAAAAGTGTTGGGCAAAAAATTTCTTTCAACAAATCGCGTACAAGCACACAATCCGGCAGTGGAACAAAGAATCAAGAAGGTGTACCAGGTTGGATTAAATATAGTCTAATCGGGGTAGTGCTCATCTTAGCAAGCTTAAGCGGCGTTTATCTCGGTAAGCGCTATGCCAAAATATTTAAACGAGGGCGGAATAATGGCTAAAAAAACAACAATCAGTATTGAAATTCAATTCGGTGATTTGCGATTGGATTTACAAGTACCAAGATTTGTGACTAAAGAGCGTTTAGAAACGTTAATAATGATGAATGCCAAAGAGTTGCAAGTAACGTTCCCCCCATCTTGGGAATTGGTTTTACAAGGTAAAAAAGTGACGATAGCTAAGGATGAACTTCTTGCAAGCTATCCAATTAGTGATGGTGATCAGTTTAAAGTTCAAGAAAAAGTGGTAGGGGATTAATATGATTCAAATGACAGATGGTAAAAATACGCTAGAAATAACAGTTAATGATCAACAAATGAAAGTGACCTTAAAGCCCAATCAATATAAACAGATGGACAATGCTTTTATTCAGACGCTTTTACAGCCAGATAATCTTTTGTTACCAGGCCAAATTGTCCAAAATGACAGCAGCAATCTTATCTTGAGTTACACACTACCTAAGTTTGCACAGCCATTATTACAAGCTAGCAAAAATGCTGCATATACTGATCGGCTACGGTTAGCAATCATGTTAAGTAGTTTGGCCCCTTGGCAAAATAACAATATTAACTTATTTATGGCACCTGAGAATATAGTTGTAATAGATGGTCAGATTAAACTAGCTTATCGTGGATTTGAAAAACTATTAGCACCGGCTGATATGAATGCGGACGAATTTCTACTGCGCTATAAAGCATTGGTTGTAACAACGATTAACCCCAAATACAAATATGCTGCCTTGATTGATGGTTCGCGGGCCATTAATGATCAATTCGAAAAAAGTATTATGGAAGCAACCGATATTAACGCGGTTACTGAAATAATTCAAGACCGGCATCAGCGGTTGACGATGGATTTAACATCGGTCAAAAAGAAGCGGTATATCGCTTTAAAATGGAGCGCTAGCATTCTAGCAATTGCGACGATTGGATTAGGGAGTGGCCTGTTTTACCTCTCCGGGATTAAAGAACCTGAGCAAGAACGAATCATTAATAGCCAAGCTGCCTTTATGACAAAGGACTACAATAAAACGACTGATATATTAAAAGATGACAATCCGAAGAAACTTTCGAAATCGGCACAATACGTCCTTGCCAACAGTTATATTAATCTTGATAACTTGACGAATAAGCAAAAAACGACATTACTAAATAATATTTCCCCACAAAGTGATACCAATACATTGCTTTATTGGATTTATTCAGGCAAAGGGAATTTTAAAGAAGCACTTAGCTTAGCGAAAAACTTGGGGGATAATCAGCTCACCCTCTATGCTTATACGAAACTATATGATGTGACAAAGGCTGATAATAAGATGGCTGGAAGTAAGAAACAAGAACTATTAAGTCGTTATCAAAAAAGCATTAATCAATACGTCAAGAAGTTAGGGGGGAAAGCTGATGGGATCGAAAAATAAGCTGGTCTACCCGCAAGTTGCTAATTATGATGACCAAATATTACCATTGAATCAAGTTCAGTATGATGTTTTTAATTTAGGTAATCAGTTTGAACATATCACATTAACAAATCACACTAAATTAGCTCAAATTGGTCAGTATGAAATACACTGCAGTCAAGGAGCTGTTGTGATTAATGATCAGATGATTGCCACCGACAGGGCGTTAACCCGTTTTGAAACTTTAGCAATTATTAAACACGATGCACTAACTGTTGTGACGACCAACCTCCCTCAACAGCCAATGACAATTTCAGACAATGAGAAAGCTAATTTGAAAGTGTCACAACCAACCTTAATTGTGTTAACCCCCGAATTAAATATCACAGAAGGACTGATTTATCGGCTTGAACTTGCTGAAGGTATTGAGACAGTGTACTTTAACGGGCAGCCAATGACCAGTTTACACACGCGGTTTAATATTGGTGATCGTCTGATAACCGCCGGCATTTCAATTGAACGCCGCCCAACGCAGTTTAAAATCACGGCTATCACAGGTAGTTATACATTGGATCAAAAAACGTTATTGGCTGAAGAATTTGCGCCAGAATATCCGCTCGATTTTCCTGACTTTAGACGGAGCCCGCGGATTATGCGCCAAGAACCAAAAGATAAGGTGGTTATTAACAAGCCTGAAAACATTTCAGATAATGAAAAAAATGATTTGTTTAAAACTATCTTGCCACCATTAGGGATGTTAACAGCTAGTTTTGCAACGGCGATTTTAAGTGGCCGTAATCCAATGATGATGTTAGGAATGGGGAGTGCTAGTTTAATCACGATGGGTATTTCACTATCGTCATACTTCACGAATAAGAATGAAGGCAGCAATAAAGTCGCTAATCGCGATGCTCAATATCAGGAATACATGATTGAAAAAGCAGCTGAGGTGAAACGTTTAGCAGATGCACAGCGCCAAGCACTCGACTATCACTATCCCGACATGGAAACGCTCGCCAAATTGGTGACAACATACAGTCCACGGATCTATGAAAAAACCAGTAACAATGCAGATTATCTTAAGATTTCGCTTGGAACTGGGCGCGTTGAAACGAGTTTCAGCCTTGATTTTGACTATGATGAGCAACAAAAAAATGAGCCTTTGGTCACAGCGGTGCAACAAAATATTGTCGAACCGTACCAGATGCTGGCAGATGCACAAATCACTACTTCGTTAGCCGGCCAAACAATCGGGTTAATTGGGATCTATGGCAGTCTAAAAACAGCCGTGCAAACCTTACTCCTGCAAGTGGCGACCTTCCATTCTTATCACGATGTTGAGCTGCTAATCCTAGTGCCAGAACAGAACTATGAACAAGATTGGCGTCAATGGCGCTGGCTACCGCATTTCAAGATGAAAGAATTAAACCTCCGTGGGATTGTGCATAATGCTCAAACCCGTGATATGGTCCTGAACAGTTTTTATCAGCTCTTAAATAAGCGCCGGCAAATGGTTCGTGAAAATGGCAAAGAAAAGATTGAATTTAGTCCACACTATGTCTTGACGGTTCTTGACGATAGTTGGTTAGCAGGGCATGGACTGAATGAATTCTTAGCCGAAGATATGAGTCAATATGGCGTCACTGTTATCTGGGGGAAAGAAGATGCAGCGATGTTGCCAGAAACAGTTACTACCATGATTGCTTACGATAGTGAAGAAGCAGCTGAATTAGTGAATGAAAACAATGTGTATGTTGCCAAAGAATTCAGACCGTATAAGTTACCAACCAACTACCCAGTGTCACGTTTAATTAGTCGATTAACTAATTTAAATCATTTAGAAGTTGAAAAAAATGCGATTCCGTCTGCAGTTACATTCTTAGGCATGTACAACGTTAGCAAGATTGATGAGTTGAATATTCAACAACGTTGGCAAGTTGCGAATACTTCTAAGTCACTGGCAGTACCATTAGGCTTACGTGGGAAGGATGATTTAGTCTATTTAAACCTACATGAACGAGCACATGGCCCGCATGGTTTAGTGGCTGGGACAACTGGGTCAGGTAAATCGGAAACCGTTCAGAGTTATCTCTTAAGTCTAGCCGTTAATTTTGCGCCTGAAGATGTTGGCTTCTTACCGATTGATTTTAAAGGAGGTGGGATGGCTAATCTCTTTGCCAAATTGCCACACCTATTGGGCTCAATTACGAACTTGGATGGGGCCGGTTCTGCTCGTGCGCTGGCAAGTATTCGGGCTGAATTACAAAAACGACAACGCTTATTTGGCCAGTTTGGTGTGAACCACATCAATGGCTACACCAAATTGTATAAAGCAGGTAAAACGGTGACCGATCCAACTGAAAAAGCCAAGTATCCGGCTAAACCATTACCTCATTTATTCTTAGTCTCTGATGAATTTGCTGAATTGAAGGCCAACGAACCCGAATTTATGGCTGAATTAGTTTCAACTGCCCGAATCGGGCGTTCCTTAGGAGTGCATCTGATTTTGGCAACCCAAAAACCAAGCGGGGTTGTCGATGATCAAATCTGGTCAAACTCACGCTTCAAATTAGCCTTGAAGGTGCAAGATGTTGCTGATTCTAATGAAATTCTGAAAACACCGGATGCAGCTAGCATCGTTGAACCAGGGCGTGCTTACTTGCAAGTCGGAAATAATGAAATCTACGAACTTTTCCAAAGTGCTTGGAGTGGTGCTAAATATGATCCCAACCAAACTAATGAAGAGAAAATTGATGAACGGATCTGGGTCATTAATGACTACGGTCAATCCGATCTTTTGACGACCGATCTTTCAGATGAAGATGAAGTTAGCACCACTTCTAATGAAGAAGAGCAAACTCAACTAGAAGCGTTGGTTGACTACATTGCAGCCATCGCCAAACACACACAAGCAGTGTTGCCCGATAAACCATGGATGCCACCGTTGGATAAAGTGATTGTGACACCTACGATTGACCATTTAAGACAATGGCCAGCAGAACGTAATTTGGCTGTGCCGTTCGGTAAGATGGATATTCCAGCTAAACAGACTCAAATTGATTTTAAATTAGACTTAGAAGAATTAAGCCATACCGCAATTTACGGTTCTGCCGGTTTTGGGAAATCAACTGCTGTGCAAACCTTAGTGATGAATTTAGCGCGGGAGAATACGCCAGAACAGGTCCAATTTAATCTTTTTGATTTCGGAACCAATGGTTTGTTACCACTTAAGTCCTTGCCACATGTTGCCGATATCGTACGCTTAGACGAAGGTGAAAAATTAATTAAGTTCTTGAAACGGATTCGCGAAGAAATGCAAACGCGTAAAGATGCATTCGCCGAATACGGTGTTGCGAGCCTTTCACAATATGAACAAAAATCAGGGACTAAACTCCCAATTATCATAACGATTGCGGACGGTTTCGACGCAGTTAAAGAAAGTGAATATGTTGACCCAATTGAGTCAGTTGTCGGTCAACTATTGCGTGAAGGGGCTAGTCTCGGTTTATACATCGTCATGACGGTTTTACGAACGAGTAGCTTCAAGATGAGCATTGCTAGCAATATTCCGACACATATCGGGTTGTACCTTGTTGAAGATGGTGCGATTAAAGATATTGTCGGGCGCGATGCCTTAATTCCACAAGAAATTATGGGCCGTGCTCAGATTAAATTGGAACAACCACAAGTGTTACAAATTTACTTACCCGTAGATGGTGAAAATGATATTGAACGCTTAAATAACTTAGAACAAGAAATTAAGACCTTAGCAACTGATTGGCAAGGACCATTACCAGCACCAATTCCGATGTTACCTAAAGAAATCACAATGTCCGATTTTTATGAGTCTGTTAATGTTCAAGAAATGTTATCAAATCTTGAATTACCACTTGCTTTGGATAAAGAAACAACGGTACCACTTGGATTCATTCCTGATAATCATGGCTATTTTGTAATAGCTGATGATACGCCGGAACAAGCAGAATCGTTTGAGCGCGTATTACTTGAAAATCTGTCACTACTAAACGGTAAAGTACAACGAGTTGTATTTGATAGTACTGATCGATTCGGGAGTGCAACGAATAGTTTCGATATGATTATCTCAAATGAAGCCATTGAAAGTACGTTAACGGATATTTTAAGTGAAATTGATGAGCGAGAGAATAATGAAAATCGAGAACCAATTTATGTATTTGTACCAGATATTAAAGAGTTTGGAAATAAAGCTATGCTTTCAACTGATAATCTCCGAAAATTATTGAAAAAGGGACCTGCAGTTAAAGTGCACTTTATATTCCAAGGAAGTCAAAAACAGATTGAAAATGGATTTGATGATTTTACTAAACAATTGAGAAATAATATTCCTGCAGGAATGTTCGGCACTAGATTGGCGGATCAAGGTTTAGTGAATGCCAAAGTAGGTTACGGAGAACCCGCAATGGCAATTGATGAAAGTTACTATTTTGAAGGTCGATCGACAGGTCGCGTTAAATTAATAAACGAGTAGGTGGAACTATGAGTGATGACAAAGCAAAGAACCATGCCAAAGCGGCACAAAAGCAAAAACAAAGTGCAGCTCAGAAAGCAAAGCTTATCGCGGCTAAAAATAAAAAGAAAAGTATTGATGAGAAAATTGAAACATTGGAAGGTGCGCATCGTAAATTAGAAGTATTACTTGGTGAGTTGAGTGCATTCCGAACTAATCTACAGCATCAATTGCATATTAATGCGAGTGATTTTAAGGGGAACCAGGCAGATAACTATGACCAGTTAATACAGGATTCAGTTAGAGCAATTTCCAAGATTGAAGGTAAACATGAACAGAATAAGTATCAAATCGCTAGAAAAATTAATGAATTAAGACATGAATCAGCAAGCCTTGGCAAGACGATGGCAGCGATTAGTGCCACAATAAATAGTCTTATGTCGGAAGTTAGTTCATTACTCAATTAATGACTTAAGAAGGAGGAAGATTAAATGGCAATTAAAACAGGAGTTAAATTATCAGAGTGGAAAATGGCTGTTAATAAGGCTACTTCGGATGCCAAAGCAATAAAAAAGTTGAAGTTAGACACGTTAAACAAGACATCTCTGGCACCGTTCGAATTAATTCACACTTTGGCTACAGATATCAATCAATCGATATCAACTTATAAAATACAGCTAAATCATGATGGACAAAAAATGATTGCAGTGGGTGAAAATAAAAAAGAAGATGACCATAAAGGTGCATTGGGATTTAAAAAGTAAAAAAGAAATGAGTGAATTAATGTGGATGATTTATGGAAAAAATATTTACCCAACTCACTAGTAAATAGCAATTTAACTGAGGAATACATTTCAGTTGGGAAAATGTTAGGTAGCCAGAAATCAGTGTTTAAACAACTATATCTTGCTTATTTAAGACAAGAAATCAGCTTCGAGTTTAAACCAACCATTGGAGCGAAGTTTAGTTGTTTATTTGACTATCAAAAAAGATCGGTTCAAATTATGCGACTAGAAAAACAATTAGTATTCACATTTGAGATATTTCAACAGTATATGCGTTTGATTGATGCACTCTATAGTCCAATACTACCAATTGGAACTGTGGTAGTATTGGATGAAAAATTTTTACCTGAAGAAATACGGATGATGTTTTCAGAAGGTGATTTAGGATTATTAGTTTCGATCCATGCGCGTAAAGTTACACTAAGTGAATCCTCATTGATTGATTATGTTGGCACAATTTGGCCATTTGGAATGATGGTTGATGTTGAACCATTATTTCTGAATAATTTAATGATTGAAAAAGTAGTTATGAGTGGATTAACAAATGATTATGAAAAACGGTATTCAGAAATCTTACAGAAACAGCAATTAATTGATCAGAAGTATTCATACGCTTTTTTTGATGAATATGTGCAAAATTTTAATAGGCAGGTGAAATCATGAAAGTAGATATTGCTGAGATTCGAGAATTGAAATCGAAGTTAGAGCGACAACAAGTATCGATTCAAGACCAGATTAATAACGCTAAACATAGCCTTCAGGTAGTAGAAAAAGAAGATGCTTTATCTGGTAAAGTTAAACAAGCCGTCAATATTGATATTACGAACCACCAAATCCCATTATTAACAAATTATTATGATATTTTGTTTGAATTAACGGCGTTTCTAAAAGATCAGTTAAAAGCCTTTAAAGAAACGACTTCCGAAAATAGTAGTTCTGCAGTTATTCAAAGTGAGATTTTAGAAAGTTATGAGAGAAAATTTAGTAGTTGCGAAACGCGATTTGTAGATTTTGAAAAGCAAATAAACCATGTTTACAGTAGTATTAATGGCATTGTAACTATTAGTGGCGTGTCAGGTAAATCGGTTGTTGAAAAATTAAACGAGGCTAAAAAAGTTTTAACAAAAACAAATCAAAAATTAGCAGCGTTTAATCGAATTGATTTAACGAATAATAAGGTTAAAGAACTATTGGATCTACAGAAGGCAGAAATAAATAGGCTCAACTCAATTACAAGTACTAGCTACACGTCACAGGCAGCCTTAAAAATACTGGGAGACCAATCATTCGAAAAGGCGGTTAATAAGCAACATCTCGCGGTAAAAAAAGCGGAAAAGGTGGCATTAGAAGCTTATAAAAAGAGATATGCTAAACAACACCCTGTTATGTTAGCGATTGAAGGCGTGTTAGGAAAAGAAAATGTTGATCAGATCGGTAAAGCGGTTAATAAAGCTTCAGGTATCAATAATAAAATTCAAAATACTGGTGATGTATTGACACTGTTAGGCAATTCAGTTAGCAAATTTGGTGGCATGATATCCGTAGCTGAGGCAAGGATGGCAGGCCTTGCAAGTGAAGGTAAGAATGCTTTTACAATGACAAGTAAATCTAGCGTTGGACAAGCAGTTTTAAAATCTGGGAGACAAATTATAAATGATGGTAAAGCGGTTGGTAGAACACTTACTGGCGTTGGATTTGGTATTGGGGTTTTAGATGACATGTTTAATAAAGGAAAAACGTTGGGACAAGCAATAGCACATAGTGGTGTTGCAACAGTTCTTGGTATCGGTGTTGCAGCTTTAGCTGGTACTTTTGTTTCTGCTCCGTTAGCACTTTTGGTTGTTACTGTGGGTGCGGGGTTATTGATAAATACAGGTTATGAATATCTATACAATAATAATGTTGGTGGAATAAAAGATAAAATCAATGACCTAGGTCAAGCTATTGATGGTAGTTCAAAAAATCTAATTATCATGGCGTAAAAAATGAGTGAGGGATGAAGATGTCTTTTGCACGTGTAGAGCATATTAAGGGCACAAGTCGATACAAGTTATTAAATTATGATAGTGAAGTTTTCTGCCTTGACCTGGATAGTAATCCAATCTTTGCTATATTACCGTTTTTAGTCTATATATTACCGATTAAGGTTTATCAGATTAATCCGGAAACTGTGCAGAAAAAAATATATAGAATTGTTAATATGACACTCTTAATTGGCTGCTCAACGATTATTTCGACTTTTGTAAGAATTAATTATAGTAAGGAAATAGTTGATATTTCGATTAATACGCGGATATTAATTACATTTGTTTTTTGTAGCTTGCTATTAATTGTTAGATATGGGTGGCGTTATAAGCATAATCAAGTGAGTAATCAGAAGGTACTATTCAAAGTATTTTTATTTCCAGTAGGGGTCAAAGCAAAGCTGTTGTTATTTGCAGGCTTTATTGTATATATTACTTTGATGATTGGTGGTTTATGGATTGCTATTTTTTTAGAGGCTAATTTAGTTCTATTTATAGTTGGACTATTATTCTTAATAATGTATACGTATTTAAATATGCTGACGATTAAAGATGCAAAATATGTAGTAAAAATAACTGATGATATAAGGAGTAATTAAAATTATGTTACCAATTGGATCAATTATTTATTTAAAGGAAGGCTCACGAAAGATTATGATTTTAAATAGAGGCCCGGTTATTGAAGAAAATAACGAAAATATTTTCTTTGACTATTCTGGTTGCTCGTATCCTTTGGGATTAAATATTGATGAAATATTTTATTTTAATGAAGAAAACGTTGATAAGATACTATTTGAAGGATTTTCTGATGAGGACGAAGAAAGATTTGATGAATTATATTCAGAATATTTGAGAGAAAACAAGAATATAAGAAAAGGATCTGTCCAATAAGTTTTAATTTAAGGTGGAGGTATTTGCAATGGCAAGTACCTTTTTTATCAAAAATTTTGTGCTCAGTTGAGCTCACTTTCAGGCTTACCTAATATGAACCGCCATTAGGAGCTAAGTTAACAATGCAATTCGACTGGCAAGGACAGCGTGTGCAGATTGACTATTTAAAGAATGTTATTCAACTCACGATTGCTCAATGTCGCTTGTGGTTAGCTACAATTGATACGGCTTGTAATACGATTTATCCAATCGGAACGCTAGTTGAACTGGATCTAGATTACGTCCAACCAGAACTACGGGCGAGTTTTGAAGATGCTAATTTAGGATTATTCCTAGTGATTCAATCGCGATTATTACCAACTAAGCAAACTGATTACTATCTGAATTATTTGGCAACAATGTGGCCAATGGGGATCTCACCTGATGTGCATCCGATTACCTTGAATAATTATCAGGTGAAGCGGGTGGTTCATATGGGCTTTACGAATGATTTAGATGAACAATACGTCTTAAAACTCCGCCAAGAATTCTTGACGCAAAAGCGAATTCCAACGAGCTATTCTGCGCAAACTTCCATTCCGAATGGACAGGAGGTAGTGACCGGTGAAAGCTAGTGTTGCAGAATTATATGACGCGCAACGTGATTTACAAAATATGATTCAGACGATTCAAAATGAACTGGATAACGCTAAAAAAAGTGTTAAGGATGTTCAAAAAGCAGACCACTTAAAAGGAAAAGTTAAAGAAGCAATTAATGGTAATTTAGGCAATCATTACCTCCCGTTACTTGATAGTTATCATGATATGCTGCATGAATTGAAAGCGGATTACCAGAAAGAGTTGGCAGAGTTTCAATCAACGGTGGAAGAACGCAATCATGCGGCCGTCATTGATCGAAATCTTTTGATTCAAGCAGAAGGCCAGTTTTCTAAAGCGTTAACCGAATTTCATCATTTGGAAAAAACGGCCGAAAATGTGTATTCATCAGTGGATGACCTGGTGAGTTTTGAACACACTTCGTCAACGGGTTTTGTCAATGAGATGGCTGCAAGCAAGCTGGTCTTAACCCATACAAAAGATTGGCTAGACCGGTATAATGGTAGAAAAAGTGGTGCCAAGGTTGAAGCCATCATCAGTAACCAACGTCGTCAACTCAACCAAATGGGCAAAGCCGCCGGTGGCGGTTATACGTCCGCTAAATCAATGGCTTTTTACCAAGATGATACCTTTAAAAAGGCCATCAAGAAAGAACACACGGCAGTCCTTAAAGCTGAAAAGATTGAATATCGTCATGAACACCCGATTATCACCATGATTCATGATCAGTATGATAAAATTGATCTGGAGAAAGTAGCTGCAGTAGTCGAGAACTCTGTTGAATTGTTGACTGATGGCATGTTGATAGCAGATTTAGCCGTCATGGGTTCGGCAGTAATTGAAATGGTCGCAACTGCAGTCGCTGAACCATTCACTTTCGGGGCAGATACGCCACTTTTTGCTGTTGAAGGCGGTCAGTTCGCGGCTGGTCTAGCAGCATTTACGGAAGAATTTGGCGCTAAGATGGCGACGAAAGAAGTTTTTAAAGGTGGCGAAAGAATTGTCGCAGAAGGAACTCTCAAGGCCGAAACAGATGTTGAACTGAAGAACGAGCGGATGGTAGCTGAAGGTGAGAAAGCCAGTGGGACTGAGAAGCTTATTGCTGACAGAACTAAAGGATTAGATTTAAATCCTCATTCTACTCAACAAAAACAATTAAGCGCTAAAAAGATGAAAGAACTTAAAAGCAAAATAGATAATCGAACTATAAAAAAAGTTGAATATGACCAGTATATATGGAATAAAAAATTTGCTAAGCATAGAGCGTCTGGGGTTGATGATTTTTGGTATCAAGAGCGTCAACGAATTTTAAATATTGAAACTCCAACTAGAAATTGGAATCAAGAACAAATTAATGATATTCTGAATGGTAAAAAACCTAAAGTTGATGGAAAAACTGTTCAAGGGCATCATTCTTATAGTGCTTCACAATATCCGCATTTAGCAAATAAAGGAGAAGTAATCTACCCAGCAACTTTTGACGAACATTTTTATGGTTGGCATGGTGGAAATTGGAAAGATAGCCTTCCAGGTAGACCAATTAATCCATTTGATGATTTTTAGATATGAAAGGAGAGTAAAATGCCTAAGTTAAATGTAAAAGTACAGAAAGATAACAATGAAATCAAATATATTGCTGCACTTAGAAAAAATACTAATATGAGTATGATAGATATAAAAAACAAATTAAATAATAACGAATATATTTTATCTTGTGATTTACTGGATGTAGATGAATTAGTGGAACTGAAAAAAAATATTGAGATATTATTAAATGTAGGGGCTAAAGTGGATTTCTATGAGGATGATAGGCAAGTTAGTAAAGAGTTTTTAGATAATCTTATAGAATCACACTATGACACAGAAAGATATCTAGAAGAGATTGATAATAATATAATTGATGAAAACTAGTAGATGAAGTTGGAAAGCCAATCATGAAAAATGCAGATATAAATAAAGGACAAATTCTTGATAGATATGGGGAATCTGACGGCACATTTACTAGTCCAGTAGAAAATGGGAAAATACCAAATTATGATACAAGGGGACTACCTTATCCAGAAAGTGTAATGGATTACCATCAATATGAAGTGGTAAAAGATGTCAATATAAAGAATGTACAACAAGGATATAACAAATTGAGTGATTTAGATAAAAAAATGTTAGATACTCTAATGGCTCGTTATGAATTCACTTTGGAAGACATAGCAAGCCTAAATTAGGAAATATATCTGAAGTTTTTGGTGCAGGTGGTGGAACCCAAATACAGTTTGGAACTTCTGTGTTTAATAACAAAGATATAAATAGGCAAGAATGGCAAACAAGAATAGAGTATTGTCTGGAAAAGAAACGATATGTAGTTTATTCATTAGCAGATAGAGCTAGTTTAATGGGGAAAGTTAGTGAATTTGAAGATTTTAACAGTGCTAAAGATGCTTTTTTTAAAAAATTAGATTTAACAGTAAAATATAATAGTTTAAGAGTTGAGAATAATGAATTACCTGAATATCAATCACCAATTTGGAATGAAAAAATTTAGTTATTTTCAAAAATTAGGACGGAAATTTTAAGAAGGGTCAATATTGTTTTGGTTTAGTTGATCAATAATTAGGCATAAATTGATGGATAATTTAAATATTATTACTGAATTTGGAAAATGAAAATATTTTGCTAGATTCTGAGGGTGAAGTAAAAAAAGTTTGAAAAAGATTTGGCTGTATTTAATAAGTCCGCTCGAGTTGCCAATAGCCAACAAAATTTAGCTGAATTTATTGTACGCACAAAACTTCTATCTCTAAAAGAAAACGATTTAACGCTATCGTTTTCTTTCCCGATAATGGCAACTTGCCAAAGCATAAAAAGTTGAGAACTTTTAAAATTGGATTCATAATATTAAAAATCAAATTTTAAAACGTACAAATTAAGTTGCTGGTAACTAATAGAAGTTAGTTGTGTTTATTGGACTAAAAAATATAGAATTTCAACGGTTATAAAGTTATTAAATTGGTATTAGTGAAAGAATAATCACTGATGCTTTTTTTGTGGGTTATTAGTAATATCAGGCACACTCGAGAGATTTAACCAGTCTGGGCTTGTTATATGGTGACGTTTATAGCACAAAATTATCGTTTTTATGAGGCTAATATAACGTTTAGTACATAATAATGACAGTTTGTATCAGAGTATATATTGCACAATGAATATTTGATATAGTATATATTGGTGAAGGTACTTTAGGATTATTAATCGGCGAGGTTTAGTTATTTATTTGACTATCAAAAAAGATCGGTTCAAATTATGTTGGAGAATTGGGAGTGTTTCTGGGGTAAAGTCCACAGCTCTTAAAAAACGGAGCGTTTTCTCCTGAACAATCAATAAATGGTGAAGTATATGTTACTGGAATTTCCGGTAACGTAACTTCTATGTTTGGAGACTATAGAAATAATATAAATCTCACAGGATCAGAAACCATCGGTCATGCTGAAGCCTCAGGGAATTTACATTTAAGTTGAAGAATTTAGATTCAGAAAATATTTAGATAGAACAGAGGGTAATCAATGATGTTAATCAATAATACGTTTAAGCGAGTCCCTGCGGATATTCATAAAAAGTACGTACTTTTTAACAATAAAGGTGTTTCAGCACAGTGTAAATTAAATATACTCAATGGGAGCGAATCATCTGCTTTAATCCGTGGGGGCTCTTACAGAATCGCTTCTACGCGGATGAATACGAATTCATTAATTGATAGAGATAAGGCTCGTAATTCTAAATCAGAAAACTTCAATATTTTAGATAAATCAGGGGAATTAGTTGGTACACTGAGTTCCCGAATGTCCTTTCCGATATTCGGGTATATGTATTATGAATTCGTATTTTCAGATACATTATATACTATATACAAAGTTGGAATGGGTAAACAGGGATTAAAATTTGTTGTTTATATAGATGATAAGCAAGTGGGGTTAATGGAAAAGAAATTAGTTGAAAAAGATGGAAGGTCTGAGTATGAATTTTTTATGATGGATAGAAAATCCGAGGCCGTAAGTTTTCTTTTTCTTGTATATTACGATGCTTCATATAATGTACAAGATGAAGTACTGTTAAACACCAAAGAAGTAACATACGAATTTACAATCCATAAAGGGCTCAGAAATAAATATAATCCGAGATTTAAGGAGCAGCATAATGGGAAAAAAAATTAAGATAATCCTGAGTATCTGTTTATTACTTGCAGTGCTAGTTGGTTGCGCAGGATCAAAAAAAATTCAAGGGACTTGGTGGATACAAGATATAAATAATAAGACCGGTCAATTAAAGCTATCAAAAAATAAGTTAACAATTAACGTTGATAACATTGATAAAAGTTACGCATTTAAACAAAATGCTGTTGGGATTAAGAATGGGGTAACTTATTATGGAATAACACTCGATCATCAATCGTTTTCAATTATTTTTCCTGAAAAAAATAAGAACAAGGCAATATTTATGCAGGTTGATTCGACTGATAACTATTTAAAGGGAAAAATGATTTTTGCAATGAATAAGACAAAAAAACCGAGCTACAGAAACTATGTGGTCCGTTATTTGAATCAATAGTAGTAAATGAAGGTGATGAAAAAAATCGCCCACGATCAATAGACTGCTCGGCATCGTTTTGAAGTTGATCACGCTAAAGATTTCGCAGCATTTGATTCCTTAATTGGTCAGTTAAAGGGGTTAGTGAATCAATATGCTGGTGGAAGTGTGCCGACAATGGCCGGCTATCAAAGTGGTGGGTTTAATGCAGTGGCCGGCGAAGGCTATGCGGCGGCAGTGGCCGGCGTTACGAATATGAATCAAGCACGATCAGCCGCTGACAAACAAGCCCGTCAAAGTATCGGTCAAATTCGTAAGGCACAAAAACAATACGCGAACGAGGTTAAAAGACAAAAGCGGATTGAAGAGAAAAAACGCAAAGCAGAAAATCGCCAAGCTGGCTGGGCAGACTTAATGATTGATGGTGTTTTTATCTTTGGTGGGGCTATCTTAGCTGTTGCCTCTGGTGGTGCGGCGATGCCGTTAATTTTATTGATTGGGAATATAATGTTTGGGGCCAATACATTATTAACCGATGCTAATAAAATAAGTACTGGTAATGATGAAGGAAACAACTTTCTAAAAGATAAATCACAAAGACTATTCGGGAGAAATGTAGGTGATGTTGTTTATGAGAGTGCAAATTTTGCTTCAGGCATTGTTGGTAGTGGTGGGGCCTATAAGGAGCTCGCTGAAAAAGGCATCGTTGTCGGTATTTCTAAAGGAAGTGAATCAATTTTGTCAGGAATGGATACGGGCATCGGTCAGAAGATTATTGCCGGAATTGGAAACACTAGCAGATCAGTCTTACCGAAGCTTAGTGAAAACGTAACAATGTCAACAGTTGGGAAAGAAGTCGTAAAGACCTATGGCAAAGAAGTCATCGTACAAGGTACTGAGAAAGTAGTAGAGAAAGAGGTGACAGATCCAGCTTCTGAAGTGGCCGAGAAGTTCGTAGAAGATGGGGTTTACGAAACAACGGGAAATAAGTTTATCTCTGAATCAATCGGAAAAACTGTTGAAAACGGCATGAAAAAAGGGACAGGAAAAGCTAGCGATAAAGTAATTAATTCATCAAATGAGTATGTAAAACATTCACTTGAAAACACAGTTGAAAATGCGAAATTAAATCAAGCTCAATCAATTATCAAGACGTTGGGGCAACAAAATGGACAACGTGAATTTGGAAAGTATAAGGGTGGTTATTAATATGGGCAGTATCGTAATTTATTATTTTTTATTTGGTCGTCAACACCAATCAAAAGAATTTTTGATTAGTAAGATGGTTATTTATATAATTCTTAACATTGGTGTCGCCATTTGGTCGTCATTAAAGAATGTTAATGATGAGACAATTAATGGAAAGAAAGGGCAACAACAAACAATCAGTGATCTAAAGCCCATAAGTCTAGTAGGAACAGTAGTAATTTGGTATATTTCGATGTTTGGTTTTGGTAATAATTTAGATACATTAATCAATCCAAGTGTTGATTCAAACATAATGGGAATGTGTATAACGGGATCCTTGACAATTTTTGGATTTATCTGGATGGTTAGTGCCTGGTATATATTATTAATAAATATTAAGAAAAGCGATAAAACACCAGAAGAAAAGATCCGTTTTTACTTAGATGATAATCGGACATGGAATGGTGGCATAACTGGTTTTGTAATATGTATGGCAGGGGCTTTTATGTTCATGGTAACATTACCAACAAAACCAGCAACGAAGGAATTTGAATTTCATCCAGTAGAATTATCAGTAGCGCTAATAGTGGTTATAGGAACCGTTTACTTGAGCGTTAAAGTACCAAAGTGGTTCCGTAAGTACGCAGAACGTTTTATCTAAAGAATCATAGACCAAGTCCAAATGGCTTGGTCTTTTAAATAGGACAAATAATCTGATTTGCATAGAATTGATATGGAAAAGGTAGCTGCAGTAATTGAAATGGTCGCAACTGCAGTCGCTGTCGAAGGAACAGCCAAAGCCGAAGAAATCGTGCTGAAAAACGAGCGGATGGCAATAGAAGGCGAGAAAGCCACGGCTAAAAGTGAAAAAGTTATGTCATCAGTTGAAGCAGAAGGCAAGGCGTTTAACGCTATTAAAGGTTCAGATAACGCAGATTCTGTAATGCTTGGAAAGTACGATGGTGGTGGTTCTACAAACTATGTGACTAAAGCAAATGAATTTAATTCTCAATATTTTGACTTGGATGATTGGAGTCAACTTAGCTCAGAATATAGCGATTCTGAAATTTGGAAGATTAATGAAAAATTTTTAGATATTCAAGTGGGTTCGGGTAGAGATATTCTTTTCTCACATAATTTAAAAGAGTTTATTATTAATAACAATTCGTTTTACTCTAAGGAAGTGAATTATTTATTAGATCATGGTTTTAAAATAGAAAAGTATGGAGATGTTTGGCGGCTTGTTAGATGAAAAAGATTTTATTAATGAGAAATACTTAGGATTCACAGAAGCTACTTTTTTTAAGATATTTGGAGATGAATTAATTTTAAAAAATAAAACTTTTTCTAATCATAATGCTGGAATGGGATATTTTAAATTGATTTACCTTTATCCAATATATGGTTATGAAATTACTTTTGAATACGAAAATCTCCTATTTACGATAAAGATAAAATACGGTTCATTTGTGTGTTTCTTATTAAGTTTTCATGAGGAATTAAATAATAGATTAGATGAACAGGATATATTCAAAGCAATTAAAGCTTTAAAAAAAGATATTCAACAAAATAACTTAGAGTTTTATAAAATTACCAAAAGCGGTGATTATAAGAGGGTGAAAAAATAATATGAATAATAAAGCAATTTATGATGATTTACGGTCTAAGGCATTAGAAATACAACCTGAAGATTTAGGAATTAGATTAGAGAATGAGACGCAAGTCTATGCGGCTTTAATTGATTTTAAAACTAATAATAGGCTAGTCACATTATTCTGTACGATTAATGGTGATGTTAGTCTTTATTTTAGTGATGCCGTTCCAGCTATTGGATTAGGTCAGAGTGAGTTAATTCAAAAGAAAGCTATTTCGTTTTTAATCAGTTCAGGGCAGACAATTCCGTATTTAGCTAAAATGAATCATTCGTCTGATTATGATAAAGAACGGGTGTTTTTGCTAGCCGAAAAAAAAATACACACTATCGATTAATCAAAACGACAAAGATAAAATAAGTCAGTTTTTAGATTTTTTAATCCAGAATATCATTTCTGAAATTAAAAAATCAGAAGAGTTATAATGTGATATATTTCAATACAAAGGTGTAGTTTGGAGACAGTCGACATTGGAATGATTGCAAGGACTGTAAAACCAAGTCTACCTAATGTAGGTGGTCAGTCAACAAATTACATTCGCATTATAATAGATAAAGTAGGTAATTTGGTTACTACGTATTCAATACCAAAACCGTAGGAGAATAAGCATGAACGAAGAAATTGTACAGTTGTATAAAAGCTTTAAAAAAAATGAACTTTGAATATTTTCAGAAAATTGATTGAATATATCAATAAGTATGACCTCAATTTTAGAAATTTTGTTTTTGAAAACAATTTAAATAGCATTGAAAAATTTAAAGAAGATGAATTTTATCTAGGGCTACAGATGATAATTTAGAAGGGTGGGCATCATTTTGTGCAAGAGAGATGCTCAAAACAACTGAAAAAGAGATTTGTGGCAATGTAATTCATATGTTATGGGATGTTGCTACATTTATGACAGAAGAGTTATGTCCAAGTTGTCAAGATGCTAATTTAAAAATTCCATCTTCTACAGATCAAACGATTATTTACAAAACTTGCGATAATTGCTTAGTCACAATAGAAAACGATAAGTATGTTGAAAGACCGAAAGAAATGATACCTGCAGCCAAATGACAAATAAAAATTTTGTTGGAAAAATGATAGATTTATGACTGTGGAAGTAAATTGTATATTAGTAAATTATAAAGAACGCTCCAGTTTTTCCATGCTATTTTGCTAGATTTTGAAGATGAAAAAAGAAGTTTTAGAAGAATAAATTCAAATATTAAAGTAAAAAGGTATGTTCTCTATATTCAGTCGAGAACATACCTTTTTTTATTAGTTACTTAAAGATCAAAAGGAACAGCTAAAGCCGAAGAAGAAATCGTGATGAAGAACGAGCGGATGGTAGCTGAAGGTGAGGAAGTCAGTGCGGCTAACGTAACTTCAAAATACGATGATTTATATACTTATAAATATAATGGAGATGACAATCCAGGACCATTAAATAAAGTTAGAGAGCAACCAAATAATAATTTTTATGGTGGCAGATATGATATGGAGGTTTTAAAAGAATCGAAAGTCTACTATAGAGGTGGAGATTCGACAAGTCCCTTAGGACAGTGGTTCACAGAAACACCACCTAGTTCAGTAGCAGATATTCGAATCAATTTGGCAGTAAAACCTCAATGGTTAGATAAAAATGGGACGTTAACGGGAACATCCACCATAGATACAGTCTATAAGGTTGAGATACCAGCTGGTACAACAATTTACAAAGGACTAGTAGGGAGCCAAGGTGGAATCTATCAAGGAGGATTAAATAATAATCAAGTATTTATTCAAAATCCATGGCTTTTAGACAAAGTAAATATTTTAGGGAAGCAACCATTAAAGTAGGATAGGGTGAGTTATGTGGAAACTGAACTTGAGATTAAAACTGTAGTACAACAATTATTATTACTTTTAATAAAATATGATAATGGGAAAATCAATTATCAAATTCAGAAGTTAAAAGATATAAATGAAATTTTAGATTCAGATATTAAGAGTTCGAAAAAAAAGAAATATTAAAAGATATGTCGAAGAATATTTATCCCCCTCAGGGAGGATTAACCGATTTTATGTTTGGGATAATGATAACTCAAAAAGAATAGAAATCAATCAGTCCATCAGTGCATTAAATGATAAACTTTGGAATTTAATAAAATAAAAAAGGCACCTACTACTCGATGGGAATCGAAAAAATAGAGCCTTGACTAGAAAAAGGTCGGTTTAAATTATGCGATTAGAAGATGCTTTCAGAAGGTTATCTAGGATTGTTGTTCGAACCATGCGCGTAAAGTTACACTAAGTGAATCCTCATTAATTGATTATGTTGGCACAATGACAATTTATATGGAGACGGTTATAGCACAAAAATATCGTTTTTGTGAGGCTAATATAACGTTTAGTACATAATGTTGACAGTTTGTATCAGAGTATATATTGCGCAATGAATATTTGATATAGTATATATTGGTGAAGGTGCTTTACGATTATTAATCATGGGAGGGATTTCGATTTATGACTGACGATAAAGCGGCACAGAAGCAAAAACAAAGTGCAGCTCAGAAAGCAAAGCTTATCGCGGCTAAAAATAAGAAAAAAAGTATTGATGCGCAGATTGAAGAACTAAGGGTGGTAAGACGCAAAATTCTAGTACTTAATGGGCAGCTCAATCGCTATCGAGAACAAATGTCTCGGTCATTATTGCAGCCAGATGCGAATTTTAAAGGAGATCGTCGTGATAAATTCGATGCAAAAATAAACGATACTATAGCAACGATTGGTCTTATCGAGGCTAAGCATGTTTATAATTGCGGTTTAATCGAAAAGAAAATTATGGCGCTTCAATATGAATCAGATGGTTTAATGGGTATTATAGGAGAAATAAATCGGGTGATAGGTTCATTGTCTTCTGAGATTAGTTCGTTATTAAGGGGAAATTGATATGGCAACTAAAACAGGAACAAAATTAGATCAGTGGCAACGAGAAATCATTGGTCTTAAGCAATTTGTTAGTGAAGTTAGTACAGTTAAAGATACGTCGGTAACTAAGACGGATATGGAAGCTTTTAAGGAAATTCATGAACTTTCAAAAAATTTTAATACATCCTTGAAACAATTTAAAGCTTATGTAGATGCAGATGGTACCAAGATGATGAAAGCCGCTAAAAATAAGCACGAAGATGATCGTCAAGGTGCTGCGACGATGCGTAAAGGAGGTTAATTGCAGTGGATAAAAATGACCTGTGGCGAATTACTCTCGAAAGAAGTTTTAAAACGGAAAAATCTATACAAGATTATTTAACCATTGGCACGATGTTAGGTACCCAGAAATCGCTATTTAAACAACTTTACCTGGCTTATCTTAACCAATTATCTTCGTTTGAACATAAATCAATGCTTGGTGCAAAGATGAATGTTCGAATGGATTATCAGCAGCGCAGCGTTGTTATTAGCAGAGCAGAACAAAAACTAACGTTTACGTTTAAAGAATTCCAACAATTTATGGCGCTAATTGATGCTGTCTTTGGTGAAATATATCCAATCGGTACAGTAGTCGAATTGGACGAAGCGTTGCTACCCAAAGAAACAGAACAATTCATGACAGATCCTGACGACGGGCTACTGGTAGTATTACATGCCAGAAAAATTCCATTAGAGGAAGACCAACAACTCGTTGATTATGTGGGTACACTATGGCCTTTTGGGATGATGCCTGATGTTGAGCCATTATTTATCAATAATCTAATGATCAAAAGAGTTGTCGCGTTGGGGTTAACCAATGATTATGAAGCACAATTCACCTGGAATGGCTTAAGGATGAGTCAAATTCGAGGACAACGTTATTCATATGTTTTTAGTGACTTATTTGTAGAAACTTTTGAAAAGGAGTCTGAAGTATGAAAATTAATATTGCGGAATTAGAAACGCTCCAGGACTCACTTGACCGTACACAAAAGAAAATTCAAGGTCAGTTGCAAGATGCGCAAAAAGCTGCTAAGAAAGTGGTGAATGGTGACGCACTATCTGGTAAGGTGAAAACAGCGATTAACGCTGACATCAGTAATCATCAGCTACCGATGCTAACCAACTATTACGATGCATTGCATTATCTAAGTCAAACATTAACTGAACGACTGACAGCTTTTAAATCTGGTGTCAACGAGCACAGTAGTTCAGCCGTAATCGATACGGAGAAGCTTGACGCATTAGAGCGGAAGCTATCAGAAAAGGAAACTGATTATTTTAAACTTGGAGGGCAATTTAATCAGGCATACTCACAAGCAGCGGGCATTATGAGTTTTGATAAGCCGAATGCTAAGAAATTAACCACTGATTTTAATGCGGCAAAAAAGGTATTAACGAATACGAAAAAGGATATGGCTTCTTTCGTAACCAATGTTAGAGCGTCTGCAGTAACTGCAATTTTAGATAAACAAGCAAGCGAATTAACACGTGTCAGCAATGCTGTATCGCTAAGTTACACGAGCCCACAAGCACTATCTATATATGGTAGTCAGGACTTCAAAAATGCGACAAAGGCCCAACATTTATCAGTTAAAACAGCTGAAAAAGCGGCTTTGAAAGCACATAAGCGAAGGATTGCGAGAGAGGGTTACTTAATAGCAGCGATTCGTGGCGATTTAACAAATAAAGAAGCTAGTCGTTTTAATAAAAAAATAAATACTTTTTGGGGAATAGCGTCACCATTTATTCAAGATGGTATTTTAAATGGAATAGAAAAAGTATTTGATAAAACAGCATCAGTACTTAAAGAGATTTATGATAGTGGGAGCCCATATTTATCAAAATATTTATCTGAAATAATGGTTGTAGCAACAAGAATGAAAAACATTAGTAAGGGAGTACCTATTGTGGGTGGTGGTTTTGTTTTCTATGATGACTACAAGAAAAGTCATGATTTGGGGCAAGCAATTACACATACTGCTGTTAATACAATAACCGGAATTTTCATTGAAGGCGGAACAGGAATATTTTCTGCTGCAATAGAAGTCGGGAGTGTAGGTACAGGCACGCCTCTAGCGGCTGGAGTGGCGGTCGGCGGATTTACGATTAATGTTGGCACTCAAGTAGAAATCGATAATTTTTTTGAAGAGGTTCCTATGAATACATGGCAAGATAGGATTAGTGAAGCTTTTAGGATACGAAAAGAACTAAATGAGAAATATATTTATAGTGATCATAAATTATCTGAATATGAAAAGGATTATTTCAGAAAGTATTCTGGGAACCCAATGGATACGTATAAGGGGCTTACGAATGGAAATTAAAGATATTGAAAATAATAACTGGAATGTCATTAATATTTTTAGATTAGATGATATTAAAAACTATTGTGTGGTCAGAACTATCAATAATGAGTGGTTTCTGACTTCTTCGTATATACCGTGGTATGGTGTCTATAATTTTTTATTAGGTAGTAATACGCGAAACTTAATGGCTTTGACACCAAGGCAAGTTGATTGTCTGCCAATTCAAATTAAATCACAATCTGTAAGCGAATTAGGATGGCGATATATTCTAGGAATTTTATGTCTTCCATTGATGTATTTTGTGAGTTTATTGATTCCTAATAACGCACTATATCAAGCAGCTTTTATTTTTTTAGGTATGGTAGTTGGATTTTCTTATAGATATTGGTCTTTAAAAAGAGACGAGAAGAAGAATGGCATTATAAACCAGTTTAAAGTCACACACACAATGAAAATACGGTCGAATTTAACAGGGATTTACGTTGCCTTAATGATTATTTTGGTTTTATTTTTAGTTATTTTTAAACCTCTCAGAATGGTATCCATGATTCCGGTTGTATCAGCAATGATTTCGATTTCTTACGGATCAATTGGGAAAATTCCAACTTATAAAAAAATCGAACCAATACTGCCAACAAGCTTTTACCGATGGTCTGAATGGGGAAATACTGAGTTGATTGGCGTGGATGATCCATCAGAGGGGTTAATGCCAGTGAGAAAGGATGGGTAGCAATGAATGAAATTGATGGACTTAATTATTTGCCTGTTGGGACAATCGTAAAATTAAAAAAAGGAAATATGAGGGTTATTATTATCGGGAGAATCCCTTTATTTGAGGATTCGAATGATAAAATCTCTTTTTATGATTATATAGGTGCAATTATGCCAATGGGATTTGATCTAAATCATTCGATATACTTTAACAAAATTGATGTTGATCGAATTGTTTATAGAGGTTATGTAGATGAACTAGAGATTAATTTTCAAGGTGATTTAGATAAGTGGCTAAGTTCAAATAATGAACGATTACAAAAACGTCAGATTTAATAGGTTGTTATAACTTGTACAATTAGGGTGGCTACAATTAGTAAAGCTTTAGTTCGATCAATTAAGATGTTGAGCTAAAAAATGGTCAGCGTTAGTTTGTGGGAGAATAAAGGAGTTACTAGTATGGGTGGCGTTATAAGCATAATCAAGTGAGTAATCAGAAGGTACTATTCAAAGTATTCTTATTTCCAGTAGGGGTCAAAGCAAAGCTATTGTTATTTGCAGGCTTTATTGTATATATTACTTTTATGATTTATGGATTGCTACTTTTTAGAGGCTAGTTTAGTTCTATTTATAGTTGGACTATTATTTTTAATAATGTATACGTATTTAAATATGCTGACGATTAAAGATACAAAATATGTAGTAAAAATAACTGATGATATAAGGAGTAATTAAAATTATGTTACCAATTGGATCAATTATTTATTTAAAGGAAGGCTCACGAAAGATTATGATTTTAAATAGAGGCCCGGTTATTGAAGAAAATAACGAATTGGAAGTATATTAACTTTTTGTGCAGATTTTAATGAACGTCACAATATTGGGAAAGCTATAGTTTCAGGTGTGATAGCAGAAACTATATATCAGAAGATTCCAGTAGTGCACGAATTAGTTGATTCGGTAGGAAATGCTATTACAAAACAATTTAATAAAACAGCCAAGGAGGATGAAAAAAATCCTGGCTATATAATACCTAAAATAAACGGAGGTTATCAATTTGTTTCTACAAAATAAAATAGTAGTAATTGCTCAACCAAATAAACGTTATAGGTTAGTTGAGTCGAATCAAAGATTCTTTCTGATTGACTGTGGTAATTATAAAAAAATTGCAACTTATTTCCCTGCCTTAATGTATTACGGTATTGATGGTTATGAATTGACAAAGACTGAAGCAAACGAAATAACAGAGATGTCTAAGCAATTAGGTACTGAAAAGGAAATAAAATCGAAAAATAAAATGGCATATTATAGTAGCTTGTGGTTGGTGCCGGTATCAGTCATTCTGTACAGTGTTCTGAATAATATTATCTTGTCAGATCTAGTTTTAAGGGTCGGAATTTCAGTTATATTAGTAACTACATTTTGGTTACACGCAATTAAATTGAAAGGAATGGCTGAAATTGCTTTTAATAAACCATTGGTTAAGTTCTATCCTAAATTTCGATATCAATTAAAATCGAACTTTTCGCAATTTATTGGATATTTGATATTTTTCTTAGTTCAAGGAGGAGCCTGCCTACTTCTATTGTTGGGTTTAATTGGTATTTTAAGGTTTCAATTAACTTCCTGGGTAATTATAATGTTTTGCTCGTTTTTTCCGATAGCCTTTATATATGGCGATGCAGCGAAGAGTGAATTTCCTTTTACATGGACCGAAAATAGTTAAATAACTGTACTAAATAAAAAGGTGGATGACAATGAATAATAAAATATTGCCAATTCGCACATTAGTATACTTAGATGAAGAAACTAGTCTTATGGCTATTATCGGAATTGGTCAGTTAATTAAGCAAAACGAGGCCGATGAGAAACTAACTTATTTTGATTATGTTGGTGTTGTTTATCCGCAGGGACTTGTTTCTGAAGAATTATATTATTTTAATCAAGATAATATCTCAGAAGTTGTTCGCGAGAGTTTAGTGAATGAACAACATGAAAGATTAATTGTAGCAATGGAAGAATGGAAAAAAGATAACGCTGATCAGTTTATTAAGGGGAAGATATAAGTTAGTTATATAAATAAAATGATGAGCCCGGTTAACAAGACTCCTTGTGTACATAGGAGTTTACAAATGGATCAAACCGAGAAAATGTCAATATTTAAAGTGAGCGGAACAAACAACTTCTTTGTTATCAGAAATAGAGAAGATGAATTCTTTTTAACCACTGCCCTGAATCCTTGGTAGGGGTTTTATAATTGTCTTTTGGCAGTGAACACTAGATATGTTATGAAGTTAACTAATGAACAAATAGAGCAACTCTCTTTAAAATAAATTAATGATGAACCAACTAAGTATTGGCTATTTTGGTTAGTATCTATATTGGATATTTTATTTGAAATACTTATTGACGCAAATTTGTCAGTAACAGTGTTCTTCTGGCTAAGCGTCGTATTAGGAATTCCGTTAGGATTACAATTTAGAAAAGTAACCTTAAGAATGGATGCTAAAAGAAATCCTGTGATTAATTCATTGAAAGTGACACATACGATCCGAATTAAAACTAATGGTCAATCCAAAATAGTTTTACTAATGAGTATTTTTTTAAGTCCGTTAATTGCAATTGTATGGTGGCGTTTACCGCTAGTATCACCCATTGTGGGAGTGGCATATGGCGTCATTTGTAAGATGCTATCGAGGGTTCCTATCGAGTCTAATATTCCGAATAGTTTTTTCAGATAGTCAAAATGGGGGGAAAAACTGAAATCATTGAGGTGGATAATCTATCTGTGATGATGAAACCGAAGAAGCTATGAAGCGATGTTAGCCAGCTTTTTTTGATATATACCATGTCTTAATATAGCTCTAAGTGATAGTTTAAGTGAAAAAGGAATCGTTGTTGGTATTTCTCAAGACAGTAGGTCAGTTCTTTCTTCAATAAATAAGGATTTTGGGAAGAACATAGTGTCGGGAATCAGTAATTCAAGTAAATCAGTTCTTCCAAAAACAGCTGAAGGTGTCTCGGTAGCGACTGTCGGTAAAGAGGTTGGTATAGGACTTGGTTCAGTTAAGGATAAAGTTATCAATGCCACAATTGATACTACTAAAACGCATGTCGAAAATTCTCTGAAAAACACCGTGGATGGCGCTAAGATAAATCAAGTACAGTCGATTATTGACGTAATTAATCAACAGAATAAAGAACGACAATTTGTATCTAACTTAGGAAGTTTGTGATATGGTTTTTCTCACAATATTTGATTTTTTCTTTGGTAATCCACTACAATCAAAATTATTTTTAATCGTTAAATTAGTTGTATACTTGATTATTTGTTTAGTAAGTATTGTCTGGCCTGCGTTAAAGAATGTTAATGATGAAGCGGTTATGGGAAAAAGGATGAAGGACAGGATATTGCCAATTTAAAAATAAAAAGCATTTTAATTACAGTAATAGGTTGGTTATTATCAACAATTGCTTTTGCAACAAATCTTAATATGTTAATTAATCCTAAGTTGGATTCAGATATACTAGATATGGCGTTATTTGGAACGACTTTTATGTCCGGATTTTTAATGATGGTAATTTCTTGGTCTATATTAGTTTTTAATATTAAAAAAAGTACCAGGTTACCTGAAGAAAAAGTTTTATTTTCGAGTGTGGAATGAAGGACTCACGGGACTTATGGCATGTTTAGTTGGTGGCTTAATGCTGGTAGGTGTTTTAAAGTTACATTATTATCCTGTGGTAAGTAATAAATTTCATATTTCGGAATTGATTTTTATTGTTTTGTTATTTGGAATTCCAGGTTCTCTATTTGTTAAAATCCCCAAATGGTTGCGTAAATTTGCCGAACGATTTATTTAAATCTCAAGTATCTTATCAGCTTGTTTTTTGACAATAAAATCAATATAGTTTAAAAAACGGGAATCTTAAGGCAGCAGCTATCGAAATCATTTTTTGTAGTAATGATTGGAGATAGTCGTTAATAGTGTTCTGAGCTATTTAGGTTTGGGACTATATTAAATAAAGATTGAAAACAAATCTAAAGGGTGGTTATTAATATGGGCAGTATCGTAATTTATTATTTTTTATTTGGTCGTCAACACCAATCAAAAGAATTTTTGATTAGTAAGATGGTTATTTATATAATTCTTAACATCGGCGTCGCTATTTGGTCGTCATTAAAGAATGTTAATGATGAGACAATTAATGGAAAGAAAGGGCAACAACAAACAATTAGTGATCTAAAGCCCATAAGTCTAGTAGGAACAGTAGTAATTTGGTATATTTCGATATTTGGTTTTGGTAATAATTTAGATACATTAATCAATCCAAGTGTTGATTCAAACATAATGGGAATGTGTATAACGGGATCTTTGACAATTTCAGGATTTATTTGGATGGTTAGTGCCTGGTATATATTATTAATAAATATTAAGAAAAGCGATAAAACACCAGAAGAAAAGATCCGTTTTTACTTAGATGATAATCGGACATGGAATGGTGGCATAACTGGTTTTATGATGTGTATGGCAGGGGGAGTCATGTTCATCGCTGTTGTTTCCCTATACCTTGATCCAACACCGCCTACTAATGAATTTCATATTACGGGATGGATATTTATTATTTTATTATTTGGTATCCCGGGCTACTTGCTTGTTAAAGTACCAAAATGGTTCCGTAAGTATGCAGAACGTTTTATCTAAAGAATCATAGACCAAGTCCAAATGGCTTGGTCTTTTGAATATCACAAATAATCTGAGTAAAAAATGCATGAAAATAATGCTTGGGGGATGACAGATAAAATAGTATGTGGTAAAAATAATGAATGATAAAAGGAGTAATTAAAATTATCTTACCAATTGGTTCAATTATTTAAAGGAAGGTTCACGAAAGCTTATGATTTTAAATAGGGGCCCAGTGATTAAAGAAAATAACGAGGATGTTTTCTTTGATTGTTCTGGGTGCTCATATCCGATAAGATACTATTTTGTTATTTTATTATCTAAAATAGATGTATTGTAATAGAAGTTAGCAGGAAATAGGCCTGCTTTAAAAGGGTTTATCGTAACTAATTTGTCCGCTAAAAACCCCCACTATACCATGTTGTATAGTGGGGGTTTACTTTATTATTTTAAATTATTGATTTGTGATGTAAGTGAATTATTTTTGAGGTATTTAGAAAAAATAAAGGCGGTATTCAATGCTTCAGTATAATCAGCATTAGTTTGCTTTAGTGCTAAGGCCTTTAGGTAATAAAGATAATCAATTTGACTAATAAGGCGGTTTTTCTGACTTAGTTTTAAGGCATTATCAATCAATTCTATAGCATTTTTAGCATTGTGTTCGTTAATCATATATTCTGCCGTATGACGTGTTGCAAATAGAATGCGCTGTACATCAATTGAGTTCACTCGACCAACTTGATGAATAAACTTGATATTATTATCAAAATAAAAGCTGGCTAAGTCTTCACCTGCTTCTTGATAAATAAGCCCCATTCCAGTATTTAATAGCAATTTGAGAGTAGAGCTATCGTCAATAATTGAAGCTGTAAAAGAATTATAAGCTGAAAAAATTTGTAATTCAGATTTATGATCAAGATAGCTTAAGTAGCCTTGGAAAAAATAAAAAATAGCTGGGTAGGGCTTATTGGATGCCGTAAAATCAATATCTTTGATAATATCGATAGCTTGTTTAGGATCACCAGCAAGAAGGGCAGACTCGGCCGTAATAACACCTTCGTCACTAGCCGTATCCAGCGCGTTAAACTCTGTGAAGAGCTCATTTAAAGTAATGTCTAATCGAATACAAATTTTAATTAAGATTGGAATTGTCGGTGGTAAATTCTTCTTCTCAATCTTACTAATTGTATTTTGGGTACAGATTCCAGCTGCAAGTTCAGATTGTGTGAGCTGTTTCTTTAACCGTTTTTGATGAATTATTTGGCCTAAAAACATGATTAGCCTCCGAATAGTAATTATATATATAGATTTATGATTAATTATATACGTTTAAAACAAATATGTACACGTTTATGACATTCAAACCAAATTTTTTTAATTAGTGATAGAATTAGCATGTGGTTTGTGCAGGGTGTTCACCATACGAAAGGAGGTGTATGATAATGATGAATGGTATTCAAAATTTAATTTTTTGGTTCTGGAATTAAGCATTGGAGTTAGGAGTTTTACGTATGACTATGCCACTATTGATGCAGGTCGTAATCAATCTAAGTACGTTTAGTTCATTTTTAATATTAATTTTATTTTTAATTGGAGCACTAAAACAAGAAAATCCGAAGAACATCATTATTAAAGTAGTATTCGGCATTATTTTCGTTCAGGGAATGGATTTAATCGTTGGTGATTTTTTGGAAGAACTATGGTTAATCCTGGCGGCGATTGGTATTTTTGGTTGGATGAATGGTTTTGATAAACTAAGTCATCTTAAAACCAACTATGAGTTACTCATCGCTATTTTTTTAAGTTACTTAATCGTCATGTTTTCATCGGTTATGACGACTTTGGGCCTGATTGGTTATACACGATTAAATGGGATTAATAAACTTGCACAACTACATTTTACTTGGATTATGGTCGGCTTAATTATGCTTAGCCAACTTATGATTGCTGCAGGTTCTGGCATATTAGTTAAACGATTGTATCAAATTATTAAGGCTTATATCGTATCTAATGGGATACGAGTAGCTGGACTAATTTTAACGGGATTCACATTATTTGTGGGTGCCGTTATTGTGCTTTTTGACGAGTTTAAACGTGCCAATTTACCAGCGCAATACTTATACCTAGTTTTAGGCATTGTTTTAATATTAATGATACTAATTATTATTGGAATGTTATTGTATACTAAGGCGGCGATTCAACAAAATAAAGTGAACTTAGAACAAGAAAACCAAAGAAGTTTAACATTATACATCGATCAGCTTGAGCGTAACTATCAGGAAGTTCGTAAGTTTCGCCATGATATTGCCAATGCGTTACTCGCTTTAGAAGTGATGATTAATGAACGCGGTGATTCGGTTTTAGTACAAGATTACCATGCGCTGTTGACGCACTATAATTTTGATACGATTCAAGATCAGGCAATTGGCCGGTTTCAAGACATTAATAATGCCTATATCAAAGGCATTATTTTTAGTAAGTACATTGAAGCGCATAATAAGCGAATTTCGTTTAATTTAGAGGTGCAACCAGCATTATTTAAGCAACACCGGCAATATTTTGACGAATTACGGATATTGGGGATTTTTTTGGACAATGCAATTGAAGCTGTGGCCCAAGTACCAGAGGGCCAAATCAGTGTCAGTTTATTTGAACAAAATAATAAAACCGTTTATAGTGTTAAAAACACGATTACTGAACCGGTTGAATTTGGTAAAATTTATCAATCAGGTTATTCAACTAAAGGAACCAATCGAGGGATTGGCCTTGCAACAGCTAAGGAAATAACGGATGCTCGTCAGGATTTTCACTTGATTTTAAAACAAGATGGGGACTATTTTGTAGCAATGTTAGTAGTTGAAATGGAGGAAACGCATGGTTAACATTTTTTTATGTGATGATGAACAAGTTTTGTTGGAAAGTTATGGAGAGATCGCTACTCAACATATTCAAGCGGCTAATTTGGATGCAAAAGTTCGTTTAAAAACGAGAAATGGTTATGACCTGCTAATCTTATTACAAGAAAGTAAAACGCAGGGGGGCGTATACTTTTTAGATATCGATTTAGCTAACGATGATATCGACGGGATTGAACTGGCACTTAAAATTCGTGAACTCGATCCATATGCGCAGATTGCGTTTATTTCAACCCATGATGAATTATTAATGGAAACGATTCAAAGACGAGTTAATGTTTTGAATTTCATCTTCAAGGATAGTGGTTTAGATCAAGTTCGCCAAGAGATCCAAGCGACAATTGATGATGCACTTAAACTACGTGAACAACAAGTACCAACTGAAGATGAACCGGCTTATTTTGAATACAATAACGGCTTAATGTTTGAAAGAGTTGCGTTAGATGACATTAACTATTTTGAAACGGCACATAAAACGCGGCATGTCTTTTTACATAGTGACAGCAGTTTAATTGAATTTCCGGGGCGAATAGTAGCTATTCAAGAACAGCTACCGCACTTTTATCGGGTCCATAAAAGTATTTTGGTTAATTTGGACAAGATTGTCCGCATTGATAAGGAAACGCATCAAATTATCTTTGACAACGGGGATACATGCGATGTTGCTTATCGAAAAATTGACCAATTGATTAAATTAATTCAACGGTCAAGTGCTAAAAAGTAAGCAACACTAGCTAATTCAGACAGATACTTGACAGACAGCCGCTAGGATTAATTAGTACGCGCCTGACCTGCATGCAAAAATATTTTTACCTGGGGGAGTACCAGCAGGGGGATTGGCGCCCAATTGCGCGAACAAGCCGTTGCTATTTTATAACAGAAATAAAAACGATTTTCCAGTCAAAAATTAAGGCTCATTTTTGAGTTGCTAACGTGGTAAGCTTCCACTATAATAGCTTGAAAAGAGGAAGTGATTGCGCTGTTTAAATCAAAGGAAGCCAAAATTGATGCTTACGAGATGCTCTTGAAGCAACAAGCTGCTTTGCTAACCGGTGAAACGAATCTAATTGCCAATCTAGCAAATTCTTCAGCATTATTAAAGCAGATATTACCCGAGACGGTCTTTGCGGGGTATTATCTGTATCAGGATGCTGAGTTAATCTTAGGCCCATTTCAAGGAAATGTTTCGTGTATGCACATTGCACTAGGTAAAGGGGTATGTGGTGAAGCAGCCGCAAAACAAACGACGTTAATTGTCAAAGATACAACGCAACATCAGAATTATATTGCTTGTGATTCGGCCGCGCGTTCCGAGATTGTTGTGCCAATGATGCAGGCGGAGCAACTAATCGGGGTTTTAGATCTTGATAGCCGAGTCGTTGAAGCTTACGATGAAATCGACCGGGATTATTTAGAACGGTATGTCGCTTTATTGATGCAAAATTAAAAAAGCAAATGCGCTACTAACGTCAATTAGTAGCGCATTTGCTTTTTTGGATTGCTTAGAGTGTCTTAATCTGTTTTTTCAGATGCACGCAGACTTGGGTCACAATGATAATTGTTAAAAGTCGGTCCAGATAATCGGTACCGGCTTGAACCAATGTAATGCTGATAAACTGATTCAGTCCTAGACCACTTAGCAGTTGTACAATCAAGCTTGATCCTGAAGAGGTGATGCCATGGAACAAGAAATAAGTAATTAATGAACTGACAATTGTGCCAGGAATGGCGACGCCTAAAGCGACAAGCGGTAACTCGCGTTTTTTCCATTGATGGTGGTATAAGAACCATCCGGCGAGTAAGCCGGTTAATAGACCATCTGGCAAGTAATAAAGTGCGAATAAATCCGTGGTAACGCCGCTGATGATACTACTACAGGTGGCCGTTAAAGCCCCAGCTAGAGGACCTAATACGACGCCAGCTAAAATGGTGCCAATGCTGTCGAGATAGATTGGTAATCGTAAAAATAGGGCAATGTTAGCACCTACGTAATTGAGGGCAATTGCAAGTGCTAGGATAGTTAGATGTTGCGTTTTAATTTTTCGCATAATGAGTTCCTTATCTAAGTTTTGGTAAGTCCGTTTTAATGAGTGATGCTTGTGCATTTAAAACGACGGTTAAAAACTGTTCAAAGAAACGAGTCGTATCCACCTCAGTTAAAATGAGGCTATTGGTAGGACGATGCCAGAAATCAAACCGGTCAACTAGTGTTTGGCCAATGCTAATGCCGGTTGTTTCGACGGTGGTGTAGCTTTCAAAGCCGCTACAAAGAGTTGGATCGATGAAATAGGCGACTGCCAGTGGATCGTTGATTACACAACCAATAATGTGCTCATACTGCCAATGAAAATCAAAATAAAACTGAGTGATGGCTTTTAGATAGTCACCAACTTCAGGATTAATGCGTTGACAGTAAGCGAGTAACGTTGGCGTGAAGACAATTTCACGTGTGACGTCTAACCCGACCATTTCAATTTTTTGCTTGAGCTGTTCAAATACTAATAAGGCGGCATCTGGATCACTCCAGTAATTGAATTCGGCAACTGGGGAACAATTACCGTGACGCTTATAGGTACCACCCATTGAGACGAAGCGGGCACAGTGCCGACCTAAATCTGGATTGAGCTGGAGGGCCGTTGCAATGTTGGTCAACGGGCCAAGGGCAATGATACTGATGTCGCTTGGTTGATTAAAAGTAGTTGCTAAAAAATCAGCGGCAGACTGTTGTGCCGGTTGAGTAGTGGATAGGCGTGGGATGTGGCTGTCACCTAAACCATCTGTGCCGTGTGTATCTTGCGCACTAACAAAGGGTTTATGGAGCGGCCGCTCCGCACCGACGTAAACGGGAATGTCTAGTCGCCCGAGACGTTCAAGACATTTAAAAGCATTGTCCACGCCGATTTGAACAGGAACGTTGCCGCAAACAATGGTAATTGCAACAACTTCAACAGCTGGCGATTGAATGGCCAAATTCAATGCGAGCGTATCATCGATGCCTGGATCGCAATCAATAATGATTTTGCGAGATTGCATTTATTTCTAACCTCCTTGAGATTCTTAGTTTTTTATTCTGGGAAGTTTCCGAACCAGTCCAAGTAGTCTTACTTGATTTTAAATGCACCCCTCCATGATACCGACTTGGTTGCCGAGTGTAAATAGCAGTTATTTAAAAAAACACGCTTGACAGTGTTTAGCGAACTTGGTATTATAATAAACGTCGTAAGATTTGATATGGAGAATTACCCAAGTCTGGCTGAAGGGAACGGTCTTGAAAACCGTCAGGTGGGTTCTGCCCACGCGAGAGTTCGAATCTCTCATTCTCCTTAATTAGAAAAAACGGTTCGCAATTTTGCGAACCGTTTTTTAGTGCCCGCAATCGCAGACTGTTTGTAGTGCGTGATCGACAGTTAAAGGTGAGCAGCAAAAAACGCTAGACCAAAATTCGTTTGGCTCTAGCGTTTTAGTAGTAATTTTAGTTTGAATATGTTTGGAAGCGACTAGCATCAGTATTGTATTCTTTAGGATCTGCTGGCTTTTCAATTGAGCCAAATGGCATTTGGGCGCGGAGTTGCCAGTTTGATGGGATGTTCCATTTTGAAGCAACGGCTTCATCAATTACGGGGTTATAATGTTGTAAGCTAGCCCCGATATTTTTTTCTGTGAGCGCTAACCAAGTAGCGTATTGCGCCATACCTGTAGCCTGTTCTGACCAAATAGGGAAGTTTTCGGCATATAAGGGAATGTTGTCTTGAAGTTGCTTGATAACAGCTTGATCTTCAAAAAACAAGATTGTCCCAACACCTGCAGCGAATGAAGCCAGTTTAGCTTGTGTACTTGGGAAGTTTTCAGCAGGTGTTAAGGGCTTTAAGGCTGTTGCTGTGATATCATTCCAAAGTGTTTCATTTGCTTTTCCAAAGAGAACAATAGCGCGTGAACCTTGTGCGTTAAAAGCAGTTGGTGTTTCTTGAATGGTTTTGAAGATTAATGCTGATAATTCAGCTTCGCTCATTGAAACGTTTTTGCCAAGTGTATAGATTGTCCGGCGAGTTTGTTGTAAAGCGAATAAGTCTGTCATGTTTATGGCCCCTTTATGAAATCGTTTTTATCAGTGCATGCAAATAATATAACATACTTATTAAATGTAAGCAATGAAAAACGAAATACTTGGTTTGTATTTCGCAACTAACGTTATTTAAGCTGATTGTATTTAACAATTATAGAATAGACTGCAGTTTAATGGGCAATTCAGATTTTGGAATGGCTGCCCAAGAATCAATGAAGCGATCCCACTGCTGGGCAAGATCGTTGCCGTCTAACGCGTTTTCAGTTGTGGCTGAACCAATAATGGGACCGCCGATAATGATTAACCCAAGTAAAAAAAGAAATAAAATAATTTTCTTCATGATTAAAACTCCTTGAATTGATGGCTTAATTATATCAAGCGCGAAACAGCATTAATTCAGTCGAAAGATGGCATTTATTCTGGGCGAGGTAACGATTTTGTCACATAGCGCCAGTTTAAGGATTGATAGTTTATGTCTGTGGTCGAATGCATTATAATAGTTAGTTATTAGGTGTTTTTCAGTAGAGAGTGGGTGATGATGATGAAGGAAGTTCAAAATGTGGTGCAACAGTTAGACGCGCTTCGAAGTGCGCTGATTAAAGGGGACATCTATCAATCAATTCCGGAAAAAGTATTGGCCATCATGGATAGTGTCCATTATAAGGCACGGCGGACACATGTCGTGGTTCCTGAGGACAACGCGTCGGTCTTACAGCGAATCACAGTAATTGATGAACGGCTGAAAGCCAAAGGGAAAGAAGCGACCATCAGCGATAAAGAACTTGATGATTTATTAAAGCATCTTGCAAGTCCAGACGCCCAAGTCCGTGATAAAGGCGTTTTTTACCTTTTCAATCGGCTACTACGGCAGACGGTTTTAACTCCGGCCCAGTTGATTTGGGTCAAGGATCGCTTGTTACAAGATGATTATTTATTCGCACATATTTTAGAACCTGAAAATGACGCTGTTTTTTTACGCTCGTTTAGCGCGATGTTTCTAGCAGGGATTTTGTACGCCAATCGCACTTTTTACCACACATTAAGCGCGACCGAACTATTGGCAATTGAACGACGGATAATGGCTTATACAATTATCGAGTTAGATGCACGGGGATACGTTGACGGTAAAGGTTGGGCCCATGCAATGACCCATATCATCAATGTCTGGTCTGAGCTTAATGAAGCTCCTGAAATCCAACGTGCGGATAAGATTTTGATGATGACGATTGTGCTACAGGCGTATCGTTTCTCCGATCACGCCCTTGCATATGGTGAAGATAGTCATTTGGCGAACGTTTTAATTAGTTTAATGAACAAGCACCAACTCTATGTCGATTACTGCTTAATCGTCTTACAGGAGTGGCAACGTTCGTTGTTGACGATGTCGCCACAGGACACGGTTGGTTTTTGGAACCGGTGGTATAACCGGAACCGGTTTTTACAGTCATTGTTACTCCAACCTGAATTACCAGATAAGATTGCAGATTACTTGCGGAAGATTTCAGATTTATTTTAATTAATCAGATAGGATTGAGATGAGATGACAGTAAAAGGGGTTATTTTTGACGTCGATGGTGTTTTAGTCGATAGTGAGCCGTATTATTTTGAGCAACGGTTAGCGTTTTTGAATGCAATTGGGGCGCGGTTAACGGCAGCCGAAAGTCGTAAACAAATTGGTTCCAATATGAATGCTGTTTTAAAACAATTGTTTCCCAATCATACGACGTTAGAACGGGCAGCCATTAAAAACGGCTACACGTCGTATAAAGCGGCCCATCCAATCGCTTTTAAAAATATTATGAACCCAGATGCCAAACCATTATTAGCAACTATTGCGCCGATGTATCAAATCGGCTTAGCATCAGCTGGTGAGCGTGGCATTATTCAACAGATGTTATTGGAGACCGCATTAGAACCGTATTTTGAAACGGTTGTCAGCGGCGCGGAAATTGCCCATAATAAACCGGCACCAGATGTCTATTTAGAAGCCCTTAATAAAATGCATCTGGCCCCAAGTGAAGCAGTTGCGATTGAAGATTCAGCGCTTGGCATTCAAGCGGGGAAGGCGGCCGGCTTAACTGTGATTGCCCTAAAGCCATTTGATCGACGTTTTGTGATTGATCAATCAGCAGCGGATTATCAAATTGAATCATTGAAAGAAGTCCCGGCAATATTGGCAACGTTATAAAAAACGGCTTCCGCTGCAGGAAGCCGTTTTTTTTCGAAGATTGAATAGCACCTTAATAATTAATTGTAGATAAATGTTTGGGAATATTTAGTATGTGGTGTAAAATACTTAATTAATAAAAATAAGTAATGCCACATAACTAGTCCATAGAGTATAATAAGTGTAATTAGTAGCGTCGTTGCTAATTGGTGTAAATTACTTAATTGGGTTACATTTTCCGGGAATTAATTTTAAATTAAATAATGATGTAATTGGAGTATTTAATAATGAGAATATTAGGGGATAAATTAAAGCAAATCCGTAAAGCGCGGGGGATGTCTCAAGCAGAGTTAGCTGATGGGATTTGTACGCAAGCAACAATTAGCTTAATTGAGAAAAAAAACCAGGTGCCAAGCACCAAAATTTTGTTGGAAATTTGTCGACGGCTTGAAATTACGCTAGATTCAGTGATTGTACAAGAAGACGATCAATTACACGGCCTGTTGAGTCGTATTCAGGCATTATTATTTACCAATGAATTCAAAAAAGCACATGATTTGATTCAGCAGATTTATACGAATCAACTGGACAAAGCGGATGATTACAAACGGTATTATTATTTCCAAGGTCAAATTAAGTTGTTGCTTGAAAATAAACCGGACGACGCGCTTTTCTTTTTCAACCGGGCATTTAATCAGTATGTCGTTTCTCAGACTGATGCTTACGGAATTCTATGTATTATTGGTATCAGCAAGTCTTATTTGATGAAAGGCGCTTTGGAGCGTGTACGGATTTATGCAGAACAAGCTGTTGAAATGCTAGAGCGCTCTGATTTACTCGCTTTAACCGATTTTCAAGTGGAGTTGCAAGTTTATAACGATTTAGCAGGAATTCTTTTTGAATTAAAGGATTACGAAGGGGCGATTAAGTATGCTCAGCTTGCGATTGATGAAGCAATTAACCAGCAAAGTCTCTACTTACTTGATGCCTTATATTTCATTCTTGGTCGTGCAGAACACGCGCTTCATCGCGAGAATGCCTTACAGGATTTGACGGTTGCTAAGACTTTGGCGCTAATTCGGCATCATCCTGAGATTATTTCACAAGTTGATCAACAATTGGCTGAATAGGCGATTAATCACAAAAAAAGCCGGGACACAGGGGTCCCGGCTTTTTGATGATTCATTTATCCTTCTTCAGATCCAATGCTACTATGTTTCTTGTTAAGTGTTTGTTTATTATCTAAATCTGTCCGCACAACGAGCACGTCGCAAACGGCGGTCCGAGTAACGTATTCTGTTACTGAACCAATCAAGAGACGTTCAACGGCATTTAAGCCAGTTGCCCCAATCATGATTAAATCAATATTCTTCTTTTCAGGAACTTCGCGGGCAATTAAGCTCTTCGGCGCGCCATATTCAATGCTATAGTCAACATCTTTTAAGCCAAGTTCATTGGCAGTCACAATATATTCGGCCATCGTTTTCTTAGCCGTTTCTGTGACTTGTTCGACCATTGCGGAATCAAAACTGGAAATATTTTGGAAGGCGCGGGTATCAATGACGTGAATCAAATGAAGCTGTCCGTTATTCCGAAGGGCAACCTCAACTGCTTTACGGAAAGCAAGTTCAGCTTCATAAGAACCATCAATTGCGACTAAAATGTGCTTGTATTGTTGTAACATTGTCATCACCTCATTTAGTTTTACACCTTTATTGTACGCTAGTTCAGTGCCAAAAGTAAATCTTAAAGGTTAGTGGCAAAACTAAGGCCGACTAAGCCTGCGATTAAACTGGCGGCAACGAGTGGCAATAGTGTCCAAGCGAGTGGCAATAGCCAGTAAATCAAAGCGCCGCAAATAGCTACACCGATAAGTGCCAGCCCTGAAAAATACATTATCCGACCCAAATGCCGGTTTTCAGTTAAATCAAAGAGTAGAAACTTCTTGTCTTGGTAATAACATAAAATCGCACCAAGTAGGGCGATAATAATTAAAAAAACGATAATGGCGATTTGAATCAATGGACAACCTCCTAAAATAATCAACAAAAAAGGGCCAACGTAAACGTTAGCCCGGTCAAAGTCGTTGGACTTTGGGAAATCTAGTGGTGCCGTAGATGCTTCCCGATAGTTGAGCCCGCTAGGAAATGCAGGTGGGTCAGATTATTATTAGACTTGGTTCCTTCGCGAAAAAGTCTACACTCGCTAATAACTCATCCGTCCCATTAACGAATTACTTGATCGGTCAACATAAGGTGGGAAGACGCGCACACCTTAGAAATCCTACTATTATAGTAGCACGCTTGTGGCTTTAACACAACACTTTTGGAACCGGTCACTTATGTGAATTGGCTTGACGCAAGCGTTCTAGCTGTTGTTTGAGGACTTGTTCGTATTTACCCGTTGCTTTGGCTTCGTAATAGTGACTGCCTAAAAGTTTATCTGGTAGATAATCTTGTGCGACCCAGTCGTTAGGATAATTGTGAGGATATTTGTAGTTGACACCATGACCGAGTTTTTCGGCGCCCGCATAATGGGCATCGCGGAGATGATCCGGTACTTCACCGGCTTTACCAGCACGAATATCAGCTAAAGCGTTATCGATGGCGGTAATGGCTGAATTTGACTTCGGCGATAGGCACAGATCAATTACTGCTACAGCTAGTGGGATTCGGGCTTCAGGAAAGCCCAATTGTTTAGCCGCAACAACTGCTTCAACAGTGCGGGCGCAGGCTTGTGGATTGGCCAGCCCGATATCTTCGTAGGCCATCGTCATTAAGCGCCGACTAATCGATAGCAAATCGCCGGCTTCAATCAAGCGTCCCATGTAATGGAGGGCAGCATCGACATCACTGCCGCGGACTGATTTTTGAAAAGCGGAGATGACATCGTAATGTGCGTCGCCATCTTTATCATGGGTAATGGCTTTTTTCTGCACACATTCTTCAATGACATTAATATCGATGTCGATGATGTTGGTATCTGAATGAGGTGGTGTTGAACGGGCAGCCAGTTCGAGCGCGTTTAAGGCACTACGCAAATCACCATTTGTGACGCGGGCAAGGTATTGTTCAGCCAGTTCATCAAGATTAATGGCTAATGCCCCTAAGCCTTTTTCTTTATCGGTTAGCGCCCGATGAATGGCGACATGGATATCGGCTTCAGTGAGGGGTTTGACTTCAAAAATTTGGGCCCGGCTTCGAATGGCAGGGTTGATACTGATGTATGGATTTTCGGTGGTCGCACCAATCAAAATAATGCGGCCACTTTCTAGATGCGGCAAGAGAAAATCCTGCTTGGTTTTATCCAAGCGATGAATTTCATCGAGAAGTAAGATCACGGTACCGCTCATTTTAGCTTCTTCAGCGACAATCTGTAAGTCTTTTTTACTATCAGTGGCGGCATTCAGCATTCGAAAAGCATATTGGGTACTACCGGCAATGGCACTGGCGATACTAGTTTTGCCAGTGCCAGGTGGTCCGTATAGAATCATTGATGAGAGGAGCTTTGCATCGACCATTCGGCGAATGATTTTTTGCGGGCCCACTAAGTGCGTTTGACCGACAACTTCATCGATGTTAGTCGGACGCATGCGAAATGCGAGAGGTTGTTGCATAGCGTTCATCCTTTAATGTTTAGATTGCTTTTAGTATAACATGGTGTGCAAATTACCAGTAATTATCGTTTTAAATGATTTTGGGGATGTGTATAATGAGAAGTGTATAAGACTGAATTAAGAAGAGGTTTCAAAATGCCTAATCAATTATTTGAAAACATTAAAAAACTACGCCTGACCCCTTTGTTGAATCAAGGGGCTTTTGGCGTCGAAAAAGAAGGGCACCGAGTAACTGAACTGGGCGCATTGAGTCAACAGCCGCACCCTAGTAATTTAGGGTCGCGAACGTTTCACCCATATATTGCGACTGATTTTGCCGAGATGCAAACAGAATTGGTTACGGATACCTTCGAACAGACCACCGATGTTCAGCAACAATTATTAGCGCTCGAACAAGTATTGCAATCAAGCATGGCCGCTTCGGAATACATTTGGCCCCTCAGTATGCCACCAATGTTACCAGATGATGAATTAACCATCCCAATTTCAGAATACACACCAGCGGTAAAAGCCTATCGTGACTATTTAACCAAGCGTTATGGCCGACGGTTACAGATGGTCTCTGGTATTCATTATAATTTTAGTCTATCACCGACGTTAATGGTGCGTTTATTTGATGAATATTATCACGATTACTACGTAAATTTAAAAGATTTTAGCGATGCCTTGTACATCCAAATTGCACAAAATTACGTGCGTTATCACTATGTCTTAACGTATCTCTTTGGGGCAAGCCCGATTGCTGAAGACGGCTTTTTAGCGGATATGACCCAATTACCAGAACACCCAGTACGGAGCTTACGGTCGAGTGAATTATTCGGTTATAGTAATAAGCAATTATTAATTCATTTTGATTCGGTCGCAGCATACGTTGATTCGATGCGTCAGGCAATTGCTAAGGGCGACTTGATTTCGGAACGTGAATTTTATGGGACCGTCCGGTTACGAAGTCACTCATTAGATCAGATGTTAGCAACTGGTGTTGATTATTTAGAATTTCGTGGGTTTGATATTAACCCTTACACGGCAACCGGCATTGACCAGCAACAGCTCGACTTTTTGCACTTATTCTTTATATATTTATTGTCCTTACCAAAATTGACCGGCGACTTAGCGAGTCAGATTCAGATTGGTCGTCAGTTAAACAACGCAGTAGCATTAGAGAATCCGATGCAACCATCACAGCTCCAAGTACAATTAAAAGCTGTCATGGCTGATTTAGCCCAATTCATTACGGATTATCATTTAGATGAGCGCTTCAAACAAGCTTGGACAGTGATGAACGACCGTGTTCAAGATTATCAACAAACCTTGAGTTATCGATTAACAGAAGCGATTGAAGAGGGTTCACTAAAGTCATTTGCTCTCAAACAGGCTAAACAGTTTAAACGGGAGTTGACAGAAATCCCTTATCAATTACAGGGTTACACAGATATGGAATTATCAACGCAAATGCTGATGTTTGATGCGCTGCAAAAGGGCTTGCACGTGGCCGTTTTGGATCGCGATGAACAATTTATTGAGCTGACCCACCAACAACACCATGAATTAGTCAAAAATGGGAATATAACGAGTTTAGACCGGCTCATCAGTGGACCGTTAGTCGACAATAAAGTCGTAACTAAAATTTTATTAGCAAGTCATGGGATGCGTGTGCCAGCTGGTGCTGAATATACCGATTTAGAAACGGCAGTTGCAGATTATCAAGCGGCGTTTGGTCAGCGGGCAATTGTCATTAAACCTAAACACAGCAATATGGGCGCCGGCATTACCACATTCTTAACTCGTCCGAGCGAAGCGGACTTTATCGCTGCTTTTAAGCTAGCACAAAAATACGATCAGCAGGTTTTAGTTGAAGAATTTATTGCGGGTTCTGAATACCGCTTTTTAGTGATGAATCATAAGGTCCAGGCTGTTTTAGAACGAATTCCTGCCAATGTTGTAGGTGATGGGCATTCAACAATTGCTCAACTTGTTGCTAAGAAAAACGCCAATCCAGCACGTGGTGAAGCGCATTTGACACCATTGCAAAATATCCAATTAGGCGAACGTGAACAACTCATGTTGAAACAACAAGGCTATCGTCCTGAAGATATTCCGGCTCGCGGTTCACAGGTTTTCTTGTTGCAAAATTCGAATATCTCTAATGGAGGCGATTCAGTCGATGTGACTGATGACATGGATCAAAGTTATTTCGCAATTGCCGAACAAGCAGCCGCTATTTTGAACCTCAATATCACCGGCATCGACATCATTGTGCCGAATTTGTATCAACCGTATGATCCCCAACATCCTGAAATGGCGGTGGTGCTAGAGGCAAATTATAATCCAGCAATGTTAATGCATCTTTTCCCAATGATGGGGCAGGCGCGCCGTGTTTCAATGAACGTCTTGCAATTACTTTTCCCAGAATTAGCGCTTTAAACCGACTAAAGCAATCCTAAAAAAGGCCCGTACAAGTTAAATTGTGCGGGCCTTTTTAAAGGTTAATCAAAAAGATGTTTTAAGAAGCCACCTTTTTGGTGCGATGCATCTTGCGTTGTTGTTTTGGAATCAGGATATCGTGCATCGAGCGTAATCATTTCGTGGTTAATCGCATCTTTGGCAACCACCAATAAGCCGAATGCCTCAGGTTCAGTTTTTGCCGTCTCATTATTAACGAGCGTAAATGGAATGGCATGTTCTGAGAGGGCTGCTAAATAATTGGTGGCAACCGGATTTTTACCATTTAATAAGACGGAATAGGGTTTGTAATCCGTAAGATGGGCCTCGAATTTTGCTTGCGCAGTGGCAAGTTCTTGGTTGGTGATGCCTAAAAAGACGCGTTCACGTAATGAGCCAAGGTATTGGCGGCGTTCATCGGGATTGGTTTGCGGTGCACCATGGATGGCACTATCTAAGTGTTGCTGTAATTGATCGTTATCTGACATAGTAGTCGCCTCATTTCTGAAATGTGCTATATTAGAACTAAACCTAAGTATAACATGTTGGAGGAAAAAAGATGTTTACACGTGCTGATTTTGATATTTTCGATGACCCAACCTTAAAAGGACGGTTAGATAAGATTTATACGCAACTTGACCCGCAGTTTGAAGCCTTTGGTGCCCACTTACAAAGTGAACTATTAGCAACTACTAAGCGCGAATTTACAGTGCATATTGCAAAACATTTACGCCGTTTTAAGAATCCGCCGATGAATACTTGGATGGCCCTTAGCGAAAGTTCTCGCGGGTACAAGATGCTGCCGCATTTTGAAGTTGGTTTTTGGGATGACCGGATTTTTGTTTGGTTTGCCTTAATGGCAGAGATGCCAAACAAGACGGATTATGCACCACTATTAGCAAGTCAATCCCCAATGCTCTTAAATAATTTTGCCGATTATGACTTAAGTTACGATCATATGGCGAAACAAAAATTTCCAATGTCATCTGATAACTTAAAACTGCTTCAAGACAAGTTTGCTAAGACCAAAAAAGGGGAGTGGCTCCTTGGGAAAGTCTATCTGAAAGATAATCCTTTGTTTGACCAACCAGAAGAACTCATGGCAGATATTCAAACGACTTTGATGAAGATGGTTGCGTTATATGAATTGGTACAAGCTCACTAAATCAAATTAGGCGTGTCTGCAAGCTAGCGACACGCCTTTAATAATACAAAAAAAGAGCCAGACCTAAGTCTGACTCTTTTAATTGAACAGATAACTGCTTATCTGTTGTAGAATTCAACGATTAAGGCTTCATCGATTTCTGGTTCTAATTCTGAACGTTCTGGTAAACGAACAAGTGAACCCTTCATTGTGTCAGCATCGAAGCTAACGAATGAAGGACGACCAACTGTACCTTCGATGGCATCTTTAATGATTACAAGGTTCTTAGATTTTTCACGGATTGAAATTTCTTGACCAGGTTTTACTTCGTATGAAGGAATATCAACACGTTGACCATCAACTGTTACGTGACCATGGTTAACTAATTGACGAGCTTGCGCACGTGTGCTTGCCAAACCTAAACGATAAACAATGTTGTCTAAACGTTGTTCTAGTAAGATCATCAAGTTAACACCATGCTTGCCTTCGCGGATTTTACCAGCGCGAGCAAATAAGTTCCGGAATTGGCGTTCTGTTAAACCATACATTAAACGAAGTTTTTGCTTTTCGCTTAATTGCATACCATATTCTGAAATCTTACCGCGACGGTCGTTACCGTGTTGGCCTGGAGCATAAGGGCGACGAGCAAGTTCTTTACCTGTGCCTGATAATGAAATTCCTAAACGACGTGAAAGTTTCCACTTTGGACCTGTATAACGTGACATAAAAAAATCCTCCAATAAATGTTTTGGAGTAAAATAATCCGATGTAAACTTAGTAATCGTTCAGTTCACTTATTAACAATCTTCACCTTTGCAGCCGCGAGGTTACGCAATTGAACCAAAACGCTGGGCAAGTGAACTGTTGACGGCTTTACCGTTTACTGCTGCATTATTTTACACAATGGCTAGTATAGCGTACGGCGTGTGGCAACGTCAAGCAAATTCAGATTAAAATTGCGGCTTTTCGAAAGTTTATCGCTAATTATTGCTGAACCGTTATCTTATTCATGCTATAATCAAACATAGTTTAATGAATTGAAGTGGATGAACGGACTAACAAATCTGATTTAAATTGTAAAAGGGTGTGTCTTTGAATGTTTTACATTCTCATTGGAATCGTAGTCGTCGCACTGATTGGCTACTTAAGTGTTGTTTTTTACCAACGTTATTTTACCAAACAAATTAAACAACTAGAAGCCCATAAAGGCGACTTAATGGCGTTGCCGATTCCGGAACGCTTAACGAAGTTACGGTCGTTACATTTAACGGGCGAAAGTTTACAAAACTTTGAGCGTTGGGAAAAACAATATGAACAGCTTACCAACCATAACTTCAGCACGATTGAAGGCTATCTTTTTGATGCAGAAACGGCCAATGGCAAATACCAATTTATTCAAGTTGCGCGGATTCTCAAACAATTGCGGGCCTATTTGACGGAAACCGATCAAGACTTATTGGACGTTCAGGATGCTTTAGAAAATCTACTTGCCAATGAAGCTGATACGCGGCAAAAAATCCAACGTTTACGTGAACAATATCAACAGTTACGCAAACGTTTGTTAACCAAGAGCTTTTCGTTTGGGCCTGCATTAGATGCGCTGGAAGCAACGCTAGGGCGCTTAGAGGTAGATTTTGATAAGGCCAACGAGTTAACAACGGCTGGCGATCATTTAGGCGCCAAGGCCATCTTGCAGAAATTAATGACTGAAACTGCGCAATTAGAAGACCAGATGGAACGTATCCCAAAGCGCTATAATGAATTGGCGAACGAGTTTCCAGAACAACTAGTTGAAATTAATGATACTTATCACCAAATGTTAAGCGAACATTATCAATTTGATGATCGGCAGATTGAAGTTAAACAACAACAGTTGATGGACCAGCTTGACAAAAGTACTAACTTGTTAAGTGATTTGGCCATTGACTCTGTTGAAGCCAATAACGATGAAATTGCACGTGGGATTGATCGCTTATACGATCAATTGGAAGCAGAGATGACTGCCAAAAAAGTGGTCGCAACACAGCTGCCAACAAGCGCGACATTTGTGCAACATGCTGAGCGTCAGAATCATGAGTTATTATTAGAACTGGATCATCTCAATCAGAGTTATGCACTCACGCATGATGAGTTAGCAATTGCTAAACAATTGCAAAAACAAATCAGTGAAGAACAGGCATTAGTTGAAGGTCACCAAGCAAAGATTGCTAATCATGAAGCAGTTTACACGGCGATTGCGGAAGATTTGAAGGGGATTGACGAGCGGCTAACTGCCATCGAGGAAAAACAACAAGCGATTCATGATCAAGTTGCCAGCTTGCATCAAGGCGAAGTGGTCGCCAATGAAAATTTGCGTCAGTTTGAACTTGAACTACGTAACTTGAAGCGGGCAGTTGAAAAGGTTAACTTACCTGGCTTACAACAACAATATTTGGACTTTTTCTTCGTCGTTTCTGATGAAATTCAAAAACTCGACCATGATTTAAATCAAATTAAGATTAATTTAGACGATATCGCCAAGCAATTGATTCTTGTTCAAGAGGATTTAGATAAGTTGAAGGCTAAGACTGATACCTTAATCGACAGCGCTATGATTACGGAACAGTTATTACAATACGCCAACCGCTATCGTGCGGACTTTCCCGCTATTCAAGAAGCTTGTGTGACCGCCCAAACCATTTTTAATCAAGAATATGATTATGCTAAAGCTGTTGATTTATTGGCAACGGCGCTTGAAAAGGTCGATCCAGGAGCTTATACACAAGTTGAAAAGGCCTATTACGACCAAAAGCCAGATGCAACGAACTAGTTATTTAGATGCTCACGAGTCCGAGACAAGACGCATTTTGTCTCGGATTTGTTTTGTTAAAGATTAATTGGTTGTCTTTAATAACCAATTTGCTATAATGTACAACGTTAAAACACTAATTTTTAGTAAGAAGGATCGATATGATTTATTTTGACAATAGTGCCACCACTAAGATTGCCCCCGGTGCACTTCAGACCTACCAGGCGGTTAGTGAACAATTCTTCGGCAATCCCTCTAGCTTACATGCAATTGGGGAAAAAGCCTTCCACATTCTCGAACAATCACGCCAACAAATTGCGGATCTATTAGGCGTAAATCACGATGAAATCTTCTTTACCAGCGGTGGAACGGAAGGTGATAACTGGGTCTTAAAAGGGACGGCAATTGAAAAACGAGCGTTTGGGAAACACTTAATTACCACGTCAGTTGAACATCCAGCCGTTATTAAAACCATGCAACAACTGGAAAAGTTAGGCTTTGATGTAACTTATCTTCCCGTTGATCAATTTGGCCGCATTGATCCTGCTGACTTGAAAGCGGCATTGCGTCCCGATACTATTTTAGTTTCTATCATGGCAATTAATAACGAAATTGGTACGTGCCAACCACTGGCAGCCGTAGCTGACATTTTAAAGGATTATCCGAATATCCATTTTCATGTTGATGCAGTTCAAGGGATTGGTAAAGGCATCCAAAGTGCGATTTTTAACGAACGCGTTGATTTTGTGACCTTATCTGGGCATAAATTCCATGGCCCACGGGGGACTGGGATTTTATATAAGAAACGTGGGCGGCATTTAGCACCGCTTTTAACCGGTGGTGGTCAAGAGCATGATTTACGTTCTGGAACAGAAAATGTCCCTGCTATCGCGGCAATGGCCAAAGCATTGCGTTTGTTGTTGACCGATGAAGCCGAAAAAGTACAACGGCAAGCAGCCATCCGAGAACGGCTTTTTAAGCATATCAGTCAATCTGATAAAACCGTTATGTTTTCACAACTGACGCCTGATTTTGCGCCGCATATCTTGTGCTTCGCGATTAAAGGTGTGCGGGGTGAAACAACGGTTCATGCTTTTGAAGAACACCAAATCTACATTTCAACGACTAGTGCTTGTTCGTCTAAAAAAGGGACTGAATCTAGTACTTTAAAGGCGATGCACGTCAAGGAAAAAGTAGCGACGAGTGCGATCCGGATCTCCCTCGATGAATACAATACACTGGAAGAAGCGGACGCATTCATCAAAGCGTTTGATCAGATCAATGAGCGCTTTAAAAAAATTAATTCATAAACTACCATCTAAAAGGAGATAGGCATGCAATACACTGAAATTATGGTTCGCTACGGCGAGCTTTCGACAAAGGGTAAAAACCGGAAGGATTTTATCGGTCGATTAAATGGAAATGTCACAAAAGCGCTTCACGAATATCAACAACTCCGGATTCACCCTAAACGGGACCGAATGCATATCGTTTTAAATGGCGATGATGCAGAAGGGGTTATTGAACGTCTTCGGCACGTCTTCGGCATTCAAAACTTCTCACCAAGTATCCAAGTTGATCGCGACCTCGACTCTGTTAAGGAAACGGCACTTGCCATGATGAAAGAAATCGGTAAACCTGGCATGACCTTTAAAGTCTACACACGGCGTTCCGATCATAAATTCTTCTTAGACACGAATGATATGAACCGTGAGTTGGGTGGTTACTTATCAGATAACCTCCCGGAATTAGAAGTTCAGATGAAAAATCCAGATATTACATTGCGCGTTGAAATTCGTCAAGATGCGATTTACTTAACCAACCAAGTGATTCAAGGCGCTGGTGGCTTACCAGTCGGTTCTGCCGGTAAAGGGATGTTGATGTTGTCTGGCGGGATTGATTCACCAGTGGCCGGTTACTTAACGCTTAAACGCGGTGTCGATATTGAAATGGTACATTTCTTTAGTCCGCCATACACAAGCGATAACGCCTTGAATAAGGCCAAAGAATTAACGGCGAAACTCGTACCATACGTTGGCGGGATTAAGTTTATCGAAGTGCCATTCACGGAAATTCAAGAAGAAGTGAAGCATTCCGTACCGGAAGGTTATTTAATGACGATTCAACGCCGGATGATGTTGCGCTTAACGGATCGCATTCGCGCTAAACGCCAAGGATTAGCTATTTTTAATGGGGAATCAGTCGGTCAAGTCGCCTCACAGACACTTGAAAGTATGATGGCCATCAACGATGTCACCACCACGCCAATCGTGCGGCCTGTGGCGACAATGGATAAAAATGAAATCATTGAAATTGCCAAAGATATTGATACGTATGAATTATCCATCATGCCATTCGAAGATTGTTGTACAATTTTTGCCCCACCGGCCCCTAAGACGCGGCCTAACTTAGAGAAGACCCGTTTTTATGAACAACGCATTGATGTCGAGGCATTAATTGAACGCTCTCTTGCTGGGATTAAAGTTACGGAAATTAAAGCTGGCGATCAATTCTTAAATCAAGACGAAGAAATTATTGCTGAATTATTATAAGCACTGCCAAACTCGACATAATAAATTATTATGCCAGGTTTTTGGGCGAAAATAGTTTTAATCAATCGGAATAACGGTTTATTTTCAAAATGAAGACCAGTGGTGCTTGACCTTTGGCGTTCACTCAGCTAAACTATTAACAACGCGTTGAACAAGAGCGATTAAGATGGGCTAGTTTAGAGAGAAGATGCATGGCTGAGACATCTTTCAATGACCAATTAATCGGTAGCTTGTGAGCTGTTAACCTGAAATTAAGTAGGGCTAACCGGACAATTTCGTTCGTTAACAAATCATGAGTTGGGGACTAGGCTAGTCCTAATTTAGGTGGTACCGCGAAAAGCATTCGTCCTATTGTGAGGAATGCTTTTTTGTTTGCCATTAAACGCAATATTTTAAAGGAGTGAAGAAGATGACTGCTCACAAAGAGATGTCAACCAAATATGATCCCAACCAAGTTGAAGCTGGGCGCTATCAAGATTGGTTAGATGCTGGTTTGTTCAAGCCCAACGCTAATCCAGATGTTAAACCCTATTCAATCGTTATTCCACCGCCAAATGTAACGGGAAAACTACATTTAGGTCATGCTTGGGATACTACTTTACAAGATATGTTAATTCGGCAAAAACGGATGCAAGGGTATGATGTGCTCTGGTTGCCAGGGATGGATCATGCGGGCATTGCAACACAAGCTAAAGTGGAAGCTAAATTAGCTGAACAGGGAATTTCACGTTATGATTTAGGCCGTGAAAAATTCATTGAACAAGTCTGGGACTGGAAAGATGAATATGCCGCAACCATTCACGCACAATGGGCTAAGATGGGCTTATCACTTGATTATTCACGTGAACGGTTCACGTTGGATGATGGCTTGTCAGCCGCAGTTCGCAAGGTTTTTGTTAACTTGTACAACAAGGGCCTAATTTATCGTGGAGAATATATCATTAACTGGGATCCAAAAGCACGGACTGCATTATCAGACATTGAAGTGTTGCATCAAGATGATGAAGGGGCCTTCTATCATATAAGTTATCCATTGACAGACGGTTCTGGAAGTATTGAAATTGCGACAACGCGTCCGGAAACATTGCCAGGGGATACCGCGATTGCTGTTCATCCAGATGATGAACGTTACGCTGACCTAGTGGGTAAGACCGTGACGTTACCATTAATGAACCGGGAAATTCCAATTATCGCTGATTACTATGTTGATAAAGATTTCGGAACCGGGGCGTTGAAGATTACGCCAGCCCATGACCCTAACGATTTTGAAGTTGGTAATCGGCATGACTTACCACGTATCAATGTGATGAATGAAGATGCAAGCATGAACGAAAGTGCTGGCAAGTATAACGGAATGGATCGTTTTGAAGCGCGCAAAGCCATTGTTGCTGATCTGAAGGAACAAGGTTTCTTAATCAAAGTTGTTCCAATGACGCATAGTGTTGGTCATTCAGAACGAACTGGTGTCCAAGTGGAAGCCCGACTTTCAACCCAATGGTTTGTAAAAATGAAGCCCCTTGCTGAAATGGCTTTGCAGAATCAAGCAACTGATCAAAAGGTGAATTTCGTGCCAGAACGTTTCGAAAACACCTTTACCCAATGGATGGAAAACGTTCATGATTGGGTTATTTCACGTCAATTATGGTGGGGACACCAGATCCCAGCTTGGTACCATAAACAAACTGGTGAAATGTATGTTGGCGAAGAAGCACCAAAAGATATCGAAAACTGGACGCAAGATGCTGATGTGCTAGATACATGGTTTAGTAGTGCATTATGGCCATTTTCAACAATGGGTTGGCCGAACACAGAAGCGCCTGATTTTAAACGGTATTTCCCAACAAATACGTTGGTCACTGGCTACGATATCATCTTTTTCTGGGTGTCACGGATGATTTTCCAAAGTCTTGAATTTACGGGACAACGCCCCTTCGAGCACGTCCTCATTCATGGTTTAATCCGTGATGAACAAGGTCGCAAGATGAGCAAATCACTTGGTAATGGGATCGATCCAATGGCAGTGATTGAAAAATATGGGGCCGATGCATTGCGTTGGTTCCTAACAAGTGGCTCAACACCTGGCCAAGATGTTCGTTTCAGCTATACGAAGATGGACGCTGCTTGGAACTTTATCAATAAAATTTGGAATGCGAGTCGCTTTGTCATTATGAATCTTGAAGACACGCCAGCTCCAACTAAGATGCCGGATGCCGCTAACCTTGATTTAACGGATAAATGGATTTTAAGTCAATTGAATCAGACGGTGGCTGATGTTACACGGCTTTATGAAAGTTTCGAATTTGGTGAAGCTGGCCGGACATTGTACAACTTTATCTGGAACGATTTCTGTGACTGGTATATCGAAATGGCCAAGGAAGTCCTTTATGGTGACGATCAAACAGCAATTGCCAATAAACGCTATCACTTAGCTTACGTTTTAGACCAAACATTGCGGCTATTACACCCAGTAATGCCTTTTGTAACGGAAGAAATCTGGCAAAGTATGCCACATGATGGTGATTCAATCGTTAATGCGGCATATCCAGAAGTTCACGCTGAACTCGATAACCCAGAAGCAACAACGCAGATGAACGCGTTAATCGACTTAATTAGAAGTGTCCGAAATATTCGTTCCGAAGCTAATGCCCCATTGAGCAAACCAATTGATGTGCTGGTTAATATTCAAGATGCGCCATTAATGACGATTTTCAAACAAAACCAAGACTTCATTGAACGCTTCGTACACCCTAAGTCACTTGAAATTGCGGAAGACTTAACAGCTCCAACGCTAGCCAAGACAGCTATTATCAGTGGCGCAGAAGTTTATGTGCCACTAGCTGAGCTGCTCGACTTAGATGAAGAAATCACTCGGTTGGAAGGCGAATTAAAACGGTTAGATGGTGAAATTAAACGCGCTAAGGGTAAGTTATCAAACAAGGGCTTCACAGACCACGCACCGGAAAAAGTGGTCCAAGAAGAACGTGACAAACAAGCTGATTATGAACAACAATACCAATCAGTTGAAAAACGAATTGCAGAATTAAAAGAAGTATAAGTGCACACGGTTTGAATACACGTTAAGGCCACCTTAAAAACTAAGGTGGCCTTTTTGAGTGCTGCCAGTTTTTAAGCACCGAATTGTGTGTATTCTATGCTAGAATGGAAACAGTTTGTTAAAGGAGATTGACGATGTTAGTGACAGATTATGAAACAGCTTTAGCGTATATTCATTCCCGGCCTAGATTACATAAAGAGGCGAATCTTAACCGGATGACGCAATTGTTGGCAGGCCTTGGTAACCCACAAGAAAACCAACAATTCATTCATGTGACTGGTACTAACGGTAAGGGATCCGTTGTCAAAATGGTCAGTTGTTTGATTGAAGAATTAGGCTTAAAAGTCGGCCGCTATACGTCGCCGTTTATCATGCGGTTCAACGAGCGGATTGCCATCAATCAGAGCCCAATCAGTGATGCCGATTTAGTTGTTGTTACACAACAAATTCAAGCAGCGATCGCTCAGATACAAACAACTGACGCCGAATTTGAAGTGACTGAGTTTGAATGTATCACGGCAATGATGTTTTTGTACTTTAAACAACAGAAGGTCGATGTCGCCGTTGTGGAAGTCGGGATTGGCGGCCTTTATGACTCGACAAATGTGTTGACACCGCTGATATCAGTCATTACGTCGATTGGCCTGGATCATCAGGCGTTATTAGGTAAGACATTGGCAGAAATTGCAACTCAAAAAGCTGGGATTATTAAGGCCAAGCAACCAGTCGTGGTTGGGCAATTACCCAAAGAGGCACTAGCAGTGGTTGAAGAAACGGCAAACCGATTGAACAGTGCGTTAGCAATTAGCGGCCGGGATTTTTCAACTACTGCAATCAAAACGTTAGCGACTTGGGGCCAACAACTAACTTTCCAAAATGATACGGTAACGTATAAACAATTACAGATTCCGCTAATGGGGGATTATCAGATTGAAAACGCCGCAGTTGCCCTGCAGGTATTTTGGTGTTACTTACAATTGACGCAACAAAAATTAGCGGTTCGTGATATCAAAAACGGCTTAAGACGGGTCAACTGGCCTGGTCGATTTGAAAAAATCAACGATGAGCCGCTAATTATTCTGGATGGTGCGCACAATCCAGAAGGCGTGGCGCAATTAGTTCAAACGACACGACATCAATTTAAAAATCGTGATATTTATCTCTTATTTGGGGCGCTTGGTGATAAAAATCTGGCTCAAATGTTACCCGCACTCAAAAAAATTGCGACTCGGATGATGCTGACCACGGTTCCTGATAATCCACGTGCGGCAACAGCCACCCAATATGCAGCCGTTGACGATACGCTTTTGTTTGAGCCCGATTGGCCAATGGCATTAACCAAGTTGTTAGCGGACGTGTCAGCGGATGATGTATTACTGGTAACGGGGTCACTATATTTAATTAGTACGATTCGCCAATATTTTAAGGGGGAATAAGCAATGACAACTAAAGGAATTATTTTTGATATGGATGGTCTATTGATTGACTCGGAAAAAATTTATTATCAAGCCAATATTCGGGCCGCTAAAGAAATGGGCTTTGATTTTACGCCTGAAGACCATCAAGCCATTTTAGGCACCACCGATACGTATTTACGGCATTATTTCAAAGAAAAATTGGGTTCGGAAACGGCTGCGGCTGAGTTTATCAATCGCTCTTACAGTAATGTGGCAACCGTAGTTGAAACTGATGGGGTGGCGATTAAACCAGGGTTAGTTGATTTATTAGATTACTGTGATAATCGGGGGATTAGTCGGGTAATTGCGTCGAGCAATTTCAGGCACATGGTTGATGATTTTATGCAGAGTACCGGCCTACAATCACGGTTTAATCAAATTGTTTCGGGTGATGAAGTGACTCATGGCAAACCAGATCCTGAAATTTTTTTAAAAGCGTTGGATAAATTAGCCTTACCAGCATCAAGTGCCTTAGTATTAGAAGACTCGCCAAATGGTGTGATGGCCGCTAGCAAAGCTGATATTCCGGTGATTATGGTCCCGGATTTAATTGCCCCAACTGCAATGACCAACCAACAAACACTGGCAATCGTTGATGACTTGGCTCAAGTGATTCCGTATTTAGAAAAATAGCTCGTTAATTAACGTATTGTTAGTTAAACCAAAAAAGGCGGACAATGCGTCTTTTTTTGTGGGAGGCAAACAATGACGAGCAATATGAGAGAATTACAACCAAGAGAGCAATTAATGCGCTATGGCGCCGCAAGTTTATCGAACGAGCAATTGGCAATCGTAATTTTGCGCTCTGGTAATCGCCAACTATCCGTTGACGAAGTAGCACGTAAATTATTAGCGTGTTATCCAGACTTTCGGGATTTAGAACAAGCAAGCTTATCGCAATTGAAAGCTTTAGCGGGAATTGGGCCTGTTAAAGCCATTGAAATACAAGCCATTTGTGAATTGAGTCACCGCTTACAAGTCCAACGAACGCTTCGATTTGGTGTCGTGGCATCGAGTCAGATGGTCGGACGGCGCATGATTGAAACTTTAGCAGGTGAAACACAGGAGCAATTGTTAGCCGTTTTTTTAGACGTCAAAAATCAAATCATTCAGATGAAACAGATTTATGTTGGCACCCTCAATAGTTCAGTCGCGCATCCACGGGAAGTATTTAAATTAGCTGTGCGCTATTCTGCAGCAAAATTCATTCTAGTGCATAATCACCCAAGTGGTCAGCTAACACCGTCAACCCAAGATATTGCTTTCACCAAACGGATTGTCGCTTGTGGTGAACTGATGGGCATTACATGTCTAGACCATTTAATTATAGGAAGTCAGCAGTATCTCAGTTTGCGCGAAGAGGGCTATTTAGTGGAGTAAAAAAAGCTTTTTCTTTAAGAATCTGTTAATTTTAGGCGAGACCTATCAAATTTTCTGAAAATCCGTTAACATAGTAGTTACATTGCGTTTTTTATTACGTAAAATTATGATATAATGCCAATGACTATAAAAACGTTTGGTAACTGAAGGAGAGAAAAATCGTGTTCGGATTAGGGACTAGAAATATCGGTATTGACTTAGGTACCGCAAACACACTCGTATACATGGACGGTAAAGACATTGTCTTAAGAGAGCCCTCCGTTGTCGCTAAAAATACACAAACTGGTGAAGTGATTGCTGTTGGCTCAGAAGCCCGCGACATGATCGGCCGGACACCTGGTAGTATTGTGGCAATTCGCCCAATGAAAGACGGCGTGATTGCAGATTATGATACAACTGCTGCTATGCTTAAATATTTTATCGAAAAATCATTAGGTCGCTCATCGAGCAAGCCATTTGTAATGGTTTGCGTACCAAGTGGTGTGACTGAAGTTGAAAAACGGGCCGTCATCGATGCTACTAAGGTAGCAGGAGCTCGTGATGCGTACGTTATTGAAGAACCATTTGCAGCAGCAATTGGTGCTGGGCTTCCGGTTATGGATCCAACTGGTAGCATGGTTGTTGATATCGGTGGTGGGACAACAGATGTTGCCACAATCTCATTAGGTGGCATTGTTTCAAGTCGTTCAATTCGAATGGCTGGCGATAAAATCGATGACGCCATCATTTCTTACATCCGACAAAACAATAACTTGTTGATTGGTGAAAGAACGGCTGAACAAATCAAATTCCAGATTGCTTCGGCATCACCAGAACGCGCTAAGGAAATTGAAGCGATGAGTATTCGTGGTCGCGATTTAGTGACTGGTTTACCTAAGACAGTGGATATTCAAGCTACTGATATTGCTGAAGCCATTAAAGAAGTGGTGACAGCCATTATTGAAGCGATCAAAGAAACGCTTGAAGAAACATCACCAGAAATTGCAGCTGACGTAATTGATCACGGCATTGTCTTGACTGGTGGTGGCGCGTTATTGAAACATTTACCAGAAGTGATTTCAGATGCTACTAAAGTGCCGGTCTTTATCGCGCAAGATCCATTAGACTGTGTAGCAGTCGGAACTGGCGAATCATTAAAGAATATCGATGTTATGAAGAAAAATTAATCGTTCAGTAGAAATGGGACAAGAAGCGGTCAGCGTTGACGTAGCGCCTAATTATTGGCAGATTCGGGTTGCGAATCGATTGCTATAGGAAGGACTACTGATTACCGGTTTTTGTCCCATCTTTACGATATTAAGGATGGATGGTGGCGAAGAAACCATGCAAAAGTTTTTTTCAAATAAGAAGTTAATTGTGCTATTAATTATGTTAATCGTCTGCATGGGCTTCATTGCGATGTCAGTTGGTTTACGTAATAACAAAAAGAGTCCGAGTTTCGTCCGCCAGTTTGGCAATGATGTATCGGGAATCACCAATCAAGTCGTTAGCGTACCGGTCAATGGGATTGGTCGGGGAGTTGATGCCTTAACAGACTTGATTAACACGTATCAAGAAAACAAAGAACTTAAAGCACAACTTGATGATTTAGCTCAAACAAAGGTTCAAACGCAAACCCTCAAAGAAGAAAATGCAAGTTTGAAAAAGGAACTCGGCTTAAAAGGCACTTTGACGGATTATACAACTGTTAACGCGTCTGTTTTGTCTCGGAATCCGGACAATTGGCAAAATGCGTTGGTCATCAATAAAGGGACCCTAGCAGGGCTTAAGAAGGATATGCCCGTTATGTCTGAATCTGGGATTGTTGGCCGGATCGTTGAAGTCAATAAGACCAATTCTAAGGTTGAACTCGTTTCAAGTACCGATCAAAGTAGCAATGGGTTTGCTGCTGTGGTGAACACTAAAGACGGTAAACAAGTTAATGGGATTATGTCCGGTTATAATGCTGATCGGAAACAATTAAAACTAGGCCAGATTAAGACGGATGCGGCAATCGAAAAAGGTGACAAAGTAGTTACATCTGGTTTAGGCGGTTTAACACCGAAAGGCTTGTACCTTGGTAAAGTGGCAACCGTTAAGAAAGATGATTTTGGCTTAGCGTTAACCGTTTATGTCACGCCCGCTGCAGATTTAAACAATTTAACTGTTGTGACTGTCATCAAACGAACGATTGAAGGTGAGTAGCATGGGGGGGACTCGATTACAACGGCGCTATCTACTACCAATCTACTTGCTCGTTGCGTTTTATTTGGATGGGGCCATCAGTCATTTGTGTGAACAATGGCTATATACACCAGATCATACGCTGATTAGTCGTCTATTTATGCTCGTGTTAGTGGTGACAGCCTTTGTTTTACCAGAGGAACGCCAACTCACATGGTATGCAGCAGGGATTGGCCTTTTGTATGATTTGTATTATACGGGGATGATTGGGATGTACACTTTCGCAGTGCCGCTCATTATCTACACAGTTCGTTATTTAAAACAATATTTACCCGATTCTGCTTTTTTTGTTGGCTTAATCGATGTTTTGTGTTTAACATTACTCGAGAGCGCAATTTACATTATGAATCGGTTGATTGGTTATGCAACAGCGACACCAATCGAATTTATTAGTAATGTTTTAGCACCGACAATTGCATTAAATTTGGTCTATTTTGTCTTTTTGTATTTGCCTTTAAAATATTTATTGCTAAAATTAAAATCAGAACGGTAAGGGGTTTGATTTTTCTATGGATGCAGTCACGTTACGAGGACGCAAAGAAGGTTTTGAATTAAACATTGATGCGGGTGCGGATTTTGATCAAGCATTAGTTGCACTGGCGGAATTATTAAACAAGATTCGCTTAGAGCAACCGCAGTTGGGAAGTGATCAGATTGAACTGGAGCTGACCACTGGACGACGCTTGTTGGATGATACGCAAAAGCAAGCACTGGCAACCGTCTTTGAGCATTTTCCCGAATTTAATGTGACAAGTATTCAATCGGAAGTCATGACTATCGAACAAGCCGAGCTTGAGCGACGTGAAAATAGTATTCACGTTGAGCCCAATGTTCTACGAAGTGGACAAGAGGTTAATTATGTTGGCGATGTTTTATTCATGGGTAATTTACATCAAGGTACAACGTTAAAAGCAACCGGTAGCATTTTCGTGCTTGGTGAAGTCGCCGGGATTGTGCATGCTGGTTTTCCAGATAATGCAGAAGCGGTTGTCGTAGGTGATTTATCACATGCGCTACAGTTACGGATTGCTGATGCAGTTGAAATTCTCAATCATAAGAAGACACTGTTTACGGCACAGAGTGTAAGTTTCATCAATGATTTACATGTTATCGACTACGGTGAGTTAACGGATTTGAAACAGATTAATCCTAAATTATATCGTAAAATGAAGGAGCAATAAAAATGGGAACAGCTTTGGTTATTACATCCGGTAAAGGCGGCGTTGGTAAAACAACATCAAGCGCCAATATTGGGACGGCGCTTGCGCTTTTAGATAAGAAAGTTTGCTTATTGGATTTAGACATTGGTCTGCGTAATTTGGACGTTGTCTTAGGACTGAGTAACCGAATTATCTATGATATCGTGGATGTCGCCCAAGGCCGTGCTAAGTTGCACCAAGCACTGATTAAAGATAAACGTTTTGATGAAAAACTTTACTTGTTACCAGCCGCTCAAAATGCGGATAAAGAGGCGTTAACACCTGACGAAGTGAGAGCGATTGTTAATGAATTAAAGGAAGAATTCGATTTCGTGATTCTTGATTGTCCTGCTGGGATTGAATCAGGTTTCAAAAATGCGATTGCCGGCGCAGACGGTGCCATTGTGGTGGCAACGCCTGAAATTTCTTCTGTTAGTGATGCAGACCGAGTTGTTGGCTTGCTAGAGGAAGAAGAAATGCGGATTGCCCCACGCTTAGTAATTAATCGTATTCGGCGTCATATGATGAACGAAGGCGAAACGATGGATGTTGATGAAATTACCAAACATCTTTCAATTTCATTATTAGGGATTATCTTTGATGACGATGCGGTTATTAAGACATCAAATGCCGGTGAACCGATTGTGATGGATCCGAAGAACCTTGCAAGTCAAGGATATCGGAATATTGCCCGTCGTTTACTAGGAGAAACTGTCCCATTAATGACCTTGAAACAACACAAGGTTGGTTTCTGGGCCCGTCTTTTTGGTAAGCAATAAACATTCATCATTGACTTTTGATACTATATTGAATAGAATGAATAACAATACATTAAACGTTGAACGGTCCAAATTAATTTTTAAGGTTCAGAGAGCTGATGCGTGGTGGAAATCAGTCCTTGGAATTAATGGCACAACCGGGAGTTTGATTATCGAATAAAGATGATCCGTTAGCCCGTTATCGCTGTAGTTTTAGAAACTACATAAGTTTAAGCTGCGTGAGCAGTTTATTAAACTGAGGTGGCACCGCGATAAATTCGTCCTCTTGGCGTAATCCAGGGGACTTTTTTATTGGTCTAAAACTAACCGAGTTGCTTGCTGTGAGGCAAACAAAAATTTGAGGTGGCACCGCGAAATTTCGCCCTCTTTGTGTTTTTAACACAAGGAGGGCTTTTTATTTTGGACAAATGAGAGGAGTCTGTCATGATTGACTATAGTTTATCGATTTTACCAGCATTATTCAGTGGGGCGCAGATGACATTGGCTGTTTTTGGCTTAACGATTATCGGGGCGATTCCACTTGGCTTATTATTAAGTTTAGGGTTATTAGCTAAGTTTAAACCATTGCATTATCTCTTAAATTTATATGTGTGGTTGATGCGGGGAACACCATTATTATTACAACTGATTTTTGTGTTTTATGGTTTGCCGGTCATCGGCATTGTTTTTAATCGCTTCAATGCGGCGTTAATCGCTTTTATTTTGAATTATGCAGCGTATTTTGCCGAAATTTTTCGCGGGGGCTTTCAAGCCGTTGATAATGGCCAGATTGAAGCAGCTGAGGTCTTAGGGTTAACTTATCCGCAAACAATTGCTAAAATCATCGTGCCGCAAACCATTAAAATTGTCTTACCGTCTGTAGGCAATGAAGTCATCAACTTGATTAAAGATTCATCATTAGTGTATGTTATCGGCATCGGTGACTTATTGCGGGCTGGGAATGTGGCGAGTGCGCGCGATGTTAATCTTTTACCACTTTTGTTAGTCGGTATTATTTATTTATTATTAACAGCCATTTGTACATGGGCATTACGGCGTTTAGAACGCTACTACCGTTATTATCGCTAAGGAGGCGGCAACATGTTTCAATTAGAAAATATCAACCAATCCTTCAAAGGGCGGCAAATTCTGAATGACTTAAGTTTATCCGTTGAATCGGGAAGTATTCTAGCAATTGTCGGACCAAGTGGTGCTGGTAAATCAACTTTATTGCGGTTAATGAGTGGACTTGATCAACCTGACAGTGGCCGGTTTATTATTGACGGACAACCTTTCGAACCTAGTGATCGGGCACAAGGGGCGCGTATTGGGGTGGTCTTCCAAGATTTCCGGTTATTTCCGCATCTCTCCGTCCTTGAGAATGTAACGTTGGCCCCCATTATGGTTAAAAAACAAGCCACTAAAAAGGCTAAAGCTGATGGCGTTGAATTATTACGGCAACTTGGATTAAGTACGCAGGCGACTGCCTATCCGTTCCAACTATCAGGTGGTCAACGGCAGCGGGTCGCAATTGCCCGTGCATTGGCGATGCAACCGGAGATTCTTTGTTATGATGAACCAACTAGCGCGCTTGATCCATCGTTAGTGGCGAGTGTCGCACAACTTATTTTAGATTTAAAACGACAGGGCATGACGCAAATTGTTGTCACGCATGATATTCATTTTGCACACCAGATTGCCGATCAAATCTTTGAATTACAACCAAACGGGGTTCAACAAAATGAAGAAGCTTAAAAAAATAGCGTTTGTTGGGGCTTTATTGATAGCCATCAGTAGTTTAGCCGGGTGCGCACAACAGCATAAGCAAGCTGATCAATGGGCAACGATTCAAAAACGCCAAAAAATAGTCGTGGGGATTGATGACAGTTTTGTGCCAATGACTTATCGTGAGAAAAGTGGTCAATTAACCGGCTTTGATGTTGATTTGGCACGGGCGATTTTTAAAGGGAGTGGCATTCAGGTTGATTTTCAGTCCATTGATTGGGATATGAAGGAAACGGAATTGAACAATAAAACGATTGATTTAATTTGGAGTGGTTATTCTAAAACGGCGCAACGAGCAAAACGCGTTGCCTTCAGTACCCCATATCTGACGAACCGCCAGATGATTGTGTCCCTCAAGAAACACCCGGTCAATCGAATGACTGATTTAACCAACCAACCATTGGGGGTTCAAACGGGCTCATCTGGTATGGAACAACTAGAGCGTTATCCTAAACGATTACAGCAAAAAATTGCTAATCACACCCCAATCCTATATGATACTTATAATAATGCATTTATTGACTTACAGGCGCATCGGATTAAGGGACTGTTAATTGACGAAGTCTACGCGCAGTTTGAAATAAAGGCCCGTCACAATGGTAGCGATTTTCAAGCCGTCGACAGTCCTTTTGCGGCAGAACAATTTGTTGTTGGGATGCGTCCGCAAGATAAACAATTACGGCGGTTTATCAACCAACGTTATCGGACCTTGCAAAAAGAGGGGACGCTAGCTAGATTAAAAGCAAAGTGGTTTCAAGAATAGGATGAATGAAGAATGACGGCAATCATTATCTGGGGAATGGCATTGGTCTGGATTGCAAATACAATTGGGGCGGTTATCACCGTATTTCGCCAACAACGTGATATTGCAGCAACCTGGGCTTGGTTATTGGTATTGATTTTTTTACCGATTATTGGCTTTATTTTGTATCTTTTTTTTGGAAAAAAATTACCCGAAGATTATATGGTCGATTTAAAAACACAAGAACGGCTTGGGCTTGATGCTTTAGTTACCACACAAAAAGCAGCTCTACGCCAAGCGCAGAAGCAACACATACTATCGCCAGAAACGCAGCGCTTAATCAATCTCTTTTTAGTGTCGAATACGGCGGTTGTGACCCAGGAGAACTGTGTTACGATTTTAACGGATTTAAAAGCCGCATATCAACGGTTGTTAACAGACATCAATCAGGCGCAAGACCATATTCACCTTGAGTACTATGCGTTTTATGATAATGAACATGGGCGCCAACTTGTTAATTTATTGGCCTACAAAGCTTTGCGGGGGGTAAAAGTGCGGGTGATGTATGATGCGTTTGGTTCACAACACTTATCCCGCCAATTTTTTAAGCCATTGGAAGCAGCTGGCGGGCAAGTCGTTCCGTTTTTTAGTTCCCGATTTCGAATTGTCAATCTACGGTTTAACTTCCGTAATCATCGGCAATTGGCAGTGATTGATGGCAATACCGCCTATCTTGGCGATTTTAATCAAAATAACCATCATGCCGGTAGCCCTGCACGCGATACCCGTATTCGAGTTACCGGTGATGGGGTATTATCGTTTCAAGCACGTTTTTTTATGGACTGGAATGCCACTACGCGTCAGGAAAAGGTTTATTATAGCCCGCAATATTTTCCGGATTCAGATGAACATGGGCAGACTAGCATGCAGCTGGTATCAAGTGGCCCAGATCGTGAGCTCGATGAGATTAAGTTAGGTTTTTTGAAAATGATTGCTGCGGCTAAGAAGCGACTTTGGATTCAGACGTCGTACTTTATCCCGGATGATTCTGTATTAGCAGCGTTAATACTAGCCATCAATTCAGGGGTTACTGTAAAGATCATGATGCCAAAACGCGCAAAGCATAGAATAATTCATCATGCGAGTTTATATTATGCTAGACAGATTGTGAAGGCGGGTGGTCAGATTTATTTTTCTGAGTCAACGGGCTTTAAATCACGCGTAATGTTAGTTGATGGGCAACTAGCAGCAGTTGGAACGGCTAATTTGGATATTCGTAGTTTTAAATTGAATTTCGAAACGACTGCTTTTTTATATGATGCACAACTGGCAACTGAACTTGAGCAATCTTTTACGGCTGATTTAAAAGATTGCTTGCCATTTACGAAACAGCGGATACAAGAACAAAGCAATCAAGAACGTTGGTCGCAAGATTTAGCACGTTTATTTGCCCCCATTATGTAAAAAGGACCGCCAGATTTAATCTGGCGGTCCTTTTTTGCTATTTAAAGTAGTCGGTTAAACCGGCATAGACGGCATCAGCGACTTTATTTTGATAATCAGCACTACTAATATAATTAAAGTCTTTATCAGAGTTAATGTAGCCGAGTTCTAAGAGAACAGCTGGCCGTTGGTTGTCGCGAAGAACTTGATAATTACCGTATTCAATACCACGGTTAGCAAGCGGCAGTGTCTTGGTCTGACTGTTGATAGCTTTAGCAAGATTCATATCCTTACTGCTTGAATAATAGTAGGTTGTTGTCCCTGACGCCTCGTTTGCTTTACTGCTTGAATCAAAGTGGACACTGATAAAGGCATCGGCCTTCAATTTATTGGCAAGAGCTGGTCGCGGTTCGAGATCGACAAAAGTATCGGTTGAACGTGTTAGTACGACATTCGCCCCAGCTGCTTTTAATTTTTTAGCGATGGCATCGACAGTTGCTAACGTGTAATCTTTTTCATACTTAGACTTAGTTGAAAGTGCGCCAACATCGCTGCCGCCATGACCGGCATCTAAAACAATGGTTGCTTCAGAAAGGGAGGTGGCACTTGTTTTCACGACTTCATTTTTCTCAGAAGGAGTGACGACCCAACTGGCGACGTAACCGGTATTACCATTGGAATCTTTGACTTGATACCAAGTACCACTCTTATTGATATAGGTTAGTTTGGTGTTAGCCGGGTAGCTTTGAGTATATTGATATGAAACATCGGGACCGGTTCGTAGCTTGGTATTATCCAATTGGGTAGTCACTGATTTAATCGCGGAGCTACTTGTATCAGTATTGGTTGACTCAGAATCAGCCGGTGTCGTTTTTTGGACGGTGGTAGGAGCTTGATTGGAGACTTCAATTAAATTGCTTTGTACCCAACCAACGGCTGAGTTGTATTTAATTTGGCTCCAACCGTTCTGTTGGTATAGGACTGTAATTTCGTCGCCTTGATTTAACTTACCAAGAAGTTGACTGTCAGCGCTGCTACTTTGACGAACATTGGCGAAACTATTCGTCACCTTAGCGACTCGATTTGAAGTAGCACTGACCTCGGTATTATCAACCAACCAGCTAGCAACCCAACCGATCTTGTCACCGCTTAAACGCACTTGATACCAATTATTTTTTTGGGAGATAACATTCATCGTTTCGCCTTTATTGGCTTGACCCATAACATCATAGGATAAGCCAGGTCCTTGGCGAACGTTTACGACGTTTGCTTTGATTGTAATTTGGTGGTAAGCGGCAAGCGCGTGGGTCGCAAAAAGACCGACAAAAACGAGTAGTGTCAATATAATGACGGCCGGGTAGCGTTTGAACCAGTTCAAAGGTTTCTGCATTTTTTTCAACACCTTTGTTATGTTTTATTAATTTATAAGGTTAATTATAGCAAAAAAACCAACTTTCTAAAGGGGTTCCGCGAAAAAGTTATAAAAAATTCAAGATTGATTGACTTTTTTTTGAAATAACGTTAATCTTATAACAATAAGAATAAGTGATGACCAGTGATAAAGTAAAGGCTAAGCCCCCTACGACAGAGATGATTTCACCGCTGCAAGAAATCAACGGCACGCCGAGACAGCTTTTGAGGTCTGTGTGGTCGCACACCGTTGGCAACAACGTTATATAATTAAGCTAAAATTAAGGTGGTACCGTGCATTTAAGCACCCTTGTTCAACGACAGGGTGTTTTTTATTTGGTATCGATTTGGAGGAATGATCATGGGCTATCAAAAGCCAAAAGGAACTGCGGATATTTTACCTGGAGATTCAAATCAGTGGCAATTAGTGGAAAAAACGGCACGCGACGTTTTTGCACGTTATCAATTCCACGAAATTAGAACACCGCTATTTGAAAGCTATGATGTCTTTTCACGGAGTTCAGGCGATACGTCTGATATTGTCAGCAAAGAAATGTACGATTTCATGGATAAAGGTGATCGGCATATCGCACTGCGTCCTGAAGGAACAGCGGGGGTGGTTCGGGCGTTCGTAGAAAATAAACTCTATGGGCCCGAATATCAAAAACCTTACAAGGTGTACTACATGGGGCCCATGTTCCGTTATGAACGGCCACAATCAGGGCGTCAACGACAATTCCACCAAATTGGGGTTGAAGCATTTGGTTCTGAGAGTCCAGCGGTTGATGTGGAAGTCATCAGTATGGCGATGCGTTTGTTACGCGAATGTCATATTACGGATTTAAAACTTGCTATCAATACCTTAGGGGATGCAGCCAGTCGCGCAGCTTATCATGAAGCACTTGTGAGCTATCTTGAACCACATTTTGAAGAACTGAGCGATGATTCAAAAGTCCGTTTGCATAAAAATCCCTTACGTGTCTTAGATAGTAAAGATGCTAAGGACCAAGAAATTGTGAAGGATGCACCTGTTATTTTAGATTATTTAACGCCAGAAGCAACGGCGCATTTTGAAACAGTTAAGCACTTACTTGAAACGTTACACATCCCGTATGAAGTCGATACTGAAATGGTGCGCGGACTTGATTACTATAATCATACAATCTTTGAAATCATGACAAACAACAAGGTGTTGGGCCACGGCTACACAACTGTCTTAGCCGGTGGCCGTTATAATGGCTTAGTTGAACAACTTGGTGGGCCTGACATGCCAGGTGTTGGTTTTGGCTTAGGGGTTGAACGGTTATTGTTATTGATGAATGCTCAAAACGAAGCTTTGGTGCCAGAACCAAAACTCGACGTTTATGTGGTGGGCATCGGGGCGCAAACGAGTGCGACGACACTACAAATTGTCGAAAGTATTCGTGATGCCGGGTTAAGCGCAGATCGTGATTATCTCGATCGTAAACCCAAAGCACAATTTAAGACCGCTAATAAAATGAATGCCCAAATCGTGATTACGATTGGGGAATCAGAATTGGCTGATCAAACCGCCCACGTTAAGGATATGATGAGTGGTATCGAAATTACGGTGCCGCTTGCACAGGTTTATACGGACTTCAAGGCAGTGCAACAACAATTAAATATGAATTAACAAGCATGAGATGCCACCAAAGTTAATTTGGTGGCATTTTTTATGTTAAGGGGCTCGTCAGGAGGGCCTGCATCCCCCCCTTGTTTGAGCATATTTATCGCTATTTGATTGGATCTGCTTATAATGATAAGCACGAAGGAGTGATGGATATGACAGATGATTTAGAACAACGGTTAACGACAGAACAATATGCAATAACTCAACAAAATGCAACGGAAGCACCGTTTACCGGTAAATATGATGATTTTGATGAGCAAGGAATCTACGTGGATGTTGTCAGTCATGAACCATTGTTTAGTTCGTTAGATAAATATGATGCAGGCTGTGGCTGGCCATCTTTTACTAAGCCAATTGCACCTTTGACGGAACGTCGGGATCAATCTTATGGAATGGAACGTACTGAAGTCCGTAGTCAAGAAGCTAACTCACACTTAGGCCATGTCTTTAATGATGGCCCACAAGAAACTGGTGGATTACGCTATTGTATTAATTCTGCTGCCTTAAAGTTCATTCCAGTTGAACAACTTGAAAACGAAGGTTACGGTCAATATCTAAGCTTATTTGAAGAGGGGGCACAATAATGGCAAAGGACACAGCAATTTTTGCTGGCGGATGTTTTTGGTGCATGGTGCACCCGTTTGATCAGCAACCGGGGATTATCAAAGTTGTTTCTGGTTACACAGGTGGGCATGTCCCTAATCCAACTTATGAGGCAGTTTGTACGCATATGACGGGGCACACTGAAGCAGTTGCGATTACATTTGACCCTGCGATTATTTCTTACACGGATTTGGTTGAAATTTATTGGCGACAAACGGATCCAACCGATGCGATGGGGCAGTTTCAAGACCGCGGCGATAGTTATCGCCCAGTGATTTTTGTGAATTCACCTGAGCAACGTGCAATTGCGGAAGCTTCGAAACAAGCATTAATCGATAGCGGCCGCTTCAATGAGCCGATTGTCACGCAAATTGAGGCTGCTAAACCATTTTATCCAGCCGAAGAATACCATCAAGATTTTTATAAAAAAGAACCGTTCAGAGCTGAATTGGTCGAGCGGACACGCCGCACTTTTATTCGTGAAAAATGGGCCCATTAATTCCAAGAAAGCCTTTAGTATTCACAAATGGTATGCTAGAATGAAAGACATCAAAAGTGAACAGGTGTGATATTCAATTGGATGATTTAGCTCGGAAACATCAAAATATGGCGAAGATTTCGGCAGCCATTTTATACGGAATTTGTGTGTCAATTGCGTTGAACTTTTTCTGGGAAGAAGGTGGCATTTATGCCTCTGGAATTACCGGATTTGCACAATTTATTCATACAGTGACGTCGAAATTTATGCCGTTTCTACCGTTTCCATTAACAACGTCATTGATGTTATTCGTGTTAAATGTACCATTGTTTATTCTTGCGTGGTTCAAAATTGGCCACCATTTTACGATTTACACGTTTATTGCCGTTGTCTTTTCAAGTGTTATGGTGCAAATTATGCCCGTTACACAGTTAACCACTAACCCGATTATCTGTGCGATTTTTGGGGCGGTGATTAATGGTTTTGGGACTGGGACGGCCTTGAAAAACGATATTTCGACTGGCGGACTAGACATCATCGGGATTGTACTACGTAAAAAGACCGGCCGTTCAGTAGGCTCAATTAATATCATGTTTAATGTGGCATTAGTGTTTGCAGCGGGCTTTCTCTTTGGTTGGGAGCACGCGCTCTATAGTATTTTAAGTATTTTTGTAAACGGGAAAGTCATCGACATGGTTTACACGCGCCAACAAAAACTACAAGTGATGATTATTACTGACAAGCCTAAAATAGTCATTCAAATGATTCAAGACGAAATGCGGCGTGGGATTACGATTGTCCATGATGTAGAAGGGGCTTATAATCGCGAAGAGAAAACAATGCTGTTCACCGTTATTTCACGCTTTGAAATGCATGACTTAGAGACGGTTATGCGCCAAGCAGATGATCATGCGTTTGTCAGCATGACTGAAGCCGTCAAAATTCTTGGGCATTTCTATGAACCGAAGATTAAATAAAATCACCCCTCATTCAACTGAATGGGGGGCTTTTTTAATGCGTTGGTTTTCGTCTTGCTTTTTGTTGCGCTTTCTGTGACAATCGAGGTAATCAAAATGCATGGAGGTAGTCGGATGTTATTAGGGAGTCACGTTAGTATGAAAGGCAAGGAAATGCTACTAGGATCAGCGAAAAGTGCCGTTGATTTTGGGGCAAATGCCTTCATGATTTATACTGGTGCGCCACAAAATACGCGCCGCAAACCAATCGAAGAATTAAACATCGAAGCAGCAAAACCGTATATTGAAGCACATAACTTAGGGCCCATTGTTGTTCATGCACCATACATTGTTAACTTAGGGAATACGGTGAAGCCAGCGAACTTCAAGTTTGCTGTCTCCTTTTTACAAGAAGAAGTATTACGTGCCGAAGCATTGGGGGCGACACAAATTGTTTTACACCCAGGGGCTCATGTTGGGGCGGGCGCAGATGCTGGCATTCAACAAATTATCAAAGGATTAAACGAAATTTTACGGCCTGATCAAACCGCTCAAATTGCGTTGGAAACCATGGCGGGGAAAGGAACCGAAGTGGGGCGGTCATTTGAAGAGATTGCGCAAATGATTGACGGCGTCACCCATAATGAAAAATTAGCAGTGACGTTTGATACATGTCATACAAATGATGCCGGATATAACGTCCGCGAAGATTTTGATGGTATTTTAAATACATTTGATCATATTATTGGTTTAGACCGCTTGAAAGTTGTTCATTTAAATGATTCTAAAAATCCGCAAGGTGCACATAAAGATCGGCATGCCAATATTGGTTTTGGTGAAATTGGCTTTGACGCATTAAATTATGTCTTACGGCATGAACAACTCGTTAATGTCCCTAAAATTCTAGAAACCCCGTACGTTGGTGCAGATAAGAAACATAGTTTTGCACCATATGCATATGAAATTGCGATGCTCAAAGCGGGTCAATTCGACCCTAATCTATTAACGAAAATTGAGCAGAATGAAGGTAAGCTATGCAATTAAAACGGATTAAGTTTGGCGGCTTTGTCTTAATAGTGATGTTTTGCGCGCTTATTTTCACTCAGCCAGTACAGGCGGCTGATACCTATGCAATCACTCGTTATCAGGTAAACGTTGATATTCAACCTGATGGGAGTGCGCAAGTTGAACAAAAAACGGTATTTGATATCAAAGATACTATTCGGGGGATGTATATCAACCAGAATCTCCAGACAAACGTCGGACAATCAAAAAAGTTGGTCAACCCACAAGTCGCCGTTAATGGCCAGCCGTTCAGTCAAAGTGAAGCCAACACTGAGGGGACCTTTAGTTTGACGGATGCGCAACAGCATTACCGGTTCAAACTATACCAAAGTGCACAAAATGGTGATCAATTAGCGGTTACATTGAAATATCAGTTACAAAATTTGGTTATTAATTATCGCGATACAGCCGAATTGAATTGGAAAGTGATTGGTGATGCATGGGACAGTGACTTGCAAAACGTCCAAATTGTTATTCAGCTACCTGCCAAATTAAAAAAAGCAGACCTCAAATCATGGACGCATGGTAATTTAGACGGTCACCAAGTTGTTGAGCCGGATAAAGGACGGGTGACAATCCAACTCGCTAATAATCCGGCGCATCAATTTGTCGAAAGTCATATTATTTTTCCAACGGCGGTGACTGCTGAGAACGCGAATAAGATTGATAAACCGCGTCAAGCAGCCATCATCAAACAAGAAACACGTTTGGCACAACAAGCCAATCAAAACCGTCAAGCACAGCAACGGCGCTATTGGCTTTTATCAGTAATGGCAGTGCTTTTAGCGCCTGTATTGTTCGTATTAATTTTTCGTAAAGTCCGCAAAACGCTACCAGTGATAACTTATACCGGCCAGGCACCCGAACACGTTTATGATTTACCAGATAAAAATGGGCCTGCGGTTGTGCGGCAGTTATTGGCCTTACCAATCACCGAGCAAGCTAGAACGGAGAGTTTATCGGCAACAATTCTCGATTTGGTTGCGCGAAAGAATCTAACAATTGATGTTCAGGAACCAACGAAAAAACGGTTCCACAAAAAAACACCGCAATTTTCTTTAACGTTAATGACACGCAATCAGTTATCGCATTCAGAGCAAAAGTTAATTACATGGCTATTTGATGTGATTGGTGATGGGCAGCATGTCCGTCTATTTGAAATTGAGCAATATCCAAAACGACATAGTGCGACGCTATTTAATCAGTATTATCATGGCTGGCAAGCAGCAGTGACGACCGAAGTAAACCGTAGTGGATGGCTACGCGAACACATTGCTGAGTTAATGACCAGTTTGAATTATTGGTTAATCGGCCTTGGCGGACTTATCTTAATTTTGATTTGCGGCGCTTTGATTGAATTAGTTGCTTGGTGGACACTTATTCCGATGGGGCTTGTTTTCCTTTTAACGCTCTGGCGTAAATTTCATTTACAACTATGGACGCAATTGGGTTACGAAAAACGGGGGGAATGGCTGGGGTTTAAACAAATGCTAAAAGATATCTCCACACTCGATATGGCGAATGTTCCAGACGTATTATTATGGGATCGGTATTTGAGCTATGCAACCGCTTTTGGTATTGCTGACAAGGTGGTTAAGGCTTTGAAGGTGCGATTGACGCCAGAACAACTTCAAACCATGCCACTGGGTTATTATTATTACTACGGTTATACAGGCGGCTTGAATATCGGCCAATCTTTTACAACGGCCCTCAATAGTAGTGTTGGTAGTGCGGTCAGTGCCGCTAATCCAACAAGTGTTAGTGGCGGTTCCGGTGGTTTTTCTGGTGGCTCATCGGGCGGCTTTGGTGGTGGCTCCGGCGGCGGGACTTTCTAGCTAATCAAATAATTCGGTGAATGCTAACTTAAGGGGGAGCTTCGCATAAAGCGGTGTTAAATTCTTTAACGATTAAACATTAACAAGTTAAAAAAGCGTTCAAATCAATTTCAGATTTGAACGCTTTTTTTAGTTGACATGATCGTTTGCACTGCCTGCAAAATCAAGGCCCATACGTTCAAGAATAATGGTTGCTGTCTCTTCTATCGAACGGTTAGCGACGTTGATGACTTGGCAGCCAATCTTATCATAGAGCTCTTGAGCAAAAGCTAATTCCGCTTTAATTTCATCCATGTCTGAATAAGTGGTATCAGGATTTAATCCATAAGCAATCATCCGTTCTCGGCGAATGTTATTGAGCACTTCTGGTGTGTTCATTAAGCCAATTATTTTTTTAGGATCAATTCGCCAGATTTCGTCAGGAATGTGTGCTTGAGGCACGATTGGTAAATTAGCAACCTTGATGTTGCGGTTGGCTAAAAAGAGCGACAGCGGCGTCTTAGATGTTCTAGAAACCCCTAGCAACACGATGTCGGCTTCTAAGAAACCATGGGGGTCTTTACCATCATCATACATGACAGCAAATTCCATCGCTGAAATTCGATCGAAATAACGATCGTTTAAATGATGCAAGGCACCAGCTTCTCCCGTTGGAATACGGTTGGTCTTAGCAGTAATCATTTTGGTCATTGGCGACATCATGTCGAAACTGGCAATTTTTTTAGCCTGACAATAGGTTTCAGCAATTTCAGAAAGGCCTTTGGTGGCCAATGTATGCACCACAATGGTTTCTTCAGGAATTGCTTTGCTTAATACGTCCATGAGTTTCTCTTGTGTGTGAACGAAGGGGAAACGAATGAGATCAGGTTCAACATCTGGAAATTGGGCGAGCGCTGCTTGTGCTAATTGTAGCGCGGTTTGGCCGACTGAGTCCGAAAGCACAAAAACGGTTAATGGTTTAGATTCTGGCATAGGGCATGCTCCTTTATTCACTTTTATAGCGCTATCATACCATAATTACTGAAAAAATCGCCAGATTTGAAAAAATATTCAATTAATTCACTGTGGGTTATTGACCGTATTTTCAACATTCGCTATAATAGCAAAGAACAGTTCACGTGAAGTTAAATTTTTAACGAACGTTAACGGTTATATTTAGCACGCGAGGGGAGGGATATCATATGGGCAAGACAGTCGTTCGCAGTAACGAATCTCTAGATGATGCTCTTCGTCGCTTCAAGCGTTCCGTATCAAAAGCTGGTACAATACAAGAATATCGTAAACGTGAATTTTACGAGAAACCAAGTGTAAAACGTAAGTTGAAATCAGAAGCTGCAAGAAAACGTAAGAAGTTCTAATTTCTTAGATAAAGGAAATGATTGAATGAGTTTACTTGAACAACTAAGTTCTGATTTGAAAACGGCGATGAAGGCCAAAGATAAGTTGCGATTAGCTGTTATTCGGAGTTTAAAGACCGCTTTAACTAACGCCAAAATTAGTGCGGGGCAAGACTTATCTTCTGACGAAGAATTAAGTGTACTATCATCACAACTTAAGCAACGTAAGGATTCATTAGCTGAGTTTGAAAAGGGCGATCGTAGCGATCTCGCTGAACAAACAAAAGCAGAAATTGAAATCGTACAAGCTTATTTACCAGAGCAGCTAGATGAAGCAGCAGTGATCACCATTGTTGACGAAGCAATGCAGGCGACTGGTGCGACAAGTAAGGCTGACTTTGGCAAGGTGATGCAATATGTCATGCCTAAGGTCAAAGGACGGGCTGATGGCGCTATGGTCAATCAAGTCGTTAAATCAAAATTAAGTTAATTTTAGACGGGACTTCCTCTAGGAAGTCCCGTTTTTTTGTGGTGATTAATTCAGTTTTCAAGTGTTAGCCATAAATTCGTGAAATAGCGCGGCTGCCTACTTTTAAAACGGTTGTTGTTTGTGATAGAATGATGGTAGTTTTCATTTTAGAATAAATGAAGTTGAAACGTGCGGGTACAACTTGCTTTTTGCGCTGTGCGCCGTCCAGTAAGCAATTGACTAAAGTCGCTTATTCACTGGACTATGCTCAGAATTAGATTAGTTGTAGGAGCACTCTGGAAGGAGTTATCTTTGTTGGCTGAAACAGATGAGCGTTTATTTCAATTGGCAACGCCAAATTTAGCAGCCGCTTTAATGGGCACACACGATACTTTTTTAAAAATCATCGAGGAAAGTTTATCAGTCGAACTGATTGCGTTTAACGCGCAAATTACTATTCGTGGTGAACAACCGGCAGTTAATCAAGCTGTTTCTGTTTTAGAAAACCTAGTGGCGTTGTTGCAACACGGCATTAAGCTTAACAGCAGTGATGTGGTGAGTGCAACGAAGATGGCCCAAAAAGGGACGATTGCTAATTTCCAAGAACTTTATACGGAACCGTTAATCAAGGATCGTAAAGGGCAAAATATTCGCGTGAAGACGTTCGGTCAGCGCCAATATGTGAATGCAATTCGCCAAAATGATGTCACGTTTGGCATTGGCCCTGCTGGGACGGGGAAAACATTCTTAGCCGTTGTTATGGCTGTTGCGGCGTTGAAACAGGGATTAGTAGAACGCATTATTTTAACGCGGCCAGCAGTTGAAGCCGGTGAAAGTCTAGGTTTTTTACCAGGTGATCTAAAGGAAAAAGTGGATCCTTATTTACGGCCAATTTATGATGCACTGTATGCCGTTTTGGGTAAAGAACATACTGAACGTTTGTTAGAACGGGGGGTCATTGAGATTGCCCCGCTTGCATATATGCGCGGGCGAACCCTGGAAGAAGCTTTCGTTATTTTGGACGAAGCCCAGAATACGACACCTGCCCAGATGAAGATGTTTTTAACACGTCTTGGTTTTAATTCAAAAATGATTGTCAACGGCGATATTAGCCAGATTGATTTACCGCAAAAAACAATGAGTGGTTTGGTACAAGCTGAACAGATTTTGCACGATATTGCTAAGATTGCTTTCGTGCAGTTCAGTTCAGAAGATGTGGTGCGCCACCCAGTTGTTGCTAAGATTATTAACGCCTACGCGGCGGTTGAAAAGATGAGAAAGTAGGAACACTTGAATGGATATCCAAATTATCGATGAAACAAAAGTAGTGGCAAAAGCCAACGTAAAACTGGTCACAGATATTTTAGAATATGCTGGGCGGCAATTGGCCTTACCTGAAGACACAGAAATGTCTGTGACGTTTGTGACGAACGAACGTATCCGCCAAATTAACAAGGAATACCGGCATACTGACCGTGCGACTGACGTTATCAGTTTTGCAATCGAAGAAGATCCTGAAGAAGAAGGGTTACCGGCTAACTTCGAGGAATTATTTGACATTCCTAAGAATATCGGTGATTTATTTGTTTCATTAGAAAAAGCAGCTGAACAAGCTGAAACTTATGGGCATTCATTTGAACGTGAATTAGGTTACACAATGGTTCACGGCTTCTTACACTTGAATGGTTACGATCACATCCAAAGTGAAGATGAAGCGCAGATGATTCCACTACAGGAGAAGATCCTCGATGAATTTGGATTACAACGGTAAAAAACCACAAACGGATAAGAACCAACATTTTAGGCAGTCGCTTTGCCACGCACTTAGAGGTTTATGGACCGCCTTTAAGACCGAGGCTAATTTACGCCGTGATGGTTGGTTTGCACTCATTGTGATTGGCTTAGGGGTTTGTTGTCAGTTACATTATTTAGATTGGTTAGCGATTATTTTGGCGATTTTTATCGTTTTTATGGCTGAATTTTGGAATACAGTTATGGAACATCTCGTGGACTTATTAGTCGATCATCAGTACCATCCATTGGCTAAGCAAGTTAAAGATATTAGTGCAGCCAGTGTTTTAATCAGTGCGATTTTAGCGCTATTGATTGGCGTTATTGTCTTTGGACACGCCATATTTAACTAAAGGGGAATATTATGTCAGAAACATATCGATCAGGTTTTGTGGCCATTGTTGGCCGACCAAATGTTGGTAAATCAACTTTTATGAATCGAATGATTGGTGAAAAAATCGCCATCATGTCATCAAAAGCGCAAACAACCCGGAATAAAATTCAAGGGATCTATACGGATGATAACGCACAAATCGTATTCGTTGATACTCCAGGAATTCATAAACCACATAACGAATTAGATGAATACATGGATCAAGCCGCTCTTTCAACTTTTAACGAAGTCGACGCGATTTTGTTTATGATCAGCGGGATTGATAAAAAAGGGCCTGGGGATCAATATATTATGGAGCAATTGAAGCATGTTAAAAAACCCGTTTATTTAGTCGTCAATAAAATTGACGCGATTCACCCAGACGATTTATTACCAATGATTGAACAATATCGTCACGAATTAGATTTCAAGGGGGTCTATCCAATTTCAGCGTTGGAAGGTAATAACGTGCCCGAAATGTTGAAGGAATTGGAACAAACACTGCCAGAAGGACCCCAATACTATCCCGAAGATCAGTTGACCGATCATCCCGAATACTTCGTTGTTGGTGAATTAATCCGCGAAAAAATTCTTGAATTAACCCATGAAGAAGTGCCCCATTCAGTTGCCGTGGTTGTTGAACGGATGAAAGACCGTGTGAATGATAAGCTTCAGATTGAAGCAAACATCATCGTTGAACGTGACGGTCAAAAACGGATTATTATCGGTCAAAAGGGCGCAATCATTAAGGAAATTGGGATTCGCTCCCGTCGTGAAATTGAGGCTTTGCTCGGTGAAAAAGTCAACTTGAAACTCTGGGTTAAGGTTCAAAAGAATTGGCGTGATAATAACCAATATCTTCGTGAATTTGGTTATAATAAAAAGAGATTGTAGGCTTTAAAAATGGCGGAACATCGGTTTGAAGACTTTAATGGTCTAGTGATGTATCGGAAAAACTACAAAGAAAAAGATATGTTAGTCAAAATTTTGACCGATCGCTTTGGAAAAAAGATGTTTTACTTGCGTGGTGCGAACAAACCGAAATTTCGGTTAAGCGCGGCTATTTTACCGTTTACCCAAGCTGCATACGGTGGGGATATTCGGGATGATGGGTTATCCTTTTTAAATAATGTGAAGTCGGCGAGTCAGTTTCAGTCGATTAGTAACGATTTATTTTTAAATGCATATGCCACCTATATTTTAGGGTTAGTCGATGTCGGTTTTCCAGACAGTGAACCACTTGGGAGTTGGTATCCCAAGATTGAACAGGCACTCACATTAATTGATGAAGGGTTTGATGCGGCGGTCATTACGCACATCATCGAAATTCAGATGTTACAGGTCTTTGGCGTCCAACCGCAGCTCCAAGTCTGTGCGGTTTGTGGCCGCTCTGATTTACCGTTTGACTATTCTGAGCATTATGGTGGCTTACTCTGTCAACGTCACTGGCACTTAGACCACAATCGATTTCACGGTAGTCAACGGGCTATTTATTACTTGCGTTTGTTTTCAGTGATTGATTTATTCCAAATTCAATCAGTGAACGTTAAACAGACGACACAGATGGAACTGAAGACGATAATCGACCGTATTTATCAAGATACTGTTGGCTTATCGCTTAAGAGTAAGCAATTCATCGATAAAATGTACAGTTTCGATCGTCAATTACCACAATTAAAAAAAATGCCGTCAGAAATTGACAGCACCCCCAAAGACGACTAAAATAGTAATCAACTTAATAGACGTTGAAGAAAAGGGTCCCTTAAGATGGTCAGACAGTGATTCTAGGTGAGTGAGAACTAGAACAAGACTTGAGTGGATTGGCGTTTCGGAGTCATACCAATGAAGTAGCAGCTCACTTGGAGCTGAAGTAGGGTGGAACCGCGAGTAATCGTCCCTATGTGACTTAATAGTCGCATAGGCTTTTTTTATGCGCAAAATACGGAAAAGAGGAATTGAAATGGTTAAAAAGTTAAATGTGCAAGAAATGATTTTAACCTTACAGCGCTTTTGGTCTGAAAAGGGCTGTATGTTAATGCAATCTTACGATACGGAAAAAGGGGCCGGCACCATGAGCCCTTACACGTTTTTACGGGCAATTGGACCAGAACCATGGAATGCAGCATATGTAGAACCTTCACGACGCCCAGCCGATGGTCGTTACGGTGAAAACCCCAACCGGTTATTCCAACATCACCAATTCCAAGTTGTGATGAAACCCGCACCGTTAAACATCCAAGAATTTTACCTAGATAGCTTACGTGCCCTAGGTATTGATCCTTTGGAACATGATATTCGCTTTGTTGAAGACAACTGGGAGAACCCATCAATGGGGTGTGCTGGTGTTGGTTGGGAAGTTTGGCTAGATGGAATGGAAGTTACCCAATTTACGTATTTCCAACAAGTTGGTGGGTTACAATGTGATCCCGTCACCAGTGAAATCACATACGGGGTTGAGCGGCTCGCTTCATACATTCAAGATGTCGACAACGTATTTGAGCTTGAATGGGGCAATGGGGTGTTATACGGCGATATTTTTAAGGAACCAGAATATGAACATTCAAAATACGCTTTTGAAGATAGTAATCAAGACATGCTTTTGAAATTCTTTGATGAATACGAAACAGAAGCCAAACGTTTAATTGACTTAGGGCTTGTCCATCCAGCTTACGATTACGTCTTGAAATGTAGTCATACTTTCAACTTATTGGATGCCCATGGTGCCGTTTCCGTTACAGAACGGGCCGGCTATTTATCACGGATTCGTCGGATGGCCCACTCAATCGCGCAAGCCTTTGTAGCGGAACGTGAAAAACGGGGATTCCCACTCTTAAAACATGCTCAAGAATCAAACACGGAGGTCGTTAACAATGACTAAACCATTCTTATTAGAAATTGGCTTGGAAGAAATGCCAGCCCATGTTGTAATACCAAGCATCCAACAATTAGAAAAACGAGTACGTGATTTTCTAACTGAACAACACTTAGAATTTGGCGCTATCAAAACATACGCCACACCACGCCGCTTAGCAATCTTGATTGAAGACTTAGCGGATAAGCAAGCCGATATTCACGAAGAAGCAAAAGGACCAGCTAAGAAAATTGCGCTTGATGCTGAAGGTCACTGGAGTAAAGCAGCGCAAGGTTTTGTACGCGGCCAAGGTTTAACAACTGATGACATTACCTTTAAAGAATTAAAAGGTGTTGAATATGTTTATGTTGAAAAATCAATCATCGGCAAACCGGTTGAAACAATTTTGCCAGCATTAAAAACCGTTATTATGGCGATGACCTTTCCAACACGGATGCATTGGGCCGATTATGACTTCGAATATATTCGCCCCATTCACTGGATGGTTGCGTTATTAGATGATGAAATTATTGACTTTAGTATTTTAAACATCACAACTGGTCGAACAACTCAAGGACATCGTTTCTTAGGTCAAGAAGTATCATTGGCAAAAGCAACTGATTACGAAGCAGCCCTTGAAGCGCAATTCGTAATTGCAGATGAAGCCAAACGCCAAAACTTGATCCAAACGCAAATTGAAAAAATGGCGCAAGCAAATGACTGGCAAGTTGATTTAGACGCTAACTTGTTAGAAGAAGTTACCAACTTAGTCGAATGGCCAACCGCTTTTTATGGCCAATTCGACCCTAAGTATCTCGAAATTCCCGAAGAAGTCTTAATTACCTCAATGAAAGATAACCAACGTTACTTCTATGCCCGTAGCCAAGCTGGGGCTCTATTGCCAATCTTCATTGGTGTTCGCAATGGGAATACTGACTTTATGGAAAACGTGATTGCGGGGAACGAAAAAGTCCTTACGGCGCGTTTAGAAGATGCGGATTTCTTCTACCATGAAGATCAAAAAGTAAGCATTGCTCAAAATGTTGCCAAATTAAAAAACGTGTCATTCCACGATAAAATTGGCAGTCTTGCTGAAAAAATGACCCGAGTTGGGCTAATCGCACAATTCTTAGGGCAAAAGTTTGGCTTATCCGAAGCAGAATTAATTGATTTGCAACGGGCAAGTGCTATCTACAAATTCGACTTAGTAACTGGGATGGTCGGTGAATTTGCCGAATTACAGGGTGTTATGGGTGAAAAATATGCCTTATTACAAGGTGAAACACCAGCTGTTGCTACAGCAATTCGGGAACATTACATGCCAATCAGTGCTGAAGGTGCGTTACCAACAACAAAAGTCGGGGCCGTCTTAGCAATTGCTGACAAGTTTGATAGTATCGCTGATTTCTTCGCTGTTGGGATGATTCCAAGTGGTTCAAATGATCCATACGCATTGCGGCGTCAAGCATACGGGATTATTCGCATTTTAGAGAACCAAGACTGGCACTTCCCAATGGCTGACTATCAAGCTGCCATGAGCGAGATTATTAAACAACAAACTGATTGCAACCTTGATTGGTCAGTAAATGCCGAAGCAATCAGTGACTTCTTAACGGATCGGGTTCGTCAACGTTTTAACGGGATGCGCCCTAAAGTGCGTCGTGACATCGTCGATGCAGTCTTGAAGAATCAAAGTCAAGACCCCGTTGTGATGTTTGAAGCCGCTAAAGTCCTTTCAGCACATCAAGATGATCCCGACTTCAAGGCGACGATCGAAGCTGTTACGCGTGTCTTACGACTAGCTAAAAAAGCCGATTTTGAAACAACGGCGTTAACAGTCGATCCTACATTATTTGAAAATGATGCTGAAAAAGCACTTTATACAGCCGTTGAAGACTTACGTGGTACAATTGCTACGAATCCATTAGCTGCCAATTACGGTATCTTACAGACCCTGCGACCATTAATCGAAGCTTACTTTGAAGCGACGATGATTATGGCTAAAGATGAAATGGTTCGCCGAAATCGCTTAACGCAACTCATGATTATCGCTCAAATTGCCCTTAGTTTAGGTGATTTAAACGAATTGATTGTCAAATAAACCATTCAAAAGGGGATAATCATATGCTACAAATGAAACGGGTTTACGAAAAGGCGGCAGACTCAGATGGCTGCCGGATTTTAGTTGATCGAATTTGGCCCCGCGGGATTTCAAAGGAGCGCGCCGCCATTGAAACTTGGGCAAAAGCAATTGCCCCGACTACTGAATTACGTAAGTGGTTTGCTCATGAGCCGGCTAAGTTTCCCGTTTTTAAAGAAAAGTATCTTGCTGAAATTGCAGCTAATCCTGCTTGGCCCGATTTTGAACGATTAGTACACGAGCAGCTTAAGCTAGGCAATGTGACATTAGTCTACGCGGCCAAGGATTTGCAATATAATCACGTTGTTATCTTGATGAGCCTTTTAAAAAAGGACCTTGACAACGAATAAGATAGTTTGCTATATTTATTTGCATCTATACCTAAATAGTGCTATGATATATAGTGTATTTTTGTGCTGATAATCCTTAAAAGTCGCATTTCTTTGTGAGGTGCGGCTTTTACAGTCTTAGTACAATTTGAATTGAATAGTGAGGTGAGACCAATGGCGGGAAAGATTCCGAACGACGTGATTGATGATGTTCGGAGCCAAACTAACATAGTGGATGTTGTTGGTCAGTATGTCCAGCTCAAGAAAAGTGGCAATAACCTATTTGGGATTTGTCCGTTTCACGATGAGAAGACCCCCTCATTTTCCGTTAGTGAAGAGAAACAAATTTTTCATTGTTTCTCTTGCGGACGGGGTGGGAATGTCTTCAAATTCTTAATGGAACTGGAACAGATTAGTTTTCCAGAAGCTGTTGTGAAAGTCGCTGACTTTGTTGGCTTCAGTTTAGCGGAGACTTATCGACCCACTCAAAATGTTCAAGAATCAAGTGAAGTGACGCAGTTTAAGCAACTCTATCGTCAGGCTAACGAGCTATTTACGCATATTTTGATGAGTACCGAAGCCGGCCAACCGGCGCTCGATTACTTACATGAACGGGGCTTGACGGATCAATTAATCGAGACGTTTAGTATCGGTTATTTGCCAGACCAAGCTGATTTAATGCTTTCGTTCTTTCAGAATAAAGAAGTGCCGTATCAGACACTGCGTCAATCCGGCTTATTTATCGAAACTCAGACCGGGAAGTTGCATGATCGTTTCTCTGGACGAGTGATGTTTCCAATTCGCAACGCACAAGGAGAGGTCATCGCTTTTTCTGGACGGGTCTTGGTGAAACAACCCGATCAACCGAAATATTTGAACAGTCCCGAAACTGTGATTTTTAACAAGCGGAAGGTTTTATTCAACTATGATTTAGCAAAGACGATGATTCACCAAGAGCGGAAAGTTTATTTGTTTGAAGGGTTTATGGATGTGATTGCAGCGTATTCAGCAGGTGTTATAAACGGTGTCGCATCAATGGGAACAAGCTTAACGACTGAGCAATTGGCACTTTTGGGACAACAAGCACGAGAATTAATTGTCTGCTACGACGGTGATCGGCCCGGCATCGAAGCAATGAAACGCGCCATTAGCATGCTGCAGCAAAATACCAAGCTTGAATTGAGCGTGGTGGTTTTACCCAGTGGAGCTGACCCGGATGAATATGTCCGCCAATACGGGGCGGAACAATTTAAGACAACTTTGCAAAATGGGGTAGAAACCCCAATTGCATTTGAATTACGGTATTTAAAGCAAGGGTTGAATCTGAATAATGAAAAGGACCAACTTGATTATGTGCAACAGGCATTAGCCGTCGTTGCCCCGATTGAGTCTCCCCTTGAAATTGAGATTTATCTCAAGCAAATTGAAGCGGATAGCGGTATTTCATTTGCTACATTGAAGCGGCAATTACAAACATTGCGCGTTAAACGGGCAACACAACAACCACTTGCACCGGCACCTAGCCAGTATGACTATGATCTGCCACCTGAACCGGGGACCCCGATTGACGGGCCACCGCCAATCCCTGGGCATCCTCAGGCAACGGTGACCCGTCAACCTCAGCGGTTAACCCGTGTTGAACATGCCGAACAAGAAGTCTTGCATATGTTGATGGAAAATGACGATATTCGGCTGCAATTGGAGAATAATGCTGATTTTAGTTTTGTGCATACCCCTTACCAACTGATTTACGAGTTGTGGCGCGCCTTTTTAGCTGAAGGTAAGTCGACTTTAGCCGACTTCATGGGTTATATCCCAGATGACTTACAGGCGTTAGTCGTCCAGATTGATGCACTTGATTTACCCGAAGAGGCAAGTCAAGAAGCCTTGAACGACTGCCTATTCGTCATTGCGCAAAATAACATTGAGGAACAATTAAGAGAAGCGAAAATTGCCTTAAAAGAGGCGACCAAATTGGGGAATGCGAGCGAAGAAACCCGCTTAACCTTGGAGGTCATTAGACTTGTTTCGCAAAAGAAATTAGGAAATTGATATTAGGAGGTTTCTGAATGGCTGATAATAAAAAAGCTGACACGAAGAAATTTGATACTGCGGTTAAGGCCTTAATTAAGGAATACAAACCAAAGAAAGAAATCACCAATGATGAACTCGTTGCAAAAATTGTAAAACCATTTGCGCTACAAGCTGATGAAATCAATGAATTAATGCAAAAAGTGGAAGACCAAGGGATTGGGATTGTCGATGAAGATGGTAATCCGAGTGCTGCGACCCTTAAAAAGGAAAAGGTTTCTGCTAAAGAACTAAAAGACATGACTGCCCCAACCGGGATTAAGATTAATGATCCTGTACGGATGTACTTAAAAGAAATTGGCCGGGTATCCCTTTTAAACGCCCAACAAGAAATTGACTTGGCTTTGCGAATTGAACAAGGCGATCAAGAAGCTAAACAACGGCTTGCTGAAGCTAACTTACGGTTGGTGGTTTCAATTGCTAAACGTTATGTTGGTCGTGGGATGCAATTCTTGGATTTAATTCAAGAAGGGAACATGGGCTTAATGAAGGCTGTTGAAAAATTTGATCACCGGAAAGGATTCAAATTCTCAACGTATGCTACATGGTGGATCCGGCAAGCGATTACGCGGGCCATTGCCGATCAAGCGCGGACAATCCGGATTCCAGTCCATATGGTTGAAACGATTAACAAGTTAATCCGAATTCAACGGCAATTACTTCAAGATTTAGGTCGCGAACCAACACCGGAAGAAATTGGTGCTGAAATGGATATGAATACGGACAAGGTACGCGAAATCTTGAAGATTGCGCAAGAACCTGTTTCCCTTGAAACCCCAATTGGTGAAGAGGACGATTCACACTTAGGCGACTTTATCGAAGATCAAGATGCAACTAGTCCTGAAGAACATGCTTCTTATGAATTGTTGAAAGAACAATTAGAAAGTGTTCTAGACACCTTAACAGACCGGGAAGAAAACGTCTTACGGTTGCGTTTTGGCCTTGATGATGGACGGACACGGACGTTAGAAGAAGTGGGCAAGGTCTTCGGGGTAACACGTGAACGAATTCGTCAGATTGAAGCGAAAGCATTGCGGAAACTCCGCCACCCATCACGTTCAAAACAATTAAAAGACTTTTTAGAATAATAGCTTTAAAAACTCTCGAGCTTAACTGGCTCGAGAGTTTTTTTATGGCACTTTTATGCATTGTCTTTGGAATCCAATTTCAACGTAGAAGATGGTTAAGCCTAATTGCAGGGAATAGCTTTGGTGATTAGTTTAGTATAATAACTGTAGATAATTTATCTTATGTCAACTAGCTTTTTCAAACAACTGATAAAGGACGAAAAGAAGGGGCTAATCTGAGGATAAAATTAAATTTGGCCTAAAGCAACTGCTGATAGCCAGAATCAAGTGTTCACTTTGACTGCGTATGGCGCCTAAAATTTGGTATACTAACTATAACAATCAAAGTTTCTAGAATGGAGTTTTATTTTTGTCACCAATTCATTTATCAAAGCGTTTGGCTGCGGTTGCGCAGTTTGTCCCACAAGATAGCATTGTTGCTGATATCGGTTCAGATCATGCTTATTTACCCATCTGGTTGACTGAACAGAACCGGTTAAAAGGCGCGATTGCTAGTGAAGTGGTTGCTGGTCCGTTTGAATCAACACAGACTCACGTTAATCAGTGGCACTTACAACAACAGATTCAAGTTCGCTTAGGCGATGGAATCGAGGTGTTAGATCCTACAAAAGACCAAGTCGATTGCATTGTGATTGCCGGGATGGGGGGATTATTGATTACTGAAATTCTAACTCGCGGTCTTGATCATCTAAACGGCCATGAACGACTCGTGCTACAACCCAATATCATGGAAAGTACTGTCCGTGAATGGTTGAATGAACATGACTATGCAATCGTTGATGAAGCGATTGTTGCTGAAGACGGACATATCTATGAAGTGATTGTCGGTGAACCAAAAGCGTCAGTGGCACCCTTAAGTGAAAGTGACCGCGTATTTGGGCCAGTTTTACGCCGAACGCAACCCGCTGATTTTCAACTAAAATGGAAAACGATGTTAAAGAAGCGCCGTCATTTATGGCAACAATTACAAAACGCACAAGTCGTCCCCACTGATAAAGTCAAAGCAGTCGAACATGAAATTGCATTAATCGAGGAGATGAAGACATGGGAAAATTAGTCGCGAGTGACTTAATTGCTGCAATTGAAGACTATGCACCATTGACATTAAAAGAAGGCAACGACCCGACCGGTTTTCAAATCGGCCGCCGAGATAAAAGCGTTGAACGGGTGCTGGTGACCCTTGATGTCCGACCAGAAACCGTTCAAGAAGCGATTGAACAGAATGTCGATTTCATTTTTGCCCATCATCCAGTGATGTTTCGACCAGCGCAAAATCTCGATCTTAGTGTTCCGCAAAACAAGATGTATGCGGATCTGTTGACGCATGACATTACGGTGTATGCCGCTCATACGAATTTGGATAAGACTAATGGTGGTATGAATGATTGGTTAGCCGAAGCTTTACAACTAAAAAATGTTCAACCATTTAATATCACGGACTACCAACCATTGATAAAATTAGTGGTCTTTGTCCCTGAGTCACATGCTGAACAAATGCGGATAGCATTGAACCAAGCAGGCGCTGGGCATATTGGCGATTATCAAGCCTGCAGTTTTAGTACGACCGGAACTGGCCGTTTTCAACCAACTGAAGCAGCAAATCCTTATACCGGCCAAGCAGGTGAATTAGAAGCCGTCACCGAAGTCAAAATTGAAGTTATGTTGCCAGCGGTTATGCAAGCCCAAGTTATCCAGGCGATGCTTGCGGCCCATCCTTATGAAGAACCGGTCTACGATATAATTCCGCTGGCTAACCACCAACAACCAATTGGTATTGGACGAATTGGCCAAATACCACAACCAATGACGGTCCGCGATTATGCGCAATTTGTCTGTGAAACGTTTGAGTTAACAGGATTGCGCCTGATTTCGAACGAACCGGACAAAATAGTCCAGACAGTCGCCGTTGTCGGTGGCGATGGGGGTAAATTCTTCCCAGCCGCTGTCCAAGCTGGTGCAGATGTCTATATTACTGGTGATGTTTATTATCATACCGGTCATGATATGCTAGCAGCTGGCTTGTCGGTAATTGATCCTGGTCATCATGTCGAAAGCATCGTGAAGGATGAGATGACACAAGTTTTTGAAAAGTGGGCGAAACAGCGTGGCTGGTCGGCTACATTCATTAAATCGCAGCAAAAAACTGATCCGTTTACATTTATTTTTAATGCGAAGTAAGTTAGAATAGTATTAAGTTTAAATAATATCTAGGAGGCTACACCATGGCTAAATATGAAAAATTAATTCCTCGTTTTCTAGAATATGTCACAACGGAAACCCGTTCAGATGAAAACGCAACAACGAGCCCATCAACCCAAACCCAAGTGGTATTTTTACACAAATTGATGGACGACTTGAAGGAAATCGGATTAAGTGACGTGAAATACAACGAAAGCAATGGCTATGTAACAGCGTTATTGCCAAGTAATATTGATAAAAAAGTGCCAACGATGGGCTTTTTATCACACGTCGATACTGCCGACTTCAATGCCAAAGGTGTCAAGCCACAAATCGTCGAAAACTACGATGGTGAATCAATTATCAAATTAGACGAAGCGGGTAAATTTGTATTAGATCCTCAAGAATTCCCCAACATGAAAAATTATAAAGGGCAAACTTTAATTACGACTGATGGCTCAACCTTATTGGGTTCAGATGATAAATCGGGTGTCGCAGAAATCATGACTGCCATGGACTTCTTGGTTCAACATCCTGAAATCAAACATGGCGACATCAAGATTGGTTTTGGTCCCGATGAAGAAATCGGGACTGGCGCTGACCACTTTGATGCCAAAGATTTCGCAGCGGACTTTGCTTACACAATGGATGGCGGCCCAATCGGTCAGCTAGAGTATGAAACTTTTAACGCTGCTGCAATGAAAGTCGATATTCAAGGCAAAAATGTGCATCCTAGTGAAGCTAAAGATATCATGGTTAATGCCCTTCAAGTAGCTGTTGACTTCCAAAATGCTTTACCAAGCGACGAAGTACCTGAAAAGACAGACGGTCGCCAAGGGTTCTACCATTTATTAAGTCTTGAAGGCACAGTGGATGAAGCACACATGGCTTATATCATCCGGGACTTCGAACGTGATGGTTTAGAAGAACGAAAGGCATTTGCTGCCAAAGTGGCTGATCAGATGAATGCTAAATACGGCGAAGGTCGCGTTGTCGCAACCATCAAAGATCAATATTACAACATGGCGGAAGTCTTAAAAGACCACATGGACGTTGTTGAGCTTGCTAAAGATGCAATGGAAGCTGTTGGTATCAAGCCATTAATCGAACCAGTTCGTGGTGGGACAGATGGTTCGAAGATTTCATTCATGGGGATTCCAACCCCTAACATCTTTGCTGGCGCTGAAAATATGCATGGTCGCTACGAATTTGTTTCAGTTGAAACAATGGAAAAAGCTGTCGATACAATGCTTAAGATGAATGACTTAAACGTTGAACGAAACTAATATAAATTGAAAAGCCCCGTACAAATACAATTTGTACGGGGCTTTTTTACGTGTATTTAATTTTGATGCATCGTCAACAAGCCTTTGAGTTGTTCAATTGGTAATTGGCCGGATGCACTGGGGTGTTCAAGATAACCAAAACTCACGGCTGAACCGAATTGACCACCAAAAATGCGAGAGGCTAAGCCAAATTCAGACATCGCCATCGTGATTAGAGGGGTTGTATGATCGTGTGTAAAAGACTGGGTAAGCGCCATTAATCGAGTAGTATCATCATTACTTTGAGCGGTAGTTGCTAGTTTTAACATATCTGGTTGCGTCGCATGCATTGCTGCGAGTTGTTTTTGAAGTGCTAGATTATCAGGGGTTGTCTTTAAATCGTGATGGCTCAATAATACTTGATAGCCATTTGCACGTGCAAGCGCGCTGACGGCTTTTCTAACGGACTTGGGTAAAGACCACTCGATATCAACTACGTCGCCGATTTGTGCCGATAATAATGGCGTATAGCGGTCTAAATAATCGGCTGGATCAGCAAGGCCGCCATCATGCGTGGTTCTAAGCGTTAAAATAACCGGTTGTCGGGCAGCGACAATTTGGTGAGCAGCGGTTAATAAAGTCGCTGGTGCTTGCCAATAGTCTAAACGCCATTCTAAAATATCAATCGCAGCTTGCTTTTGCTCAACAAGTGCCATTTCACGCTTACAATCGTCTAGGTTACGCGGCATTAAGGAAACGGCCGTTTGGGTCTGGCCAGTGCCAACATGGAGGGTCATCAAATGAACTCACTTTCTAATCAAAATAGGTGAACGATTTTTAAATCGACAAAGTCTATTTTAAGAGAAAAAGTTGTTTAACGCAACAAACTTTATCAATTAAACAACAAAAAAGACCTACCAACTGGCAGCTCTTTTATAGGGATTGATTAATATGAGCGACACGATATTGACCATCAATTAATTTAAACGTCCAAATTTCGCTGAAACGTTCAATATAAGCCGCTTCACGACGTTGGTCATTAACCGTGGCTGTTTGCCGATCATCAGTAAAGTAATCGCGCATTTGCGCTGTCACTAGAATATCTTGGCGGTTCAGTTTTTCAGGTAATAATAACTCAGTTGAAACAATGGCGATACTCTCAAGTTGGTTATGTTTATGGTGCCGTTGATAACGGTTTAAGATGCGTTGTTGTTGGTGCTGAAAATGGGGCGTCATTAAGTCCGCCACGTCGGTTAAGTCATTTGAGGGCCAAGCTGTTTCAATTTGATAGAATGCATTTTCAAAGCGCGCCGCGGTTTCAGCATCTAACGGCATGGTATCAGCCAGAGCCCGTTTTCTACGTCCGGTTAACCAGTCACGCACTTTACGCCAAATCATGATCCCAAGGGAGACAAATACGAAAAGCAGGGTGACTATACTATCGAATAAACGACGCATCGGGGATTTGTAGTAATGCCGATATCCCGCATCATCGTAATAATAATCACGACTACGGCCGCCAACATAACCAGCTGTCGGTGAGGAATAACCCCCACCGCTACCACCGGATCCGCCCGAACCACCCGAAGACCCGCCAGCACGCGCAGCAACTGGACTCGGTAATAAAACAATTAAACAAAGGGTAAATAAGATAAAAATAAGAGCTTTCTTCATAAGCGACCTCGCAATCAAATAACAATAGATAATCAGTTTAGCGGAAATAATATGGGATGGCAATAGAATGGGGTGAATCTTAATTAATATGCATATTACGCTAATTAGTAGTCGCCGTTAATTATTATGAATCACTTGAATCTGTGTTAACCAATTGGTGGCTAACGAAATCCACTGTGACGCCCCCTTGTTTAAATATTTGGTTTTACCAGGCTTTTGGGTGACATGGTTGGCTAATGCTAATCCATGAATACCACTGCCAAATAAATGATATTCCACAGGAATATGATGTTTCTGTAGAGCTAATACATAGCGTAATGAATTTTCAGCAGGCACTAACTCATCGGTCGCAGTTTGCCAGACAAAGGCGGGTTTAGCATTATCCGTAATATTGGTTTGGGCGTGCCAAAACTGTGAATCCTGCGTAATTAAATTTTTCTCAGCGCTTGTTGTTGGAAAACCAGCGTCTAAATCGATGACCGGATAGGCAAGAATAATCGCCGCATATTGACCGGCGTACTGATCAAGATGGTATTGCTTCACTAACAGAGGATTGGTTGCAATGCCATTGTAATTGGCAACAACATGCCCACCCGCAGAGAACCCAGTTAAGACAATTCGGTCTGTATCAATCGAATGCTTTCCAGTTTGTTCAGTTACCCATTCGATGGTCCGCGCTACCTGATTAAGTGCCATTGGATAAACCTCATGAGTTGCGTCACGCAATTGATAAGGGAGGACTAAAACATGCATCCCTTCGGCAAGAAATTTTAACGCGATAGGTGTTGTTTCACGCTCTGAATGAAAGGTAAATCCCCCACCGGGACAAATAATCATGACGGGTTGCTTGACGGGAGTTTCAAAATCAGCTATTGGGTCAAGCCAGTAGGCGGTTACTAAGAATGGTTGTTCGTTAGATTTTAATTCTTGTGTTTCAATTTGCATTTGCTGTACCAAGCCTTTCATTTGAAAATCTGTGTAATACTTGTTGTAACTGATGATCCCAAAATGACCAATCGTGACCGATATTCTCTGTTACAAAAATTGGTGTCTGTCCAATCGCCGTTAACTTTGCAGCCAGCGCCTGATTATCAACATAGAAATCATCTTGAGTGCCACACGCGATATAAACAGACGAAGTAAGTTCGGATGTTAATAAATCATCTAAGTCAACAGGAATCATATTTTGTTGATTAATGAGTACTCGATAGGGCGGTAGTGTCTCCAAAATGGTTGTTGGGAAATTAAAGTAATTTACCGCGCCTGAAATTACGCCAATCCCCCTAAATCGCTTAGGTTCGACCAATCCCCATCTGAATGCACCATAACTACCCATTGAAATCCCTGCGATAAAACAATCTGCTAGATTAGTTGACAGTTTGAACGTAGCGGTGACTCTAGGCCTTAATTCGGTTGTCAGGAATTGCCAGGCAGGAAAAGAGGGACTGTCTAGGTAGCAACTACGGCCAAGACTAGGAAGAATGATCGCCATCTGGGTCGCCGTTGCGTATCGTTCGATACTTGTTTTGCGGATAATATCTGACTGGTTCGTTCCTAATCCATGCAACAAAATCATATAGGGCCACTCTGTAGCTGTCAAGGATACTTGATCGCTAGACCGGGGTTCAGGAAGAATCACACTAATTGTTGCTGTCTGCTGCAATGTATTGGCATAAAACTGCATATTAATCAGTGTCATTTTGAGCCCTCAATGGTGGTTGCTTTTAAGTAACCGAATAGCCCCACAATAAAGTAAGAATTAGAGCAATCAATAAAGTGCTATAGTGTGAAATAAGATAGTTGTAGAAATTTTGATTAATACCAACGTTTGGCGGAATGAAGGCGGAAATCCGATTAATGAACCCGAAAGTGCATAATTATTAACGTGTAATAACCCTGTGATTAAGCCACCTACCCCGCTAGCGATGCTGGCTGTGATAAAAACTCGTTGATCCTTTAAATTGACACCATAAATATTAATTCAAATCAAAAGACAGAAGAAACGCTGTCTTTTTTTGTTGCGCCCATTTAAAAATCTCATTAAGTAAAGTATGATAGTTTTAGAGGAAAATGTAATGATATCAGGTTATACAGCTCTTTACGGCTTGGTTGCGCATCCGGCGCACCATAGCTTGTCGCCCATGATTCATAATCTGGGTTTTAAACAACATCAAATCGACGCACGGTATCTGGTTTTCGATAGCCAAGCACAGCCGCAAAATATCGCAACGGCCATCCGGACACTTGGGGTGGCAGGCGTTAATCTTTCGATGCCTTATAAACAGTCGCTAGTGCCATTAATGGACGAACTAATGCCAGCTGCCCAACTTGTTGGGGCTATCAATACGGTTGCTTTACAATCGGGTAAATTGGTAGGCACGAATACTGATGGCGATGGTTTTTGGCGCGCTTTGCAGAAAAGATATCCCAATCTAGCTAGTCAGCAGATTGTCATGCTGGGGGCAGGAGGCGCAGGTTTGGCGATCATCGAAGCCGCCGCTCGTTATGGTGTGGCGACGATTCAAGTCTTCAAACGCCAAAACCCGACTTATGTGGCAGTTGAACAACGACTGGTAACAATTGCTAATCACCATTCGATGTCCATCGTGCTACATGATTATGCCGATGAACAAGCCCTCCAACACGCACTCATTACTGCTGATTGCGTGATTAACGCCACGAATCTTGGCATGGTCAATACCCCTGGATTACCAATGGCGGCACCGCTCATTCGTCAAATAGCGCCAACTTGTCTAGTCACCGACTTAATTTATGCACCACGGCAGACTGCTTTTTTACAATTAGCGGCTCAAAGTGGGCATTCCACCCAAAACGGGCTTGGCATGTTAATCGAACAGGCTGCGTTGAGTTTTCAATTCTGGACGGGCCGGGTATTACAAACCGATCCTATTTATCACGCTTTAATGAAGGAGTTTTAACAATTTATGATTATTCAATTTAAACCAAATACCGATTCGGCGCTAGTGGCTGCGTTTTGTGCACGACAGCGCACAATGTATCCAAATGTTTACCAGATTAAGCATCATGTAGTAGTTGTCGGGGCTAAAGCACTAGCGTTTACTGCCGCTGAGGAACAAGCGATTACGACAACCATGACAGACGAGCCGAGTTACGTGCTTGGTAGTCGGCTATTCCAACCTGAAAACACGGTCATCAAATTAGCCCACAGTACGATTGGCGGTGCAGACTTCACAGTTATGGCAGGCCCTTGTTCAGTGGAATCCGCTGAGCACATCATGGCCATGGCACAAGTCGCAAAAAAAGGTGGCGCCACTATTTTGCGCGGTGGCGCTTATAAACCGCGAACATCACCGTATGCCTTTCAAGGGATGGGTGAAACTGGTTTAAAAGCATTACGGAAGGCTGCTGATGCTTATCAAATGGACGTTGTGACTGAAGTGATGGATGAAACGCATGTTGATTTAGTGGCGCAATACACCGATATTTTTCAAATCGGAGCGCGTAATATGCAAAACTTTTCATTATTAAAAGCGGTTGGGAAAACCAACGTTCCAGTTGCCTTGAAACGCGGGTTAGCAGCGACTGTTGATGATTTGTTAAACGCGGCCGAATACATTGCCGCCAACGGGAACCATCAAATTATGCTGTTAGAACGCGGAATTCAAACATTTGACAATCACTATACGCGCAACACATTTGATTTAAACGTTGTCCCAGTACTGCAAAAATTAACGCACTATCCAGTCTTAATTGATCCGAGCCATGCCACTGGTAAATGGGACCTTGTGACGCCCATGGCCCGCGCTGGCGTTGCAACTGGAGCAAGTGGACTACAAGTTGAAATTCACGATCATCCAGAAAAGGCTTATTCTGATGGTGCGCAAGCTTTGAAACCAGCCACTTATCTGGCAATGTGTCACCAAGTATGGGCCGTTGATGCGGTCGTCAAGCAGTGGCGGCACTAATGGTGACGATTGATGTCCACCTCACGCAGAAAGATTACCAAATTCGGATCCAATCTGGTTTGCAGCAAACCTGTGCTGAACAAATTGCACAAGTTTGGACACCACGGCAAATCGCATTAATCACAGACACGAATGTTGCCCCGTTGTATTTAGAAGCGATTGAATCGCAGTTAATAAAAGCTGGCTATCAAGTCACACCAATCATTGTCCCGGCTGGTGAATCAGCAAAATCGCTTAATCAAGCAATGGAGCTTTACACCCAGTTAGCAGCTACCAATTTGACTCGCAAGGACGGGGTAATTGCTTTAGGGGGAGGGGTTATCGGTGATTTGGCCGGCTTTGTCGCGTCAACCTATATGCGTGGTGTTGCATTCATTCAAATCCCAACCTCATTATTGGCGCAGGTTGACAGTAGTGTTGGTGGTAAGACGGCACTTGATTTACCAGCTGGCAAAAATTTAGTTGGTTCTTTCTATCAGCCAGACTTAGTGTTGATTGATCCTAAATTTCTAGCGACCTTGGATGAACGCCAATTATCGGCCGGCTTTGCGGAAGTCGTTAAAGTCGCCGCCCTCAACGGTGGTCGGTTTTGGCAACAGGTGACTGCTATTGAAAACACACACATGATTCTGGCGCAGGCTGAAACGCTGATTCAGCAGAGCGTCCACTACAAAGCACGGATTGTCATGGCTGATGAAAAAGAAAATAATCATCGCCAATTATTAAATTACGGCCATACCATCGGCCATGCGGTTGAAACGCTCGCCAATGGCACCCTTGTCCACGGCGAAGCGGTCAGCATCGGGTTGGTAACCATGCAACGGTTAGCCGAACAAAGCCGGCTGACTGAAGCACATTTAACACCAACACTTAAAGCCGTTTTAAATACGGTCGGTTTGCCAACCGCTAGTTCGTTACTCACGAGTGAGCGACTCTTTGAACAACTTTTACACGATAAGAAAAATCAAGGCCAGGCGATTAATCTTGTTTACCTCGACGCAATTGGTGCTCCTAAAATTCAATCCGTACCGCTAGCAACATTAGCGGCTAATCTCATTTCAAAAAAACTGGTAACCAACCCACAGATACTTTACAATGAAACTAACTTATAAAGAGTGTTTAACTGCCCGTATGACGCGAAGCAGTCTTGGAACCAACAAATATATTTGAAATAGAACCATAGGGGTTGATTGACTAGATGCAACTGATTTTAATCGGTTTTATGGGGTCTGGCAAAACGACCATTGCACGCAAAGTTGCCCATCATTACCATTGTGACTGGATTGATTTGGATCGCTACATCATGCAAGAACAGCAAATGACGATAAATGAAATCTTTGCCGAAAAAGGGCAAGCTGCATTTCGGCAAATGGAATTTGAGGCCTTACAGACATTGATCCAATACGATGGGGTTATCGCAACTGGCGGCGGAGTGGTGGATGATGCTCAGACGCGTTATTTACTGGAACAGAGTCATATCCCCATTTTTTTCCTAAATGGGAGTTATGAAGCCCATTGGCGCCGTGTTTCTCGTAACGATCGGCGTCCACTTGTGAATCAATTGGGCCACGATGGGTTGCGTGAACTGTATCATCAACGGCGCCCTAAGTATTATCGGCTTGCGGACTACACCATTTTTTTCCAACATAAGACACCGAACATGATGTTGGCAGAAATTGATACGCAGCTACCCAAAATTCAAAAAAAACTGGCTAATTAACATTAGTCAGTTTTTTTAATGGTTGTCCAATCATATTATTCGCTTTTTAACGCCGGCGGCTTGTATGATGAGTTTATAACAAGGAGGGTGAACAATGACATTTAAATTACCAGAACTACCTTATGAATATGTAGCGCTAGAGCCCTATATCGATTCTGAAACAATGCATCTACATCATGACAAACACCATAAGACTTACGTGACCAAACTTAACGCGGCACTGGCTAAGCACCCTGATTTAGCAGGTAAATCATTACATGACTTATTAACGCACATCGATGATTTACCGAAGAAGCTGCAAACGCCTATCCGCAATAATGCCGGGGGCCATGCAAACCATAGTTTCTTCTGGCGAATTCTAACGCCCAATGCCCCTGAAGCACCGACTGGGGAGTTGCTTGAACGGATTGAAGCCCGTTTTGGGAAGTTTAAAACGTTCCAAGAAGAATTCAGCAAGGCTGCCGTTGATGTGTTTGGTTCCGGTTGGGCATGGCTTGTTATTGATGAAGCTGGTGAACTGCAACTGATGACAACCCAAAACCAAGATTCACCACTGATGAGTCGAAATCGCCCATTGCTTGGCCTTGATGTTTGGGAGCATGCTTATTACCTGAAATACCAGAATAACCGTATTGATTATATCGAAAATTTCTGGAAAATGATTAATTGGCCCTTGGTAGCAGAATTGCTTTAACAGGCGGGATTTATTATTTGGACACCAATGAGTTAAAAAAGAAGCCCTAGCATGCAATGCTGCATGCCAGGGCTTCTTTTGCTAATGATTATAGATTACTATCCGTGCTAAAGTTAAGTGGTGAAAGGTTTGCACTATCCGTAATGAGTTTTGCGGTGAGGCGTTCCATTTCGTGTTGAGCAAGTTGGGCGGCTTTAGCAGACCCCTTGGTCATCAACATTGTGCGTTGGGACGTATCAGTTTCAGCTGCAATTGCTTGATCAGTTGTAACAATATTTTGGACCATTAAGCTATTGATGTGTTTTTGAGTTTGCTCTAAGTCTTTGGCAAATTTGGCATAATGGGCATCCACCAAGATTCCAGCCAATTTGTACGTCCAATAGATGGAATCTTTTGAGTAATCCTTTGTCCCTTTTTGGTAATTAATTGGGACATCGTCGGCCCCCGCATAGAATGGGACGTAGATACTTTGCGCCGTGACCCCCATTGATAACCAATGAATGCCACTAACATCAACTGGTAAGTTAGTCCGCATTTGTAGAATATGCGATTCTTGCGTTTTCGCTAAACTAATTGGCCGGAAAGCATGTTTTTGTTCTGGTGTACCATGACCAATCGGATCGTAGATTGTTCCTTCATAGTGCGAGCCTAGAATCCGGGCCACATCTTCAACTTGAATGGGTGCGTCCGCTTGGCGTAAGAAGGGCAGGTTAAAATCCTGTGGTTGTTGTTTAACAGAAGGCGTCAATAATTTTTGACCGTACCAAACGCGCGGCGTGTTGTAGATGAGATCGCTTTGATCTTTTGTTCCAAAGATATCGCGGAAGTTAAACGGGGTGTCAGCTTGCCATAAGTGATTATCACGGGCAAAATCTTGAATCCCGTCGGAAGTCATGAACCAATCAGGTTGATCAAATTGAACTTCTTGAATTGCGAGTTGGTTGGCAACTACGGCATAACAATTATCAGGAATCCGCTGAGCAACCCAGTGATGGCCACTCCCGATTTCTAAATACCAGACTTCATCAATATCCGAAAAGAGAATCCCATTACTTTCAGTTGTTCCGTATTCGCTAACGATGGCACCAAGGCGTGCAATACCTTCACGGGCAGTTTTCACGTAAGGTAACACAACTGTCACCATCGCTTCTTCAGCAATCCCATTTTCGATATAAGGATCAAACCCTAGAACGCGACTATTGCTGTATGCACTTTCAGTGGCACTCATGGCGACACCGTATTCATTAATGCCATCTTCTTCGAATAAGCCATATTCATCGGTCCATTCAGGCGTGGCTGTGTATTTAGCGGCTTCAGGTGGTAAATCGATCGTAAAACCCGTGTCTTTTGAGACAAAGTGGGGCGCAGTCGATAATTTTTGATGAGGATGGATGGTTAAATGCTTAGGCCAAGCCGCTTGGCTATCTTCGTTGCGTGCAATTAAAGTTGAACCGTCGGCTGTGGCTTTTTTACCAACTAAAACGCTGGTACAGGCCGTCAATTGACGGTAAAGGGGATCGCTCATTATAATGCCTCCATGTATGAATTAATATTAGCTATTATTATACCTTTTTTTAGTTAAAAACACAGTAATTACCATTGCTCAATTGCGTTAAAACAGGCATAATATAAGTATTCAATTAAAGGAGGCCCACCATATGCCATTAGTACACATCGATTTAATTGCTGGTCGTAGCCAAGCACAATTAAAACAACTCTGTGCAGACGTTACAGAAGCAATCACCAAAAATACAGGCGCACCTGCAGAACACGTACACGTTGTCTTAAACGAAATGCAACCAGACCGTTACTCAGTCGGCGGCGTTCTAAAAAGCGACGAAAAATAGCGTGCGTTTGCCTACTACCATTAAAAAGGCACCTTTAATCCAACGAAAAAGCGATTCGACAACTGTTAGTCGAATCGCTTTTTGATTAATCCATTTTAAAATATTGCCGTAAATAATTGGCGACGCCATCTTGGGCATTGGTCAGTGGGGTGATGTCGTCTGCAATCGCCTTGATCGGGGCAATCGCATTTTGCATCGCAACCCCGATACCGGCATAGGCTAACATATCCAAATCATTACTTTCATCACCAAAGGCAATGATATCTGATTGATCAATGTCATAGTGGGCTGCTAGTTTAGCAAGGCCGGTCGCTTTGTGAATCCCATGTTGGACAATTTCCAAGACGCTAGCGGGCCCGCCCCAAGTGTTGACAGAAACATCGGGAAATTGGCGTAGAATTTCTGCACGCAATGCATTTCGATCAGCACGTTCAACGAAAACCGTCACAGCAGCTGGGTCTTGCCGAAGAGATTCGCGGGTTAAAATTTCATCAGATTTCAACGTTGTGGGGAAGAAAGAAAACGTGTTGGCATAAGCTTGATCAGCTAAAAACATCGTTTTACCTTCGGCAGCAATCATTTGAATCTTGAAGCGCGCTTTTAGTTGGAAGAGACTGAAGACAATGTCTTTATTAATCGTATATTGATATTCGCCGGCCCAGGCTTGTCCTGGGATGTGCATCAGCGCCCCATTAAAGTTGACCATTGGTGATGTTAAGCCTAATTGGTGGTAAAAAGGTTCACTTAAGCGATTGGGGCGCCCGGTGACAATACTGACAATATGGCCAGCGTTTTGTAACTCGGTTAATGTTTGTTGCGTTTTAAGCGTCATTTGCGCATTTGAATTGAGGGTCGTCCCATCTAAATCCAATGCAATCAATTTTTGATGCATAACAGCGCCTCCTTTTAAAAACGTGTTTTATTAACACGATATGTCTTTTTATTCTAGGGGTTATGCGGATTGTTGTCAATGATCGTCAGTTGTAACTAGGCGGTTCAACCAGTATAATAGAGCTATTAGAGTGACCAGGAGGCAGGACACATGGTAGACCAACCACAAGACGATGCAGCAATTGAAGACTTAAAAGAGCGGATTTTAGCCGCGCTTGAGACCGTTATTGACCCGGAACTCGGGATTGACATTGTGAATCTCGGCTTGGTTTACGGGTTAAACCTCGACGAGAATGGCTTATGTACAATTGATATGACCCTCACAACGATGGGCTGCCCATTAACTGATGTTTTAACGGATTCGATTCATCAAGCGATGGCTAAAATTCCAGAAGTCAACGCAGTCAAAGTCAACCTTGTCTGGTACCCAGCGTGGGATACCAGCAAGATGTCCCGTTATGCCCGGATTGCGCTTGGCATACGGTAAACTGTTAGTCCAGCTTTCCAATCGGGAAGGTTGAGCTAATCGCTTAAGAGAAACTTATATTAGAAATGGAATCCAATATGATACAGTTAAGTTATCCGGAAAAATTACGCCAGAGCCACCTTTTTTTCGCAACCGTTCCGGCTATTCACCATCAGATTCAGGCCGTTCTAGTTAGTTTGGACCTGATTGAACAGGGCGGCTTGCCCACGCATAATTTGCCCGTTTTAGGGATTGATGAATCTTTATATTTAGAAATATTACTGCAAGCTGAACAGGGGGCTTTTGCGCCTGTTAATGTGACTGAGGTGCAACGGCAATTACGGATAATCGACCATTTACTACGCAATTACCGTGAGTACTTACAAAATCGCTTTGGCATGTGGGCCTATATCACCACAGATTTAACGGCGGCAATTGCCCGTGAATTTCCCAATTGGCATTTTTTAGAAGTAATGGCTGGTAACGGCTATTTAAGCGCTGGTTTACGCCAGGCAGGCGCTGATGTGATTTGTACTGATAGTTTAGCCTGGACTGCTGAAAATGAAACCGGGCGCCAACTAATCACACCAGTAAAAACCCTTGATGCCAACCAGGCACTCAACCGCTACGGCGCGCATGTTGATGCCATCTTAATGTCCTGGTCACCAAATGGTGTACCAGTCGATTATGAGCTGTTGCAACAACTCCGTAAAATGCCTAAGCCGCCCGTTTTATTATGTTTAGGCGAGCGTTTTGGTGCCACGAATAGCCACGCTTTTTGGACGGCAGCCCATTATCACAACGATGCTCGTTTATCACGGATTAACCGCTACTTACGCCCGTTTGATTTAATGCGTGATCGGTTTTACTGGATTCAATAGTCTGCTTTAAAGGAGGGCCCACTGTGCGCCTGAAAAAAATAATATTAGATTGCTTACTGGTTGGTTTAACGGTTTTAGGCCTATTGACGATTAGCCAACGTGCGAAAACCAACTATAGTCAACGTCTAAATCATAATAGTTTATCAGAAAACGCTGTGATTTTTAACGCTAAGAATCAGCAATCAATTCAAAAAACGATTCAAAAAATTGATGCAGCCAAATTAACGCATTTTCAAATTCAATTCAACGTTAATTCGCGGTTTTCATATGTCTATGCGAAAGGGAAACTATCGAGTGTCCCGTTAAAAGACGGCCGGTTCTTCACAAGTTACGACTTTAAATCTCAGGTTCCAGTGGTGGTGGTGGGCCAGTCACGGCTTAGTGAGCTCTATAAACCGGCTAGTCAAGCCTACTACCAAGATCATGGCCGCTACTTATCTGTAATTGGCGTTGTCGGCACTAACCAGACAACCACGCTTGATCAGCATATTTTTGTATCAACTTCGCCAGAATTTGTCTTAAACGATCGCCCCCTCAATCAAGTCACGGTGTTGGTTGATGATCCACAGATGAGAGCGCACATGAAAACTTATCAGAAAATTTTCAAAACGACCAAGCACAGTTATCTAACACCGAAAAGCACCCCATTAGTTGGGGTTAACTGGCTCCGTCAAAATGCGGGGATGATGGCGGTGATTGCGGTACTCGTGATTATCGCAGCTGGTTTTGCTTATTTATTTAGCCAAGTCGTCAATGGCTATCAGGCACAAAAAGGGCTCAGCACTGGTTTATACCGTAAATTTCGCACTGCGCAAACACAGATTTTTGCACTACATCTGGTCGTTAGCTCAATAATCGGCTTTGCCATTGGTAGTTGGTTTTTCTATCTGACAGCGCGCATGGTCATTTTCGCTAGCCTAATGGTGATTGATTTTCTCTTAGTTGGCCTTTTCTACTATTTAGTTCCGAAACGATATTTTCAAAAAACGGTTTAGTCATTAGATTGACTAAACCGTTTTTTGATGATTTTTGGGTAAAAATAAAGCCCCGATCGGCGTAACACTTCGATCGAGGCTTGACGATTTAATTAAATTGTTATATGCCGTTCATTTAAGTAATGCCGTAGTTCAGGGGAAAGGATAATTGGCACGCTTTGGAGGGCTTGAATGTCACGCGCGCCAAGCATTGCCATAATCGCTTGAATCTGTGCTTGCCAAGTTAAAAGATTTTCGGCCATTTGTGTTGGTCCTTCTTTTAAAACCATGTGCAAGAATTGACCGGAAATTCCGACGGCACTTGCGCCAAGCCGAAGTGCTTTGATGATATCTAAGGGGTTGCGAATCCCACCGGAAGCAAGGATATTGACGTCATTTTGAAAAGCCCGTGATTCAAAGAGCGATTCGACCGTTGATTGGCCCCAATCAGCTAAGTAAGCGTAGGCTTTATCATGACGCCGTTCGTTTTCAATCGTGACAAAATTAGTGCCGCCCCGTCCAGAAACATCGATGTATTTAACCCCGATTTGCTTAAGTTGAGCGATGGTATCGACACTCATCCCAAAACCAACTTCCTTCACAATAACGGGCACCCCAACATTGGCCACAATGTTAGCAATCTCGTCTAGCCAGTAGAAATCTTGTTCACCTTCGGGCATGACAATTTCTTGAGGGGTATTGACGTGAATTTCCAAAGCATTGGCCTGCGTCATTGCAACAGCTTGCTTGGCAACCCGTAAATCATTACCAGCACCAATATTGGCGAGTACGAAACCGTGCGGATTAAACTCCCGAATCACGCTAAACGTATCCGCGAGTGACGGATCTTTAATCGCCACCGATTGGGACCCAGTTGCCATTGGTAGGTTGGTAATTTGGGCGACTTGCGCTAATTGCGCGTTAATCTTTTTCGTCTGCTGACTACCACCAGTCATGCCGTTGATATAAAAGGGACTAGCCCAATTAGTACCGGCAAAATCGGTACTGATATCCACATCAGCTACCGCAATTTCGGGTAAGCTTTGATGGATAAACCGAATGCCGTCAAAGTCATTGGTGGTATCATCATGCCGGAATTTCTCCGCTAAAAATACATGTTCATCTTTCCGATGAGATTGAATGGATTGTTTGGGTTTGACCATGGATAAGCTCCTAATCTACGAGGTGAACTGCTAGGTTCAATCGTTCAATTTGATTGGCCCGCCATTGTTCAAAGAGGGCCTCTGTTTTAATGGCGCGATCAATAATGACAATCCCACAATCACCGCCGCCAGCGCCCGATGTTTTGGCGGCACCGCCGATTGCTTCAGCTAATGCCCCCATTTTTTGTAAAATAGGCGTTTCAATAGCGACCTGACTGAAGTGAGCGAGATCTTTTAAAATCGCCCGATTATGTCTTAATTCTGTTTGAATTTGGGCTAAATCATTGCGGCGGAAACCTTCTATCATTGCTTCTAAGCACGCTTTGCTAGCAGCCAGGAAGTTTTGATAAGCAGCTTGCTGTTCTGTTTTGGCGAGCGCAATTTTATCCACCAGGTGTGAAGTCGAAGCGGGCGAACCCGTCCAACCAATCAAGAGCGATAACTCAGCCGGTGGTGTTAGCAATTCGATTGAAAGGCTAGGCCAAGGCATCTCGAGCAACTGTTTTAGACTAACAGTTGGCCGAATATCAGCAAGCCATTGTTTATCAAATGACCGATAGGCAATCCAGCCTCCAAAAACACTAGCCGCAATGTCCCCAAGAGACCCATTGCCTTGCACATCTAAATGCGCGATAGCAGCGAGTTTATACAATTGATCGTTTGATAATGATAATTCATAAAAGGCGCACAGGGCCTTAACGGTTGCGACAGTTACGGCGGCCGAACTGCCTAAGCCATATTTTTTACCGTCAGCAGAGTCTAAATCACTATTCACCCGTAAGTGGTAGACGCGCAGTGTCTTACCCGCTTGACGTGCATATTGTTCCGTTAAACGAATCGCGGACAAAATATAATGGAAGGGATTATCACGGTTATCAAAAACCATTTCATCACCTTGTCGTTGCCAATAAAGGGAATTTTCTTGGTATTGTTTTGATACAATACTCCCATATTCATGACTCTCTTCAATCGTAACTGTCACAAATTGATTCAAAGCCACGATAATAGCCGGAAAACCTGTTTCTACTACTGCGTATTCGCCAGCAATATATAGTTTTCCGGGCGCTTTAGCCGTTATCAAACCATCAGAACCTTTCACGTTTAACTTAAATTTGTATTATCGATAACTGACACCAGGTCCTGGTTTAGCAACAAGGAGTTGTTCAGGACTGAAATAGGGCGCAAGCGCCGCTAAAATCTGTGGTGTTTCTCGGCTGGTACAGATGACCTTCACGTTAGGACCAGCATCCATAGTATAATAGCAAGAAACACCCTGTTGGCGCAAGGTCTGGACGATTTTAATTGCTTGTAGCGTTTCTGGTTCAAAATAGGTGAAAGGTGGGACAGCACTAAGGGTTGTCGCATGCATTTGCATGGCACTTTGTTCTGCTAATTGACCGACTAAATTTATATCTTTCTTAACGATTGCGGCTTTCATTTCTGGAATTGCGGCTTGAGCAGTTTCCACCCATGCTGGGTAGTAAGGTGACGTCGCAACTGTCTTGGCCATCCCATCACGGCTGGCGATGGCTTTTTGACGGTCATTCAAAACAATTGCAATCATCTGAATGTCCCAATCCACAGTTTCTTGAACCGGAACGGCGTACGAATCCCAATCATGATGTCCACGTTGCCATTCAACGAAACCACCATAAATCGAGCGGGTAGCAGAGCCAGAACCACGGCGGGCTAATCTAGAAAGATCCCGATCGTTAAGTTCAAGCCCCGCAGCACGGCTCCCTGCAGCAGCTAAGGCAGCATAACCAGAAGCAGATGAGGCTAATCCCGCGGCATTAGGGACGTGATTGATGGTTGTCACAGCAGCAAATAAAGGCAGGTGCGCTTGTTTCCGAATTAAATCGAGAAACTGACTCATCTGCGTGCTTGTTTTATCATCCGCAGGGGCCCCATTAAAGGTAATTTGGTCGGCAGTCAAATCGGTTGAAAAACGAACCGTTGTATCCGTATAAAAATGATCTAAAGTCATTGACAAACTACTGTTATACGGAAGGATAAGGGCTGAATCGCGCTTACCCCAATATTTAATCAGCGCAATATTCGTATGTGCTCTGGCTGTAACTGATTGTCCCATAGTGATAGCTCCTAATCATTAGTGTTTTTGTTAAAGTGCATGTAGCGGTTGAATCCAAGTTTTAATTGCCCCTGCTGCTGATAGAGCTTGTGCCAAATGCTCCGCAGCACTTTGCGTAGCGGCTAAGGCGATGATGCAGCCACCGCGGCCACCACCAGTTAACTTTGTCCCCAAACTACCGTTTTGATTAGCCACATCAATCAAATGATCGACACGGGCATTGCTAACACCGAGTGCCCGTAAATCAAGTTGCGCAAGACTAAGGTTAGTGCCAAGGGCCGTTAATTCGTTTTGCGCGATGTTTGTTGCGACTTGTTGGGTTAATTGGCCCAAATGATCAATCAAGGGTTGAGTTTGTTCCGGGTTAGACATCATTTGATTCTGAACGCTTTTGACGGCGGCACCGGTTTGTCCCTTTTGCCCGCTATCAGCGATGACAAGATAGCCTTTTAAATTAATTGGAAGTGGTTGAAGGGGCTGCCCTTTTACAAACCATAATGGGGTAGTAGCCCCAGTCGTGGCCGCATCAATGCCACTTGGATTGCCATGGATTAAATTTTCGGAAAACGCAGCTAGCTTTAGCAGCCGTTTTTGACTGAGCTCTTGGTGGTAGGTCGCAAATAATGCCCGAATAATGGCGACTGCGGTTGCGGCTGAAGAGCCCATCCCGCGTTCGGGCGGTAAATCACTTTCAATCATTAATTCAAAGGGGGTTAAATTCGGATCTAACAAGTGCCATAACTGTTCAATCAACCGGCGAATGCCTTGCATCTGACCGACCGCTTGTTCTAGAGGACCATTATAATAGGTACTCTTAATCTGTGGTGTCTGGAGCGTTGGATCGAGTGTTACGGTTACTTGCGCTTGGACCGCAAAAATGGGGAGGGCAATCGCAGGTTGTCCATAAACGACCGCATGTTCCCCAATTAAAATAATTTTCGCATGACTTTGGCCAACACCAGTCTGCATACAATCACCCTTAATCTCTTTTTCTGACTTGAAGATACCCTTACTACTATACTGCAAAACAAAAATGACCGCCACATAAATCAAATTGGGTACAGGTTAATCGGTTTGGCATCATTCCCGCCATTTACCGACTCACCGGATTTTATCCCAACCACTTGCTGATCTATGGTAAAATGACGCCAAAGGAGTGTGGGCACCATGAGTTTAAAATTTATCATTGGGACGGCTAGTTATGACCATCATCAAACGCTAGTTAAGCAACTGCAAACAGACCTTAAGGGCACCAATACGGACCGCTTTTTTTATTTGGTCCCTAACCACATTAAATTCGAATCTGAAGTTGCACTTTTAAACGACTTAAAAACGCCTGAGAGTGAGTATGTCGCAACCTCGCGAGTACAAGTCTTCTCATTTAGTCGACTGGCTTGGTATTTCATGAAAAATACCCCGTACTACCAGATTCCCCGAATTTCAACGGCTGGCTTAAACATCCTCGTGTACCGGCTTTTGCAAGAACATGCCGAAGAACTCAGCTTGTTCGGTGGGGAAGTCAACCAAACCGGCTTCGTCGCCCAATTAACAAGTCAACTACTGGAACTTAAAGTAGGCTGTATTACACCAGACGATCTAACCCAGATTGCAGCACAACTGGCACCAGAAGAAGTCGAATTGGCCACTAAGTTACGCGAATTAACCATTATTGCCAAGGCGTTTGAAGCGGCCATGCAAAAGCAGTTCATTGAAAATACAACGTTAATCGATGCGCTAACCGCTTTTTTAAAGCAACAGGACTTACACGATTGTCACTTCTATATCGAGGGTTTTGCCCAATTTACTGCTCAAGAACAAGCGTTAGTCACGATCTTAATGCAACAGGCTAGTTTAACTGTGGCGTTAATTACCGATCGTGTCGACTATCAACGACCACCGGAAAAACTCAGTCTCTTTTATCAAGCGGGACGTACGTACTATCAATTGTATCAACAGGCTAAGCAAAATCACGTTCCCATTATGACTGATCAAATTGCAACCAGCCAGCGTGTCTCACCAACGCTGCTAGCACTTGATCAGTACTGGGTTGCTTCTGAAAACCACGGTAAGCTTCCAACCACACCGGCAATCGATGCGACCCAACTTCAAGTGATTGGTGCCGAAAACCGTTATACCGAACTACGCTATGTTGCCCGTGAGATTCGTCGTTTAGTCCAAACCGGCAATTATCGCTATCGGGATTTCTTGGTTATGACCCGGCATTTAGCCCCCTATGAAACGATGATTGCTCCCATTTTTACCGAATACGAAGTGCCGTACTTCTGTGATTTACCTAAAACAATGGCGGCCCATCCACTCGTTGCGATGTTAGCCGCGCTGTTTGATGTAAAAGAGCACTATTACCGCTATGAAGACGTCATGGCGCTTTTAAAGACTGAACTTTTAATACCAGATGACTATCAATCGGTCGCTGAATTCCGCACTGATCTGGACTTGTGTGAAAATCTGATTTTAAAAAGTGGATATGAAGGGCATGATTGGCTAAGTGCAACTGATTGGCAATATTATCGTTTTGGCTCCTTCCAAGAGGGGGTTCGAACAACAGAAGATGAGGCGCTTACCAGCCGGATTAATCGCATCCGACGTTATGTCCAGACCGTCTTACCCCCGTTTTATCAACGCCTAGACAGTGCTAAAACAGGACGCGATGCCGCTAAAGTTCTCTATCAATTCTTAATCGAACAAGGTGTTGACCGCCAATTGTTAAATTGGCGGGATCAAGCATTAGCAGCCAATCAAATTGCCTTAGCCGGCCAACCGGAACAGACATGGCAAACGTTTATGACGATGTTGGATGAATACGTGACATTATTGGGGGACCATCCCTTTGAACTAAAAGGCTTTTGGGATTTATTAGCAGCCGGGTTTGATACGGCCCAATACGCGCAAATTCCGTCAACCCTTGACCAAGTTGTTTTATCTGAATCGGGGATGGTTCAGACTAAACACCATAAAATCACCTTTATGATTGGCGCTACTGATCAAGTAATGCCTGATCAGATTGAAACCACTGCCTTATTATCAGACCATGATCGGCAACGACTGATGGATCGATTCCACTCAGAACAATTTTTAACAGATCCAAGTGCTAGTCAGGTCAGTTTTGAACCTTATTTGAACTACTTGGCCTTTTTAAGTAGTACTGAAGGCCTGTACTTCACTTACCCGTTGAATAATGGCGAAGGTGTTAGCTTCACCATATCACCCTACGTGGAACGGATTCAAAAGGCATTTCATCTAACCGAACAACGGATACTAGCAGAAGTCAATCCAACGAGCATTGCCCCAATTACGGGTTCATGGCGCAGCCTATTAAGTGATTTGATTCAAGTGGCACGGCAAGCTCAGGCGACGCAAACGATGATTCCTGACCGATGGCTAACGGTTTATCGTTTATTGCAACAATTTCCTGCTAGTCGTTATTTAACCAATCAACTGCTTCAAAGTCTGGCATATCATAACCAGCCTGTTGCATTAACAAGTGAGATTGTTACAGGGTTATATGGAAATGAAATTCACACATCAATTTCGAAATTAGAAGAATTTTATCAAAACCAGTACGCTTATTTCTTAAAATACGGTTTAAAACTGAATGAGCGCCCCGTTTTTGAACTAACACCTGCTAATACTGGTGATTTCTATCACCAGGTCTTAGATCAATTTATCAAGATGCTGCAGATTCAACGTTTAATCTTACCCGAGTTGGACAATCAACAAATTGATGCATTGACTGATGAAATCTTGCAAAAGGCATATGAACAACCAGAGTTTAAGATTCTCAATAAGTCTGCGCGGATGGGCTACATTCGTTACCAATTAAGTCAAACGATTAAACGTGTGAGCCGAACATTACGCGATCAAAGTCAACGAACGAACTTAAAACCTATAGCAACTGAAGTCTTATTCGGTCAAGTTGGTGCCCAACAAGGATTAGCGGGGCTCGAGTTCACGCTTCCTAATCAACGTCGGATCAAGGTGCGGGGGAAAATTGATCGCATTGACCAATTGACATTGAACGACCAAGCTTATCTCGGAATTGTTGATTACAAATCAAGTCAACACAGCTTTAATTTTCGTGATGCATACTACGGCTTAGCACTGCAAATGCTGACCTATCTGGAAACCGTTCTGCAAGATCAAGCGGCAATTTTACCGGATCAAAACAAGGTGAAACCAGCAGGGGCTTTTTATCTCCATCTGCAAAATCCGACAATGTCCTTAAAGCAACTTAATAAACAAAAACTCGCTCAACTGCAAAAAGGCGAACTTGATCAACTATTACTTGATCAATTTAAATATGATGGCTTGATTCTAAATGATGAGACCTTACTTGAAAATTTGGATACCGCTTTAGAAAGTGGTTATTCACCGTTGTTTAACTTTAATCGCTCAAAAAGTGGGGCTTTCAAGTCGAAACAACTGGTCACTTTCGATGAGTTACAGCAATTAATTGCCCATAATGATCAACTAATTAAAGCGGCAGGAGAAGCGATTTTTGCAGGGGAAAATGCGCTAAATCCGATTATGCGTCCCGATCGCACTAACGCACTAACGATGTCGCCATATAAAGCGATTTTTCAATTCGATGCCATGTTACCAGAAAATAATTACCGTCAGTTAAGCGCCCTTGATAATCAGTCCGTCTTAGCTAAAATCATGAACGAGGAGGGAAATTGACATGAGTGAACGTCAATTTACACCATCGCAACAAGCAGCCGTTGAACACGCGGGACACGATATTCTTGTTTCCGCTTCAGCTGGCTCTGGGAAGACGACCGTCTTAGTGGAACGGGTCATTCAAAAAATCTTATCCGGCACTGATGTTGATTCACTACTAGTCGTGACCTTCACCGAAGCAGCCGCATCGGAAATGCGGCAACGTATTCAAACAGCCCTCCGTAAAAAAGCAAGTGAAGCAACCGACAAAACAGTGCAACGGCGTTTACGACAGCAACTTAGTTTAGTCCCTACCGCACAAATTAGTACCTTGCACGCATTTTGCTTACAAGTCATTAAGCATTTCTACTACGTCATTAAGCTTGATCCTGCATTTCGGTTACTAAGCGATTCGGCGGAACGGCTTTTGTTAGAAGATCAAGTTTGGCAACGGGTTCGCGAAGAACATTACCAGTCAAACGACGCTTTATTTTATGACTTAGCCCAAAATTTTTCGAATGATCGCAACGATGATGGTCTAACCAACATTGTTTTTGAACTATTTAACTTTTCCGGCGCTAATCCCAACCCTGATGCTTGGTTGGCCTCCTTAACCGCGCCTTATGAGGTCCCTGAGACCGGCTTAACAACCAGTACTTATTTCAAAGCAACCATCTTACCAAAGTTAAAAGCGACCTTGGCAACTTGCTTGAAAGACTTGGCACTGGCTAACGAACTCAGTCAAACGAATGAAAAATTTGCGGTGTACTTACCAACCATCGCAACGGCGCAAGCAACACTAAGCGCCATTCAAGCCAATGCGGATACTTTAAGCTGGGCACAATGGCGTACGCAATTGACCGATGCGCAATTAGGACCTGCTAAACGGACTAAAAAATTAGAACCCAGTGAACAATATGATAAGGATCGGATTAAAAACGCCCTCGATAACGTTAAAGGGGCCCTAAACGAGCTTTTGACAACCTATTTTGTCTTTGACGAAGTTCAAACGAGCCAGATTCAACGACAAGCAGGTGAGTTGGTTGGTAAATTAGTGACGGTTACCCGTGATTTCAAACAAGCCTTCCAAGCTGAGAAGAAGCGCCGCCATTTATTAGATTTTGGCGATTTAGAACACTTTTGTCTAAATATTTTGGCTGGCGAGTCACCAGAATCAAAAGCAGCACGGACGTTCTATCAGAATAAATTTAGTGAAATCTTGGTTGATGAATATCAAGATACGAACCAATTACAAGAAACCATCATTCAAACCATTGCTAGTCAAGAACCACGCAATGTCTTTATGGTGGGGGATGTTAAACAATCCATCTATGCCTTTCGGTTAGCCGATCCGAGTTTATTCCTTGGGAAGTATGATCAGTTTGCTAAATCAGATAATGATAGTGAACGGATTATTCTTGCAGAAAACTTCCGATCACGACGCAATATCGATGATTTCGTCAACTTAATTTTCAAACAAATTATGGACCGCCAATTAGGGCAGCTCGATTATGATCATAATGCTGAGTTGCAATATGGCGCGACTTATTATCCAGATGACAAACCAACGCAGCCAACTGAATTACTCATCTATGAGGCCAAACCCGCCGATGAAGAATCAGCTGGTAACCTTGACAAAGTAGAAGGCCAGGTTGCGTCAGTTGCCCAACGGATTAAACGGATGATTGATAATCAAGAAACGATTTGGGACCGTGATACTAAAGAAATCCGACCCATTCGCTATCAAGATATTGTTTTATTGACACCAACCCGCAATAATAATTTAATCATCCTTGATTATTTTCAACGGTTTGGGTTACCGATTGTCATCAGCGACGCGCAGAATTATTTCCAAACAACGGAAATTCAAATTATGTTATCTTTCTTGAAAATTATCGATAATCCTAACCAGGATATTCCACTTGTCAGCGTGCTCCGGTCGCCAATTGTCGGCATGAACGAAAATGAGCTCGCATTAATCCGAATTAACGATAAGACGGATGACTATTACCAAGCCGTTTTCAATTACCTTGACCAGTTCGAAGCACAAAAATCTGGACATTTAGGCCAGCAAGTCTTCGAAAAATTAACGCACTTCCAAACGCTATTAAGTGAATTGCGGGCCATTGCGCGTCAACGCCCACTCGTTGATTTAATTTGGACAATTTATCAAAAGACCGGCTTTTTAGATTATGCGGGAGGGATGCCGGCTGGTCGCCAACGCCAAGCAAACCTGCATGCCCTTTATGAACGAGCTGCGACTTATGAAGCAAATGGGTTTAAGGGGCTCTTTCAATTCATCCAATTTATTGAACGTTTACAAAAGCAAGATAAAGATTTAGCACAACCAACAAGTCTCAGTAATCAAGATGCCATTTCTGTAATGACGATCCATGGGAGTAAAGGATTGGAATTTCCCGTGGTCTTTTTGATGGATGCCAATCATCAATTTAATGAACAAGATTTGCGTCAAAATTACGTTCTTGATGATCAATCGGGACTCGGGATTGTTTATTTAGATGCGAAAAACCGGTTAAAGATTCCAACCCTGCCAGAATTAGCGATTACAACCCAAAAACGCCAAAAATTACGGGCGGAAGAAATGCGGAAACTCTATGTTGCTTTAACGCGCGCCGAGCAGCGATTAATTATTGCCGGCAGTTGTGATAGCCAAGCGAAGCTACTAGCAACTTGGCAAAAAGGACAGCAAAATCCTAATCTGCTGTTAGACACGGCTGTTCGTCAAGCTAGTATGAACTTACTGGATTGGCTTGGCTTGAGTTTAATTCGTCATCCGCAAGCCCGTAATTGGACCGATGAAGCGACTTTCTTCTTACCACTTAGCGACGATCCAACTGAATTTAATTTAACATTCACAAGTGAAGCACGTCTCGGAGAACTACCGGCTGCTTTACATCATGATCAAGATTGGGGGCATCAACAACAAGTAGCACTTAAAGCAGTCGATCTGACAACTGATTTAGCCAACGGGCTTCAAGACCAATTAACGTTCAGTTATCCGGCAAAAGGATCCACTGAAACGACAGCTTATCAGTCAGTTTCGGAAGTGAAACGACTCTTTGAAGATCCGGATAATGATCAGTTAGGGCAATTGCGTTTTAACGCGGATACCCCGCAACAAACCCATCGCTACGTGACTGATGAATTACCACAACCCCAATTCATGCAAACTGTCCAAAAAGCTCGTCCAGCCGAAATTGGAACGGCGACGCATTTGGTCTTGCAAGAAATCGATTTAACTCAACCAGTAACGACTGATCGGATTCAAAGAGTCATCGACCGGCTTGTCTTACAAAAGAGTCTTGCGGCTAACGTTGCCCAACAGATTAAAGTTACTGCAATCATGACTTTCTTTGAAAGTGAATTGGGGCAACAACTCTTAGCTGAGCCAACCCAAGTTAAACGGGAAGTACCATTTTCACTTTTGTTACCGGCTGCATCCTTATTCACCGGCTTACGCCCAGAAGATCAAGATAACGTCTTAATCCATGGGATTATGGATGGCTATTTAATCACGGATAGCGACTGCATTTTGTTCGACTACAAGACTGATTTTGTGAACCCCACCGACCCAGAAGCGGCTATTGCGGCCATTAAAGCCCGCTATATAGGTCAGATTAACCTGTATAGTGCCGCGCTAAGTCAAATCGCTAACCGGCCGGTAACCGCTAAATATCTCTATTTATTGTCGATTGGACAACTAGTCGCGATTAACTAGACTGGTTTCTGCGCGTCATTCATAGTATGATTGATATAATAATGAGTAAAGTATTGGTGACAGCATGAACCAAGAGACAATTTACGCCGTCGTTGATTTAGAAACGACCGGCACAAACATTAAAGAAGGGGACCGGATTATTCAATTCGGCTGCGCCCTCATTCAAAATGGCAAAATTATCCAGACAATTTCCCAAGATATCAATCCGCTACGCGACGTACCGACTAAAATTCAACACTTGACGCATATTACTGCTGATCAACTCGAATTGGCACCTATTTTCGAAGATTTAGCCCCTACGTTAGTTGAACTTTTATCCGGAACGGTTTTCGTGGCCCATAATATTAATTTTGATTTACCATTTTTAAATGGTGAATTAGAACGCGTCGGTCAAAAGCCGCTTGATTTACCCGGTATCGATACCGTTGAACTAGCACAGATTGTGTTACCAGAAGCGCCAAGCTATCGATTACAAGATTTGACGCAGTTACTCGCTATCGAACATGACAACCCCCATCAAGCTGACAGCGACGCCTTGGTAACCGCTAAATTATTCTTAAAATTAATTGCGCGGCTGAAGTCGTTGCCGTTAGTCACCCTTGAACGTCTTAGTGCCTTAGGGGCGGGCTTGTTGCGCCAAACAGGTGATTTTTTCACAGCAATCGCCGATCAGATGCGCGCCCAATCTAGACCGCTTTCCAATAATCTCTTGATTCGCGAAAATATTGCCCTTCGAAAACCAGCAGAGGAAACCTTTGAAATCTATCTGGGGGCTAATTTTGCGGCTGATTATCCGGTAACAGAAGCTGATAAGAAACGGTTATTAAACCCTCACTTAAAATGGCGTAAAGCACAAGCCACAATGATGGATATGATTCACGATAACTTCGAATCCGATACACCTGAACCGTTATTAATTGAAGCGGCCACCGGATTAGGAAAAACCATTGGGTATTTACTACCTTATAGTTATCGGATGACACCTAAGCACAAACTAGTGGTTGCGACGTCGACGACATTACTGCAAGATCAAATTTTAACGCAAGCCAGACCGCTTCTCGAGAAATTAGTCGGTCGCCAAATTAAGGCTGAAGTCGTGAAGAGTCCGCGTCACTATTTAGATTTGCATCGCTTTGAATTATCACTTCGCTTACCACATAAAAATCGGATGGTACGGTTACTCCAAATGAAAATCTTGGTTTGGTTAACCCAAACGACGACGGGGGATTTGGATGAACTTAATTTAACCAGTTATCAAACACCATTTTTCAATAATGTGCAACACCGCGGGTTAGCGAGTCTACAACCACAAGCACCGTTTTATCACGATGACTTTTTGCGCCGGCTCCATAAACGCCAGCAACAAGCTGAATTACTCGTGACCAACCACGCTTATTTAGCCGAACATGCTACTGATTACCAAACCTGGGGGCAACGGCCATACTTAGTCTTAGATGAAGCGCAAAACATGATTTTCAATGTTCAAAAAATTGCGCAACAAGCGTGGTCGCTTTCACGGTGGCAACTCTGGTCACAAAAAGGCTTACAATATACAAATCCGGAACAGACCAATAATAATTTAGCCCGGCTTTTCCCGCAAAAATCACCGCAAGCCCGTTCATTACGGTTAGTGCATAAAAACTTAACCAAGTTGGGCCAAACCATGGGTGATTTAGAAACGTACTTAACAACAGCGTTTGAATTACCACAACCAGAAGCTCAGCAAGTATTTAGCGAACGTTATTTGAACCCTGATGAAGTAGTTCAATTTGTCACTGCTTGCCATAATCAGTTTGACCGGTTGAACCGCCAACTACTAACCATTCAAGAGCACTTCCTCGCGTTGCGTTACTGGCTTGAACAACGACTTGAACAATATACAGAGGGCGATCTGGGAATTTGGCAATCATTTGAAAATGAAATTAACCTGTTATTAGCCGATGTTGAAACGTACCAACGTTTTGAGCAATTATTTATTGCCACTAAACCACAGGAACAACATGCGTTAATGATTCAGATGACCCAGCCTAAACAAGCCAGCCAATTATCCCAGTTCAAGCTTCAATGGCAATTACTTTCAGCTGGTCCGCAAATGCAACAGATTCTCGCGCACTTTGAACCGGTCACCTTGACTGGCGCAACACTTGCGGTTAATGGGCACTTCGATTATTTAAAACGGGAACTCGGTTTTACAGAGACGCAACCATTAATCACTAAAAAATTACGCAGTCCGTTCCGCTTTAAGCAACAGGCGCGCTTTTTTATCGCTGAAGATGGTCCTAGTCAAAAGACTTTATTACCCAATGAGTACCCCCAAGCAGTTGCTGAACAGCTTTTAACATTATTAGTTGATAATCCGCATCAAGCTTTAGTGCTCTTTAATGCTAATCAAGCGTTGGAGCAAGTTTATTATGCGCTCAGCCGAGCTGGTTTATCTCTCGATCGAGAAATTCTCGCCCAAGGGATTACCGGTAGTGCCGAAAAAATCACCAAACGCTTTATGCTTGGTCACGATTCAATCTTATTGGCAACCAACAGTTTCATATCGGGAGTTGATTTTCCGGAATCGGCGTTGGAATTAGTAATCCTTGTTCAACTACCATTTGATGCGCCCAATGCCTTGCAGACACGGATTCGTTACGCCCAACTTTCTGCCCAAGGGATTAATCCATTTAAGTCAGAGGCTTTGCCCAAGGCAACAATTAAACTGCGGCAAGCATTTGGGCGCTTAATCAGAACTCAAAACGATCGCGGTATCTTCATTTGTTTAGATCCGCGGTTATTATCGACCCAATATGGGCAACAAATGCGCCGCGCATTGCCGGCAAGTTTGCCCCAAAGAGCAGCGGCGGTCAAAACAATCCGCGAATTAACCGACTTGTTTTGGTTAAATTCCCACTAAGATTCGGTTTTAACCGCCGATAATCGTTATTTTTTGCTATAATAAGGCTTATTCAAGCGAACAAGGAGAGAATGTAGCGTGCGTAAATATAAGAGATGGCTCTGGATATTCTTATTATTAGTAATCATTGGCAGCATGCTGATGATTTATCACCAAGCTCGAAAACCCGAAGCAACTGCCCAAACTAAGGCCATCAATATTGCAAAAAAATACGCGCAATTAAAAGCGCCTGACGGGTTCTATACGTATCATCGAAACGCAACGTATTATACCGTTAGTGGTAAAGACCGTGATAATCACGGAATCTTCGTGTTAATCAACGAAAAAGGCAATCATGCCATTGTCTATCGGCAAAGTGGCGGTATTTCTAAAAACGATGCGCTAGAAAAGACCTGGTCAACTAAAAATCCGCAAAAAGTGCTCAACATTAATTTCGGTATGTACCGTAACAAGCCCGTTTGGGAAGTTGTCTATAAGAGTCCCAATGGCCGTCTTTGTTATTTAACACTCGATTTTAAAACCGGGAAGACCGTTCAATTGATTGAAAATATTTAGGGTTTTCAATTAGGGGCTGTGGTTGTCAGGGTTTTGTTATATAATAATTATTATCAGTTATTTTGAACTGTTGTAAATTAAATGTTGCACATAAGGAGACAAGTTTATGGTTAAAAAAATCAGTATTATCGATGCAAAAAACCATGTCGATGAAGAAGTTAAAATTGGCGTTTGGTTAACTGACAAACGTTCAAGTGGGAAGATTTCATTCCTTCAATTACGAGACGGCACGGCCTTTTTCCAAGGGGTTGTTGTTAAAAGCCAAGTGAGCGAAGCCGTTTTCCAATTGGCCAAAGATGTCAAACAAGAGTCAAGTATGTGGGTAACAGGGGTCATCCATGAAGATACCCGCTCCCACTTTGGTTATGAGATTGAAATTTCGGACATCGAATTAGTTGGTGACAGCAGCGAATACCCAATCACCCCTAAAGAACATGGGATTGAATTCTTATTAGATCACCGTCACTTGTGGTTACGTTCAAAACGCCCATTTGCGATCATGAAAATCAGAAATGAAATCATTCGTGCTTCTTATGAATTCTTTAACCAAGAAGGCTTCATCAAGATGGATCCCCCCATCTTAACTGGTAGTGCACCAGAAGGGACGACCGAATTATTCCACATCGAATATTTCGACAATGACGCCTATTTAACACAAAGTGGTCAGTTATATGCTGAAGCTGGCGCCATGGCCTTTGGTAAAGTCTTCACCTTCGGCCCTGTTTTCCGTGCTGAAAAATCTAAAACTCGGCGTCATTTAACTGAATTTTGGATGATTGAACCAGAAATGGCCTTCACAACCCAAGATGAAAGTCTTGAAGTACAAGAAAAATATGTTGCTTACCTGGTTCAAAATGTCATTGATCACTGTGCCTATGAATTAAAATTATTGGACCGTGACATTGATCAATTAAAGAAATATACCAAAACACCATACCCCCGCATTTCATATGATAAGGCAATTGAAATGTTACAAGCAGCGGACTTCGATATTAAATGGGGCGATGACTTTGGGGCACCAGATGAAACTTATTTATCTGATCAATTTGAACAACCAGTCTTCATTTTGAACTATCCAAAAGCGATTAAACCTTTCTATATGAAACCACATCCAACGCGTGACGATGTCTACTTATGTGCTGATTTATTGGCACCAGAAGGTTACGGTGAAATTATCGGTGGTAGTGAACGTGAAACTGATTTCGACAAACTAGAAGCCGAAATTAAAGCAAAAGGCTTAGACCTTGAAGAATATCAATGGTACTTAGACTTACGGCGTTATGGATCAGTACCACATTCTGGTTTCGGTTTAGGTCTAGAACGCGCCATCACATGGATCTGTGGTATCGATCACTTACGTGAAACGATCCCATTCCCACGAATGATTAACAGAATCAAACCATAAAACGTGTATTGAAAGGCATGCGTTCTTAAGCATTAATCGCGCAGAAACCTAGTTATCCACTAAAGCGGCGTGAACCAAAATCCGGTTCACGCCGCTTTTTTATTTGGCCCAAATTAGTTACAATAGAACTAATGAATTTTTAGAAAAGAAGGCTAAAATATGAATGAACTCACCGCATTTTTACGAGGCGGCCAACTGAGTATCTCACGACTGTTACTACATCACTATCAAGCGCTCAAGATGTCTTCTGAAGAATTAGTTGTTTATTTACAACTCAGTGATTTTGCTAGTCAAAATAATGACTTTCCTGATTTAGCTGTGATTGGTGAACGAATGGGGGTTGAACCCAGCCAAATTTACGCATTGATTCATCAACTTTTACAAAAAAAACTAATTACCCTTAAGTCATCGGTCAATGAAAAAGGGCAGGCTGAAGATCATTACGATCTCACACCCGCTTTAACTAAATTAAGCGTTCTAGCCGTCCAAGATGCACAAAGCACTCAACAAGCTTTAGATGGTAATCAACGGAGTGTGGTTTTTAATCAAGTTGAACAAGCCTTAGGCCGACCATTATCGCCGTTGGAATCCGAGATTGTCGCTAACTGGTTGGATTTAGACCATTATCATCCAGAACTGATTCAATTAGCCGTTCGCGAAGCCGTCTTAAATCAAGTTTATTCCTTAAAGTATGTTGATAAGATTTTGCTCAACTGGCAGAAACAAAATATCACTGATAAAGAGTCGTTACAAGCTTACCAAAAAGCACACCCAAGACGTTAATCAAATAGGAGATGAACCGGATGTTATCAAAAGTCAAGACACAGTGGGCAATGCACCAACTATATGAATTAATTCCGGACGCAAAAGGCGCACTAGTTGCTGATTCACCATTTCAACTATTGATTGCGGTAATGCTCAGTGCACAAGCCACCGACGTTTCCGTTAATAAGGTCACGCCACAACTGTTCGCTGATTTTCCGACACCTGCTAGTTTTGCGGCGGCAAAGATTACCGCCATTGAAGCTGACATTCGTTCAATCGGGTTATATCATAATAAAGCCAAACACATTAAAACTTGTTGCCAGCAACTAATAGCTGATTTTAATGGCGAAGTACCAAACACGCATGCTGAATTGGAGCAACTAGCTGGAGTTGGCCGCAAAACCGCTAATGTGGTCTTAGGCGACGCATTTAATGTCCCGTCGTTTGCCGTTGATACACACGTCACTCGGATTGCCAAGCGACTCGAAATCAGTGCACAAGATGCTTCGGTAACGCAGATAGAAAAAGATTTTCAAGCTAAACTCCCTAAGAAAACCTGGGTGCAAGCCCACCATACTTTAATTTTATTCGGCCGCCAAGTTTGTACCGCGCGCAAACCACATTGCACTGAATGTCCCTTATTAAGTATCTGTCATGCCGGACAACAAATGATTCAAGACCGTGGCTAAATCATTGGTAAAAAAAGAACCGTTCAGCTCAACGATAAACGTTGGTTAAACGGTTCTTTTTTATTATTTAAGAGGTTGTTGGACTTGCGAAGTCGAGCTCGATTCCGGATTAGATGCAGCAGACGAGGTCGCTGATGATTGTGAACTTTCACTTGAAGCGCTTGAAGATGAGCTTTCAGACACACTGGAAGATTCACTTGATGTTTCAACGACGCTACTTGAGCTAGAAACCTCACTGCTTGAGCGAATCGGTGTTTCGGAGCTAGAGTAAAGCACACTGCCTGAAGAAGACCGACTGCTTGAAGCACTTGGAATTGTTGTTGTTCCTTTAATGTAGAGTTCCCGTACCCCGGCAACGTTTTTAGCAACCACGTTACTTGGCATTGTCCAGTCTGAGTTGGTTGCGTTCTGGGCAAGATAAGCCATCATCGTTTTATAAATATAAGCAGCGATATTGCGCTCACTCATTGTTAAGCCGTTTTTAAGGGGTTCATCATAGCCAGTCCAAACCGTCACAGAATAGTTCTTCGTATAACCAGCAAACCAGCTATCTTTCGCTAAATTTGAATTTAATCCCGATTTAGCAATTTCTTCGCTAGAATAATCAGTTGTCCCAGTCTTACCAGCTTGATGGAGGCCTGGGATTTGTGCTAATGTTCCAGAACCGTTTCTAATGACGTCTTTTAACATGTCGGTAATCATGTAGGCCGTTGAACTCTTCATCGCCTGTGTGCCATCAGAATCATAATTATGGGTAATCCCATCGGCTGTTTCAACTTTATGAATATAAGTTGGTGCGTAATAAGTACCACCATTTGCAAATGCGCCATATGCAGCGGCTTCATCAACGGTTGAAACATTCCCACCAATCCCGTAAGAAAGACCGGTATCAGCGGGAACATTAATTCCTAAGCCTTTCACAAATTCACGGGCCTTAGTCATCCCAACTGCCTCTAACAGTTCAATAGCAGGAACGTTTCGTGAGTTAGCGAGTGCATTGCGTGCAGTAATGGTACCAAGATAACGGCCATCAAAGTTATGCAATTGAATATTGGTTCCAGGATATGTGTAAGGAACATCTTGTAATTTGTGAGCGGTGGAGTAATCAAGATATTCGATGGCTGGACCGTAATCCATCAGTGGTTTCATCGAAGACCCGTTACTGCGACCAGATTGTACCGCCCGGTTGTAACCGAGTTGCACATCGCCAGTTTTACGCCCACCAATCATTGCCACAATCCGGCCGTTATTCGGATCAGTGATTGAAACTGCTGTTTGCAGTTGATCATCAGGGAATGGAATACTAGAATCGTTATTGACCACATCGTATAACTTACGTTGGGCATCCATATTAATGTTGGTATACACTTTCAAACCAGCTGTATAAGGGTCGTAGCCTTTTTTCTTCAAGTCGGCAATCACTTCTTTGACGTAAGCATCGGTTGCTTTAGCATCAGTTGACCCATTCGCCTTTGCTTGTTGATCCACTAAGCCCGTATTGATTGGGGCTTGTTTAGCTTGGTCAGCTTCAGTGGCCGTAATCTTATTGTTCCGCAAGAGCGCATCAAGGACTAAGTCACGTCGTTTCTTGGCTAAATCAGGATGTAAGTAAGGATCATAATTACTTGGTGATTGTGGCATGCCGGCAATCAAAGCAAGTTGGGGTAAACTCAACGCCTTCAATGATTTGCCGTAGTAATACTTAGCCGCCGTGCCCATACCATAGACACCATTGTTCAGGTAGACTTTGTTCATATAATACTCTAGAATTTGGTCTTTTGAATATTGCCGTTCGACTTGCACGGCAAGCCACGCTTCTTGCGCTTTTCGTCTGAAGGTTTGGTCACTATTTTTCGTTGAGAATTTCGACAGTTTAATCAACTGCTGGGTCAAGGTACTCCCACCCTGTAATCCTAGTGGTGATTTACCGGTGATATTAGCAACAGCAGCAGACGCGATTCGAATCGGATCAATTCCGAATTTTTCTTTATAGAAACGGCGATCTTCAATCGAAACCACCGCATCTTTTAACGTTTGTGGGATTTGATTACTATTGGCATAGCTACGATTTTCGCCACCGATGGTTTTAAAAGGTTTGCCTTGATCATCGTATAAAATCGTCGCGTTGGGACTTTGTAAATCACCTTGTGATAGATTTGGTGTGTCTTTGACGTAATAGGCAAACAACCCAATCCCCGCCACAATGGCAACTACAATTAAGAGTAACAACCATTTTAAGATTTTGAAAAATAAGGGGCGTTGTTTCTTGGTAACGGGTTTTGCTTCGGCCTTGTGCCGGGCAACCCGTGAATTATTAGTATTTCGATTATCGGACATTTTTCTTTAAACTCCTTTATTTGGCCGTTTTAACAACTGATCTACGGCATCTAAGTAGGGAATAATGGGGTTAAGTTGATACTTAATCTCAATCCCATTGTCAATTACATCACTAAGTGGAATTGATTTTCGGGCACCAGCGACTTGCGCGTCCCAGCGGTTAATGAGCACTGTTGCAGGATACAAGAACAGACGTTGCAAAGGGACAAACTTCATAATAACAAAGCAAATGCCACCTTGATCCAAGCAAGCTCTGAAATGTTCAATTTGGTGTTGATGAAAGTTTCGAAACGGAAACGCGGTTTTATTTTTCGTTTCCTTGGCTTCAAAATCGACGTAGCGTCCCTGATAGATCCCATTATAGTCAGTCGTTGACGCTTGTTTAAAATAAGCTTCCTTAATAACTGCCTGACTACGGGCGGGGTAGTCGACCTTGACAATCTGAATTGGCGTTGGTTTCTTGTATACGACAGCCGTTGCATGTAATCGATAATACTGATTACTATCATTGAGTTCTTCTTCCAACGTCATGCCACGTTTACCAAATAACGTTGTTGCTTTTGGCTGCTTAACTTGCTTTTTACTTGGTTTTGGCTCATTATTTGTATAAGGCTGTCCGTTAGGATAATGAAAGGCCATTGAAAATCACACTCCTGTTTCACTATTATAGCAATCTTTAGTTTAATTGAAAATCATTTGGGAGGAACCTGACTTGAAACGACTATGGGTGAGCGGCTATCGCAGTTATGAGCTCGGTGTTTTTGGCGAAACTGATGAAAAACTTAAAGTAATTAAATATTCATTAAAAAAGCAATTAATACAATATTTAGATGATGGCCTCGAGTGGGTTATCACTGGCGGCCAAATGGGGATTGAACAGTGGAGTCTGCAAGTTGCTTTCGAATTAAAAGCGGACTATCCAGATCTAAAATTAGCGATGATGCTACCCTTTAACGATTTTGGTCACCAGTGGAACGAAAATAACCAAGCGCAATTAAGTCAACTTAAAGCGCGAGTCGATTTTTGCGAACCGGTAATTAACGCGCCTTATTCTGGGCCACAACAGTTGCGCCAGTACCAACAATTCATGCTGACACATACGGATGGGCAACTGTTATACTATGATCGTGAATCACCCGGTAAACCAGAGTATGACTATCACGCAGCCTTACAATATCAAGAAAACCAAGCTTATCCGATTAACTTGGTTGATTTTTTCGAACTACAGGATATCGCGACGGAGTTAGCGGAATTAAATCAGCAAGAGTTTTAATTCTTTAACAACTTTGCTATAATGGGAATCACAGTACATTTATTCTAAATGAGGTGTCAAAATGGACAATCAAATTGAAATCGAATTGAACCCAACTGATATATTGAAAAAAGAATTTAAAACAAAAATGCGCGGCTATGATCCTGAAGAAGTCGATGGGTACCTTGATTTAGTGATTAAAGACTATCAAACTTATCAAGAAGCAATCGATCGACTAACAGCTGAAAATACCCGTTTGTTCAAGAAGGTTGACGAATTAAACCGCCAACTAAGTGTTTCTGATAATGTGAAGGAAAGCACACCACAACAAGCTTCAGCAGCAACAAACTATGATATTTTGAAACGCTTATCCAACCTCGAACGTCATGTGTTCGGTGCTAAGTTAAGTGAACAAAATCAAGCAACACAGACAAGAGTTCAAAATCATTCATAATTTGACGAGACAAACCTTTAATCTTATGATATACTTATAAACATTGATTCAATATTTGTAAATCTTGAGTAATCGCGGTCTACATCGGTAGGCTGAGGAAGGTCCATGCCCGCACAAGCTGAGATGCTTGTAGTGTTCGTGCCTGGCCCAATAAGCCAGGGTGCCTTAATGGTAACGGCGGAAAAAGCGCTAAAGCTTCGGCCATGCGTGAATATCCTTAAATAGTGCCACAGTGACGAAGCGTCCTTGGAAACTTGGACGGTGGAACGAGGTAAACCCCGCGAGCGAGCAACCCAAACTTTGGTAGGGGCGTCTCATTTATGGAAATGAACTAAAAATGAGAGTTCGTAAGAACAGATAGATGATTACTGAAGGAACTTTCTTCCTGGGGAAGTTCTGGAACAAAACATGGCCTATAGAGGTTTACAATCAGGTGGCTTGGGCTTTTGCCCAAGCTCTTTTTATTTAAAAAATAATTTCCTAAGGGGATCTTTAAAAACATGACTTACCAACTATACGCAACAATGGCAAGTGGGATTGAATCCATTACGGCCAAAGAATTACAACATCTCGGTTATGAAACCCGTTCAGACAATGGCCGGGTGTATTTTGAAGGTGATGGGGCAGATATTGCCAAAGCCAATCTTTGGTTACGCAGTGCTGATCGAGTAAAAATTGTGATTGGCCAATTTGAAGCCAAAACCTTCGACGACCTTTTTGAACAGGTTAAGGCTTTACCGTGGGACGAATTCTTACCATTAGATGCTGCTTTTCCAGTTGCTGGACGTTCGGTCCGCTCAACGTTGCATAGTGAACCAGACGTTCAAGCCATCACTAAAAAAGCAATTGTTGATAAGTTAAGTACTGTCTATCACCGCCGTACACGTTTAGCTGAAACGGGGGCAACCTATCCGCTTGAAGTTAGTATCTTAAAAGATGTCGTGACAATTAGCTTAGATACAACTGGGCCTAGTTTATTTAAACGAGGCTATCGGCTTGAAAAAGGGGACGCACCTTTGAAAGAAAACTTTGCGGCAGCCTTAGTTCTCTTGAGCCGTTGGCAAGCAGATATGCCATTTGTTGATCCAACGACTGGTTCTGGGACCATCGCGATTGAAGCCGCCTTAATCGGTCACAATATCGCACCTGGTATGCATCGCCAATTTGCCTTTGAAGCCTTTGACTGGATTGCTGCATCAGTTTTAGAAACTGCCAAAGCAGAAGCCAAAGCAGCCGTCAAAGTCACCCCACTTGAAATTTTTGGCTACGATATTGATCAAAACATGATTGATATTGCTAAGTTAAATGCTAACGAAGCTGGTGTCTTACATGATATCCAATTCAAACAACTAGCTGTTAAAGATTTCAAGACGGACTTAACCAACGGGGTCATCATCGCCAATCCACCTTACGGGAAACGATTGAGTGATCAAACACAAGCGCGTGCTTTGTATAAAGAAATGGGGAATACTTATCGCCCATTGAAGACTTGGAGTAAGTATATTTTAACGAGTGACTTGCAATTCCAAGAATCCTTCGGCCAACGCGCAACCAAACGGCGGAAATTATACAATGGTCGGATTCAAACGGATTTATTCCAATACTGGGGGCGTCCAGTATGGCCACGGGCTGAAAAAAAATAAAAGTTTTTGTAAAGCATTGCCGTTTTCAGACGGTAATGCTTTTTTATTTACTGAAAATCCCTTATAATAAAGATTACTTAAATAATAAGGTGAGGGATCGACTTGACAGTCATTTTAGCAGCAGAAAAAATTCCCGAACAACACGTCAAAGCACTAACCGCACAAGGTTTAACTATTATCGCTTTAGCCGATTTAAAACCAAGTCAACTGGCTAGTATTGAGATTATGTTCGGTTGGAACAAAGAAGTGGGCCCCCAAATTTTAGCAACGCCCGCTAATCAATTAAAATGGATTCAAACCGCAAGCTCTGGGGTTGATTATTTACCATTATCAACGTTAGCTAAGCAGGGCGTGCTTGTATCAAACGCCCGCGGGATGCATGCAAAACCAATCGCGCAGACCGCATTAAGTTACATATTACACTTTACCCGTGGGATTTATCAGAGCCTCCCTGCACAAACAACCCATCAATGGGATCATCATGCTATTGGCGCGCAAATGATCAATTTAGAACACCGCACTCTCTTAGTTTTCGGTACAGGACAAATTGGTGAAGAGATTGCAAAATATGCGCACGTCATGGATATGCACACAATTGGCGTCAATCGTCATGGAAAACCCGTTGCCAATTTTGATCAGATTCTAACGGACACGGATTATCAGCAAGTCTTACCACAAGCAGATTTCGTGGTTAATGTGATGCCGTTAACACCGGTCACTAACCGGTTCTTTGACACCACCTTTTTCTCGCAACTCCATCGTGGCGCTTACTTCTTCAATTTGGGGCGGGGGGCTTCAGTTGACGAAGCAGCTTTGATGCACTACTTACAAACTAAACATTTAGCAGGCGCGGCAATCGATGTTGCCCAAAATGAACCACTAGCCAGTGATTCACCATTATGGACTACACCGAACTTGATTATCACGCCACACGTTTCCGGATACATTACTGATATCCATGAACGTCTGTTTAAAATTTTTGAACAAAATTTACCTAGCTATTTGGATAAGGGCGAATTGATCGTCAATCCAGTAGACTTATCAGCAGGGTATTAAAAAAACAGAGTTAAGCCGTTGGACTTAACTCTGTTTTTTTGGCTTTTAAAGGTTACTTTTCAAATTCGCATTTTAAGCAACTTTCGTGACCACTTGTCCGCTTTGCAATCTGAAACGCGCTTAAAATGCGCCTGTGATGATTGACGTTGAATAAACGTGATTAGACCGCAATTTAGGTGTAGCTGCTGTTTAATGCATTTGAGCGCATTCTTTTGGTACAAAGAATGCGCTCAAAATCCCTTTAAATCAACGATAATTAAGGGTGCAAAATACGACCGCATGGTTTATAATGATATAGATAAAAAGAATGCGCTCAAAAAGGCGGAAAAAATATGCGAAAATCACGAACTAAAAAAGGTAAAAAACTAAACGTTCAACCCTTACGGACAAAAGACGAGATTGAAGATATGAAAGTCATCTTACGCCATTCACAAATGGGGAGCCGCAACTATTTATTATTTTTACTTGGGATTAATACTGGCTTACGATGTTCTGATATCGTGCAATTAAAAGTCAAAGATGTGATTGAAGATAATCCCGTTATTGTTGAACAAAAAACGGGAAAGTGGCGCCAAATTAGTTTAACCAGTTTACGGCCGTACATCAGTTCCTATATTCAAAATAATGAATTGGTAGGTAATGATTGGTTATTTCCGAGTCGTGTCGGCGATAACCACATCACCGTCAACGGCGTTTATCGCTTGTTAACTGAAGCAGGGAAGAAGCTCGGCCGCAATGATATCGGCACCCATACGATGCGTAAAACTTACGGCTACTGGTTCTATAAACAATTCGGTGATGTTCGATCATTAATGATTGATTTTGGTCATTCGACGCAAGAAACAACGCTGCATTATATCGGCATTACTCAAGATGAAGTGTTGAGTAAGAAACAACAATTGGCGATTGGCCTTTAAAAAAGCGCGTCTTAAAGTATGATTTAAGATAGATAGTAATAATCGCCATCCTATAAATGATGATTACTTTAAGAAATATGCTTATATTAATAGGAAGAAACACGTCAAAAAAACTTTTAGGAGATGTTTTTTATGAAAGCAGCAACTTTTATTGAACCTGGAAAAATGATAATTACAGAGGTGCCGAAGCCACTAATCGAAAAAGACACAGATGCCGTTATCCGGATCATTCGCGCTTGCGTTTGTGGTTCAGATTTATGGTGGTATCGCGGTCTTTCACAACGTAAAGCGGGTTCCTTAGTCGGTCACGAAGCAATCGGCGTTGTTGAGACAGTTGGTGCCGCTGTGACTGATATTAAAGCCGGCGATTTTGTGATTGTACCATTTACCCATGGTTGCGGACACTGTGCAGCTTGTCTCGCTGGATTCGATGGGGATTGTATCAACCAAGAACATGGTGGAAATGGCGGTTATCAAGGAGAATTCTTACGTTATACCAACGCTAACTGGGGACTCGTTAAAGTCCCCGGTCAACCAAGTGATTACTCTGATGAAATGCTCAATAATTTATTGACGCTTTCAGATGTTATGGCAACCGGCTACCACGCTGCCGTTAGTGCTGAAGTTAAACCTGGTGACACAGTGGTTGTCATGGGCGATGGTGCTGTTGGTTTATGTGGGGTGATTGGGGCTAAATTACTTGGCGCTAACCGGATTATTGCAATGAGTCGTCATGCAGATCGTCAAAAAATGGCACTTGAATTCGGTGCAACGGATATTGTTGCTGAACGTGGTGATGAAGCCGTCGCGAAAGTGATGACGCTCACTAATAATGCAGGGGCCAATGCCGTCTTAGAATGTGTCGGGACTGAACAATCTGTTGAAACAGCTGTGGCCGTCGCTGGCGCTGGCGCCATTATTGGGCGTGTTGGAATTCCACAAAAAGCTGAAATGAATACAAACGCCTTATTCCGTAAAAATATTGGTCTCCGTGGGGGCGTTGCGGCAGTTACTACCCATGATAAAGCGCGATTACTTGATGCTGTTTTAAAGGGTGAAATTAATCCTGGTCAGGTTTTCACACAACGCTTTACATTAGATCAAATTCAAGCAGCATACGCTGCAATGGATAAACGACAAGCCATTAAGTCGTTATTAGTGATTAGTAATTAATATTTTTAAGGAAATTAAAAAGCCGTTCGGAGAAATTATCCGAACGGCTTTTTTTGTCAAATTAATTTAAGTAAGCAACCACCTAAGCAACCAAAGATAAGACTTAATAAACTACCGATTAAATAGTATTCTGCGAAATGCTGTTGATTAGCTTCAATGGCGCGAAAGCGTGTCAGGGCTTTAATTGCGACTACAACCGCAATACTCGCGACATTATTCGTATAAAATAATAATAAAATCGCCAAACGCTCAAGCCGACCAATGTGTCGCCCCAATTGTGCCCGGTCTGGCAAACGTTCCGCGTTTAGATCTAAACTTTTTAAAAATAAACTAATAAAATAATCAGCAAAATATAACGTACTAAGCGTAACGCTTGCGGCTAATAACCACCGACTCATAGTCGTTGATTGCCAATTAGTCATCAATAAGCGACTAACCATCTCAATGACCAGCAGGTGCAAAAGCTGATCGAAGATGTAACTAATTAGGGGAACTTGATTGGTTTTTAACCGTAAGGCCCGTTTTAAAATAGGCTGACAATTCTGCTTAGTGACGTCGATTAGCCAGTGGGTTATCACAGTAATTATTAAGCTAATCACGAATATTTCAATCGATGGCCACCTTGGAACACGCAGCAGTTTTCCGACTAACCAGATGCCGATAGCCACTGGAACTTGAGTCAATGCATGGCCCAATAACGGGTACCATTTAACGGCCAGTTTCGTCGAGCGCTTGCACCGGGCCATCTGATCGGATTGGATTAAAAAATCTGTGCAAAGATGGGCTAACAGCAAAATCGCTAATAACGTCATGCGGTCACCGCCACTAGGTTCCTTAGTTGCGCACGAATGGTTGTTAGCGTCTGTTCAATCAGTGGATAATCCATCTGATTAAGAAGGCGGCTAATTTTACTGGAGGCCACAGCGCGCGCTTTTTGTTGCGTATAATCCACTTGATACGTTGTCACCCCATATGCTTCCCATAAAATTTGAGCCAACTCATAGCGTTTTAAAGTCGGCTGCGCATAAAGTAGTGCAAACGCCTCTTTCCGCAGTTTGGTATTTAATAACCGTTCATAAATTAAATATAGCAAAGCACTGATGCCGTTAGCGACTTCTGCGGACTGATCAGTGACTAATTGCCATTTAAAAAGTGAGGTTGGAAATGGATAGCCAAGGGGTAAAGTTGCCCCTTGCATTAACTGTTTTGCCTGGTTAACAGCCGTCAAGGCATTAACAATTACCGAACCATTTACGCGATTGACGTCTTGATAATCTGTTTTTTTAACAGTTGCTAGCGTTCCTAATCCAACACCAAAATAAAATTCGGGTAAGTCTGCTGACCCAAAAAGTGGCTGCCAAAATTGTCTAAAGGCCACACTTCGTAAATAGGCGTTACAAAAGATAAATAAATCTGCCAACTGGGCTTGATCCGCCGCTTGAAAACCACCTAATAAACCATCACCATCTTTTACCATAAAAGGTGTGAGTAAGTCTGGAAAACGGGTATTTAGTTTTTTCTGTAAGTGCTGTAATAAGGTTAAAACCTGGGCTTGATCAGTAAAATTCGTCCGACTACCAACTAAATCGATAAAGCAATAAGCAGCCCGCATAATGAACCCCCTCTAAAAAACATTTGATTATAAGTACATAATAGCTAAATATAGCTTTAAAATCAAATGTTTATGAATGAGACTTGCCTTTCTCATCAACAGTGTTATAGTTAACTACATAAGTAACTAACCAATCGACTAACGAAATTAGGTGATCCTTTGTTTTTTGAATTTAATAACGACATTCCAATTTATCGACAAATTGCTGATCAAATTGAAGAAGGCATTTTTACCGGCGTTTTCCCACCGGAAAGTCAAGTGCCTTCAACAACTGAGATTTCACGGCAATTTAATATCAATCCAGCAACTGTTTTGAAAGGGATGAACCAACTGGTCGAAAAGGGTTTAATTGAAAAGAAAAGAGGGCGCGGGATGTTTGTCACCACAACAGCACCACAACAAATTAATCAACAACGGCAAGCGGAATTTTTCGACCATTATGTCGCAGCGTTCATCACAAAAGCACAACAATTGCATTTGTCGAAGGACGACTTAATTGCACTGATTGAAAGGGGCTATCAAAATGACTGATTTAACGACTAACCACCTGATTAAACAATTCGGGAATCGCGTTGTACTAGACGATATCAATTTAACCTTAAAGCCAAATACGATTTATGGCTTGCTAGGTCGAAATGGGGCTGGTAAGAGTACCCTATTAAGCATTCTAGCGAACCAAATCACTGCTACTAGCGGCACAATCAGTTGGCATAAAACGCCGTTAACCGGTCGAGATCATCCTTTACAAGCTATCTATCTCATGTCGGAACAAAACCTGTTTAATAAAGAAAACCGGCTTAAAAAGATTATGAAAGATACCGCCTTATTACAAGGGACCTTCAATCAAAGCCTTGCCAATCAAATGTTAGCGGACTTTGAGCTCAATCCTAAACAAAAACTCAATCAATTGTCAACTGGGTATCGGACGATTTTCAAAACAATTATTGCCTTGTGTGTGCCAGCCGATTACGTTTTTCTAGATGAACCGATTCTCGGATTAGATGCTAATCACCGTGTTTTATTGTACCGCTATCTTTTAAAAGCTTATGAAAATCGGCCCCGGACATTTGTTTTATCAACTCATATTATCGAAGAGATTGCTAACTTAATTGAACATGTTTTGATTCTCGATCAATCTCGAATCATCATCGACGACGATTTAGAAACAGTCCTTGCTCAGAGCTATCAAATTAGTGGTCCTAAAGAAGCTGTCTTGGCATATTGCCAGGACTTACCAATCTTAGCCAGTGAACAAATCGGAACCCTCTACACTAACTATCTCTATACTGAGTTACCCCCAGACCGGGTGATTCCTGATCGGGTAACCATTAAACATATTGATTTACAAACCATCTTCATTAAATTAACCGAAAAGGGGCATGAACAGCATGTTTAAAGCAATGTTACGCTATCGATTAACAGCCATCTGGAAAACATTGCTAATTGCATTAGCGATTGGCGCTGTTGTAACAACTGGCAGTGAACTAACTTTAAGTACGCAAACCTTTAGTATGGAACTGCTAGGCGCTAGTTTAGTCACGACCGGTTTAATTGTCACACAACTATGTCTTATCATCCTGTCATTTACAATGACTCGGCCCTATTTTGAATTTGGTATTTTAAATGGTGTTTCCCGAAAGATTAATTATGCAACGCATCTGGTTAGTTTATTTGGGAGTCAGCTTGTTACCTTTATAATTTTTTATCCCACAACAGCTGCTGTTTTCCAATCATATCTCAAAGAGAATGTGAACCTATTTGATCCTTATCTCATATTCATCATGCTTATTGGGACCTGGATTTTGATTGCCAGTGGAATTGAAATTAGCAGTTTTATTACTTTATTCGAACGTAAAATCTGGTGGATTGTGATTACCATATGGGTAGTCCTAGATATTCTTTTTGAACATTATATTCACCCAATTATTAATTCAATCTTACCAACTTGGACTAAGCTCACAGCACTAAACTTTAATAACACGAGCCTTATGACAGCTGCTAAAGTAGTTGTCATGAGTCCGTATTTCTGGCTAACATTCTTCACCAGTTTAATTTTCCCATTATTAGTCGCTTGGATCTGTCAATATTACATGCAAACTAAAAAAATCGCGCTCAAGTGGCGTCGCTCAGCCTAATCAAATCCAGTCGGCCAATGATGATGAACATTGACCGACTTTTTGGTTTCCAGATTGTTTTTTAGCATTATTTAGATTATAATAAATATTCATCAGTATCGAGGAGGCTATCAATATGTTATATTTACCACTTTTTGAATGTGATGTACCAACAACCCGCTAATTCCGTGCATTTAACACAAATTGGAGGATTGACACATGATCATCACAAAACAAGGCAACTTAGAGCAAGCACAATTGGTAACTGCATCATTTAGATTCGCTAATTCTAAAAAAGATACTGCATTTTGGAATACGACTTTAACACCATTACTCAATAAAATTGAAAGTGACTTAACACTCGAACAAATTCGTAAATTACCTAACATCATTGCAACAAAAAAAGCGTATAAAGCGATTGGCCTCGATGCAACACGCCATCGACCATCTTCAGATAGCTTACTACGCCGCGTTGTTAAAGGGCAGGGGCTCTATCAAATTAATGCGCTAGTTGATATAAATAACTATCTATCCTTGAAGTTACAATTGCCGGTTGGCAGTTATGATTTAGCTAAAATCAATGGCCCAATCAGCTATCAAATTGCTGAAGAAGGTGCTCAATACGCTGGGATTGGTAAAGGTGCGATTAACATCAGCCACTTTCCAACGTTGGTCGATCAACAGGGCGCTTTTGGTAGTCCGATTTCGGATTCTACTCGCGCGATGATTGCCCCTGAAACGACAGAAGCCATGCTTGTTGTCTATGTTTTTGGCCAATCAACAGCGCAATTAGCAGCGATTGAACAAACCGTTAAAACTGTACTTCAAGCAGCCTTTAACCCACAAAATATGACAACTGAGATTATCGCATAATAATATGTATAAAAAAGAGCAGTAACCACCGATTGGTTACTGCTCTTTTTTATTGGGCTAATAATTCAATTAATTCAGTCTTTGAAATTCCAGTAAAGTAGGGTGCCGTATCAATTGGTTCAAGGGTACTTGCTAAGTGTTTGCGATCATAAACCGTACCGGCTAATTTTTCGGCCAATTCGTTGGCATCGCCGGCACCAAAGAAGTCACCGTAGAACTTCACGTTGACAATCTTACCATTTTCAATCAATAAGCGGGCATCAATCGTTCCAAAATCGAAGTGTTTGCGTTTTTGAATCGTTGATTTGGGGGACTTACCATAGACCCAGTCCCAATTGCTATAGCGATCCTTAAAAATCTGATCAATGGCTTGTTCATCTTCTGCCGTTAATCGGTATTCACAATCGGCGATTTCCGCTATGCTTGTGGCATTAAAAAGGTTTAAGAGTAAGACATCTCTAAATTCTTCAGTCGACATCTTTTGATACTCGGGATTTACGTGGTCTTTTAAGTTTGTCACCCGTTGACGAATCGATTTGATCCCCTTGGAAGCAATCTTATCAGCAGGGACGTTCAATGCTTGTGTCAAAACATCTAAGTCAACGGCCCATGAAAGGGTACCATGAGAAAACGTTTTGCCATTTTTAGTGTACATCGCGTTGCCCGAAAACTTTTTACCAGCCACTAACATATCATTACGACCCGAAACTTCAGCAGTTGTCGCGCCCATTTGATGGAGGGCATCGACGATTGGCTGTGTAAAAGATTTGAAATCCCCGAACTGTTCAGAATCAGCGTCAACCACGAAGCTAAAACAAAGGTTCCCGAGATCTTGATAAATGCCACCCCCACCAGACAACCGGCGGGTCACCATAATATTATGATCTTCAACGTATTTTTGATTGATTTCTTCATACGTATTTTGATTGCGACCGACAATAATACATGGTCGCTCAATGTAAAACAGTAGGAGTGGTTCATCGAAATCTTTTTGATTCATTAAATATTGTTCAGTTGCTAAGTTTCGGCGAATATCATTAGACTTCATCACAACGTAATACATCAGCATAAAACCCCTTTCATAATCACTACGTTTTATTATACTACATATCCCGTCAGCTTATGCACTGCAGCCCTAAAAAAGCGGCCCCCAATAAAAGGGCGCCGCAAGATTATTCATTAGCCTAGCCTAAAATAGGTCCGGCTTAGTCCTTCAAATTGACTTCAGCTTGAAGGGCGATTGCCTTTTTAAAAAGCATTTCGAGAATCTGTAGCAAGATGAAATTCGCAAGGGGCATCAAAACGAGTCCTAAGCCAAGCAACATCAACCCCGGCGCGTCTTCGCGTTGCGTAATCCGGTAGAAAAAGGGCAGCGCAAAGGGCGCCGTCAAACTCGCAACCAAGACCGCATGCCTGATTGCAAGTACATAGCGCAACGTCGGTGGTAAAAAAAATTGGTCGTGTTCAATTAAACGGCGAATTTGAGCGAATTTGAGCAAGTTTAATCAACGTAAACCAAATACTAGCCGTCACACCATAGACAGCAACCGCCAATAGCCAGGCTGTTACCGGGGATGCTAAGTGTTTAGTAGTCATAATTTGGAGCGTTACCAACAGACTTAACAAGCCAAATACGGTTGCAATGCCAAGGGACGCCATATTAAATAGCCATTTTTTTAACATTAGTCTTGTACCTCATTTTTAAAGAATCATTTGATTATAACCGATTCTTATCGAGAAACAATTATTTTCTATCACTTTTCGATAAAGCTTAAGATTTAGGGCTCATCAACATTAATGGTTGTCTTTATAGGCATAGACGCATGCATGTATAGATAAAAATTAAAGATGCCGGTTGATTTTTAGCTTAAGCTTAGTCACGCTGTTGGTACACGACGACTGTCAGTGGCATAAATAGCATGATGATTAGGCCACCACTGATAAGGACCATTGTTGCAGTCCCGTTCCAATGGCCGGTATTCAAAATAGCTCTTATCGCTGTAATGGTGGTTGTCACCGGATTAATATGCACAATTGTTTGCAGAAAAGGGGGCAATGTTTTGACTGGAATGAAGGCATTCGACAAAAATGTCAATATCAAAATAATAATCATTGATAAACTACTGATCAGTTCTGCATTTTTAACCAGCAATCCCACTAAGGCGAAAATCCAAGAAGTCGACCACCCAATAAAGACGGCCAGTAACAGTGCTAGCATAACTGCACCGCAATTAACGGTTGGCCGCCAGCCCATTAGCGCAGCTGTAAGTAGCGCCATCGCTCCAGAAAGCAACAATCGTAAGCTATCACCAAATAGTTGTCCGGCCAGCGGGGCAATTGGCGCAATCGGGAGCGTTTTAAACCGGTCAAAAATCCCATGATTAATGTCTTCTCGTAATTGTTGTCCTGAACCAGATGCGGCATTCAAAATACTCTGAACTAAAATCCCAGAAACTAACATCGGCAGGTAAGCATGGACGCTCCCAGCAATCACCCCACCAAACAAGTAACCAAATAATAAGGTGAAGATAATCGGCTGGACAACGACATCACTCACATTATCCGGATTATGCAGTGTTTTAAGTAAATTACGGTGCGTTAACGTCAAGCTATTCCGTACTGTCTGATTCGCTATTATCCTGTTGATCATTTCATCATCTCCTTAGTTTTTTCCAACCGTCATTTTTAAGAAAACGTCATCCAACGAAGGCGGCGCCAGTTGCAACTTGCTAATTGAAATGCCTGCCAGTTGCAACCGAGTTAATAGCTCAGTGACCGGGGGCCCATCAATGCCCTTAAGCGGTCCAACAATTGTTTGGCCGTTAAGCTGCACAGTTTGCTCTAAAACGGCTGCGCAAATTTTCTGAGCCTGTACGACTTGCTGAGGATTGGCAATTGTTATCTGCAACTGCTGACCACCCACTTGTTTTTTCAAGTCATTGGGCGTCCCACTGGCGATTAACGCACCGTGATCAATTAGTGCAATCCGATTTGCATATTGGTCAGCTTCTTCTAAATACTGGGTTGTTAAAAAGACTGTCGAGCCACTGTTCACCAATTTTTGAGTCGCGTGCCACATTTGGGTCCGGGTTCGTGGGTCAAGTCCAGTGGTTGGCTCATCTAGAAATAAAATCTGTGGCCGACCAACTAAACTGACAGCTAAATCTAAACGGCGCCGCATCCCACCAGAAAACGTCGCCAATGTTTGGTCTGCCGATTGGCTTAAATCAAAGTCTGTCAATAACTCATCGGCCCGAAACCGACTCGCTTTTGCACTAAGTCCGTTTAAACGCCCAAATAACCGGAGATTCTCACGAGCACTTAAGTCTTGATCGATAGCCGCTGCTTGATTGGTGACACTAAATTGATGTCGCGCTTGGCGGCTTTGGGTCACAGTATTAAAGCCATTAAGGGTAATACTACCCGCATCTGGGCGTAATAGGGTCGTCATCATTTTTAAGAGCGTTGTTTTTCCAGCGCCATTGGGGCCCAATAACGCGAATATTTCCCCTTTGTGAACAGTCAAAGACACTGCACGCACGACTTTCTTAGTACCAAATTCTTTTTGAATTGCTTGAACCACAATCACATTATCACTGCCCATCTGATTGCCTCCTTCTTTAATAATCAGGTCACCTGATTAATTTATATGATAAGGGGACCTGATTAAAATGTCAAGGGCTTGCTACTTTTAAATTTTGGAATGGTGTATACTAATAAAAAAAGCGAAGGGAAGATAATGCATGACAAACAGTGTCAAGGCCGAGTTAGTTGCTGGTAAATTAGCCGAATATGAACAACTCAGTAAGATCTACGATGATATCGTTAAACAAGCCCGCCCCCGTTTAATCGTTGAAGGCCAGGGAAAGATTCTGTTGGCCCTAGCTGATGAAGATCACTTATCACAACGTGAACTAGCAAATCGCTTGGGGATGTCGCCCCAGTCAACAAGTGAATTTGTGACTAAACTTGCTAAACGTCAACTCGTTACGTTAAGTAAGCTACCAAGTGATCGGCGGGTTAATTTGGTTAACTTAACTGAAGCCGGCCGCCATGAAATTGAGGCTGCTAATCAAGAAGTGCCGCCCTTTGTGAACGCACTAACGGAAGCAGAACTCGATCAATTAGTGCCACTGCTTAATAAGATTACGACGGCGATGTACGCTGATATTGATGCCTCTAATCCAACGTTAGGCGTTAAGTTTCATAAATTACTGGCCAAACGGTACTTAAAACAGTTTAAAAAATAGCCACAAAAAGAGCGCGTCTCACGAGTGTCAGTGAGTCGCGCTCTTTTAAATTACCATTTAATCAAAATCATAATCGCTATCTTCCATCGCTTCAACATTCCCTAAACGATAACCATTCCCAACTTGAGAGAAGAAATCGTGGTTCGCTGTTGAAGTCGACATCCCGTTTAGGATGACTGGGTTCACATCTTCAGCACTATCTGGGAAGAGGGCCCCTTGACCAAGATTCATTAAGGCCTTATTAGCGTTATATCGAAGATAAGTTAAAACTTCTTCCGTCCAGCCAGTCCCGTCATAAACTTCATAGGTATATTTTTCTTCGTTAGCATATAAGTCATATAGTAAATCATACATCCAGTTTTGCAGTTCTTCTTGTTCTGTTTTATCAAGTTCATTAAAACCAAGTTGGAACTTATAACCGATGTACGTCCCATGGACTGATTCATCACGAATAATCAACTTAATGATTTCAGCAACATTTGCCAATTTGTTATTACCCAAGTAGTAAAGTGGGGTATAGAAACCAGAATAAAAGAGGAAAGTTTCTAAGAAAACACTGGCAATTTTTTGTTGCAAGGGGGTGCCATTTTGATAGATGTCGTTAATCTTATTAGCTTTATACTGTAGGAATTCGTTAGTGTTGGTCCAGTCGAAGATTTCATCAATTTCAGCTGGGGTGTTTAACGTTGAAAAAATTGATGAATAACTCTTCGCATGCACGGATTCCATAAATTGAATATTATTCAAAACGGCTTCTTCATGTTGGGTACGAATATTAGCTTTTAAGCTGGCCATGCCATCTTGTGACTGCAAGGTATCTAAGAGGGTTAAGCCACCAAAAACGTGGCCCACAATCCATTTTTCATTGGCTGGCAAACTACGCCAGTCATCTAAGTCATTGGAAAGGGGGATGCGGGTATCTAACCAAAATTGTTCGGTTAATTTTTCCCAAGTCGCTTTATCAATTTGATCTTCAACTTGGTTCCAGTTAATTGCAATATAATTTTCTGCCATGTTTATGAACTCCTTTAGGTATGTAGACCAGCTGATGAACAGCTGGAAGAAACTGCTATTTACTTTGAAACTAACTCCTGCAAAGCATTTGCTTGTGTTTAGCATAGCTAGCGAAACACCTGCTTAGGTACGCTACTTTAGATTACACAGCTTTCACATGCGTTTGCGCCGACTTCACTTTCGTCGTCTGTGTAGGTGCGGATGTAGTAAATTGATTTAATCCCTTTATGGTGGGCGTAGTTTCTCAAGATGTTTAAATCCCGAGTGGTCATTTTATCAGTCCGGCCATTTTTCCATTCATAAAGCCCGGCTGGAATTGTTGAACGCATAAAGAGCGTCATACTCATCCCTTGGTCGACATGTTTTTGTGCTGCAGCGTAAATGTCAATCACTTTACGCATGTCAATGTCATAAGCTGATTCATAATAAGGCATTGTGTCGTTTGAAAGGCCGGGGGCAGGGTAGTAGATTGTCCCGATTTTCTTTTCTTGCCGATCTTCAATGCGATTGACAATTGGCTGTAAGCTGGCAGAAGTATCGTTGATATACGAAATTGAACCATTTGGGGCAACCGCTAAACGGTTTTGATGGTATAAACCGTCTTGCATGACGGCGGCTTTCAAGGCTTGCCAATCAGCTTTCGTGGGAATCATAATGTCTTGGAAGAGGGCTTTTACTTTGGCGGTCTTAGGGGCCCAATCTTCAGTTAAATATTGATCAAAATAACTGCCGTCAGCATACTTACTCTTTTCAAAGTTTGCAAACGTAATATTACGTTCTCTAGCAATCTTATTCGAAGCCACCAGTGTCCAGTAATTCAAGAGCATGAAGTAGTTGCTTGTAAAGTCGATGGATTCTTCTGAGCCATACATCATGTGGTTCTTAGCAAAAAAAGTATGCAGCCCCATCCCGCCTAAACCAATTGTGTGGGCCAATTCATTACCGTGCGCAACAGAAGGGACCACATCGATATCAGAATGATCTGTGACATAGGTTAAGGCACGCACCATGGCTTCAATTGAACCGCCAAAATCAGGTGAGGCCATCATATTCGGAATATTAGTTGAACCGAGGTTACAACTAATATCCGTTCCTAACACATCGTATTCCTGGCGATTGTTGATTTGGGATGGGGTTTGCACTTGCAATACCTCAGAGCAGAGATTACTCATGATAATTTTGCCATCAATTGGGTTAGCAGCATTAGCCGTGTCGACATTAATGATGTAAGGATAACCCGATTCTTGTTGCAATTTACTGATTTCATTTTCTAAATCACGGGCTTTAATTTTGGTTTTCTTAATGTTGTCGTTGGCAATTAAGTGCTCATATTCTTTGGTGATATCAACATATGAAAAAGGTACGCCATATTCTTTTTCAACACCATATGGGCTGAATAAATACATATCAGCATCGGCTTTTGCCAATTCATAGAACTTGTCAGGTACAACTAATCCTAATGAGAGGGTCTTTAAACGATATTTTTCGTCGGCATTTTCTTTTTTAGCCCCTAAAAAAGAAATTACATCTGGATGGAAAGCATTTAAGTAAACCACCCCGGCACCTTGACGTTGTCCTAATTGGTTGGAATATGAGAAAGAATCCTCCAATAACTTCATAACAGGGAGGACGCCACTAGCTGCGCCGTCGATGCCTTTGATTGGATCGCCAGCCCCCCGTAAGTTAGACAGACTAATCCCAACACCGCCGCCAATCCGTGATAATTCAAGGGCCGAGTTAATTGTGCGGCCAATTGAATTCATATCATCGGTTGTTTGGAGCAAGAAACATGAGACTAATTCCCCCCGGCGTGAGCGACCAGCATTCAAAAAAGAAGGGGTGGCCGGTTGGTAACGTTGGTGGATCATTTCGTCAGCCAGTTGCATCGCAAGGGTTTCATCACCATCAGCAAAGTAGAGGGCATTCACGAAAACACGATCTTTAAAATCTTCAAGATAAAAGCCATTGTCGTTTGTTTTTAATGCGTATTGAGCATAGAACTTGTAGGCCGCCATGAACGACTTGAAGTGGAAGTCTTGCGCTTTTAAATATTGGTCCAATTGTTCCATGAATGAAAGCGAATAGGCCTTCAAAAAGTCAGCTTCATAATAATTTTCCGCGACTAAATAATCCAACCGGTCTTGAAGGGATTTAAACGTCACCATGTTGGGTTGCACGTTTTGTTCCAAAAAGGCGGCGAGCGCTTCTTGATCCTTTTGTAATGGAATTTGACCATTCACTGGAATGTTAATTTGGTTATTCAATTCATAGTATGTTACATCTTCGGTTTTAATCTCTTTTAAAGACATTTTTGCACCACTTTCTAGTCATTTTAGCTGTTTTAGGGTTTAAAAAAAGTGAAGACCAACTCTTTAGTAATCAAGAGTCGGCCTCACCCGTTAAAACTGGGAATGCATCGCGCTTAAATCGCCAATTTTTGCAATTCCGCTGGTCTAAAACCTGAGAAGCTTTCTAAGCCATCCGCTTCTAAAACGGGAACAGCTTGGAAACCTTGTTCCTTCAAGTAATCAATATATTGTGGTTCATCATTGATATTGTGTTCAACAAAAGTAATGTTGTGCGTTTCTAAAAAGTGTTTCGTCATCCGGCATTGTGGACAGCCGTTTTTAGTATATAATGTGACATTTGCCATAATTGTTAACTCCCTTTTGTTTCGCTTATCGATAAAAATAGTATACCGTTTAGCAATCGAAGATGCAATTAATAAATACCACATATTGTAGATAAACTAAAAAATGACCACTAATTATAGTAGCCATTTACGAATATTGCTGTGACCGTCTTGGGCATCGTCCTGTTCTTAAGTTAATCACATTTGGCAGTAAAGTCAATCCCTAGTATTGAACAAATTTTTTTTAAACGTCCGTCCGACAAAGCTTAACAGAATTTAAAAAATTTTTTTAACTTGGGCTTCATTTAATATTGCCCCATCATAAGAAATAAGTTAACGAACATTCTATAAAATTGGTGAAAGTAACCGCGAAAATTTTTGTTTGAATTTCAACCAAGGCGACTGTTGGGCGATTATTTCATCCGTCAATAGGGTCGCTTTTTCCATATCCGCGCGGTAAATGGCTTCAAGTTGCGCTGCGACTTTCGGATCATAAATGAACGCATTGGCTTCAAAGTTTAACTTGAAACTGCGAATATCCATATTGGCCGAACCCACGGTACTGATGTGACCATCCATTACTACCGTCTTAGCATGTAAAAACCCATCTTCATACCGATAAATCTTAACCCCAGCTGCATGCAAGAGTTGACTATAATATTCCGTTGCCCGGTAGATGAAGGGGTGATCTGGCATGCTCGGGGTCATAATGCGAACATCCACCCCGGACATCGCAGCAGTTGTCAATGCATCAATGATACTATCGTCGGGCACGAGATAGGGCGTTTGAATCCATAAACGTTTCTTTGCGGTACTAATCATCTTCAGATAACCGAGTTTGATTTGTTCATCCAATTTATCAGGACCACTTGAGACAATTTGCATGGCTGCTGAGCCATGATTTTGGGATTGATCCACTGGGAACAGTTCTTCTGAATATGTGAGCTTAATGGCTGGTTCGACACTGGCATTCCAGTCCATCATAAAGCGCACTTGTAAGGCTAACACCGCATTGCCGGTAATCCGCATGTGTGTATCGCGCCAATGGCCAAATTTTTTACTACGACCTAGGTATTGATCACCGACATTAAAACCACCAATATACCCAATCTTACCATCAATGACGACAATCTTGCGGTGATCACGGAAGTTTAAGCGAAAATCGGTAATCGTGTGTTTTGAACTAAAGAACGTTCGCGCATGACCGCCGACCGCTTCAAGCGCATGCCACCATTTTTGCGTTGCCCCCTGTGAGCCCCAAGCATCATAGACAACGTTAACCGAAACACCTTCTTTGGCTTTTTGAATCAACAATTGTTGTAGTTCATTGCCCAATCGATCATCATAAATTGTATAATATTCAATATGAATACTTTTTTGCGCTTGTTTGATATCGGCAAAGAGGGCGTCGAACTTTGCTTGCCCGTCCGTATAAATTTTGACATGGTTATTCTTTAAAACGGGGGCATTATTAATGTTTAAAAAGAGATTCACCATTTCAGCGGCTTCACTAGAAAGCATCTTTTTAGGGAGGAGGTCGTTTTTACGATTTTCCTTGCGTTGAATATCGACTAACGCTGAAAGGCCATCATCGATTTGTGATTGACTCTGAAAAATCTTTTTCCGCGATAAGCCCCGGCCGGTAAACATATATAAAATAAAACCACCTATGGGTAGCAAAATGAGCACTAATAGCCACGCCCATGTAGCCGCAATATCGCGGGGTTGTCTTAAAATCGTAATAATTGCCAATAAGGCATTAATGAAAATAATGAATGAAATTATTTCTGTAACTAAAATCATACGTACTCCTCCAAAATTATAGCATTACTGCTATTTTACTAGACTCGAGCCCAAAGCGCTAGTTAAGCCCATCAACAGTCATTTAAATGGGTTAGCGCCTGTTGGGCCAAATGGTGGGCGCCTTGATTTTGACGATCTGGAAGCCATTGATGAATAACCATTGAATAGGGCGCTTCAAGTGCTAGAATCTGGTCAACGATTGCTTGGTAATGTTTAGCGTACCGTTTTTCTAGACTCTGGACAACGAGCTTGCTGTCAACGTTAATTTGTAATATTCCCGTGGTGAGCCCACGATTGGCTAATTGTTTTAAGCCAAGAATGACTGCCGCAAATTCTGCATCATGATTCGACTGATTCGGCAGCGGCGCTTGGAGCTGATATTGTCGCTCTGGCGTCACAATCAAAATTCCAGCCGCACTTGGGCCAGGATTGCCGCGAGTTGCTGCGTCTGTATAAAGTTTAATCATTCTTAAAATTTACCGCCTTTCACTGACAGATGCGTCAGGTTAATGGTATGATACAAAGCGTAAAAAAGGAGGGGCCCCATGCAAAAGACAACCACCGCATTCTACCAACCAAATTATGCTTACTTCGTGACAATCTGGTCTTGGATTGGCTTCATTTATATATTAGCTTTAATTGTACAACTTGAACTTATCAATTTAAACTGGCAATCGTGGGTCATAGGCGTCATCGCTGTTTGTTTAACGCTGTGGGTCATTTTCGGGTATCGCTTATCACTGTCGGCAACCACGATGACGCTCAAACGACCGGTATTTAAAGCCAAGCGAATCATCAACCGTGAAATGACGACGACCATTATTGTACAAAAACACGGTCTATTAATTAGAACGAATGAATTAGATTACCAACCTGAACAACTGCTACTTAGTCGTAAAGCCAAACAGGTATTGATCGAACACCTAAAACAAAACGATTGGCCAATTGAAGCTTAATTAAAGTAAAAAAAGGGGCCAGGACAAAAATCACTTTTGTCCTGGCCTTTTTTAGGTGTGGTCCCTTAGGCATATCGTACCCTATACCACCTTGTTATTTTTTTATTCTGTTATTTTTTGCACGTTAGCGGCCTGTAGCCCGCGGGCGCCTTCTTTAATCTCAAATAATACCGGCTCATCTTTAACCAATGATTTGTAGCCGTCGGTTTGGATTGCGGTAAAATGGACGAAAATCTCCTCATCATCTCCATAACTGATGAAGCCATACCCTTTAGCATTGCTAAACCATTTAACACTTCCTCGTTCCATCACAATCCCTCCTTAAAATGTTAATCAGTCGTTCGCGTTTATTTTACCACGCACAACACAGGGTGTCGAAGAATATCGTTCTTTTTTAAGCATCCCATCTGCCAATTCCAGACGTAATCAGCTATACTAAGTAGTAGCATAAATAAAAAGGAGCTGGGCGGTATGTCAGATATTCAAATAGCACAGGAAAATGAAGCGAAGGAGATGCAGCCAATCACCGCAGTTGCCGAACGAATTGGTTTAACAGCTGCCGATTTGGAGCAATATGGGCCATATAAAGCGAAAATTAATTTTGCAGCCCTTAACCGTTTGCAGGACCAAGACGATGGGAAACTGGTTTTAGTTACGTCAATCAACCCCACGCCAGCTGGCGAAGGCAAGTCAACCGTTACCGTTGGCCTTGGCGATGCCCTCCGGCAACTAGATCAATCAGCAGTGATTGCTTTGCGTGAACCTTCATTAGGACCCGTTATGGGGATGAAAGGGGGCGCGACTGGTGGTGGCTACGCACAAGTAGTGCCAATGGCTGACATTAACTTACATTTTACAGGGGACATGCATGCATTGACCGCTGCTGTGAATACCTTAGCAGCCTTAATCGATAACCATTTACAACAGGGCAATGCCCTCAACATTGATCCTCGCCGGATTATTTGGAAACGTGCGCTTGATATTAACGACCGCGCGTTACGCCAAGTTGTGATCGGACTCGGTGGCCCAGTACAAGGCATGCCCCGCCAAGATGGCTTTGATATTACCGTTGCCAGTGAATTAATGGCGATTCTTTGCTTAGCAACTGATATTACTGACCTAAAGCGTCGTATTAGCCAAATTGTCATTGGCTATACTTATGATCGACAACCGGTCACCGTTGGCCAACTCGAAATCACTGGTGCCATTGCAATGCTTTTGAAAGACGCACTCAAACCAAACCTCGTTCAAACCCTTGAACACACACCAGCTTTGATTCATGGGGGACCATTTGCCAACATCGCCCATGGCTGTAACAGTATTTTAGCCACGCAAACCGCTTTGAAGCTTGGAGATATCGCGATTACTGAAGCCGGTTTTGGTGCAGATTTAGGGGCTGAAAAATTCTTAGACATTAAAGTGCCACAACTCGGCAAGACTCCCGACACTATCGTGATTGTCGCCACTGTTCGAGCGTTAAAATATAACGGGGGGGTTGCCTTAGCCGATTTAACTACTGAAAATCTCGGCGCGTTGAACAAAGGGTTTAGTAACCTGGCCAAACATATTGCTAATATGCAACGTTACGGCATTCCAGTTGTCGTGGCCATCAATGAATTTACAAGCGATACCGAAGCCGAAATAACAATGCTCCAAGAAAAATGTGCTGAAATGGGGGTTAAAGCCGTTTTAACTAGTGTTTGGGCACACGGGGGTAATGGCGGGCTGGATTTAGCCCAAGCTGTCTTAGCGGCCCTCAAGCAACCCCAAAATTTCCAACCTTTATATGATCCACAAGCCACCATTGAATCGAAACTCACCACCATTGTCACTGATATCTATGGTGGTAAGGCAGTTGTCTTCGAGGGCAAAGCAATCAACCAACTCAAAGAAATCGAAAAAAATGGTTGGGACCACTTACCTGTCTGCATCGCCAAAACGCAATACTCACTTTCAGATGATCCAAAGGCCTTAGGGGCACCAACTGACTTCACCGTCCATGTGCGTGAACTGATTCCCAAACTCGGTGCAGGTTTCATCGTCGCAATGACGGGTACCGTGCTGACCATGCCCGGCCTTCCCAAAAAACCAGCCGCCCTCAATATGGACGTCACAGAAGAAGGGGTCATCAGTGGCCTATTTTAGGCGTTCTCCCAAACGTGTTTGAAACAGCTATTTTGAAAACTGATTGACAAGTCAGCCGATTTTAAGGACAATGATAGATTGTATGAATAGGAGGGACCTATGTTCATCTATATCGTTTTAGCCGCAGTCATTGTACTCGGCGACCAACTTTTAAAAAGCTGGATTGTTGCCAATCTTGCCTTTGCAGCAACCCAACCCGTTATCCCGAATGTACTGAGTTTAACGTACGTCCAAAATGATGGCGCTGCGTGGAGTATCTTGGCTGGCCAACAGTGGTTTTTCTACCTTGTCACAATTGTGGCCCTCGGGGTAATCGGCTACTTATTTTATACCTCTGATCACACTGAAAAATTTTACCGCATCGGTTTAACATTGTTGTTAGCCGGGACACTTGGTAATTTCATCGATCGGCTCCACCTCAAATACGTCGTGGATATGTTCCAAATCGAATTTATTAATTTTCCCATCTTTAACGTTGCAGATGTTGCCTTAACAGTAGGGGTCGTCTGCGTCTTTATTGCTATTTTGTTGAAAGAGAAAGTGACTCATGACTGAAACTAAACAATTAACGATTACAACTGAAACAGGCCGGATTGACAAGGCACTCACCCAATTACTACCCAATTACTCGCGCTCACAAATCCAACAATGGTTGAAAAAAGACTTGATTCAAATCAACAATCAACCTTGTAAGAGTAACCACAAAGTTGTCACTGGGGATGTCGTCACCGTGCATATCCCCGACCCAGTAACGCTCGACTTAACACCAGAAGATATTCCGCTTGATATTGTCTATGAAGATGATCAAGTCCTCGTAGTGAATAAACCGCAAGGGATGGTCGTCCATCCATCAGCGGGTCACCCTAATGGGACATTGGTCAACGCATTATTAGCCCACACACCATTGTCCGAAATTAACGGCGTCTTTCGTCCCGGCATTGTTCACCGAATTGATAAAGATACATCTGGGCTTTTAATGGTCGCAAAAACCAACGAAGCCCATGACGCTCTATCTGCTCAACTCAAAGCTAAAGAAAACTTACGTGAGTATATCGCATTGGTTCACGGTAACATTGAAGAAGATGAAGGCACCATTGATGCGCCAATCGGTCGCTCAAAAGTCGATCGTATGAAACAAGCGATTATCGAAGACGGCCGCCCAGCTGTAACGCATTTTACCGTGATGGAACGATTCGAGGATTTCACCTTAATCAAATGTCGACTAGAAACCGGTCGCACCCATCAAATCCGTGTCCATTTGGCATACATTAACCGGCCGGTCGCTGGCGATCCCGTTTATGGCCCACGGAAAACATTGTCGGGTCATGGCCAGTTCCTACATGCTGCCGTATTAGGTTTCAAGCATCCAACGACAGGTGAAATGATGCGTTTTGAAGCGCCATTACCAGCAATCTTCGCAAAAACTTTGTGTGAATTACGCAAAAATCATTGACAAGTCAACAATTCTCCGTTAAACTAGGTCTAACTTAATAGAAGCCTTTAAAAGCGGTCCCGTGAGGCCGAGAAGGTACGGTGAAAGCACCACTAGACGCGGAGTCTTTAACTGTAACCTCTCGACCTTATCGGTTTGAGAGGTTTTTTGTTTGAAAGGAGTTTTTACGATGGTCAAAGAAGTGGTCGACAGTAACACAATGAAACGCGTCTTTACCCGGATTACGTATGAAATTATCGAACAGAATAAGGGGATTTCGGATCTTGTCCTTGTCGGAATCAAAACGCGTGGTGTTTTTATTGCCCAACGGATTGCCCAACGGCTCGAACAATTAGAGGGCATCACATTGCCCGCCGGGACTTTAGATATTACGTTGTACCGCGATGATCAACATGATCTAAATACGCAAAATGAACCACAGATTAACGGTAGCGCCATTCCCGTCGATATTACGAACAAACATGTCATTCTGATTGATGATGTTCTCTACACAGGCCGGACGATTCGTGCTGCGCTTGACGCGTTAATGGATTTGGGGCGGCCAAAGAAGATTTCACTGGCGGTCTTAGTTGACCGGGGTCATCGCGAATTACCAATTCGCCCCGATTTTGTCGGTAAAAATATTCCGACCGCTCTTAACGAACAAATTCGCGTTGCAATGGAAGAAATTGATCAACACGACGGCATTACCATCGAAAAATTAACTAAATAACGACTGAACCGTTTAATTGACTCCAGAGAGAGCAAAAGGGTTTGTCTTGAACTTAGTGCGCTGAAAAAAGGGGCCTAAGTCCGTCAAGGGACACACCTACCAATCTGTTGGAGCGTGTGTCTTTTTTTTGGTTCAAAATCGTCAATATGGAGGAGCTAGTTATGACTACCCAATTTAGAAATCCCGATGCGGTCTTAGACGTTAACGAACGTCCAAGTACTGGTAAATGGATTGGTTTATCAATTCAACATATGTTTGCAATGTTCGGTTCAACCGTCTTAGTCCCAATTCTAGTCGGGTTAAATCCAGGAATTGCCTTATTCAGTTCAGGGGTCGGCACCTTAATGTATCTTTTAATCACCAAAGGGAAGATTCCCGCTTACATGGGATCGAGTTTTTCATTCATCGTCCCAATGCTCGCCTTAATGAAAACGACCGGCTATCCTGGGATTGCACAAGGCACAATGGCGGTTGGGGCAGTGTACTTAATTGTCTCAATCTTGGTCAGTTTAATTGGTTCTAACTGGATTGATAAAGCTTTACCGCCAATTGTGGTTGGGCCGATCGTGATGGTCATTGGCTTATCACTGGCCGGAACAGCTGCGAAACAAGCAACCATTAATGCGCATGGTAATTACGATTTAAAATTTTTCGCAGTCGCCTTATTAACATTATTAATCACAATTGGCTTCAATATGTATCTAAAAGGTTTCATGAGTTTAGTCCCGATTTTACTTGGGATTATTGCCGGTTACATCATCGCGGTTTTATTCGGGATTGTTGACTTTCAACCCGTCATGGCTGCGCCTTGGTTCAAGGTTCCTGACTTCCAAGTTCCATTTGTGACATACCACCCCAGCTTGTACTGGGGAGCCATCTTGAGCATGGCGCCCATTGCATTTGTCACAATGACCGAACATATGGGCCACATCATGGTTTTAAATAAACTCACAAAACGAAACTTCTTTAAAAATCCTGGTCTTCACCGCACTTTAGCAGGCGACGGGACAGCATCAATCATTGCTGCTTTTGTCGGCGGGCCGCCCGTCACAAGCTATGGTGAAAACATCGGGGTATTAGCCATCACCAAGGTCCACAGTGTCTGGGTCTTAGGGGGCGCCGCATTTTTTGCCATGTTGTTTGGTTTCATCGGCAAACTAAGTGCTTTAATCCAAAGCATCCCTGCACCCGTTATCGGCGGCATTAGCTTCTTACTCTTTGGCGTCATCGCATCAAGCGGTTTGCGTGTTTTGATCGACAAACAAGTTGACTTCGATAAAAAACGCAACTTAATGATTGGTTCATCAATCCTTGTCATCGGTATTGGCAATGCCTACTTACAATTAGGGCAATACCAATTTTCAGGTCTTGCGATTGCAACTGTTCTCGGGATTGTTTTAAACCTTGTTTTACCAGACAAAGCAAAGAGTGAACTTGAATTGGAGGCCCAACACAATGCACACTCATAAGACGCTGGTTTCCGTTGATCAACTAACCAATGATTTAGTCGCAAAGCTCATCGAGCGCGCTAGTGCTTTTAAAAAAGGCACAACCATCAAGTTAACGCGGCCAGTTTACGCGATGAACCTTTTCTTTGAAAATAGCACCCGCACCCACACAAGTTTCGAAATGGCTGAACATAAACTTGGCATGACCGTTTTAAATTTTAACGCCGAAACTAGTTCGACTTCTAAAGGCGAAACACTTAGCGATACACTCAAAACAGTCCAGGCAATTGGCGTTGATTTTGTTGCCGTCCGGCATTCACAAAATAACTACTACGATGTATTACTCGCCGATGACCAGTTGCATATGGCACTAGCGAATGCGGGTGATGGTAGCGGACAACACCCATCCCAATGTTTACTCGATTTAATGACGATTCACGAAGAGTTTGGACACTTTGCAGGATTAAAAGTCGTCATCTGTGGTGACTTGCGTCATTCACGCGTTGCGCGGTCCAATATGCAACTACTTAAACAACTCGGTGCTACACTATATTTTGCGGGACCTGAAGCCTGGTTTGCACCAGAATTCGCCCAATACGGCCAGACTGTCAAACTGGATGCTGTCTTACCAGAAGTCGATGTGGTAATGTTACTTCGAATTCAACACGAACGTTTTGCTGCCGACGAAACGCTATCGGACAGGGCATTTTATTCTAAATATGGCTTGACGCCTGACCGTGCGGCACAACTTAAGCCTAGTGCCGTCTGGTTACACCCAGCGCCCGTCAATCGCGGCGTTGAAATTGCAGATGAACTAGTCGAAGCACCCAAATCACGGATTTTTAAACAAATGACCAACGGCGTTTTCATGCGGATGGCCATCATCGAACACTTATTAGACCAACAACACCTGATTCAACACTAAGAGGGGAGCGCTGTTATGTATCGATTAATCAAAAATGGCCAAATCTTAATCGACGGGCAACTGCAAAAACGGGACATCGCCATCGATACAACTGGGCAAATCACGGCAATTGCATCAACGATTACCACAGTCCCAACCGATCCACAAGTCGTATATGACGCACAAGGTCATTTTGTTAGTGCTGGCCTAATCGACGGTCACGTCCATTTTAGAGAGCCAGGTTTTACAGCAAAAGAAACGCTCAAAACAGGAAGTGCGGCAGCTGCTCACGGTGGTTTTACCAGCGTGATTGCGATGCCTAATTTAAAGCCGGTACCTGATAACTTACCAGCTTTCAAGTCACTAGTTACACGAAACCAGTTAGAAACTAGGGTACACACGTATCAATTGGCACCGATTACCAACGACTTAACTGAGCCAACAATTATTGACATGCCCGCGTTTAAGACGGCCGGGGCCGTCGGCTTTACTAATGATGGACACGGGGTACAAACCGCACAAACAATGTACGTAGCTATGCAAGCAGCAGCCCAGATCAACCTGCCAATTGTTGCGCATGTTGAAGATGAATCACTTGTCAACGGCGGTGTCATTCATGATGGCCAAGCCGCTAAAAAACTAGGTGTTCCGGGGATTGCGAGTGTTAGTGAATCGGCGCAAGTCGCCCGTGATATTGAACTAGCCCGGGCGACCGGTGTTCATTATCATATCTGCCATATCTCAACTAAAGAAACCGTCGCCCTCGTTCGACGGGCTAAACAAGATGGGCTTAATATTACTTGTGAAGTTACACCGCATCACTTGTTACTCGATGATTCAGCGATTACCAGCGACAAGCCAATGTATAAAATGAATCCACCATTACGATCACTTGCCGATCGTCAAGCACTCTGGGCTGGCTTAATGGATGGAACAATTGATATTATCGCAACCGACCATGCACCACACACTATAAAAGAGAAACAACAGTCGTTATTGAAAGCCCCATTTGGTATAGTAGGGAGTGAAACAGCCTTTAGTTTGCTATACACCCATTTAGTGGCGCATGGTCCGTTTAGCCTCGCACAACTGACAAGCTGGCTAACCACCAAGCCCGCCAAGGTCTATAACTTCCCGCATGCAGGACGCTTAGCAGTTGGTCAACCAGCCGATCTTGCTGTTTTTGACTTAACCGACACTACCACGCTTAACACCGCCACGTTCTTATCGAAAGGCCACAATACACCATTTATTGGCGAAGCAGTTCAAGGTGGGACCTTATTAACCTTGGTCGCTGGTCAGATTGCTTATCAAAAGGAGTGAACTAAGATATGAAGCGTTACCTTATTTTAGAAGATGGCACCATCTATCCTGGGACCGGTTTTGGAGCCCCAATTATCTCGACCGGTGAAATCGTCTTTAACACCGGGATGAGTGGGTACCAAGAAACCATCACCGATCAATCATATAACGGCCAAATCATCGCATTTACATACCCTTCAATTGGTAATTACGGGGTCAATCGTGACGATTTTGAATCCATTAAACCGACTTGTAAAGGGGTTATCGTCCATGAAACGCCACGGCTAGCAAATAACTGGCGGATGAACATGAGCCTCGACGACTTTTTGAAGCAAAAGAAAATCCCCGGGATTGCCGGCATCGATACGCGGGCCCTTACACGGCGTTTACGCGATAAAGGCACCATGAAAGCCAGTATTGTCGATGCAGCCGACGATCACGCCTTTGATCAACTTAAGGCATTGGTCTTACCAAAGAACCAAGTCCAACAAGTCTCAACTGCCAAACCTTATCCGAGTCCCGCTAATGGGCGGAACATTATTGTCATTGACTTTGGCTTAAAACATAGTATCTTACGCGAACTTTCAAAACGTAACTGTAACATTACCGTCTTACCTTATAACACAACGGCAGATGAAATTCTCAGCCTTGATCCAGATGGCGTCATGTTAACCAATGGCCCTGGCGATCCAGAAGATGTCCCAGAAGCAATTAATATGATTCAAGGGATTCAAGGGAAAGTCCCGATTTTCGGAATTTGTCTCGGCCACCAACTTTTTGCACTGGCCAATGGGGCTAAGACCTATAAGATGAAGTTCGGTCACCGCGGTTTCAATCATCCGGTTCGAGAAGTCGCCACCAAACGGATTGACTTTACTTCGCAAAATCACGGATACGCTGTGGCTGCTGACTCCATCGACCCACAAAATCTACTCATTACCCACGTTGAAATTAACGATCAAACCGTCGAAGGGCTTCGTCACAGACAATATCCGGCCTTTTCTGTTCAATTCCATCCAGATGCAGCCCCTGGTCCACACGATGCCGTACATCTATTCGATGAATTTATCGATATGATCGATGACTTCAATCGTCGTCAAAAATAGTAAAAGGGGATTTAGCGATGCCAAAACGTACCGATATTCATAAAATTTTAGTGATTGGCTCTGGCCCGATTGTGATTGGGCAAGCCGCTGAGTTTGATTACTCTGGGACGCAAGCCTGCTTAGCACTTAAAGAAGAAGGCTATCAAGTTGTTTTAATCAACTCCAATCCGGCGACGATTATGACCGATAAAACCGTCGCTGATACAGTTTATATCGAGCCGATTACCATCGATTTTGTCACGCAGATTCTGCGCAAAGAACTCCCCGATGCCATTTTACCAACTCTCGGGGGCCAAACTGGCTTGAACATGGCCTTAGAACTTGCTAATAACGGGATTCTCGCCGAACTGCACATTGAATTACTTGGGACCAAGTTAAGCGCGATTGACCAAGCCGAAGACCGTGAATTGTTTAAAAACTTGATGAATCAATTAAATGAACCGATTCCAGAATCCGCGATTGCGCATTCGCTTGTCGAAGCCCAAGAATTCGTGAGCCAAAACGGCTATCCGGTCATTATCCGCCCGGCCTTTACGCTTGGTGGCACTGGTGGCGGAATTGCCGAAAATGCTGGTCAACTCAGTACAATTGTCAAAAATGGTCTTAGCCTGTCACCAGTCGGTCAAGTCCTCGTTGAACAGAGCATTGCCGGATACAAGGAAATCGAATTCGAAGTCATGCGTGATTGCAACGACAACGCATTAGTCGTCTGCAATATGGAAAACTTCGACCCAGTCGGTATTCATACTGGTGACTCTATTGTGTTTGCACCCGTTCAAACACTTAGTGACCGTGAAGTTCAAACGTTACGTGATGCTGCGCTTAAAATTATTCGTGCTTTAAAGATTGAAGGGGGCTGTAACGTTCAATTGGCCCTTGATCCTAATAGCGACCACTACTACATTATTGAAGTCAACCCACGGGTGAGCCGCTCGTCAGCCCTTGCCTCTAAAGCCACTGGTTATCCAATTGCGAAGATGGCGGCAAAAATCGCGGTCGGTTTAACACTGGATGAAATTCATAATCCAAACACTAAGACGACTTACGCGCAGTTTGAACCAATGCTCGATTACGTTGTTGCTAAGATTCCCCGTTGGCCCTTTGATAAGTTCAACAAAGGTGACCGCCAATTGGGCACTCAAATGAAAGCTACTGGTGAAGTGATGGCGATTGGGCGCAACCTTGAAGAAGCACTCCTCAAAGCTGTCCGCTCACTTGAAATCGGCACTGACCATCTTGAAATTTCGGGATTAACAGCCGTCGGTGACAACGATCTTATCCAACGAATCGTACATCCCCAAGATGACCGACTCTTTTACCTCGCTGAAGCGTTGCGTCGTGGCTATTCAATTCAAGAACTTAGTGAATTGACAAAAATCGATCTTTTCTTTTTAGATAAACTTAGCCACATTGTTGAAATTGAAGAACAACTACGTACTGATAAAGGCGACTTAACGCTACTTGAAATCGCCAAGAAAAATGGCTTCGCCGATGCTAAAATTGCAGCCACTTGGCAAATTATGCCCGCTCAAGTTCGCCAAATGCGCCAGGAAAGTGGCATCCAGCCAGTTTATAAGATGGTCGATACCTGTGCAGCCGAATTCGCGGCACAAACCCCTTATTACTATGCAACTTATGAACAAGAAAACGAAAGTATCGTCAGTCCCAAACCCTCAATCCTAGTGATTGGTGCCGGGCCAATTCGAATTGGCCAAGGGGTCGAATTCGATTATGCAACCGTCCACTGTGTTCAAGCCATCCAAAAGGCCGGTTATGAAGCAATTATTATGAATAGTAATCCCGAAACGGTCTCCACGGATTTTTCAATTTCAGATAAATTGTACTTCGAACCACTCACGCTAGAAGATGTCTTAAACGTCGTTGAACTTGAGAAACCAGAAGGCGTCATCGTTCAATTTGGGGGACAGACTGCTATCAACCTCGCCGAACCACTAGCTGAAAACGGGGTGCAAATTCTTGGCACAGATGTCGCTAATTTAAAACGCGCGGAAAATCGCCATCAATTCGACCAATTAATCACTGAACTCGCCATTCCACAACCCGTCGGGGCAACTGCAACAAATACACCAGATGCCTTAAAAATTGCAGCAAACATCGGTTACCCTGTGTTAATCCGACCTAGTTTTGTACTAGGTGGACAGGCAATGGAAATCGTCCATACTGCAGAAGACCTTACCCATTACATGAAAGAAGCCGTTAGCATTTCGACTGATCAGCCAGTCTTAATTGATCGCTACTTATTGGGTAAAGAATGTGAAGTCGATGCAATCTGTGACGGCCAAGATGTCTTAATTCCAGGGATTATGGAACATATCGAACGCGCTGGTGTTCACTCAGGCGATTCAATGGCCGTTTACCCCCCACAGAACCTGACGGATACCCAAAAGCAAGCCATCATCACCTATACAACAAAACTTTGTTTAGCACTTGAATGTCGCGGCTTATTAAACATCCAGTTTATTATCCAAAATGAAGAAGTTTACGTCATCGAAGTCAATCCCCGAGCTAGCCGGACCGTCCCATTCTTGAGTAAGGTCACTGGGATTTCCATGGCGCAACTGGCAACCCAAGTCATTTTAGGTAGTACTTTAGCCGAATTAAAGAGCCCAACCGGTCTATTACCAGCTGGTCCACTCATTCATATTAAAGCGCCAGTCTTTTCATTTTCGAAACTAACGCGGGTTGACAGCTTACTCGGTCCAGAAATGAAATCCACTGGGGAAGTCATGGGGACTGATGTTACGATGCAAAAAGCGCTCTACAAAGCGTTTGAGGCTAGTGGGATGCACCTACCAAGTCATGGTAACGTCTTAATGACGATTACCAACCAAGATAAGACACACGCGCTCGAATTAGCAAAGCGTTTCCGTGAAGTTGGCTATCAAATCATCGCCACACCTGGGACTAGTCAAGAATTTCAAGCAGCTGGCGTCCCAGTTCAATCCGTTGCCAAGATTAATGCTACTAGCGGGGATTTGCTTGATAAAATCAAAGCCGGCCACATTCAATTAGTCATCAATACAACTGGTTTAAATGAAGCCCCGCAAGTTGCTAAAGATAGCATTGTTATCCGTCAAACCGCCATTGAACACGGTATTCCATTAATGACATCATTAGACACCGCCGATGCGATCTTAGCCGTCTTAGAATCACAATCGCTCCTGACCAAACCCCTTTAAAACCATTAAAAGCAACTAAAGTCTTTGGTCAAGGACGGCTTGCTCCGTTTGTCGATCCAAAGCGAACCGATTTAAAATCATTTGGTTTACCATAGGAGGCCCTTATGACGAACCCTTTAATTATTGCGCTTGATTTTCCAGACTGGGAAACAACAAATTGTTTTTTAGCGCAATTTCCAACGAATGAACCTTTATTCGTTAAAATTGGCATGGAACTTTTTTATCAAGCGGGACCACAACTGATTAAAACGTTAAAAGCGCGCGGTTATCGCCTTTTTCTCGACTTAAAACTCTACGATATTCCTAAGACGGTTCAAAACGCAATGACTGTTATCGGGCAACTCGGTGTCGATTACACAACCATGCACGCTACCGGCGGACAAGCAATGCTAAAAGCAGGGGCAATTGGCCTTAAAAAAGGGGCCGCTCTAGCTAACGTGCCACCCGCCAAACTACTGGCGGTTACGCAGTTAACCTCAACTAGCGAAGCGCAAATGCAAGCTGAACAACTTGTTAATGTCAGCCTGCCAGCGTCTGTCGCCCACTATGCAAAGCTCGCACAAAATGCTGGTTGCGATGGTGTGATCTGTTCCGCTCAAGAGGTCCCAATAATTCGTGAACATACCAATCCTGATTTTTTCTGTGTCACCCCAGGTATTCGGCCAGCAACCAGTCAAACTAACGACCAAAAACGGGCCGTTACCCCGCTAGCAGCAGCCCAAGCTAAGAGCTCAGCCATCGTCGTTGGCCGACCGATCACCCAAGCTACACAACCTTATCAAGCCTATCAGGCGATTAAATCAGAATGGGAGTCCTTCAAATGACAACAATTGCCCACCAAGTCGCACAAGCCTTAATTGATATTCATGCCATCGGTCTGCGACCAAACCAGCCTTTTACTTGGGCCAGTGGGTTGAAAAGTCCCATCTATTGCGATAACCGCCTAACGATTGGTTATCCCCAAGTACGTCAGCTCATCGCTACTAACTTAGCTACGGCAATCAAAGGGCAATTCCCAGACGTTGAAGTCATCGGGGGGACCGCGACGGCCGGCATCCCACATGCCGCTTGGGTGGCTGCTGAACTCAACTTGCCGATGGTGTATATCCGTTCGAAACCAAAAGAACACGGCCAAGGCCGCCAAATTGAAGGTCCATTTAAAGCCGGCCAAAAACTAGTCTTGATTGACGATTTAATCTCAACAGGTGGAAGTGTCTTACAAGCAGCTGCGGCGGCTCAAAAGGCGGGGGCGGCAGTCCTTGGGATTTTCGGAATTTTTTCATACGAACTAGTAGCCAGCCAAAAGAATTTTGAAGCCGCCAAATTACCACTAACAACCTTATCGAATTTCTCCGCTTTATTAGCCGTTGAAAAAGCAGCTAATAACCTAACAGCGGAACAAGTAAATGTGCTAAACGAATGGCGCCAAGACCCACAGGCATGGTCAGACGCACATTAAGCGTTAGCGTGTGACGGCAATCAGGTCGCTTAAGCCGTCAAAAAAGCGTTCCCCGAAAATTGATTTTTGGGGAACGCTTTTTATTAGGCTTGTAGCGGCTTGTTACGTAACTTCTGGACAAGTTGCTCATCCGGTGTTGTATACAATGTTTGTTGGCCTTCATAGACCACAAAACCAGGTCGCGCACCGTTGGGTTTCTTAATCTTCTTAACCTGAATATAATCAACTGGGACGGCAGCAGATAAGCGGGCCTTCGAGAAATACGCCGCTAAGTTAGCGGCTTCTTGAAGCGTGTCTTCTGATGGGTTTGGACTATCAATAATGACATGGGAACCCGGAATATTTTTCACATGCAACCAAATGTCGGATTTATGCGCTTTTTTTAAGGTCAACTGATCATTTTGATAGTTATTCTTACCAACAAAAATCCGGGTGCCATCACTAGCATAGAAAACTTCCGGTTCACTAATCTTGTAACGTCTCTGTTTCTTAGCACCAGTTTGTTTAACCTTTAGATACCCCTCGGCCTGTAATTCAGCTTTGATATCGTCCAAATCCTTTGGTTCGGCAATTTCAATTTGCGCCATCATCGTTTTGAAGTAGGTCAGTTCAGCTTCTGTTTTAGCCATTTGTTCGTTAACGTAAGCAATTGAATTTCGTAATTTCTGATATTTTGCGAAATACTTCTGCGCATTTTTAGACGGGCTAATTTGGTTCGACAGTGTAATCTTAAGCGGTTCGTTATTGGCATAGAAGTTAGGTAACGTGATTTCAGTCATGCCTCGTTCCACTTCCCGTAGGTAGGTGGTTAAAATTTCGCCTTTAATCCGGTAATCATCAGCACTATCAGCGGCTTTTAACGTTTTTTGTAGTTTTTGCAGTTTCTTTTCATCCTTTTGAATCTCGTTACGGATAAAATGGATGAGGGCCCCACCTTGTTGTTGCACACGGTCACGCTGCGCTTTGTGTAAGTAATATTGGTCTAATAGTTCACTCAATGTTGCAAAATGGCTCAGACTCCCTGTCAGGCTCTCATAGGGGAAAGCCGTAAACCACGATTTTTGAGCGCCAATCGTTAAAGTCGGGGTGGCTTGATCGAATTGCTTAAAAAACGCCGTGGCAACTGCCAAATAATGATCATGGTCGGTTAAACGCGTCTGTAGTTCAACAGCACTTTCACGACTCATCCCTTGAAATTGTCGTTGTAACCATTTCACCTGTTCATCGGCAGTTTCATTATAGTAGCTCAACCAATCAAGTGTTTTCAAATCCGTCGTAAAACCATCAACCCCAGTCGCTGCCGGGGGATTGACATAATCGGCACCAGGCATCAAAAAACGATACCGGTTTTGTGAAACACCAACGTGCCGAATCAAATCGAGAATCTTATTGGTCGCTTGATTGACTAAAATGACATTACTATGCCGGCCCATCAATTCAACGATTAGGCACAATTGTTGTAAGTCACCAAGTTCATTGCGTGATTTAAATCTGAATCTTAGAATCCGGTCACTTTCAACTTGCTCGATTTTTTCTAAAATGGCGCCATCTAAATATTTGCGTAAAGTCATCGCAAAATTGGGTGGGGTGGCAGGATTCGCATAGGGCACACGGGTCACTTGCACGCGAGCATACGAGGGGTGCGCTGATAGAAGGAGGGGATAAGTCTTGCGATTTGCACGAATCGTCAAGATCACTTCATTTGGATAAGGTTGTTGAATTTTCGTAATTTTGCCGTCTGCTAAAGTTGTGTTTAGCTCATTTACAACGGCATGGGTCATTAAACCATCAAAGGTCATTATTGCTCACACTCTCTATAATTAAATTGTCTTACTTATTGTAACGGTTTTGGAACGGAACCTCAAAGAAATTAGTTGTTTGCAATCGCTAACATGACTATTGTATAATACAATCATTAAATTGCTTTATACAATTCAAGGGGAATTTGCCATGCATTCAACCTTAACAACGTTTAATCAACTAAATCGATTATATCAGGAACAAAAGAAACACTGGGCGGCACAGCTCGGGTTGAAATTAGCACAAATCAATATTCTAATGACAATTGAACCCCATCAAGAGCAGATTGTGCATGCAAAATTAATCGTCTTAACCAAACTGGATGCTTCGACACTCAGTCGGCAATTAAATACGATGACTCAAGAAGGCCTATTAACAAAAGTGCCCGGTACTGACCCGCGCCAACGCGTGTACGCATTAACACCAGCCGCCAAAACTGCATGTCATGCATTGGAACACCTCCAAACTGAACTTGAAAACCACATTCAACAGAACTGGAGTTCCGAAGAACAACAGTTTTTAAAAATCCTACTGAACCGTTATTATCAAAGCTTCAATCGGCTACTAAAATGAAATGCCCTATACATATTTGGGAAAATCGGCAATTTTAGGGGAATTAACCTATCATTTATGATATAGTTATTACCGAATAATAAAAAAGTAGGTGTCACCATGAAAATTGCTGTAGTCACTGATAGTACCGCTTATCTCACAGAACAGCAAGTGAAAGACCATCAACTCTTCGTTGTGCCGATCCCAGTTATCCTTGATGGCCAGGTCTACGATGAAGGCGTTGATATAACCACTGAAGAGTTCTATCAAAAATTAAAAATATCCGAAACATTCCCAAGTACATCACAACCCCCACTGGGCGAAATGCTAAAACTGTACGAAAACCTAGGCAACGAAGGGTATGATGCAGTTATCAGCATTCACCTGGCTAGCACCATTTCTGGGTTTGTCACGACATTGAAAAATGCGGCAAGCACCATTGATAACATTCAAGTTGTTCCATATGATTCTGGGATTACTGTAATGTTAATGGGCTATTTAGCGATGGAAGCGGCTAGACTGGCACGCGAGCCAGAAGCAACCGTTGACCAGATCATTGCTCGCCTCGATGACCTAAAGAGTACAATGGATGAATGCTTCATTGTTAACGACTTACAAAACTTAGTGCGTGGTGGTCGTTTATCAAACGCATCCGCTTTTATTGGTAGCATGTTGAAGATTAAACCGCTTTTAACGTTTGACGCTGAAACTAACAAGATTACGGCTTTTGAAAAAGTTCGTTCATTGAAGAAGGCTTACGCCCGCGCTGAACAAATTTTTGCTGAAACAGCTGAACGTGTTGATTATCCATTACGCGCACTGATTATTCACGCCAACGATGAACCGGCAGCCATTGCTTGGCGTGATAAGCTTCGCGCAAATTACCCAGACTTACCAATTGATATCAGCTACTTTGGCCCGGTTATCGGGACCCATCTTGGTGAAAAAGCAATTGCGCTTGCTTGGATTAAAGATTTTGATAAAGCCTAGTTATAAAAAGCCTATCGAAGTATTCGATAGGCTTTTTGTGCTTTATAGAATAGCAACAGGGTCTTCTAGGGTGACCAACTTCGTACCAATCAACTTATAAATAACCGATTTAACGGCAACTTTTTGAACAATATTGAGTGGATCTTCACTTAAGTTGAATTCATTGACCGTTGATTGCGCGTTGATATTAGCAATTTCGGCATTAAATAACTGCACAAAATGATCATAGGCTTTACTAGCAGTGTTGTTTGCCAGTGATTGTGAAATTCCCTGTTTGATGACTTCCAGTGGGAAGACCAGCTTCATGATGCTCACCACGATCAATTCGGCTAAATGATCACGATTGTAACGTTTCTTTTCAGGTCGTTCAATAATCGCCATTTTGACATAACTATTAATCATCGTTTTCGTTATTTTAACGTCCAACAGGGGACTCAGCCGTTTATTGACTTCGCTAATGACTTGGTCCATATAGAGGTCTAAATCTGGAAATTCTGACCATAGTGGTAACCGTAGTTGTTGAAAGTCACCTAACCATTTTTCAAATTCTTGTGATTGCATCCTGATTAACGCCACCAATCTGTTGATAGTGTATTTATTATGCCATAGTAATTATCATTTGTCACTAATGTAGAATCGAATTCTATTATCTATTGACTTGCAATCTACATTCGCGCTATAATACTCGACAAATAGAGAAAGCGAGGCAAGAACCATGCAGCCATCTACGATTAAACGCCAACAATTAATTTATGAAATCTGGAATGCCATTACCCACGGGATTGGTTTTTTCGGTAGTTTAACGCTCGTCATTATGCTTCTAGTCAAAGGCATTCATCAAACCCTTTCACCAGTCGCGATTGCTAGTCTCGCAGTATATGGGGCTACATTACTGTTATTATACCTCGCTTCAACTTTATTTCACTGCTTGGCATTTACCAAGGCGAAACGCGTCTTTCAAATCTTCGATCATAGCAATATTTTCTTGCTGATTGCTGGGACCTACACGCCATATTGCTTGATTTTTATTGGCCATGCAGCAGGCATTAGCTTACTGATTGCAATCTGGACACTAGCAATCGCTGGCATTGTTACCCACATTTTAAGTCACGGTCGCTACCAAAAGGTTGAAACAACAATTTACGTTGTGATGGGTTGGTTATGTCTATTAGCCGGCAAGACCCTCTATGCAAACCTCAGTCCGGTTGGTTTTTGGCTGTTAGTCAGTGGCGGCGTAGTTTTTACCGTTGGTGCTCTAATTTACAGTTTTCCCAAAATTCCTGGTTTACACTTAATTTGGCATTTCTTCGTAATGCTCGGAACGACTTTGATGTTTTTTTCAATTTATCTCAACATTTAACTTGAAGGAGTACAACGCACATGACAATTAAAATTGTAACGGACTCATCAGTTCAACTAACAGCAGACGAACGCGCCAATTATGACATTCATATCGTTCCTTTAACCATTCAACAAGGGACTGAATCTTTCATCGATGGTCAAACCATCACGCGCGCCGAATTTTTAAGGCGCTTACAAAGCGCGACGACCGATTTCCCAACAACTAGTCAACCAACCGTCGGCAGCTTCGTTGAACTCTACGACCAATTGGGCACGGATGGCAGTACAATTTTATCAATCCACTGTACCGGATTACTCAGTGGCACGATCGAAGGCGCCCACACAGCGGCCCAACAATCAACAAGTGATGTCCACGTTATCGATAGTAAAGAAATTGACCGCGGACTTGCTTATCAAGTCGTCGCAGCCGCACAAGATGTTGAAGCCGGTAAGTCACTTGCTGAAATTATCGCACATCTTGACGATATTCGTAGTAGGACGGAAACCTATGTTTTCTTAGATTCACTAGATGCTCTCCAACGCGGTGGACGGATTAGCCGGATGGCCGGCCTCTTAACAAAACTGATTAAGCTCAAGGTAATTGTCCGCTTAACGGATACGGAATTAGAAGTGATTGCAAAGGGGCGGGGACTAAAAGCTTTTACAAAAGAAATCAACAATATTCGTGGACACTTAGCCACTCAAACCGTTGCTGAAATCGGCATCTCCCACGTAGGAATCACTGACGAACTATCCACGAAGATCCAAACAATCCTTGAAGAAACACAGCCGCATGTACCTTATATCGTCGCTTTAACGAGTCCCGTTATTATGAGTCACGTTGGCCTAGGCGCCTTCGGGATTTTTTACCTTACTAAATAGTACTATCCGAGAACGTCTTTTTGAGACGTTCTTTTTTGATACCTAAAATTGTGCAAAATCGAGTTGTCATATTAAAAATTATCATTTATACTAGAATGAACGTTCTAATAAGAGGAGATCATCAGATGCGTACAAAAGAATTTGACACAACAGCGGTTTTAGACAAAGCAATGCTTGTTTTTTGGCGCCAAGGGTATGAACAGACATCGATGCAAAATCTAGTAGCTGAAATGGGCATTCACCGGCGTAGTATCTATGATACATTTGGCGATAAGCACCAACTTTTCTTGGCAGCCCTAGCGCACTACCATGAGCAAACCATCGCAATGTTTGACCAAATTAATAGTCAACACAACGACCTTCGAAGTCGTTTAACGGCTATTTTTACGGCGTTTATTAAACATCCAACTCAGCAACCAAATGGCTGCTTAATTGTTAATACGGCTACCGCGTTAGCCACATTAGAAGATGATGTCCAAAAACGCATACAACACTATTTACAGCAAGAGCAAGTCATATTGCAACAATTGCTCATTGAAGGGCAAGCTGAGTTGAGACACCCCATTAAAGACGAACTGCTAGCCGCAACACTTCAAAATGCGTTGGTCGGCATTCGTGTCATGGCTAAAGTCAATCCCGATTCAGACGTCTTAATCGCAACAGCACACCAAACACTTCAAATACTCCCATGGAAAGAGGTTCTCTAAGATGAAAGCAGCCCAAATCACAAAATATAGTAAAGATCTCAATGTAACTGTTAAGGAAATGGCCATACCACAACCACAAGCTAACGAAGTACTGATCAAGGTTAGCTATGCTGCCGTGAATCCATTAGATTTAATGAATATTCACGGCAGTGTTAAGTTAATTCAAGATTATTCAATGCCGTTAACCCTTGGCAATGAAGTCGTCGGGGAAATTACCGCTATTGGTTCTAACGTCACGCTTTTTAAACCTGGGGATCTGGTTTACACCCGGTTGCCACTTGCTAAAATTGGTGGTTTTGCAGAATATGTTGCCGTTGATGCCGACGCTATTTGGTATACACCCACCACTTTATCAGCTAAAGAGGCGGTTGCTGTCCCATTAACAGGTTTAACCGCTTATCAAGGGCTTACGGAAGAATTGGCCGTTGAATCAGGTAAAACACTTTTTATTCCTGGCGGTTCTGGTAGTTTTGGGCAATTAGCCGTGCCAATCGCTAAATCTTTAGGTTTAACAGTAATTGTCTCCGGGAATGCTGAAGCACGTGGGCGCCTCTTAACATTAGGGGCTGATCAATATCTCGATTACCGAACAACCGATTATTGGCAAGTACTAAACGATATCGATTACGTGATTGATACCCGCGGTACTCAAGATATTGAACGTGAGCTTTCCATTATGAAACCAGGTGGCCGCTTATTAAGTTTGGTGGCAGGTCCTAATAAGCACTTTGCAATCACCCACGAATTACCTGCTTGGAAACGACTTTTATTTAGCTTAGCGGGGAAGAAGTGGGATAAACTCGCTGCTAAAGCTCAAGTTGACTATCGCTTCATCTTTGTTCGTTCAGATGGTCAACAACTTAAAAAAGTCACTGAACTAGTTGAAAAACAGCACATCACACCAGCTATCGATCCCCACGATTTTGACCTTGATCACATCCAAGAGGCACTCACTTTGGTTGCCAATGGTAAGCTCGCTGGTAAAGTTGTGCTTCATTTCTAATCATTGTCAAAGGAGAACAATTAATGACTTATCTAACAGCATCTAACAAAACCGTTCGTGGTCGTGACGGTAGCCAGTTTAATTACCGTGAGACTGGTGCAGGGGACGGCCTACCACTTGTTTTACTCAATCATTTATCTGCCACTTTAGACAACTGGGACCCAAGGTTCATCGACGCATTAAGTCACCATCGAAAAGTGATTGTCTTTGATAATCGCGGCATTGGCCTGTCGAACGGTGAGGTGCCAACAACAATTGAAGAAATGGCCGCTGATGTTATGCAGTTTTTAGAGTTACTCGGCTTAAAGCAAATTGATTTATTAGGCCTATCAATGGGCGGCTTTATTGCACAGACTTTCACGCTAAAATACCCATCCGTTGTTCGTAAACTTATTTTAGTCGGTACCGGTCCGCAAGGCGCTGTTGATATTGCTAAAGTTGGTAGAATTGTAAATATTGATCTTTTACGGGCAACCATTACCCGTCGTGACGTTAAAGAATATCTCTTTTTTACAAAAACAAAGCAAGGTCAGGCAGCCGGTAAAGCATTTATGGCCCGTTTAAAGCAAAGAACCATGGTTAAAGATCAACCTATCAGATTAACAGCTTATCGCCGACAATTAAAAGCAATCAAGCATTATGCGCACAGCAAACCAGCCATGCTATCACAGATCAACCAACCAACCTTGATTGTCAACGGTGATCATGATCGTATGGTGCCAGTTCTTGGTTCATATCAAATACATGAACAGATTAAGAATTCACAGCTTAAAATTTATCCAGACGCCGGCCATATGTCATTATTCCAATATACAGATGATTTTGTAACAATCCTTGAACATTTTTTAAATCGATAATCCTAAACCAGCACATCATAAGATGCGCTGGTTTTTTATTGCATCTTAACGCGAATATGGGAGTGGGTGATCCGGTTAATTTAAAAAAATATTCTAGTTTACATAATATATATTATACGAAGAATTGCTTATTTCTTAAAATGGCTTAAAATCACCAATTATTAGTCAACATCATTCAACTGATTGGCTTACTTAAATTTAATCCGTTTCGTTTTTTATACTGAATGATTCATTAACTACTATAAGCTGCTCAGCGCAAAGCCAAAGTTTTAAACTGGCTGTATATCTAATATCGCCAGCCTTTAAGCTAAATGCTATCATTCAGCGAAACAAATTTAAATCCGTGATTGCTATGGCGACTATGACGGCATTAAATTGATAAATACGCGCATTAATCCAGATTAGCCTTAAAATCACACATCAGAACGTTAAAATAGGCCTTAAATGGCTGATATAACGGCATTTATCCATGACAGTGATCTTTTAAGGTCGCCATATAGCGAAGCATCAGAGCACCTAAACAACCGCTAGTAAAGTGGTTTGCTAGACAAGTGTTGTTAAAATTATGGTTTTAACAACACTTGTGGTATTATCGCCTCATTTTTGCTAAACTATGAATAAACTACTCACTAAGGAGTTCTACATCATGGATCAACAACGTTACTTAGAACTTTGCGAAAAACAACTTGCTAATCTTCCAGATTACATTCGTAAATTCTACATTAACCGCCAAGCTAATGCCTACTCCTCGGCAACACTTTATCAATACTTGCAAGAATATATTCGCTTTTTCACCTGGTTAGTTGATGAACAGATTGTCGTGGTCCCCACTATCGCTCAGATGCCGCTATCCGCCCTTGAAAAAATGAAGCTCGAAGATATTGAGCTCTACAAGATCTTTCTAATGAATAAGCGTAAACAAAATCACCATAAGCTCTCTTTTCAAGCTGTTAACCGCTCAATTAACGCGTTAAACGCACTTTGGTACTTCTTAACCATTGAAGCCGAACAAGCTGATGGTGAGCCCTATTTTTACCGGAACGTTATGAAGAAGGTGAAACTACTTAAAGCTTCAGAGACAATGGCGACCCGTTCACGGCACATTAGCCAACAACTACTGACCGGTGAAAAGAAACACGATTTCATCACCTTCATGCAAGTCGATTATCCTAACTTACTTTCTAATCGTCAACTAGCATCATATAAGCAAAATTGTGAACGCGATATTGCCATTTGTGCACTGGCACTGGCCACTGGCATTCGACTCTCAGAGCTAGCCCAAGCTAACATCAATGATTTAAATCTTGAGCAACTGACGATTACCGTCATTCGTAAAGGCGGACAGCAAGATACTGTCCCGATTGCCCCGTGGAGCTTACCTTTTTTAAAGAATTACTGCCAGATCCGTAAGTCACGCTATCTAAAAGAAGCTAACGAACAAGCCTTATTTGTCAGCCGCTATCGTGGTAGCGCTAAGCGGATGAGCAACTATGCCATTGAAAAACTCGTTGCGAAGTATTCTGAAGCATTTGGCGTACGCCTCACACCCCATAAGTTTCGCCATACACTCGCCACTGATCTCATGGCAGCAACCCATAGTGAAACAATTGTTGCAACCCAGCTAGGCCAAACGACCACGCAAGCTACACATTTATATACGCACGTCGCTGCTGATGAACAACGCTCGGCGATGGACCAACTTGAATAGCCATCATTAGTTCTTTTTTGACAATGATGTCAATATTGTTTGGATTTTATTAGTTTATCGATTAGCACATTGCTTGACTTATACCATCTAGCGCGTATACTGAAAGCGTTCCTAAAAATTAAATGTTAACCATCACAAAGGGGAGCCATTGGCTGAGAGTGATTTTAATCAGACCCTTCGAACCTGTTTGTTAAGACAAGCGTAGGAATTGTGATGGAGTTGAAATGATAACTCCTTTTTTGTGTTGGTTGAACAAGAAAAGGGGTTTTTTTATGCAACATCAGCGTTTATTGATTCAAATTGAAGGCGCGATTATCGCGGCATTTGCCATGGCCTTGGAGTACATTCCGCATACTGTGGGCCCTTCAGCAATCGAAGTTTCCTTGGGGATCATTCCGGTTGTGATTTATAGTTTACGTCGTGGCGCCATTCCTGGGATGAGCGCCGGCTTAATCTGGGGCCTACTAGACTTAATTCTGCGTGGATTAGGCAACGGTAGTGTCTTAAATGCATGGCAAGGGCTGCTAGAATTTACCATTGCTTTCATGGTTGTTGGTTTGGCCGGTATCGTCCAACGACCGGTTCAAGTCAGTCTCCAGCAGCAGACAAAAGTCAAAACGATTACCTTTTTATGGGGGGCTGCATTCATCGGTACTTTTACAAAATACTTCTGTCACTTCTTAGCCGGTGCTGTTTATTGGGGCTCATATGCCCCCAAAGGTATGAATGCTTGGCTATACTCACTCACGGTTAATGGTGGGAGCTTTATCGCCAGTTTCGTACTAACGGGGCTCGTCCTATGTATTTGTTTAGCCATGGTGCCTAAGTTATATCTGCCAAAAGACATGGCTTTCCACATGCAATCTGAAAAATAACGAAAAGAGCCGTCCAAACACAATTTAAGTGTTCGGATGGCTCTTTTTAGTTTCCTTAACGATCCATTCTAGCACGTAAAGCGTATAAAATTGAAACGGTATCAACAACTTCTTGGAATAAAGCCCCCACCAACGCTGGAACAATTCCGGTGCTAGCAATCAACATTAAACCAATACAGATTGCAATTCCAATTAAAACCGCTTGGCGCGCAATCCGCATCGTATCACGCGCAATTTGAATGGCTTGACTGACCCGCTTTAAATCATCTTTTAGGATTACCACATCCGCTGATTCACTTGCGGCTGTTGCCCCATGGGCGCCCATCGCTATCCCGACATCAGCACTTGCCAGTGAAGGGGCATCATTGACCCCATCGCCAACCATAATGAGTGGGCGTTGGTCTTGCGGTGTCTGTTCAATGAAATGAATCTTATCGACAGGTAAACAACCAGCATGGACCTCATCAATCCCGACTTGTTCCGCAATCTGGTGGGCCGTCATTGCTTGATCGCCGGTTAGCATCATCAAGCGCCTAATCCCCAGTTGATGAAGCGTCTGCATTGTGGCTAGCGCTTCTGGCCGTAAATGATCAACAAACGTAATGTACCCCGCATATTGCTCATTAATCGCAACATAAACAGTTGTTTGCTCCTGCAAAGGTTGGTTAGCATCTGGCGCCACGAATTGCTGTTTACCAACACGAACCGTTTGTCCAGATGTCAAAGTCGCAACGACCCCAGCGCCAGTTGCTTCTTTTAGCGTTTCAATTGGCTGTAATGGTTTTACTTGCGCTGCCTTAACAAGTGATCGCGCTAAAATATGCGCTGATTCTTGCTCCGCACTAGCCGCCAATTGTAATAACTCGTTTGGTTTGATACCAATTACTGGCACAACTTGGTCGACCGCCAATTGACCATCGGTAATTGTTCCGGTTTTATCAAACGCTGCCGATTTAGCCGATGCTAATTTTTCAATTGTTGTCCCCGTTTTGACAATAATCCCATTCCGACTGGCACGACTCATCCCTGAGATTAATGCGATGGGCGCCGCCAAAATTAATGGGCACGGTGAGGCCACGACAAGTACCTCTGCAAACCGTACTGGGTCTTTAGATAACCACCAAGCTATCCCGGCAATCGCATACGCTACTAATGTAAATGGGACGGCATATCGATCAGCTAGCCGAACAAAATGGGCTGGTTGAGCCGCAGAGGTCGCTACAAGCCGCACAATTGCTTGATACTGGCTATTAATCGCTAATTGGTCGACTTGCATAGTAACCGATGTATCGCCGTTCACAGAGCCTGACATGAGCTCGTCATTCAGTGCTTTTTCAACGGGCCGTGATTCACCCGTTAACGATGATTCATCGAACAAAGCACTGCCACCAATAATATGCCCATCAACGGGAACCAATTCGCCCGGTTTAATCAGCACATGATCGCCAACTTGGAGCCTTTCGACTGAAACTTCTTCTACCACATCGTTAACAAGGCGGTGTGCTGTTTGCGGAGAGTTATCAAGTAACGTTTTTAACTCACGGCCTGCTTTATGCGCTGCATAGTCTTCTAGTGAGTCGCCACCAGTTAACATGATCAAGACCATTAATGCCGCCCAATATTCACCGACCGCTAACGTCGCAATAATGGCGGTAATTGCTAACAAGTCAATCCCGTATTGGCCTGACTTTAACGTTTTAACCATCTCAATAAACATCGAGAACGCTACTAAGCTCCCAGCTAGGCTCACTACTATTTGTGCCCACAATGGCTCATGTAGCAAAAATGCCAAGCATAGCGCAAACACACCCACGCTAATTGTTAATGCAAACTTAATGGTATGTTTCATCGTCACTCGCTCCTTCTTGTGAATTCAAGTACATTATAACACGTCGCCCAGTAGATTATAATGATTCTAATCTATTTGGCATAGAAAAAGCCCTGCCAATGATCGGGCAGGGCTTTTTGTCGCTCGTTGAGGCAAAATAGCAGTCAGGATGGCGACCATGCTGTTAGCAAAAAAAATAAAGCCCCGGCGGACTTTATTTTTAATGGTGCTTAAAAAGCTTCTGTCAATTGTGGCACCACTTGTTTCTTACGGGAAACAACACCGGCTAATTGGGCACGATGATTGTTTAATTTGACATTAAAAGCTTTTTCAAAAGCTTCTGCTGGTTCACCGATGACTAGTGCTTCTGAATTACTGTTTAAGATATCAGTGATTAACAGTACGAACAGGTCGTAACCGTTAGCTTTACTGTCGGCTTCGATAGCAGCCTCAAAAGCCGCTTGGCGTTTGAAAACAGCTTCGATATCAACCGTATTGACTTGATCAATACGAACTTTTTTACCAGCCATGTCAAAAGTTTTAGCATCAGCTTCGATTAATTCGGCTTCGCTCTTATCATCCAAGTTAGTGCCAGCTTTTAGCATTTCTAGACCATATGATTCGAAATCAATATCAGCAATTTCAGCCAATGTCTTAATCGCAATCCGATCTTTTTCAGTCGTTGTAGGTGATTTCATCAACAATGTGTCTGAAATGATAGCGCTCATCATTAAACCAGCTAATTGAACAGGGATTTCAACTTTGTTTTCGTTAAACATTGCCAATAAAATGGTGCTGGTACAGCCAACTGGTTCCGCACGGTAAAATACTGGGTTTACAGTTTCGAAGTTTGCAATCCGATGATGGTCAACAACATGGGTAACCGTCAAATCTTTGATATCAGCCACACTTTGTTGGCTTTCGTTATGATCAACTAACATCACACTGTCAACTTCACTACTTGCTTCTTTGATGATACGCGGGGTTGCTGCCGCAAAGTGACGTAATGCATAGCTTGTTTCTTCATTAGGTTCACCTAGCGCGACGGCTTCTACGTCGTTTCCTAGCTGTTGTTGAAGATAAGCAAACGCCATTGCCGCAACAATTGCGTCTGTATCTGGGTTTTGGTGACCGAATACTAATTCTTTACTCATATTTATACAGACCTTCCTTTTAAAAAAATAACATCCTAATTATACCAAAAATATTAGATGATTCTACGGTTTTGCTCTCTAATCCGCGTTAAATAGTCTTTTTCTTCTAAATAATGGTCAAATTCCCGGAAAAAGCTATCAATCCGTGGAATATCTTCTTTTTCTTTACGGAAGACAAAGGCTAATTCGAACTGAATGGCCGGATCAAATTGGACTGCGTTCCCGTTAAGGCCTAAGTTATGCGCTTCATAGAAACTCTTTGGTAAAGCAGTACTTAAGCCAGTCGCTTCAGCAAACCGCATGATTTCAAATGGTGACGTAAATTGAGCCGCACTTACTGGGCGATCAACTAATTGATTTTTATAAGCTTCACTGATGAATTGATTTAAATAATATTCATCTGGGTAGGTCACCCATTTATTATCTAATGTGTCTTTAAAACGAATTTTCTTACGGGTCTTTAAAGCAGGGTCTTGATTAATAAAAAGTAGGCGTTCATCTACAATCTTACGCGACTTATAAGGTTTCCAGTTCTTAATGCTGTCATCCGGTAGATACATGATGGCAATATCAATTTTGTTGTTTTCAAGCCGATCCCAGATTTCCTTTCGCGTCAACAAGTGCATGCTGACTTCGATGTCAGGAAATTGCTTATAATATTGGATTAAGAAAGATTGGATAACGCTGATTTCCATCGATGCCAAAACCCCAATATTAATCTTACCACGCGTAGCGCTCGTAGCGCTTTGAATTTCATCTGTTGCCGTATTTAATAAATCATAAATCTGATGGGTGACATCAAGCATTGTCCGACCAGCATCCGAAATATGTAACTTCTTGCCTACTGAATAGAACAAAGGCGCTCCAACTGTCCGTTCGAGTTTTTTAATTTGTTGGGTTAAAGCGGGTTGCGTAATGCCGAGTAGTTGTGCCGCTTGGGTATAATTCATCGTTTCTGCTAACTGCAGAAAGTAGGTTAATGTTTTAGAGGAGAAGATATTTTCTTGTTTTGTTTTCATTTTCAAATCTCCGTTCTTTAGTTTACGCCTATCATTATAATAATAAAGATATAAAAAAAGAGCAACCCCCTTTCGTTGCTCATTCTTATTAAAAGCTTAAAAATTTCTTATGTTAGCGTTGTTACTTTGGATAGTCGGCTGTATGCAATAAACGCTCGGCATTGATAACCCGATCGTGTGTCGGTGGTTCAATTCCCACCAATGGATATTTAATCCCCATCTTTTCATATTTCACGATTCCCATCGTATGGTATGGCAGCACTTCAACCCGGTCAACATTGTTTAAGGTTTGGATATAATCTCCTAAGCGCATGAGATACTCATCGTAATCCGTCCGTTCTGGAATTAAGACATGCCGAATCCACATATGATGACCATGGTTCGACATATATTCAATCATTTCCAAAATATGCTCGTTAGAAAAGCCGGTCAGCTTCTTATGCCCCGCTGGATCAATATGTTTAATATCGACCATTGAAAGGTCCGTATACTTCATCAATTCTTTAAATTGACTAAAGAAAGGTTCTTTATACGTAAATGGCTGCCCACAGGTATCCAAACAGGTATTAATCCCTTGTGCTTTGCATTTTTTAAATAAATCAATTAAAAAATCTATTTGAATTAAGGATTCACCACCACTACAGGTAATCCCACCGTCTTTACCCCAGAAGGCCTTGTATGGAAGTGCCTTTGCGATTATCTCATCTGCGGTATATGCTTCACCAGTACCAATATTCCATGTATCTGGATTATGACAGAACTCGCAGCGCATACGGCAACCTTGTAGAAAGACAACAAAGCGGATTCCTGGGCCATCGACTGAACCAAATGTTTCAATTGAATGAACGTATCCAATGGGCACCTCTGGTGTTGCATGGGGCGCGAGAACTCCCTGATCAGTCGATCGCCGTGTTGTAAATTTAATTGCCACTTCACTTTCACCTCTTAAAAGAAAAACTATCCTTTCTGGTAAGGTCGTTAATCCACGTTAACGACCTTACCAGAAAGCGGATATGACTATCCACTTTCGTTAAATTACATTTCATCAAAGAACGTTCTTGAAATAACGTCGTCTTGTTGTTCCTTCGTTAAATCAGCGAAATAGACACAATAGCCTGAAACCCGAACCGTTAATGTTGGGTATTCTTCTGGATGTTGTTGTGCGTCCATTAAGGTTTGCTTATTGAAGACATTGATGTTTAAATGCATCCCTTGATTAATCATGTAACCGTCGACCATATTGACAAGAGCATCCTGACGCGCTTCATCGTCATGTCCTAATGTGTTTGGTGTAACACCAAACGTGTTTGAAATCCCGTCAGTTGCATAACGGTATGGAATCTTCGCGGTTGAAAGTAACGATGCTAAAGCGCCGTTCTTTTCAGCACCGTATGCTGGGTTAGCACCTGGTGAGAATGGTTCACCAGCTTGACGACCATTTGGCGTTGTCCCAGTATTCTTACCATAAACAACATTTGATGTGATTGTTAAAACCGATGTTGATAATTTCGAACCACGGTATAAATGATGAGTATTCATCTTCGTATAGAAGGTCTTCACTAACCATTTGGCGATATCGTCAGCACGGTCATCATTATTCCCATAACGTGGATAATCTGGATTCTGCGCTTCAAAATCAACTGCCATGCCATCTTCATCACGAATAACTTTAACTTGGCCGTATTTAATTGCTGAGATTGAATCAACCGCATGTGATAACCCGGAAATCCCTGTTGCAAAGGTCCGGTCTAGGCGACTATTCTTCAATGCTAATTGAGCTGATTCATAGTAATACTTATCATGCATGTAATGGATAGTGTTTAAAGCATTTACGTAAACGTCTGCTAACCAATCCAACATCTTATCATACTTAGCCATGAATTCTTTGTAATCAATGATTTCACTTGTAATTGGTTGGTAAGCTGGGCCGACTTGAGCTTTACCTAATTCATCAATCCCGCCGTTAATTGCGTAAAGAATGGTCTTCGCCAAGTTAGCCCGTGCACCGAAATATTGAACGCCATCTGCGATTGGCTGGGCCGATACACAACAAGCAATTCCATAATAGTCACTCCCCCATTCATTACGCATTAAATCATCGTTTTCGTATTGAATAGTTGAACTCTTTATTGAAACCGCTGTTGCATAGCGTTTGAACCCTTCTGGTAAACGATTTGACCAGAGTAAAGTGATATTAGGTTCTGGGGCAGCGCCCATGTTTTCTAATGTTTTCAAGATACGGAAGGCTGTCTTAGTTACGTGGTGACGACCATCCATCCCCATCCCACACATTGATAATGTTGCCCAGATTGGATCTCCTGAGAATAATGCATTATAATCTTCGGTCCGAATGAAACGCACCATCCGTAATTTCATGACAAAATGATCAACCAATTCTTGAGCTTCAGCTTCGGTAATCAAGCCCCGTTCTAAATCACGTTGGATAAAGATATCCATCGTTGTATCAATCCGACCAACTGACATCGCTGCTCCGTTTTGGGTCTTGATAGCGGCTAAGTAGCCAAAATAAATCCATTGGATTGCTTCTTGCGCATTCTTAGCAGGTCTTGAAATGTCAAAACCATAGCTAGCAGCCATTTTCTTCATGTCTTGTAAAGCACGATATTGTTCATTGATTTCTTCACGAAGGCGAATCACATCATCGGTCATTTCACCATCGCCAACACCGTTAAAGTCACGAACTTTTTCTTCTGCTAACCGATCAATCCCATAGACTGCAATCCGTGGTAAGTCAGGAATAATCCGCCCTCGTGCATAGGCATCAGGAAGACCCGTAATAATCTTGTAATGCCGTGCTTTACGCATTTCTGGTGTATAGGCATCGAAAACACCTTGGTTATGTGTTTTGCGATATTCATTAAAAATCTTGTGTTGTTCAGGATCAGTCTTAAAACCATATGCTTGTAAGGCATCTTCGGCCATCCGAATGCCACCAAAAGGCATGAATGCGCGTTTCAATGGGGCATCCGTTTGTAATCCAACAATCTTTTCAAGCTCCTTGTTCAAATAACCAGGACCGTGTGAGGTAATCGTTGCTGGATTATCATTGTCAGCGGCTAAAACGCCACCTGCTTCACGTTCTTTTTTCTTCAATTCCATCAGTTGATCATTTAACGTAGTTGTTGCTTCGGTTGGTCCCGCTAAGAAGCTTTCATCACCATCATAGGCCGTAAAGTTTTGTTGGATGAAATCGCGAATATCAATTTCATCTTGCCAGTCCCCTTTATTAAAACCATCCCAGTAGTCGGCTAGATTAATTTGCTCGGTTTTTACCATGTGGATTACCTCCATTAGTCAAGTGTTGTTTATCACAGTTTTCACAAATTTAGTATAACACATCACATAGTTTATGCAAGCCCTTTCTTTTTGATTATTTGCAAACCCTTAAACTTTTCCAAAAGATTGTTCTATAGCCATTTAGCTACTTAAACCATTTTTTAATTCCGTTATTTAAATTGTGCAAAATTTATCTTGCTGTTATAGTACAAACGCCATTAATCCACATCTTATGTATAACAGAAAAAGCAAGCCATCTCATCAATGACTTGCTTTTTTATTATTTTGACTTGTCTTCATTGTTAACTGGAATGGTCGTTTGGATAAATTGAGGTTGCCCAACTTCATCAACGTCCATCACAAAACTGCCGTTCGAATAACGATCGCCAGTTGCATGTTGATAAGGATTAATTGTGATTACTTGTTGTTGATCAGTATGAATCAATAACTCGCTTGCCTGCTCAACCTTAACCATTGCTGCTACCCGATGCGGTTCTTTTTTCAATTCACGAAGAATTAAAACCCCACGACGCGCACGACTTGTTAACCCAACTTCACTTAAGAGCATCCGTTTAAAAGCTCCTCGTTGTGTAACAATGGCAATGGCTGCATGTTTATCTTCCGGATGATACAACGTAAAGTCGGTGACAACATCGCCCTCTTTGAGATCCATTAATTTGACCCCACTCGCCTTAGCGCCTGATACAGAGACTTCAGATAAAGCAAAACTTAATCCGTAACCTTTGTAACTAGCACTAAAGACGGCTAAGCCTTCATCACTTGGTACCCAGTTCACGTCTGTCACATGTGCATCCGAATGTAACTTAATAAAGTCTTGCGCTTTCGAACGGTATGTTCGACTTGGCAAGAGGTCTGTGAAAGCAGTTTGCTTAATATAACCATCATCAGTCCCAATTACAAAGTAACCAGCTTGTTCATTGGGTTTGAAGGCAAATGCTGCAATAATCACTTCATCAGCCGCCAATCCGATTGATTGCGAGATATGTTCGCCCATTTCCTTCCATTTTAAATCAGCGATTTCATGAACTGGACGCTGAATTAAATGTCCATAATTGGTAAACATCATTAGTTGATCTAAGGTTTGGAGCGGCTTTTGTAAGATGGTGAAGTCGCCGTCTTTCAGACCACTACCAGTCCCTTCTGATGCTTGGTATGAGCGCAGACTGCTACGTTTCAAGTAACCGTCATGGCTAACGGCGACCATGACAGTTTCATCAACAACCGTGACACTCGTATCAATTTCAAGTGTTTCGATTTGCGCTTCAATTGCTGTTTTTCGCTCACTCCGATAAGTTTTGACCATTGCTTTTAACTGTGCCTTAATGACCCGTGCGAGTGCTTGAGGATCACCCAGAATCATCCGGTATTCCTTAATTGCAGCATCAAGTTCAGCTGATTCTTGTTCCAAAGCAGTCACATCGGTATTCGTTAACCGATACAATTGCAGTGAAACAATCGCTTCAGCTTGCGCTTCTGTAAAGGCGTAGCTTGCCACTAAATTCTCTTTAGCATCTTTTTTATTCTTGCTACCACGAATCGTCGCAATTACTTGATCTAAAATTGAAAGTGCTTTAATCAAACCAGCAACAATGTGTTGGCGATCTAATGCTTTTTGCAAAGTATATTTCGTCCGGCGAATAACGACTTCTTCTTGATGTTCCAAGTAAGCATGGAGAATTTCTAATAAGCCGACCTGTTTAGGTTGCATATGTGAAATAGCGACCATGTTGAAGTTATACGTAATTTGTAAGTCAGTATTTTTGAAAAGATAATTCAAGATGCCCTGACTATCGGCTTGCTTTTTCAATTCAACGACAACTGATAGGCCCATCCGATCACTTTCATCGCGCACTTCGGCAATACCATCGACCTTCTTTAGCACCCGTAACTCATCAATTTTCTTGACCATCATGGCCTTGTTGACTTCATAAGGGATTTCACTGATAACAATTTGTTCACGATTCCCGCGTAATTGTTGAATGCTAGTTTTTGCTCGCAAAACAACCCGCCCGCGACCAGTTTCGTAAGCCTTTTTAATGCCGTCAATCCCTTGTAAGATCCCACCAGTTGGAAAATCAGGCCCTTTGATGAAAGTCATTATCTTTTCCAAGGTTGCGTCGGGATGATCTAATAGATAGACCAAACCATCGGTCACTTCACCTAAGTTATGGGGCGGAATTTCAGTCGCATACCCCGCTGATATCCCAGTCGCACCATTTACTAGGAGATTGGGAAAACGAGCTGGTAAAACGGTTGGCTCTTCAGCAGTATCATCGAAATTCAAAACAAAATCAACGGTCTTTTTATCGATATCCTTGAGCATTTCACCGGCAATCTTGCTTAACCGCGCTTCGGTATACCGCATTGCTGCTGGCGGATCGCCATCCATTGAACCGTTATTCCCATGCATTTCAATTAACGGTTCCCGTAATTTCCAATCCTGACTTAATCGAACCATCGCTTCATAAATCGAACTGTCCCCATGTGGATGGAAATTCCCCATGACATTCCCGACAGACTTCGCTGACTTCCGAAAGCCTTTATCATAAGTATTCCCATCGATGGACATGGCGTATAAAATTCGTCGTTGGACGGGTTTTAATCCATCGCGAATATCTGGTAACGCCCGCTCTTGAATGATGTATTTTGAATAGCGGCCAAAGCGGTCGCCCATGACTTCTTCAAGCGTTAGTTCTTGAATTTTTTGTGCTTCATCAGCCAAATTTAATCACTCACTTTTCTATTCGTCTAATTGGTCAAATAAATCCACTTCAGCGCTTGAAGTTGTCGATGCTGGTTGACCATTTGTTGTTTCTAAAATGCTGCCATCTTCAGCCATTGTAAACTTAACGTTTTCTTCAATCCATTTCCGCCGTGGCTCAACTTTATCGCCCATTAAGGTGGTTACTCGGCGCTCAGCCAAGGCAGCATCGTCAATCCGGACCCGAATTAACGTCCGACTTGTTGGATCCATCGTGGTATCCCAAAGTTGATCGGCATTCATTTCACCTAGCCCTTTGAAACGTTGTTGGCTATAGCCTTTACCCATTTCTTTAGCGACGGCTTTTAATTCATCGTCAGTCCACGCGTAGGCAATTTTAGTCTTTGCACCAGCCCCTTTTTGTAATTTGTATAACGGTGGTAGGGCAATGTAGACTTTCCCCGCTTCAATTAACGGCCGCATATAGCGATAGAAGAAGGTTAACAGTAGGATTTGGATGTGAGCCCCATCAGTATCCGCATCGGTCATGATAATTATCTTATCGTAATTACTGTCTTCGAGTTTGAATTCAGCCCCGACACCAGCGCCAATCGTATAAATCATCGTGTTGATTTCTTCATTTTTTAAAATCTCTTGTAATTTAGCTTTTTGCGTATTTAAAACTTTCCCTCGCAATGGCAGAATCGCTTGGAACTTGCGATCGCGGCCTTGTTTAGCAGAGCCCCCAGCAGAGTCCCCTTCGACCAAGTATAATTCATTCTTGGCTGCATTTTTTGATTGAGCTGGTGTTAACTTACCGGATAATAAACCATCGGATTTTTTCTTTTTCTTCCCGTTTCTACTTTGTTCACGCGCTTTACGGGCAGCTTCTCTGGCTTCTCTGGCTTTTAGTGACTTCCGAACTAACGCTTGGGCGAACTCCCCGTTTTCAAGTAAAAAGAAACTCATTTGTTCGTAAACCAAACTGTCGACCGCTGTCCGTGCTTGGGGGGACCCCAATTTGCCCTTGGTTTGTCCTTCGAATTGTAACAGTTCTTCTGGAATGCGGACGGACAAAACAGCACTGAGCCCTTCGCGGACGTCGGAACCTTCCATATTCTTATCACGTTCTTTGAGCAAGTTAACCTTACGGGCATAGTCATTAAAGGCTTTGGTTAAACCGGCTTTCATCCCAGCTTCATGGGTGCCGCCATCACCAGTCCGGACATTATTAACAAATGACATGATGTTTTCAGAATAGCCATCGTTATATTGGCCCGCAAATTCGACCTCAATCTCTTCCTTAGTCCCTTCGAAGTACAGCTTATTGCCAATCGTGTCCTTATCTTCGTTCAAATAATCGACAAACGATTGAATTCCTTCTGGGTAATGGAAAACATCTTCGCGTTGTGGATCAGCCCGTAAATCCGTTAATGTAATTTTGACATCTTTAAGTAAAAAGGCAGATTCACGTAACCGTTCTGCTAAAGTATTGTAATTGTAATTAGTGGTTTGAAAAATGGTCCCATCCGGTTTAAACGTAATTAACGTGCCATTGGGTTCTTTAACTTTGCCAACTTTTTTCAAGGTCCCAACTGGATGGCCGCCATTTTCAAAGTGTTCTTCGTAGGCAACCCCATCGCGTACAACGCGTACAGTTAACCATTCTGATAAAGCATTTACGACACTTGCGCCAACCCCATGCAAACCGCCGGATGTTTTATAACTATTCTGGGTAAATTTCCCCCCAGCATGAAGGACCGTTAAGATGACCTCAATCGTTGGAATCCCGGATTGATGCATCCCAGTAGGCATCCCACGACCATGATCCCGGACACTAATACTGTTATCCGCACCAATGACGACGTTGATTTCTGAACCAAAACCAGCCAAAGCTTCATCGACAGCATTATCGACAATTTCATACACTAAGTGATGCAAACCGCGACCGTCAGTTGAGCCAATGTACATGCCAGGCCGTTTTCGAACTGCTTCTAGACCTTCTAAGACCTGAATCGAATTATCATTATAATCTTGTTTTTGATTTGGCATTCAAGTATGACTCCTTTGTTTAAAAATGAACAGATAAGGTATATTATCAACAAGTTTGTGTGATTTTACAATCAAAAATTTAAAATTCCTATCAATGCAAATGTACGTTCGCATTCACCTATTCTAACATACAATATTCCTTTTCCCTTGTCAAAATGCTAAAATAGGGGAAACAAATGCCACAAATAGGAGTTTTTATCATGAAACTTAGTCTTATCTTTATTCTTGCGTACTTGATTGGTTCATTCCCATCAGGCGTTATTATTGGCCGCGTTTTCTGTCATAAGGATCCCCGGGATGCTGGGAGCCATAATATCGGCACAACCAATTCGTATCGCGTTCTCGGACCAATTGCTGGCACCGCCGTGTTATTTCTCGATATTTTAAAAGGCACGCTTGCTGCTAGCCTTCCGATGATTTTTCACGTGCCCCATCATGCATTGGTCCTAGTCGTTGGCTTAGCGGCGGTCGTCGGCCATGCCTACTCGATCTTTTTACACTTTACAGGTGGTAAGGCCGTTGCAACAAGTGCGGGCATCCTACTAGCATATAACCCCCTTTTCTTCGTAATTGCCAGTACAATCTTTATCAGTGTGATTCTGATTACAAGTATGGTCAGCATGGCGAGCATCCTTGGACCATTAATGATTGCGATTTTATCGTTTTACACACATGATTGGCTACTCGGTTCGATTGCAACCTTGGTCCTACTTTTCTTGGTCTATCGCCATCGTGAAAATTTACACCGCATTAAAACCGGTACTGAAAACTTAGTCCCGTTTGGCTTATACTATCGCTACAAGCAAAAACATCAATAACTAAAAAAACGCCAATGCGGCGTTTTTTTGTGCAATTAATTAAAGCTCAAGCAATTGTTCGCGTTCATTGTAAAATGACCGATAAGCTAAGTAACACGCAATAACTGAACCGAGACTGGTTGCCGATAATAGCATAAACGTCACTAAAATCTGGTACATAATCGCTTTGACTGGATCAATTCCGGCAAAAATCAAGCCCGACATCATCCCCGGCAAGCTCACAAGGCCCATTGTTTTAGCTGAATCAATCGTGGGTGCCATCCCGGTGCGAATACTTTCGCGAATAATGGCGATTGATGCTTGTTTAGCCGTAGCCCCCAAGGCGAGTCGCTCTAAAACCGGTTGCCGCTCATCCTTAAACTGGGCGCGTAAGCTCCGATAACTCAAGCCAATGGCGACCATTGAGTTGGAAGCAATCATCCCGGTAATCGGAATGATTTGTGATGGGATAAACTTAATTGCCCCAGCCAAAACTAGTAAGCCCAACGTAACTCCAGTACTTATTAAAATCGCGATAAATGAAATTAAAAACCCTTTGCGCAGTTTCCCCGCCCGCTTTTTAGCATTCGTTGCAGCATTGAAAATAATAATCAACATCATCAATAACGTCAACCAAACATCGTTAATATGAAAGATGAATTTCAATAAATAACCGACAATAAATAACTGAACGATGGCTCGTAAAACACTAATTATCAGATCTTTTTCAAGCCCAATTTTTTCGTGAAAACTAATAATTAATGCGACCAAGACTAATGTCATAGCAAACGTTAGCGAAAGCCCATTAACGGCTAAATTCATCTTGATTTACCAATTCGCCAGCCACAATTTGCACTTGGCGTCCTTTCTGTTGTAATTCTTCTGGATCATGGGTAACGGCAATCATTGTGATGCCCCAATCTTCATTGAGATGCCGGACATATGCTAATACAATTGCCTTATTAGCAGCATCTAAGCCAGTTGTAATCTCGTCAAGTAATAAAATTTCTGGTGGGAATAAAACATTGCGAATCAAGGCAATGCGCTGCTTTTCGCCACCCGATAACGTGGTGATTTTTTTCGTCAGTGGCATGTGGATCAAACCAACCGCCGCTAATGCTTTTTCAATCGCCACCATATCGACTGGTATGTGACGGATCTCATATGGAAAACGTAAATTATCACCAACTGTTTCACCAAATAGCGTTGCTTGTTGAAAGCAATACGAAACTTTTTGGCGATACTGGTTTGGACTAAATTGAGTAACTGGGCGGTCATTCAATACAATGGTCCCTTTTGTTGGTGGTAATAAATCCGCAATTAACCGTAATAACGTACTCTTACCACTCCCAGAAGGTCCTGTAATCGTTAAGTAACTGCCGGTTTCAACGGTTAAATTAATATCGGTTAAAATCACTTGTTGATCCACCTGATAAGATAACTGCTCGATTTTTAATTGCGTCATAAGCCCCTCCTGTCAATTATTTAATTCATAGTATACACGAAATTCACTTCATTAGCCTCTTCTACTGATTGGCAAAAGGACGCTTAAAAGCTTATACTAATATCAGCATGTATTAAATTATGGACGTTTCGTCCGCGCTGGAAAAGAGATGGTGATATGTTAAATAGCTTTTTGCAAGTCATGACGATTGCTGGTTCCGATTCTGATGGTAGTGCCGGGGCGCAAGCAGATTTAAATACTTTTTTTGCGCGTAATGTTTATGGCATGAGTATTCTAACGGCTTGTGTTGCCGGAAATTCATATGGGATTCATGCCAGTCAAGCGCTGGCCCCCGACTTCATTGATGCCGAATTTGAAGCCATTGCAGCTGACTTTCAGGTCCGCGCTTGTAAAACAGGGATGTTGACCGATCGTGCGACCATTTTAACCGTCGCTAATCAGTTGAAAAAACATGATTTTGGCCCCTTGGTGTTAGATCCGGTCATTATTACCAAGCATGGGGCATCATTGTTGGCAGACGATGCTTTTAACACCTTAAAAACAGAATTAGTCCCCTTGGCAACTGTCTTAACGCCTAATTTCTATGAAGCGCAAAAATTAACGGGGATTAAACTGAACACGCCCGCTGATTTCCAAGCTGCTGGGCAAGCGCTATTGGCAATGGGGGCCAAAAACGTCATGATCAAAGGCCATCACGCATCCGGACAATCAGTCGTTACAGACTACGTTCGCCTTGCTGATGGACAAGAATTTTGGTTATCGGAACCCTACATCGAAACTACCCATATTAATGGGACTGGCGATTCCTTATCGGCATGCATCTGTGCTGAACTCGCAAAGGGGCAATCAATTGAAGGCGCCATTAAGACCGCTAAGCAATTTGTTCACCGGGCGATTGCTAACCCTATTGAAGTCGGCCACAAATACGGCCCCATTAACCACCATGCTTAAAAGACAAAAAAGCCCCCGGATTTTTCCGTGGGCTTTTTTGAATGTTTAGTGTTCCGCTTCTTCAATATCAGCATTGACTTGTTGCAAGTCAAAGTCACTATTTAAAAAGGCTTGGTTATTACTTGGGAAGTGTTGTTCAAATGTTTCAAATGGTTGGATCGTCATTTGCGCATCAACCACAGTATAGTCTAGCACATGCCCCCCAAAATCGTGGGCATCGTTTAAGAAGTGCACGTGATAACCTGCAACAGCTGCCCCTTGATAAAGGGCTGGTGCATAGTATCCAATCAACGTCCCAGTTACATCGGTTTGTTCAAACTCGGGTTGCACCCGAGTCGCAGTAGTCAAATTCGGATACGGTTCATGTTGGGTTTGTACCGCGCGCGTATGCATGACTTTAAAGATGCCAGTCATTTTAACCGCAAAAAACAAATTTTTTAACGCTGCTTGCGCTAAAATTTGCGTTTCTAAAGCAGCTTTTGAAAGCTGCTGGATTGTCTGAGTAGGTAGCGATGGATCTTGCCAATGCACTGTCGCAAATGGCACTGTTGCATCAGCCGCGAGCTCAGTTACTTGCCCTGCACCATTCACAATATAGGCGTGACCATCTAGTAAGACGAGCTCCCCCGCTAAACCGTGCGCCGTACCAATGCCAAAATTACCGTGTTTTAGTAATTCAGCCACGGTCATCGTCCCTGTAAACAGCCCTGGTATCAATAATGCTAGAGTCCCGTGTTGATAAACACGTTTGCCATCATTTGTCATTTATTTTCCTCCTCAAATTAAACAAGTTGATCAGGTAATAACGCTTGCCCTAATGATTGATTATCTTTGTAATCAACAGGTACATCAACGAGGACCGGACCATCGATGGCAAAGGCTTGGTCCAATACTTTACCAAGATCTGCGGCTTTTTCAACCCGCAACCCAGTTGCCCCAAAGCTCTCAGCATATTGTACAAAATCAACAGGGCCGAACTTCACAGCGGCTGATTCACCATATTTCATTTCCTCTTGGAATTTCACCATGTCATAATAACCATCATTCCAAATGATATGAACGATATTTAAGTTCAGTCGGACTGCTGTTTCTAAGTCTTGTCCAGAAAATAAGAACCCACCGTCACCCGAAACAGACACAATTTGTGTATTTGGACGCACTAGCGCAGCACTAATCGCCCATGGCAATGCGACACCTAAAGTCTGCATCCCATTACTAAAGAGCAAGTGTCGTGGTTCATAACTTCTAAAATGCCGCGCCATCCAGATATAATGGCTACCAACATCGACAGTGACAGTCATTTCATCGGTTACCCGTGCTTGCAGTTCTGAAATAATATTTAATGGATGGCTGAGGGGATTATCAGTTGTCATTTCAGGCGCATTATCGCGTTGATTAAGTTCAGCATGTAACGCAACTAAATAATCACGCACATCGCTTGCTAGTTGATACCCTTTCATATAAGGTAATAAGAAATCTAAGGTCTGGGCAATATCGCCGACCAATTCTTTTTCTGGCTGAAAATTATGATCGATTTCAGCGCGCATATCATCAACCACCATAATATGTGCATCACTTTCAGCGTTCCAGTTACGGGGTTCATATTCGATTGGATCATAGCCAACTGCAATCACGAGATCACTACGTTTTAGAATCCGATCACCTGGTTGGTTACGGAACAAACCAACGCGACCATAAAAATCTGTTTCTAAAGCACGCGAAATCACTCCCGCAGCTTGGAATGTTTCGACAACCGGAATGTGGGTTTCCGCTACTAAATTACGAATCGCCGCCGTCACTTCTGGTGAAGAAGCACGCATACCAACTAAAAGAACTGGTAATTTTGCTTCTTTAATCCGTTGTGCCAAGAGCGTCGTTTCAACTGGACTGGCGGGGCCTAATTTAGGGGCCATCAACGGTTTAATGACCTTAGAATGGACTTCTGCGTCGGTTACATCTTGGGGGATGCTGACAAACGTTGCCCCTTGCTTAGCTGACTCTGCTTCTTGATAAGCATTGGCAATCACTTCTGATAAATTCTCGGGTTCTTGAACTTCAGCGCTGAATTTTGTGATTGGGGCAAATAACGCCGCATTACGCATGCTTTGATGCGTTAGCCGTAACAAATCAGCACGTTTGACTTGCCCTGCAATGGCTAAGACCGGATCACCTTCAGCGGTCGCTGTCACAACCCCCGTTGCTAAATTACTGGCACCAGGTCCCGAAGTCGCCATCACAACCCCTGGTTTACCGGTAATTCGCCCAATCCCGGCGGCCATAAAGGCGGCGTTTTGTTCATGGCGCGTTAAAATTAATTGGGGCGTCTTGGGATTAACAGGATGTTCTAGTCGTTCAAAAATCCGGTCAATCTTGGCCCCCGGAATCCCGAATACATATTTAACATCATGATTTACTAAACTATCAACAATGGCATCCGCGCCGTAATACTTTTTTTCTTCAGTCATGACCTACCCTACCTAACCTATGATTTTATAACTTATATCTTAGCATGGAACTACTGGAAAAACTAGCAACGTGCGTTTGAAACGCTTAACCTAGCGCCACTAATCGTATAACAAAGCGCTAAAAAAGCCACACTCCACCTCTCGGTAAGTGCGGCTTTTTTAGCATTCATTAACGAATAGTAATTTCATAGCTTGCGTTGAACGTTTCACCTGCAGCCAACTTATTGACACCAAATTTTGCTGCAAGGTCGCCATTTGCATCGACAGTGTCAGCAATCCCCCACCAAGGTTCAAGGCACACGAGGTTTCCTTCGGTTGGGTAAGGCGACCAGACACCGATGAATGGGGCCCCTGTTAGTTTCAGGGTAACTGAATGTTCTGTTTTTTCAGAACGAATACTGAATGCATTGGCTTGACCCTTTAATTCATAAATTAAAGCGTCATTTTTAAATAAGTGGTGATTGATATCCGTTGCAACATCGGTAGGAGCCAATGTTCGCTCATTCAAATTGATGAATGCGCCTTGTAATGGGATTTTAACCCGTGATTTTTGGGGGCGGTAGTCTAAGAAGTAATCTTCAAATTGCGTATCATCGGTTAATGGTACTTTGAAACCGGGATGCCCGCCAATCGAGAAATACATTGGCCCACTTGGTGCAACATTGCGAACATCATAATCGACCGTCAAGTGCATATCATGGACACGATAGCGCACGCGTAATTCAAATTCAAATGGGTAGATTTTTCGACTTGCGTCATCTGCTTGCAATAGGAAAGTAACGGCGTGATCCGATTGTTCTACCACGCTAAATTCACGATCACGGGCAAAACCGTGTTGGCCCATTGGATAGGTGTGCCCATTATACGTATATTGGTCATCTTTTGAGCGCCCGACAAATGGGAATAAAACGGGGGCATGGCGGCCCCAAACTTCAGGGTCAGCTTGCCATAAATATTCAAGCCCCGAAATGGCGCCCTTAATACTTTGCAATTCGGCGCCTTGGGGACTGAGGGTCACCGTTAAAAATTCGTTTGCAATTTGGATCATTCTAAAATACCACCTTTTAAGAATTATAGAATAAAGCGGGTTAAATCTTTGTCAGCTGCAATATCACCGATTTTGTCGTTGACGTATTGTTCTGTGATGGTAATATCACCCATCTGCATGTCGGGCCCTTCAAAGAGAATATCCTCTAATAGCTTCTCTAAGATCGTTGCCAACCGACGCGCACCAATATTATCAGTGTCGTGGTTGACTTGGGAGGCAATCGCAGCAATGCGCTCAATCGCTTCCATCGTGAAGGTGACATGCACCCCATCGGCGCCAATCAACGCCATATATTGTTTAACAAGCGCGTTGTTCGGTTCTGTCAAAATCCGAATAAAGTCTTTTTCGGTTAAATCCTCTAGTTCGACCCGAATTGGGAAACGGCCCTGTAATTCAGCGATTAAATCGCTTGGTTTAGATTCAGCAAATGCACCAGAACCAATAAATAAGATATGGTCGGTTTTCAAAACACCGTATTTCGTATTCACTTGTGAACCTTCAACGATTGGTAAAATATCGCGTTGAACCCCTTCACGAGAGACTTCACCGGATTGTTTTTTACCACCAGCCGCAATTTTATCAATTTCATCGATGAAAATAATTCCGGTATTTTCAGCCCGTTGGAGCGCATCATGATAAATATCGGCATGGTTAACTAATTTAGCGGATTCTTCTTGAATGAAGATTTCGCGAGCTTCCTTAACCGTTACCGTTCGCGTAATTTTCTTCTTCGGCATAATTGAACCCAAGGTATCGTTTAAATCAATTCCCATTTGCCCCATCATATCGTTCATTGGGGCAGCTTTTTTCGGTTCATCAACTTGAATTTCGATTTCCCGATTATCCAACAAACCTTTATCCAGCTGTTCTTTGACAGACAACCGTTCATTACGAATGTCATCCGTCACTTCTTCTGGTTCAGCTTGTCCGAAACCAGCAGGCGTTTCCCCTTTTTGAAGCGCATTAAACATGTTCATTAAATCATTCACGTTGTTATTGTTTTTACGTTGTTCCTTTTTGATGCCGGGCACTAATAATTTAACCAAGCGTTTGTCTGCTTGACGGGCGGCCTTAGCACGGACGTTTTTAAACTGTTCGGTTTCTTCCATGTGGACAGCCACATCAGCTAAATCACGGACCATTGACTCAACGTCTCGCCCCACATACCCAACTTCAGTAAATTTAGTGGCTTCAACTTTAATAAATGGGGCATCGACAATTTTTGCTAATCGCCGGGCAATTTCTGTTTTTCCGACCCCCGTTGGTCCGATCATTAACAGATTTTTAGGCGTGATTTCTTGTTGCATTTTGGTACTAAGTTGCATCCGCCGATAACGGTTATATAATGCAACCGCAACGGCTTTTTTAGCTTGATCTTGTCCGATAACAAATTGGTCAAGTTCAGCGACGATTGTTTTGGGTGTTTTATTCATTAAGTCCATTGTGCGACCTCCTAAAATGATTCGACAATCACGTTGTGGTTAGTGTAAACATCAATCCCACCAGCAATATCAACACTGGTTGTAACGATTTTTTCCACGGATAAGTCATCTTTTCCTTCGAGTAATAATGCGGTAGCTGCTGCTTGGGCGAAGTTCCCACCTGAACCTACGGCAATCACTTGATCACCTGATTCAGATAGGGTATCAGGGGTGATCACTTCGCCATTCCCTGAAATTAATAAAATATCAGTTGCATTGACTGCAATTAGCATTGCTTCTAACTTTTGAAGCGTCGGGTCTTTACGCCAATCTTGCGCTAAAGCAACGGCTGCATGTTGTAAGTCACCGGAATATTTTTCTAATTTTTGTTCAAACCATTCTTGTAATGTAAAGGCGTCAGCAACACCACCGGCAAAGCCGATGGCGACCTTATTGCCATAAATCCGGCGGACCTTCTTAGCAGAATCCTTCGTAACAAATTTTTCGCCCATTGTGACTTGACCGTCACCAGCGATTGCTGTTTTGCCATTATGTTTTACTGCACAAATTGTTGTCATTTAAATTACTCCTTATTTGGGGATTGGATGATGCTTAACGTACTTTCATCAACAACTTCTTCCGTCTTACCGCACTTGTTGAATCAGCGATTTCATCACCAATCCGTCGAGTGCTGTAAGTGCTCAGAAGTTAAACGTTGATGATGCACTTCTATTTTAGCAGTCTTTAAGACTGTGTGCTAATATTAGTCTATTTTTCATAAAAAAAAATCAAACTTTAGACCTAGTTTTAAGCGCGGGGAAAGAATTGGCGGTAATCTTTTTGTAAATGGGCGGTTGTAACATGGGTATAAATCTGGGTGGTTGATAAGCTACTGTGGCCTAATAATTCTTGGACCGTTCGTAAATCAGCACCATGGTCCAATAAATGGGTTGCAAACGTATGCCGAATCATATGTGGATGAATGTCACTTGTTAAACTCGTCTTCTTAATAATCTGATCTAAAATGTATTCAATTCCCCGACTCGTAATCGGTGCACCACGATGGTTAACGAAGACGACATCATGGTCCAAATGTTGCTTGGCCATCAATTGAACACGACCTGCTTTCAAATAAGCTTGTAAGGCGCGTTGGGCATGGTGTCCAAATGGCACATAGCGGTCTTTGTTCCCTTTACCATGCACAAGAATGACACGTAAACCGAAATCAATTTGTGCTACCGTCAACTGTGCGCACTCACTCACCCGCATCCCTGTTGCATACAGTAGTTCTAAAATAGCACGATTTCGTTGATCAAGCGGTTGCTCTCCCTCAATGGCAGCAAATAGCGCATCCATTTCCTTTTCATAGAAAAAACGAGGTAACTTATGCTGTTGCTTTTTAAGTTGGACGGCTTCAAAGGGATCAGTTTGAACAAATTCATTTTTTACTAAATACCGATAAAACGACCGCAAACTCGAAATTCGTCGGGCAACGGTTTGCCGACTATATTTTTTTTCATCCAGTTCATTCAGGTAAGTCTGCACATCCAAGGCGGTGACCTGTTTGAACGACGATAACCCTCCGTTAGCAGTTAAAAAAGCGCTAAACATTTGAATATCAGCTTGATAAGCTTTTTGGGTTTCAGACGAGTAATGTCGATCGACCACTAAATACTGTAAAAAAAGGTTAAGCCATTCTTGTTCTAACGCCAAAAAAATCCCTCCAAGCTTGATTAATATTACTTTACCACAAGCCTGGCGGGATTTAAAAGATTCGCATTAAAGTGTCCCTTTAAATTGGTCGATACTTTCAAGTGCGCGCTCAGCAAGCGCTTGGTTCCGTTCCTTTTTATCGCGAATCCGTTGCTTTAAAGGTTCAAAAATCCCAAAGTTAGCATTCATTGGTTGAAAATGTTTGGCACTGGTATGCGTGATATAGTGTGCCATTGAGCCTATTGCCGTATCCGTTGGAAAAATAACTGGTGCTTGATCCAACGCAAGTTTAGCGGCGTTAATCCCAGCCACTAGCCCAGAAGCGGCACTTTCAACGTAGCCTTCCACCCCAGTCATTTGACCAGCAAAGAATAAATCATGCCGTTGTTTTGATTGATACGTTGGTAATAACACGTCTGGTGATTTCATAAACGTATTACGATGCATAACACCATAGCGCACAAATTCAGCGTTTTCTAAACCAGGAATCAGCCGGAAAACACGTTTTTGTTCCCCCCACTTCAAATGGGTTTGGAAACCAACGATGTTATACAAACTAGCCGCTGCATTATCTTGACGTAACTGCACAACCGCATATGGTTGCTTACCCGTGTTAGGGTCTTCTAAACCAACGGGTTTCAAAGGCCCAAATAACATTGTCTTAATACCTCGCTTGGCCATCACTTCGATTGGCATACAGCCATCGAAGAATTTTTCTTCTTCAAAATCGTGCATTTCGGCAACATCAGCACTGATTAATGCCTTGTAGAAGGTTTCGAATTCTTCTTCAGTCATTGGGCAGTTTAAATAAGCGGCTTCCCCTTTATCATAGCGCGATTTGAGATAGACTTTATCAAAATCAATACTATTCTTATCCAAAATTGGCGCTGCAGCATCATAGAAGTACAAACCATTACTGCCGTTTAAGGCACTAATTTTTTCAGCTAAGCCTTCTGATGTCAATGGACCAGTTGCGACAATCGTTGGGCCTTCTGGAAAATCCGTTAATTCTTCATGATGAACTGTAACCCGATCATGATTTGCTAATCGCTTTGTCACAGTTTGAGAAAAAGGGGTCCGATCAACAGCTAATGCCCCACCAGCCGGCACGGCATTTTGATCAGCTGCGCTGATGATTAACGAGTCTAAGTGACGCATTTCTTCTTTAATTAAGCCAACCGCATTGGTAATTTGGTTCGCACGGAGGGAATTCGTACAAACTAATTCTGCGAATTGTTCTGTATGGTGTGCTGGGGTCATTTTGACTGGACGCATTTCATAGAGGTGCACATTCACACCGCGTTGGGCAATTTGCCATGCTGCTTCTGAACCGGCTAATCCGGCACCAATCACGTTTACAAAAGGTTCTGTCATTTACTAGTCGCCACTTTTCTAATTATTTTTGAACGGTTTCTTCATAGTCCCCGTTTGGACAAATCACTTGCTTGCCGCCTTTAATTTTCTTTTCAACAAGGTAGTGTTCACACTTTGGACAGTTTCTACCAACTGGTTTATCCCAAGTCACAAAGTCACAGTCGGGGTAACGATCACAGCCATAGAAGAGCCGGTTTTTCTTCGATTTACGTTCGATGACTTGTCCTTTGCCACATTTAGGACAGGTCACGCCGATTTCCTTCACAATTGCCTTGGTATTACGACAATCTGGGAAGCGACTGCAGGCGAAGAATTTACCATATCGGCCCATTTTGACAACCATTGGCGCGCCGCAGATGTCACAGTCGAAACCAGCCGGTTCATCTTTAATTTGGACTTTCTCGATTTGTTCACTCGCTTTTTCAACTTCTTTTTCAAATGGTTTGAAGAAGTTATCAATCACTTTAACCCAGTCTTCTTGACCAGTTTCAACTTCATCCAAGCGATGCTCCAAATCAGCTGTAAAATCGATATTCACAATATCTGGGAAAAACTCAACAATTAAGCCGTTGACGATTTCACCTAATTCGGTTGGTTCAAAACGTTTCGCATTCAATTTCACATAATAACGACGTTGAATAGTTTCAATTGTTGGTGAATAGGTTGATGGCCGGCCCACACCGTTTTCTTCCAAAGCCTTAACTAAATTAGCTTCAGAATAGCGGGCTGGTGGCTGTGTAAAATGTTGAGCCGGATCAGTCTTAACGAGTTTCACAGCGTCCCCGACTGCCAGTTCTGGTAAGACATTATCCTTAGCTGAATCTTCAGTATCCCGTGATGATACATAAAGTTTCGTAAAACCGGGAAACTTCATTTGTGAGCCGTTTGCTTTGAATAAAACATCGCCTTGGGCAATCTTGACAGCAACTGTATCAAATATTGCTGGTGTCATCTGGCTTGCGACAAACCGTGACCAAATTAAGTTATAAATCTTATATTGATCATTGGTTAAGACGTCTTTTAAGCTCTTAGGTGTCCGCATCACTGACGTTGGGCGGATCGCTTCATGCGCATCTTGTGCCCCTTCTGGATTCTTTGTCTGATGGACCTTTAATGCTGCATATTCTTCGCCGTAGTTATCATGAATAAACTGTGCGGCTTCGTGCTTAGCCCCCGTTGAAATCCGTGTTGAATCGGTACGCATATAAGTAATTAGGCCAACCGTGCCTTCTTTGCCACCGAGATTAATGCCTTCATATAATTGTTGCGCCTGCATCATTGTTTTCCGAGTTCTGAAATTCAGTTTCCGGTTAGCTTCTTGTTGCAAGGAACTCGTTGTAAATGGTGCGGCCGCAAAACGTTTGCGTTCCCGTTTCTTAACATCTTCAATTGTAAAATCAGTGGTCTTATCGATTTGCTTCAAAATCGCTTGAACGGCATCATTGTCGCCCAATGGTAATTTCTTACCCTTCACACCGTAGAAACTGGCGTTAAACTTACTTCGGCTTTTTTTGAATTCAGCGTCTAATGACCAGTATTCTTCTGGAACAAACGCTTTGATCTCATTTTCACGATCAATCACAAGTTTTAAGGCCACGGATTGAACCCGACCAGCACTCAAGCCTTTTTTAACTTTTTGCCAGAGTAATGGACTGATTGAATATCCAACGATTCGATCGAGCACGCGGCGCGCTTGTTGCGCATCAACGAGTTTCATATCGATACTGCGTGGCTTTTTAAAAGCATTTTTAACGGTGTCTTTGGTAATTTCGTTAAAGACAACCCGGTTTTTTTCAGTTGGATCAAGTTTTAAAATATGGGAAACGTGCCATGCGATGGCTTCCCCTTCACGGTCCGGATCGGCTGCCAGGTAGATATGATCAACTTTTTTAGCTTGCTTTTTTAATTCTTTAATCGTTTCGCCTTTACCGCGAATCGAGATATATTTAGGTTCATAATTATTTTCAAAATCGATTCCCATTTGACTCTTTGGTAAATCGCGGATGTGACCCTTGCTAGCGACAACTTTATAGTTACGCCCAAGGTACTTTTCAATTGTTTTGGCCTTTGCAGGTGATTCTACAATGACTAAATTTTTGCCTGCCATGGACAAACCCCTTTCAACAGAACGCTTTGTTCAAATCGTTCATTAGCATAAAACACTACCTTGACGATTGTCAAATGATAGTCTGCTTGATATTAACAGCTTAAAGCATAGCATAGGTTTGGCGGTATGCCAAAGAGAAATTGTTTTCCAATGCACAAATACTACTAAAAATAAAGGAATTGACAACCAAAAAAATCGGGATTTAACCGCTTGGTCAAACCCCGATTTCTTCTATTATATAGTCCCTAGATTGAAGCGCTAGTTTTGTGCACTACTTTTTTGAACCTCTCGTTCGCGAATTCCCGCGATAATTTGGGCCAGCGTAATGGTTGCCATTTCTGCTTCTGCAGCTTTTTGTACCTGCGTATAGGCCGCATCAAGTGTTGCTTGGATATTGCCACCAACCAGACAATCTGGATTCGTCTTCTCATCGACGTGTAACAATCGTTGATCTGTATCAAGGGCCTGAAAAACAGCTAACAACGTAATCTGTTCTGCTGGACGCGCTAATTTAGGGGCAATTGTGCCCGGTTTAGTCGCTAATAAATCCGCCTTCACCAGTAATGACATGAGTCGCCGCACTAAACTAGGATTAGACTCAATGCTCCCGGCAATCGCTTGGCTGGATAGATCACCCTCTTGAAACATATCAACGTAGGCCAAAATATGAATGGCATCACTAAGTTTATGAGAGTATTTCATGGTTCAACCGCCTTTTTGAAATCAATTCAGGCTTATTTAATAATCGTCTGTAACGCTTCTTTTAATGAAGGTAATGGTCGGCCTAAGACATCAGGTAGATCAGAAGTGGTTTCATCTAAATCACCCGCTTGAATCATTGTTTGAATACCAGTGACAACTTCAGCAACTTCAGCAGGTAAGCCGTTGTCTTCAAGACCTTGACAATAATCAGCCGCATCTAATGATACTACCTTAAATTCTTGATTAGTCAACTCACTAATCGCTTGAGCTAGATCGGCATAGGTGGCTGGAGCCCCAGCAAATTCGTAAATCGCTTTTGGTTGATCACTGACTAATACCTTAGCCGCAGCTTCAGCGTAGTCATGTTCAAGCGCCCAACCGACATGTCCTTCACCGGCACCATAAACGAATGGTTGACCCGCTAAGGCTCCTTTGATACTATCCATTTCGTTTTCAAGATACCAGTTATTGCGTAAGAACGTATGGTCAATGCCTGATGCTGCCAATGCTTTTTCAGTTTGAATATGATCACTTGCTAAAGCACCCGTTGCTGAATCGGCATGTGGGAAACTCGTGTAAGCAATCCATTTAACCCCAGCATTTTTAGCAGCTTCAATGACGTTTAAGTGTTGTTGGGCACGAGGAACATCGCCACCAGGTTGTGATGAAATAAATAGTAACCGATCGACCCCTTTCATTGATTCGGTTAACGTGGCAACGTCATTATAATCACCAGGACGGACTGTGACCCCGGCTGGCACCATGTTAGCTGCTTTGTCAGTATTCCGTGCTAAACCAATAATTTGTTCTGCGGGCACTAACTCGGCCAATGTCTTCATTGCGACTTGTCCAAAACGTCCTGTGACTGCGGTAATTGCATATTTCATATTAAAAATCCCCTTTTGAATTCTATTTGTTACTTTATAAGTAACTTGTGACTTTAATATTAACAGCTCGTCACAGGATTGTCAACCCTTAACTTTCAATCAAAATAATGTAACTCATCCATTAACAACTGTTGGTTTAAAAGCGGCGTCGCCCCAGCCAAGATTAGCTGATTACAACCGGCCGATAATGAATGATTAATCTGACCCGGTAAGGCATACACATTACGATTGGCTTGCAATGCTAAATTAGCGGTAATCAAGCTGCCACTTTTTTGGCGGGCTTCTGTGACCACTAAACTATGACAAAGTCCGGCGATGATCCGATTTCTGGCTGGGAAGTGGTGCTTCTTAGCGGTTACGTCCAAACCATATTCGGATAGCAATATTCCGTCTTCAGCAACTTGCTGCTGAAGACGTTCGTTCTGTGGCGGATAAAAACAATTCAAGCCCGTGCCAATTACGCCAATCGGTCGCAACCCTTTTTGAAGAGCAACTTCATGAGCCATCGCGTCCGCACCTTGTGCCAGGCCACTGATAATCGTTGTTGTTTGTGGTAAGCACAACAAATGTTGCAAGGCTTGCTTGGTATATTGCGTAGCTTGCCGTGCACCAACCACTGCAACGCACGGTTTTTTTAGTAATGCTAGGTCACCACGATAAAACAAAATAGTCGGTGGACAGTGGGTTTCTAACAACCGTTGTGGGTAGGCTGCTTCGAGAATCGTCACGTATTGAACATTCCGTTCATGTACAGCACACTTGATTTGTAACGCTGAACTATCAAAACTAGCCTGAAATAGCGGCCAGTAACGTTCCGGTAAACACGCAATCTGGGCGATTTCCAACGCCGATAACGCCCAATTATGACTTGTCACTAGCCACGCAGCCAAGCGTAATTCACTGATGGGGCCAAAACCATCTGCAAGATGTACTTTTAATAATAATTGCTTTTTAGTTAACACAAAAACAGCTCCTTTACGGTTATTTTCGTAAAAGAGCTGTTTTATTTTCTTATAAGGCATCTTTAACGGGCGAAAAACTGCGACGATGAATTGGTGTCACACCGAATTCAGCTAAACCAGCCAAATGTTTCGCTGTCCCATAGCCCATGTTATTTGCAAAGTCATATCCAGGGTATTGTTGATCATAATTAATCATCAATTGATCCCGAATCACTTTGGCCACGATACTGGCTGAGGCAATACTAATACTGCGAGCATCACCTTTGATCAATTTTGATTGCGGAATATCTATCGGGACGGTCATCGCGTCAACCAATAGATAGTTCGGTTGTATCGCTAATCCAGCGACGGCCTCGCCCATCGCAAGTTCCGTTGCGTGATAGATATTTTCTTGATCAATCCGTGGTGCGTCGGCAATCCCGATACTGACACTAACTGCTTGTGCCATGATGCCGCGATACAGTTCTTGTTTCACTTTAAACGAAAGTTGTTTAGAATCGTTGACTTGCCATAAGTCAAAATCGTGCGGCAAAATAACCGCCGCTGTGACCACCGGCCCCGCTAACGGTCCGCGCCCAACTTCGTCAACCCCGGCAATTAGGGGATACTCCGGCCACAAACTTTCTTCCATCTGCCGCCGTTTAATAAACGCCGCTTTTTGCGCCGCTAACTTGGCCATCCGCTTGTCATATTGCATCAACAACTTCTGAACACCAACTCGCGAATCACTGCGCAAAAGCGCGAGCGCTTCTTCTGCCATAGGCGCGCGTAGGCGCGCCTTAATTGAAGCAATTGATTCTGGCTTGCTCATTAGTGCGCCTCCACGGGAACAATGTCAAGGGTAAAGCGCCCCAACTTGCCTTTACGGGCGTCCGTAATAAATTTCATACAAAAGCGATCGTAATCTTCTTTAAAACCAAGTCGTTTGGTCAAAGCCATGATTAAATCAGGAGCTGTCATTTCAAGTTCAGTTGCCGTCACCTGATATTCTCTTGTCAATTGTTGCGGGTAGAACTCCTTGAAATAATCAAGCGCGTAAACGACGACGTCATCTGGATGATAGATTGCATCCGAAATGGCTCCCGTTAAGGCAAGCTTGTTTCCGACGGCTGGATCTTCGAATTTAGGCCATAAAACCCCTGGTGTGTCTAGTAATTCGAGGGATTGCCCTGCTTTTAACCATTGTTGATTTTTTGTCACACCTGGGCGATTGCCCGTTACCGCGATATTTTTTTGCACTAACCGATTTAAAATTGTTGACTTGCCAACGTTAGGGACGCCAACACACATGGCACGAATTACGGGATTTAAAAGCCCCTTTGCCCGTTTCTTAGCGAGTTTGTCGGCCAAAATTTCTTGTGCAGCTTTTTCAATTTGCGGTAATTTTGATTTGTGCTGGGCATCAAGCGCGATTGCTGTGATCCCCCGTTTTTTAAACGTTTCAATCCATTGTTGGGTGCGCTTAGCATCTGCCATATCCGCTTTATTCATAATTAAGAGGGTCGGTTTGTTTTGACCGAGTTCTGCAATCATTGGATTAATGGAAGATTCTGGGACCCGTGCATCTACGATTTCGAGAATCAAATCAACTGCTTTGAGCCGTTCTTTAATTTGTTTTTGGGCCTTTGCCATATGGCCTGGATACCATTGAATTGTCATAATAACTCCTTTATTGCTAGTTAAGTGAGAAACACCGAGTTTAATAGTTGTCACTGATTGTCTCAGCCTTTTGATGCTTTTAAGAATTGGACGTCGTTAATCGGCCAGTAGATTGCCACTGCCCGGCCGAGTATTGTATCGCGGTGAATCGGTCCAAATAAACGACTATCTTTGCTGATTTGGCGATTATCACCCAATACAAAGTATTCATTTTGTGGAATCCGCTGTTCGCCAATTAAGGCTTTTAATTCGAAATCCGACGTTAAGACCCCTGGTTTTTGTTTGGCTGCATCCAAGAATGGCTCGGCAATGTACCGTCCATTGATATACAGTTGGTCATTACGGTAGGCGACTGTTTCACCTGGCAGACCAATCACCCGTTTCACGTAAGTTGTTTGATCAGGCCGAGTAAAGACAACAATATCAAAGCGTTTAATCGGTCCACTAGTCCGTAATAAAAGTTGGTCCGCTGACTTGAGCGTTGGCGCCATTGATTGCCCTGACACCGACGCAGGCACTAGTATAAACGACCGTAACACCATCACCATGGTTCCCGCCAGCAAAAACGCTAGGAGCCAATCGCCTGTAATGACCCATCCCCGCCACAGCTTCTGCTTCGGGGTGGTCATTAGGCTTGTTCACTTTCCTGATAGGCCGCATATGCCTCGTCAAAAATTGTCATACTGGGAAGATAGCTGCCATTGAGTTCCAAATAGCGCGTTAATGTTTCGTAATTGCCGCTTTGCTTAGGGAAAGATTGGTCGAAAAAAGCATTATTGGCAAATTGTGGTACTGGTTCGTAATTATTGGGATCACGTTGCGTCATGAGGTAACGATAAAAACTCTGCTTCATCTGAACACCTTATTTCTTATTTTTTAGCGGGATATAGACGTTTAAATCAATCTTATCGTTTTTCAAATCGATATGTTTAGCAGTCACTTGCATCCCATTTTCGAGCTTAAACTCATTTAAGCGTAATATAATGCGGTTCTTGTGTGCATCTAAAACAACCCATTTAGGGAATTTATATTGACGCTTGATGTAATTAAAGACAAACGACATCGGCACCTTCAATTGGCCAACCGCTAATTGTTTGGCGCGTAATTGTACGTCGCCATTTTCTAAAACATACGGTTCAAAAAAGAGGTTGAATTCAACTGGAAACCCTAAAAATTTGAATTGACCAGATAAAATTGCCTGCTGATCCAAGGTAAGTTGATATTTAATCTTTGAATCTTCCAAATAGTTTTGTAAATAATAGGCGACTAAACTATTGATTTGTTTCTTTTGCATCTGAATTTCAAAGGTGCTATCGGCTTTGATAATTTTTTCAGTTTTAATCGTTTCAGTCTTCGGTGCAATCACGTTGTAGCCAACAAAGCCAACCGTCCCAATCACAATTGCTAATAAAACGATGAAACTGTACTTCCAATAATTGATATTGCGTTTAATGGTTGTTTTCTGTGCTGCTTGATGTGCCTGTCTGGTCGTCATAACCTATCCTTTCTCTAATCCCATGTTTGCTTGTGTGCGTTCATTACTTGCCAAAAAGCCTTTGTTACCCGTTGATAACCTTTATGATTGGGATGGAAATGATCATCTGGACTGATGTAGGGATTTAAATGCTCGTTAGCCGCTAGTGTTTTTTGCAACTGCGCACTATCCATTTTAGCGAGCGATTTCGTCTGTTTGACAAAGTGCCCATCTCCTCGTGTCAACATCCGATCACTATCGACATAGTACGTGTCTTTGAAATCATTAGCAACTGTTTTGACCGTCTGATTCCACTCCGCAACCGCCTTTGACATCCCAGTAATTTCAGGAAAATAAACATAAAATGGATTGTAGACACCCATGATGAAAATCGGGGCATCCGGATTATACTTTCTAATTTGGGTCATTAAGGTGGTTAAATTCATTTGATACTTTTGCTGACCGCTCGTAATCCGCCGTTGATCTAGTTCAAAAAAATTATTCTGTAAAACGGCCATTAAATCGTTGCCGCCAACAGTTAATGTCACAATATCAGCTTTTGCTAGTCGTTGTTGGAGCGGTTTTTGTTTCTGGACGCGTTTAGTAATTTGCACACTGGTATCACCCGTCACACCAAAATTGGCGGTCTTAACGGGATGCTTTGTCGCTTGCTGAATCTGCTTGGCGACTAATGATACATAGCCTTCTTTATTAGTCTCATCACCAACGCCATGCGTCAATGAGTCGCCAATTGCAACCAGTTGCAACGGCTTTTTTGGTTTTGGTTTAATCACTTTAGCCACCGAAGACGTTGCTGTTCCTGTCTTGGGCGCTTGGTTCAGCCGTGGCGTTAACAATTGCCAGATAATAAAGACTACTAAAATCGCACCGGCAAATAACCCTAAATCAATTAAAATTTGTCGTGCTCTCTTCAAACGTAACACCTCGGTTATTTCTAGATAATAGTTAAGGCTGGGACAATTTAATGTCAACCAGCCTTTATGTTAATACATTAATTGAAATCTTGTTAGTCCTCTGTGTAATACATGACGGCAAATGCGCCCGCACCTGAATGTGTCGCAATCACTGGATCAGTCGTCCGGACAAGAATCTCAATATTTGGGAAAACCACTTGCAATTGTGCTTTAATTTTTTCACTTAATTCCAAACCATCCGCATGAGAAATCCCGATTGCCCGAATCTTTAAGTCGCGCATATCAGCTTCCATCTCATCAATGAATTTCGTAATGGTCTTCATTCCACGGCCTTTGCGTAACACTTTTAATTCGCTATCAGCCACTTCAAGGATTACTTTGATGTTTAATAAGCTTGAAATCACACCAGCCGCATGACTCAACCGGCCCCCTTTAACAAGGTTGGTCAAATTAGTCACACCCATGTATAGTTTCGTATGATCGTGTACATTTTGGATGGCTGCTAAAGCATCATCCATATTACCGCCATTTTCAATGACTTCCGCCGCTTTTAGCACTTGAAACGCCATTGCCCGATCAGTGAAATCACTATCGATAACTGTTACATCCGCTTTTGCCATCTCACCGGCTTGGCGGGCTGTATCAACGGTCCCACTAATCGCACGTAACATGTGAATTGATAAAATCTGACTGCCATCAGCCGCTAGTCGTTCGTATGTTTCGACAAAGTTCCCGATTGCGGGTTGACTCGTCTTCGGCAAGGCATTCGCACTGGCCATTTCAGTCATAAATCGATCCCGGGTGATGGTTTCACCATCAATATACACCGTATTATCGATCATAATCGTTAACGGAATAACCGTAATATGATGTTCTTTAATTTCTTCAGGAGTTAATTGGATAGATGAATCCGTTACAATTTTAATATTAGCCACTATTACTTCAGCCACGCTTTCTATCTTAAAATCTGGGCAATAACGGCCCTATGATTTCTATGATTATGTCTATTGACAGTATATCAAACAATCCCATTTTTTTCACCAAAAGTTACTGTTTAAACCAGATTATGTCGTAATTAGTGATGCTAACGACACAAAAACGCCAATTTCTTTAGCCTATTTTTGGCTAAAAGAAACCGGCGCTTGATCGCTAATTTTTATCTCTGTAAAATTGACGCTTAACGGCAATTATTAATAGACTAGCTGCTAATAAATCAGCGCTCCCACCAGGTGAAATGTATTTTTGATGGCAATACTTTTGCAAATTTACAAAACTAACATTTGGTAATGATGTTTGGCTAGCCGACTTCGCCAAGCGTTGCATTTCAATTAATGTACCTTGATCACTACGATGCAACACACAAGTATCTGTGACACTACTCATTAAAGTTAATAACATTTGTAATTGATACTGTTGAGGTGTCGCTGTCTGCCATTTAGCATATGTTTCAAGCGCTAAAGAAATATGTGGATAGCCCAGTACCGCTTCTTCATAGGCCCCATTTACCCGATAGCGTTGTTTCACCGCTTCACCGTGGGTTAACTGCTTATTTTGATAACGCGAATCAGGGAATTGTGCTAGGCAACTAACCAGTTTCAAGAGCTCATCAGTCTGGATTGATTGCCCCGTACTGATTCGTTGGGCATAGACCGTCGTCAATAGCCCCATTACCCAGATGGCACCTTTATGAGTATTAATCCCGTTAGTTTCTTTAAACATCGCCTGTTCAGCTTTACGACCAATGTGTGCGATAGTCTCGCGTAAAGTCTGACTGATTGGTTGCTGCCAAGCAGCTTGTGCCATCTGTTCAAAATAAGGGGTTAAAGCCCGCGCGGACTTGATAAATAAAGCCAGATCCATATCTGAATGAGCCCCATTGTTGCGTGCATCCACTAAACCGGGTTTGGGGCTTAAGCAAACTTCATCAACCAAAGCTTGTTCGACGAGGCCTGCTAATTGCTTCATAACTATTTGTTGAGTCTTATTTATCAAAAGCGAAAACTCCTTAACTAATTTGTTGCTTAATCTCTAACTAACTTATTCAAAGAACCGGCCACCCAAGTTTAGACTTATCTAAACCATAATCTCTCAAACAACTATGACCAAAGTTCTTTGGTTAAAATCGGTCCAGTATCAGTTTTTAGCAGAATTTTTTTATCTGGAGTTCGTAAATATTCTTTTAGCGCAAATCCTCCCTTGGGGGTTATTACTTGTGTATCAAATTGCTCAAAGAACAAACGATTTTTAATAATAACTGCTAGTGGTATTTCCGTTGGCGCATTAGCATAAAGTAATAAATCAAAATCACTTGTTGGCTTAATGGCTTGAATCCCAGATGTTAGTTCAAATCCCAAACTGCCACCAACCCCCCATTTGAACCCAGCTAGTATTTTTTGAGCCGCATGGTATTGTTCATAGACAGGAAATTGAGCAATCTCAGCTGCTCGAAAAGATTCCCGCGCAGTAATCTCCCAAGGATGGACAATCGCTTGTATCGCGGTTATTGGAATTTCTAAAGCAAACCGCTGATGACGAGCAACACCGCGTAAGCCAATCGGCACTAAATCTGGTTGGCTAGGTAATGCCCGTCGAATAACACCAAAAACTTGTTTTGACAGTGCTAATTGCTGCACTAATTCTCGTTGTTGGATAGCTGCTTGATTGAAACGCACAATATCATGGGCCAATCTCATTGTTCAGCATGCCATTCTTCGTTCATTTTAGCCTGCACTTTATTCGTTTCAACGCGCCCCATTTTAACGGCAATTTCATTAGTATAGCGGGTCGTCAACATTGTATCGTTTGTCCGGCGAACGTCTTCAATTGCGTCATTAACTGCAGCGATAACAGCCTGAACATTGGCAATAGTTGTCGATTGATCCGTTATTTTTTCTAAGAAACGGTAGAGGGCCCCTAATTGATTGTAGTTACGAATATCATAAGCAATTGAAGGCACTTGTTGGGCAGCTGCTTCAATTTCAGCAATTGACCGTTTTGTAATGCGACTGGCACTTTCTTTAGACATAGCCTGAACTGAAATTGCAGAACTATTTAAAGCGACTAAGCGGCTTGATTGTAGACCATGGGCTAAAAACGCCCCCGAAATTGCCTTTCCAACAATCACACCGATAATTGGATGTCCAGCTTGTCTCAGCTTAGCGTAGGCAGCAGCACTATTGGCAAGTGCAACATGAATTCCAATCAATTCTTCGTTATAGCCGTAAGCTTGACTAGGGACATCAATAACGGCCACAATTGGCCGCTTAACGGCTTTATTTTGATCTGCTTCATAGATATGATTTAAAATCTGGGCCATGCGAAAGCCTTCCACCAATCCGACTTCACCCTCTCGAACACGATACATTGGATTATTAGGATCTGGCACAACCGCAGTCACTACCACCTCTTCATTAAACCGCTTTGAATCTCCATAATAAACAGTCCTTACTGTTGAATGTGGCTTCTTTAACCCCGTTAATGCTTGAAACCAATCATAACCAACACTGGTTGTCGCCGGAGATGCTTGTTCTGTGATTACTGGTAAGTCCACCGCTTGCGCTTGATGCTCAATGCGTGCTTGATTATAGGTTTCAATTGCCATTGGTTTTGAAAGATCAAGCGAATTTAATAGGGATAAGTAAAAGTCGGCGTTTTCACTACGGTGACTATCCTTGCGCGCACGGATTGCCGACAAGACTGCTGCCTTAATGCTTTCAACACTATCAGTCACCAATTCATCGATAATTTGCGCTTGAACTCGTTGACGCGCACCAATTGTATTCCAAATTAAGTCTTTATCACTTGAATCAAATTCACGAACACCGGCCTCTTGCTCAATTACTTCCGGGCCATTCAGACCAACGCGTGCTTTTTTGGTTGTAATTAAATAACTCATTAAAGCTGAAGTGATGGCCATCCCCCCAAACGCACCGACACGACCGGGGACGACCCCAATGACGGGGACATATTTTTTGAGTGCCACAATCAAGTTACCGATTTCAGAGATGGAAAGCAGACCATAGTTCGCTTCTTGTAAACGTACCCCTCCTGTATCCAATATAATAATGGGGAAAATTTCATGACCATTTTGATTTTCTTCTAAAGCATGACTTAGCGCAGCAATAATCTTTGCACCAGAGACCTCACCAATGCCACCGCCTTGAAAGCTACCTTCCATCGCAATCACAACCACTTTTTTATGGCCAATGGTCCCTAATGACACGACAACCCCATCATCACTTTCTGGGACAATACCTTGAGCAACTAGGTTCGGCGCTATCATCTGATCAAATGGCCCAACTAATTCGCGACCATTTTCTGCATCTAATAAAGCATTAACCCGTTCGCGCGCATTTAATTCTACAAAACTATTCTTCATTACCTAGTTCCTCCATTGCTTGGGTTAATCGCAGGTAAACAACCCCAGGCGTTGCCCCGAAGTCATTAATCACAATATCAGCCAAAATCGGATAACGATCGAAAAAGCGTGTTAAGACATTGCCCCATACTTCACCAAAACCGTCACTACCAGTACGAACTGTAACAGTTGATTCTGATTTATCAGTTGGAAACATTAAGATTTCTAAATCGCCTGACCCGACTACGCCAACGTGGACTCTTTGGCTAATTGGTTGACTTGTTTGATATTGATAAGCTAATTGTTCCATAAAAATCGCCCCTTCTTATGACCAAGTTCTAAATTTCATCGGTGGTTCGTATAAACCATCTGACCACTCAACTAAATCATCGATTGTCTGCGCTGCTAATAGTGAGCGTTTAGCGTCACTCCGCTTAATCCCTAAATCTTCGGGCAACTTAACAATCCCTGCGTGCCGTAACTGATCTAATGATTCTTTAGTACTTGTCATCCCTAAAGGTGTGACACCACCAATCGCAGCAATCGCAGCTTGGCGTTGCGCTTTGCTAGTTGCCTTGTAAAGATAAGCAATGCCTTCTTCCGTAACAATATGCGTTGTGTCTTCGCTATAAATCATGACCGGCGCATTAGCAAGCCCCGCTTGTTTTTGAACCGCTAAAGCATCCAAATTTTCGACAAAAATTGGTTTTTTATTAGCACCATAGGTTTCAACCATTTGTACCACTAGTTTTCGGCCTTTACCCAATGCGTTAGCTTGATCACGTAATGATTGCCAAGCTGGCGTTGCGTGCCGCCGCCCACCAGGATTATGTCCCATATTAGGAGCACCGCCAAACCCGGATAGTCGACCGCGTGTTACAGTTGAGGAATTACCATCATAATCTAATTGAAGTGTTGAACCGATAAACATATCAACAGCATATTGGCCAGCAATTTGCCCCAAAACCCGATTACTGCGCATTGTCCCATCTTGACCTACGAAGAAAATATCAGGACGGGCAGCAATGTATTTTTCCATGCCAACTTCGCCGCCAAAGCTGTGAATACTTTCAACCCACCCCGATTCAATCGCCGGAATAATTGTTGGATGTGGATTCAAAACCCAATTTCTAGCAATCTTGCCCTTAAGGCCTAATGAGGCCCCATACGTTGGTAAGAGTAATTCAATCGCTGCGGTATTAAAACCAATCCCATGGTTTAATGATTGAACACCATGTTCCGCATAAATTCCCTTAATTGCCATCATCGCCATTAGGATTTGTAGTTCTGTAATATTTTGTGGATCTCGCGTAAAAAGGGCTTCTAATTCATAAGGTTTATCAGCAGGAACCACAACATCGACCCAACCTGCGGGGATATCAATCCGTGGTAATTCATCAACGACTTCATTAACCTGAACGATAACAATTCCATCTTTAAAAGCCGCTGCTTCAACGATTGTTGGTGTCTCTTCGGTATTAAAACCGGTATACAAGTTCCCAGCTTTATCCGCTTTATCGGCGGCAACTAAAACGACATTGGGGATTAAATCGATAAATAAACGGCCATATAGTTCAAGGTAAGTATGAATATCACCTAATTTCATTTTGCCATCTTCAATCATTTGTGAAACACGGACGCTCTGGGCGCCAGCATACGAAAAATCAATTTTTGAGGCAATTTTACGCTCAAAAATATCTAAATGTTCTGGACGCGAAATACTCGACATAATCATGTGCAAGTTATTCACTTTTTTAGGATTAACCTGATTTAAACTTTGTGATAAAAAGCTTGCTTGCTTTTGGTTGTCTCCTTCCAAAACAACTTTATCACCAGGGGCAATGAGTGCCTCTAGTACGGTAATAATTTGCTTTGTTTCAACATATTTGCCAGTCATTAGCTTACTAATCTTGGCTAATCGTTGTGCTTTTTGAACCCGTTTTGTGTCCCAATTCCGTTGTGGTTTTTCCATCAATGTTCATCTCCATTTTTGATATAGAAACGTTGCGTCATCAACTCCATGTTGGTCAATATTAATTGTGCGAATAGACCGTTCACCAAACTTGACATGTATCAATTTCGTCAGTGTGTTACCAGGTGGAAATTCAAGTGTCAGCGTCATTCCCCACTCTTTAGCAACGTCCATCATCTGATTCCATTGAACCGGTTGCGCAACATTTTCTAGTAAATCTTGCCGAATTGCTTCAGTATCTTGTGTCATTCGCCCATCCGTATTTTTTAAATACGGACAAATTGTTGGGTAAAACGTTATTTGATTAATAACAGGCGTCAATGCTGCGACCGTCGCTTGCATTAAACGGCAATGTGATGGTACCGGTACTTTTAATAACTTAGCCGTACGGGCTTGCCGCAATTTTGCCGCGGCCAATGTTTTCTGAAGTCCCGTCATCTCACCCGATATTGTGTGTTGCAACGGGCTATTCTCATTTGATAGGTATACTGGGTGCATCTCATCAAAAGTAGCTTGAACAACTTGCGCCACTTCCGTTCGGGTTAACCCAACAATGACCCCCATTGCATAGCCAGTTGGATAAGCGGCCTTCATCAAAGTGGCACGTTGATAAACAATTCTGATCGCATCGTCAAATGTGATTGCTTTACAAGCAACTGCAGCACAAAAAGCGCCTAGTGAATGGCCTGCCACTAAATCCGGGCTAATTTCATTTCTTTGAATCGCAGCCAAAACAGATAAGCCTTTAACCAATAATGCTAGTTGGATAAAAACCGGGTCCTTGTAATTTTCGGGTAAATCTTCAAGTTGATAGCCAGTTATTTTTTTAACTCGTTCGATATATTGCACCGGAACCGCCCGTAGCATTCCGACTTTTTGACTACCTTGTCCTGGGAATAAAAATGCTGTCCGCATTGACTTTCCACCTTTCGTCACGACCGATTACTCTTTAATCTTAAGCGCGTTCTGTTATAATGAAAAATACTTAAAATAGATTGATTCATAACTAAAAGGTATCAATTAAGGTGGTCAACAATGAACTTAACTTACTTACAATACTTCAAAAAAGTCTTTGAAACCCGCAATATAACCCAGGCCGCTAGCGCCCTATATATTTCGCAACCGGCCCTCAGTCGCGCCATTAAACAGTTAGAATCCGAATTAGGTGTCACGCTTTTTTATCACACAGGGCGCAATATTGAAGCGACCCAATATGCCCACACCTTCTATCCCTATGTTACTAAAACCTTAGCCACCCTTGACGATGGATTTCGTGCGGTTAACGCCTTAAACAAGGAAACCATTACTTCAATCACTCTGTGCTTAGAAGTCGCATCAGTTTCAGCGCCAAACTTAATGCGCATATTTTCAGAAAAACATCCTGATATGGAATTAACGATTATCCAACATCAGCTTCCCGAAAATATTAATGCGTCTGTTTTATTTATCACTTCTGATTCAAAACCTGATTTAATTAATATTCCGATTATTAGCGAACCCATTTTAGTTGCCGTCCCTAAATCACACCCATTAGCCCAAAAAGCGCGTTTGCAAGTAACGGATATTCAACAGACACCAATTATTATGTTGAGTTCTAACAATGCCTTTCGCCACACAGTTGATATGGCCCTTGAAGCTAATCATATTCATCCTAAAATTAGCTCAACAACCGATGATCCTGCAACACTTCGTTCAATTATCAATCAAGGCTTAGGCATCACCTTTTTCCCCAAAATCTCTTGGTCCTATCAAGCTAATGACACCTTTGTCTTAAAAGAGATTGCTGGTGTTTCAATTGAACGAACTATTTATCTTTCTTCAACGTTGCAAGAAGAACACCCACTCATCCAAACAATTGCGACCACTCTTCGTGAGTGGTTCATCTGCCCTAAGTAAAGAAGGAACGTTTACTATCAAATTAATGATAGCAAACGTTCCTTCTTTACAGCTTATTTAGTTATTCTTTGATAAATTTCAAATGTATGCGCATAGCGATTACGGTCGTCCATCACACCAGGTGTTTGACTGATTAATTCGAACTGATCCATCGCCAATTTTGGCATGTAAATGTTGCCTTCAAACGTTTCAGCAATTTTTGTAACGTACAGATAATCGACATCATCAGCAAACATTGCAAAAATGTCGGCGCCACCAATGATAAAAATCTTTTTCATCGGATTGGCCTGTTCATATTCAAGCAATTCTGCTCGATTGTGCATCACAAGTACGCCATCTGCCACAGCTAAATCCGCTTGCCGTGTCATCACGATGTTTTGCCGACGCGGTAAGGGGCGAACAGGTAAACTATCGTATGTTTTACGCCCCATTACGACCACTTCATGAATGGTCTCGTGCTTAAAATTGGCCAGATCGTTTGGTAGGGACCATGGTAAATGACCATTTTGACCGATTAACCCATTTTGATCTTCAGCCCATAAAAATGCTAACATTGCCACTCCTCCTCATTAAACCGCGACAGGTGCTTTAATTGCGGGTTCTGCTTCATAATTTTCAAGTTTAATATCGGCGATATCAAAGTCAAAGATGCTTGTTTTATCTGGATTTAACCATAGTTGGGGGGCCGTATGAATTGGGCGTTCAAGCTGCGTCTTCACTTGTTCAACGTGATTACTATAAATATGGGCATCCCCCAAAGTATGGATAAATTCGCCCACTTCAAGACCAGTTTCATGCGCAATCAAATGGGTCAATAATGCGTAACTAGCAATATTAAATGGCACGCCAAGGAAAACATCCCCGCTGCGTTGATACAATTGGCACGATAACCGTCCGTCATTAACGTAGAACTGGAACATCGTGTGACAAGGTGGCAATGCCATATTGGGCACATCTTCTGGATTCCAAGCTGACACAATTAGCCGTCGTGAATCAGGGTTCGTTTTAATTTGCTCAATCACATTTTTAATCTGATCAATTGTCTCTCCAGAACGTGTTTGCCAAGCACGCCATTGTTTACCATAAATATCGCCTAGTTCACCATATTGTTTGGCAAAGCCCGCATCGTTTAAAATACGGTCGTTAAACTGTTGCATCTGGTCGCGATAAATGGCATTAAAAGCCGCATCATTTTGGGCACGATGTCCAAAATCAGTCATATCAGGGCCAGTATAATCAGCACTCTGGATGTAGCGTTCAAACGCCCATTCATCCCAAATATGATTATTGTGTTGTAGTAAGTAGCGGATGTTGGAATCGCCTTTTAAAAACCACAACAACTCGCTTTTAATTAGACCAAATGGCACTTTTTTGGTGGTTAATAAAGGGAACCCTTCATTTAAATCAAACCGCATTTGATACCCAAATAAACTATAAGTACCTGTATTGGTGCGATCTTCTTTATAATGACCTGTTTCTAAAATGGTACGTGCTAAATCCAAGTAGTTTTGCTCAGACATGGTGTAAATTCCTTTCTTAACGTGCTTTTCAAACCATGTTCCGACGTTTAGCCAAATGAGCCACACAAGCGGCTCATTTGGCTAATCCTCAGAACATCCCCAGTTTGAACGCCCTCATTTAATTTGCATATTCGCTTAAATATTCCCAACGGCTCATTTTTTCATCTAGTTGTTGGTTGAGTTGATCCATTTGGGCTTGCCACTCTGCTAATTTACCGTAATCGGCACCGTTTGCGTTCATTTGTGCTTTGATGGTTTCAATCTGTTCGTCCAAGTGTTCCATGTCAGCTTCGATGTGCTCGTATTCTTTTTGTTCGGCATATGTTAATTTTTTCTTCGGCTTTTTAACTGGTGCTTCATCAACTGGGGCGGCCGCTGCTTTAGGCGCTGCCTTAGTGGTGGTTGCTTTTTGTTTCGCTAAGTAATCGCTAAAAAGCCCCACTTCAGTACTAATTTGACCGTTGCCTTCGAAAATAAGCAATTTGTCGGCAACTTGATCGAGGAAGTACCGGTCATGGGAGACCGTGATAACCGTCCCATTGAAATTTTCCAAGTAGTTTTCCAGAATTGTTAACGTCCCAATATCTAAATCATTGGTTGGTTCATCCAGTAATAGGACGTTTGGTTGTTGCATCAAAATCTTCAACAAATACAGGCGGCGTTTCTCACCACCAGAAAGTTTCCCAATCAATGTGCCATGCATTTGACGACTAAACAGGAATTGTTCTAACAATTGTGTGACACTGATCCGGTCCCCATTTTTACCAATGACTTCTTCGCCGGCTTCTTGCAAGTAGGCAATGACTCGTTTATGAGGGTCGAGATCTTCATTTTGTTGCGTGTAGTAGCCAAGATTGACGGTTTCACCGACAATTAGCTCCCCGCTATCCAGTGGTAGCCGTTGCGCCAGCACGTTTAAGAGTGATGATTTGCCTGCTCCGTTGACGCCACTAATCCCAATTCGATCGTTAGCTTGGACTAAAATACTAAAATCATCTAGAATCTGCCGATCACCAAGGCGTAAACTGGCATGCTTTAATTCGAGTACTTTTTTTCCTAACCGTGATTGCCCCATTTGAATATCGACTTCTGAGTCATCTGGTCCAGTGGTTAAATTCGCCTTTAAATCATTGAAGCGATTAATTCGGGCTTGTTGTTTGGTTGTTCGTGCCTTAGCCCCCGCTCGCATCCACGTTAATTCTTGCTTGTAGAGTTGTTGTTGCTTATGGGCAGCTTGTTGTTCACGTTCCAGGCGATCAGCTTTTTGAGTTAAGAATTGTTCATAATTACCATCGTATGAATAGAGTTGCCCACCATCGAGTTCGAAAATCTGGTTAGCAACCCGATCTAAGAAGTACCGATCATGCGTCACAATTAAAAGGGCCCCTTGATATTGCGCCAACCGTTTTTCCAGCCATTCAATGGAATCAAAGTCCAAATGATTGGTCGGTTCATCCAAAATCAATAAATCAGGGCTTTCAATTAAGGCTTGTGCCAAGCCAACCCGTTTTTGTTGCCCCCCGGATAACGTATTGATTGGTTGGTCTAGATCCGTTAAGTGTAGTTGCGTCAATATGGTTTTGATATCCGTATCGACCGTCCAAGCATCCTGTTGTGTCATTTGGGCATCAGCCTGTTCATATTGCGCCTGCAATTTGAGATTAGTTGGATCTTGCGTATAAGCTACCAAGACCCGTTCATAATTTTGGATAGTCTTGAAGACCGGATTATCGCCGGCAAAAATGGCCGCCATAATACTTAAATTCGTATCAAAACTTGGCTTCTGCGCTAAATAACTCATCGCATATTGATTAGGCGTTTCAATCTGGCCGCTATCGTATGAATCTGTGCCGGTAATCGCGTTGAGCAACGTTGTTTTACCAGTCCCGTTAATGCCAACCAAGCCAATCCGGTCCCCTTCGCGGATTAAAAATGAGATATCTTCAAAAAGCGTTTTTTCGCCGTATGTCTTTGTTAAATGCGTTGCTGTCAATGTTTGCAATATAAGTCACCTTTTTACTTTCGTTACTATCAATCATAGCGAATAATCAGACGACTGACAATCAAAATGACAAAAAGAATATCATAAACAGCCAATGAGCAAAAAAAACTCCTGACAACGATTAAGATTGTCAGGAGTTAACTTAAATTTCAGGGTACATATCTGCAATTGTGTGTTCAGCATCAATCACGATGTATAAATGACCATTTTTTTGTGAGATTTGACTACTTTGATAAATATTATCTAAGCCACTATTATCTTTGTTCTTGAATGGGAAATAAATTTGCATTGGTGCGCGATCTTGATCGTCTTCAAAGATTAAATCGAGTTTTTCGATGTCTTGGTACTTTGTTGCCCGCCCAAACATCCCCATTTCAAGCGACCCGGTATTGATATCTTCAGATTTAACATGATCGGCTTCCGGTAAAATTTCAGCTTTAAAACTCTTGCAAGGGTGAATCTCTTGCATTGGGCCGCCATTAATGCGGCCATAACTGGTGGTAACGCGGCTAATCCAAATATCATTTAATTCTTTGTGGCTGACGGTCCAAGCGTCACCATTTCTAAAATAAAATTTTAATTCCTTAAAAACATGTTGTGTCATCAATTATCACCCTTTCTGAATGTGCTTACATGGTTATTTTAACACACCTTCTGAGGGAATGGCTTAGTTTTGTGCAGCCCATTGCAATAATTGCGCTTGGTCATTTGGTAATTGGTCTAACACCACGGCTTTTTCGAGTCGTGCCAACATTTTACCCAGTTGCGGGCCAGGTTGATAACCATTTTTTATTAAGACTTGCCCATTGATGGCTAATTCAGCCTTTTGCTTAATTTGAAGTGCCGCATACTTTGCTTGCCACTGATCAACGGCTATTGGTTTGCTTGTCATCAATTGGGCAACGACTAACGTGATGGCTAATACGTGCTGGCCAGCTTGATAAAGCGCCCATTGATCAGCAGAGCCATCTAAAATCATGGGCAGCAACACTAAACCTGCTTTAACTGCATCAAGCACATTATTAGCACTCTTCCAACGTTTTAATAATTGACCAGCAGCGGCGGGGGTTTTACCCAATAATGCATTGACTAATAGCCAAGCCGTCTCTTCATCGTGAATCTGTTGCGCAGGTAAGGCCGCTAATTTGGCTAATCCCGCTGCTTGATTCGCGAACTCTGGGCAATATTGATACAATCCGGTTTGCAAAAAAGTTTGTAAGCCATTTTGCCGCTGAATACCTTGCAGCAACTTCACAAATTCTACATGAATTCGTTCCACCGCAATTTTCGTCAGTAATTCAGCGTGTTTGGCAATCGCAGCTTGTGTTTCTGGGGTGACAGCAAATCCGAGCTGACTTTCAAAACGGACGGCGCGCATCATGCGTAATGCATCTTCGTGGAAGCGTTCATCGGCTTGGCCCACTGCTCTGATTTGTTGTGCTTTTAAATCGGTAAGCCCATCGAATAAATCGATGATTTCACCATCGGCGCGCATCGCAAGCGCATTAATCGTAAAGTCCCGCCGTTGTAGATCTTCGGCTAATGACCGCACAAACGTGACAGAATCGGGCCGTCTAAAATCTTGGTAGCCACTTTCTGTTCTAAAAGTTGTCACTTCATAGCCCGTCCCATGATCAAGAATCATCACAGTCCCGTGCTGAATCCCAGTATCGACAGTTCGTTTAAAGATTTGCTTCACTTCTGCTGGGTACGCGGACGTTGCAATATCGACATCGTGAATCGGCAAGCCTAATAAATAATCGCGGACACTACCACCGACAAAATAGGCTTCAAAACCCGCTGCTTCAATTTGTTTTAAGATTGGTAGGGCGGCTTTAAATTCCGGCGCAAAGGTCGTTACTTTCATGGATAATCCCTCTTATCTAATAATTAACTGTTTCGGATGCTATTTATCATACCACAATCATTACAGACACCAAATAGCTAGGACTGTTTTTACAGCCTACGCCGTGCTGTATTTAAGCTATCTAAAGGGGGGTTCAATGACGAATCATCACACACTGCTGTCCATTGTCCACATTATCGAAAAAGAAAAAGAGCTGCCGGTGGGCCGTTCACACCTTCTTTTTGCCGTTGCGGTTTTAACACTGGCACTCAGTTGAATAATCAACAAAACGCCCGACTAAAATATAGGCGGGCGTTTTTAAGCATTATTGCATTGCTTGGTAATCATCATAGAGTGCTTGCATATCCATATCGTTTGGGACGCGTTTTAAATATTGTTTGAGGGCCGCCAACATTTCTGGCATCTGCGCCATTTCTTGGAAGAATAAAATTAAATCGTGTAAGAAAGCCGGGTTATCTTTTAAATCCGGATAAGCTAACAGATAATTTTCGCGCGCTTGGTCGCCATCATCAACCGCCATCTGTGATTGCGCTAGTGACCAGTATAAATCAGCCGTTGGTTTATGATTTTCAATCGCCTCTTGTAAGAAGGCAATATTTTCAATATGGCGTCCCTGACGGCGATAAACTTGACTCAAGGCACTAATTTCACCCATATTATCAGGATCAATCTTTAGTGCCTCGTTTAGCATCTGTTCAGCAATCTCGTTATTCCCCAATTGAAGCGCTAAATCGCTCCCCTTTTGATAAAGCACCTCATTGTAGGCATCGTACCCAATTCCGGTCTGAACGGTCACTAAGGCATCTTCTAATTGATTCTGTGCCGCTTGAGCTGTTGCCAAGTAGGCATAAAGCGACGTATATTGTGGATCAGTCGTCTGCAACTTGGTCAAGACCTCAATTGCTTTTTGATAGTCTTTAATTTGTAAATACAAAAAACCCATTTGGAATTGATCGTCTTCTGTTAGGAATTCTGGTGTCAATCCTTCATAAATCTGTAGCGCTTCTTCAAAAGCGCCACTGCTAGCATAACTCGTTGCCAACCGCTTTTGAATATTTACCTGCCCGAATTCAACCACGTCTTGATCGATAAGGGCTTCATAATAATTAGCGGCTTTGACATACTCACCCATTTCAAAATACAATTCAGCTAAAGCAAATTGTATTACGGGTTCATCAGGATATAAGCGTAAAGCTGTCAATAATTTCTGTTCACTAACTTCTGGTAAGCCCATTGTTTGATAGACATCAGCTGCAGTTAGAAGACTTTCGGCATACGCATTGGATTCTGACGTAATATCTGCCAACCAGTTCAAGGCATCGTCGTATTGACCATTGCTGACGGCAATATCGGCAAGTGTCGTTCTGATTTGGTCTTCATCTGGAAATTGTGCCAACAATTGTTGATAGATTGTCGTGGCTTGTTCTAAAAAACCCATGGCATATAGTTCTTCAGCTAAGCTATAAAGTGTATCCGGTTCATCCGCGGCTAAAGCCTGTTGGAAATAAGTTTGCGCTTGTTCTAAATTATTATCTTCCAATGCCGCAAGCATTTGTTCTGAATTCGTCATTTAACCACCCTTTTTCGATTGTTCCATTTTAACATATTCGCAACCATTACCAATAAAAAAAGACTGGGAAAAATCCCAGCCGATTAATTGAATTCTTATTTAACAGAATCCTTTAATGCTTTACCTGGCTTGAATGCAGGTACCTTGCTTGCAGGAATCTTAATTTCTGCACCAGTTTGTGGGTTACGGCCCTTACGAGCTGCACGTTCACGTACTTCAAAAGTACCAAAGCCGATTAGTTGAACTTTGTCACCTTTTTTCAAAGTGTCTTGGATTGAACCAAATACTGCATCAACTGCAGCAGTTGCATCCTTCTTAGTTAAACCAGTCTTTGATGCTACGCTTTCGATCAATTGTGCTTTGTTTGCCATGTTTTTCACCTCCTGCTCATCACAGATAATCAGTAATTAATTACCGAAACCATTTTTGAGTGGTCAAAAATGACGAAACAATGATTTGATCACTATTTCATTTTTTAATTTATCACACAAACCTAGTGATAGCAAGGAATTTCGCTAAAAAAACGGCATTCTGAGTAAATTAGTTAATCGTATTAGCAGATTTTTGAATAACCCCCTTATTTTCGTTGCCGAGGGATCAAATGGATTGGTGTACCAGTAAAATCAAAGGTTTTTCGTAATTGATTCTTCAAGAAACGCTGATATGAGAAATGAAGTAAGTTGACATCGTTTACGAAAACGACAAATGTAGGTGGTTGAACTGCGACTTGTGTCATGTAATAAATGCGCAGGCGTTTCCCATTAATAGCTGGGGTTGGTGTCACCGTTGTTGCGTCCATCAAGACTTCGTTTAAGAGTGCTGATTGGATCCGACGATTTTGATTTTCACTCACTTGTTCAATCATCGCTGGCAAGTTTTGCAAGCGAACGCCAGTCTTAGCCGACACAAAGATGATTGGTGCATAGTCTAAGTATTGGAATTGATCGCGTACGTGATTTTCGAATTCTTTCATTGTGTGGTTGTCTTTTTTTAACGTATCCCACTTATTCACCACAATGATAATCCCACGACCCGCTTCATGGGCGTACCCCGCGACTTTCTTATCTTGTTCACGAATGCCTTCTTCAGCGTTCAAAACAACTAATACAACGTCAGAACGGTCGATGGCCCGTAAAGCACGCATTACGGCGTATTTTTCAGTATTTTCATAGACCTTACCCCGCTTACGGATTCCGGCAGTATCAATCATGGTAAATTCTTGATTATCTTCAGCCGTGAACTTTGTATCGATGGCATCACGCGTCGTCCCTTCAATTTGTGAGACAATCACGCGGTCTTCTTTTAACATCGCATTCACGAGTGATGACTTCCCAACATTGGGCCGACCAATCAAACTAAACTTGATGCTATCGTCTTCTTCTTCGTCTTCTTCAACGGGGAACTTGGCAACGGCGGCATCTAAAAGATCCCCTATGCCTTGCCCATGGGCCCCTGAAACGGCAATTGGTTCGCCAAAGCCAAGACTATAAAAATCAAAAATATCTTGGCGTTGTTCTGGATTGTCGGCCTTATTAACCCCAAGTAAGATGGGTTTATCAGCGCGGTATAAAATTTGTGCAACGCGTTCATCCGCATCGGTAACCCCTTCTCGGGCACTCACTAAGAAGATGATCACGTCTGCTTCATCAATTGCAATTTCTGCTTGTTGTTTAATCTGTTCCATAAATGGTGCGTCACTAATTTCAATCCCACCGGTATCGATTAGGCTAAATTCATGCCCTAACCATTCACTTGTGGTATAAATGCGGTCACGCGTAACCCCTGGCGTATCTTCAACAATCGAGATCCGCTCACCGGCAATGCGATTAAAAATCGTCGATTTACCGACATTAGGTCGACCAACAATGGCGATAACTGGTTTTGTCATTGTATTCATTCCCTTCGTTGTTCAGTGTACCCTGTCTGCGTCAAACTGACAAGGTCACTCCGACAAAGTCCGCTAAACTGTCGCTTCCTCTGCGTCGTACTAATCAAGCACCGACATAAACGTAGGGTCTGGGACAAAACCTAGTTTTGTCCCAGACCCTACCTTTTTGCATATGACTTTAAAAAAATTATTTATCGGTTAGTGTTTTACCAAGCATATCGCCGATACTAAAACCGGTTTCTTCTTCTGGCATGACATAGTCAGAAGGGGCGACATCTTCATGATCTGAATCCTTAGCGCCAGCAGGTTTTTCTTGAAGCGCTTTGATTGATAACCCTAAACGTTGTTGTTCAGGATCAACTGATAAGACTTTGACTTGAACCGTTTGACCTTCTTCTAAAACATCGTTTGGGGTAGCGATGTGTTGATGTGAAATTTGTGAGATATGCACTAAGCCTTCAACCCCAGGGAAAACTTCAACAAAGGCGCCAAATGTAGTTAGTCGTTTAACGACCCCTTCTAAAGTACTTCCAACTGGTGCTTTATCAGCAATATCATCCCAAGGACCAGGTTGGGTATCTTTAATGGATAATGAAATCCGGCCTTTTTCTTGGTCTAAGCTTAAGACTTTCACTTGCACTTTTTGACCAACTTCTAAGACATCAGAGGGCTGGTTAATGTGATTGTATGAAATTTCAGAAATGTGGACTAAGCCATCAACGCCACCTAAATCAATGAATGCGCCGAAGTTTGTTAAACGAGCAACTTCTCCTTCAACAACATCCCCTGGTAACATTTTTTCGAAAATAGCTTGCAACTTAGCTTGCCGTTCTTGTTCCAATAATGCCTTGCGTGAAAGGATTAGACGGTTTTCACTAGGTTCAATTTCAATAATTTGTAAAGTTAATTCTTGGCCTTTAAAGCTACTTAAATCACGGACGAAACGATCAGAAATCATTGAAGCCGGTACGAAACCACGAACACCAGCATCAACGACTAAGCCGCCTTTAACCACATCGATGACTTTAGCTGTGATTGTTTCTTGATTAGCAAATTTTTGTTCAATTTCAGACCAAACTTTACGAGCTTCTAAGCGCCGTTTAGATAATAAGTAGCTCCCATTTTCTTTATCGTTACCGATTCTTGAAATGACCACTAAATCTAATTGGTCGCCTACTTTGGCAACGTCTGCGATGTTTTCAATAGGTTGACTTGATAATTCTTTTTGAGGCACAACCCCTTCAACACCTGTTCCTTCGATGCCGACAATCACTTGTCGATCTTCAATTGCTAAAACTTCACCCTTAACAACGTCCCCAACTTTGACTTCGTGGACACTGTCTAAAGCAGCTGCCATTGCATCACTGCTTTGGGTGCTATTCAAATTAGCTTCACTCATAGCTAAAATCCTCCTTAACGACTATCTATACAGATACTATTTTAGTTGATATCGATTCGGATTACCAGTTATTTTGCCTAGTTCAACGATAAAATTACATATTTTTCTTTACAATTGCTAATATTGTGTCGACTACTTCGTCGATTGTTAACTGGGTTGTATCGATTTCAATAGCGTCAGCCGCTTTTTTTAAGGGTGAAATTGCTCGTGTACTATCTTTTTGATCACGTAATTCAATCTCGGCTTGTAACGTTGCTAACGGCGTCATAATCCCCTTAGCCGTATTTTCAGCGTAACGGCGTTTGGCCCGTTCTTGGGCACTGGCTACCATAAAAATTTTAACCTCAGCCGTAGGTAACACTGTTGTCCCGATATCGCGTCCATCCATGACCACTTGGCCTTGATCTGCAAGCTGACGTTGCCGGGCCACCATTTCAGTCCGCACCCCGGCTAAAGCTGAGACTTGTGAGACGTTATTCGTGATTGCAGGTGTCCGAATGGCTAATGTAATGTCTTCACCATTTAAAAAAACTTTTTGTCCTGCTTGATCAGGCTTGAATTGAATGTCTGCGTGTTTTAAAGCGGCTAAAATGCCCGCTTCATCCCCAAAATCTAAACCCAATTTTTGGGCCAATACAGTTGATGCTCGGTACATAGCCCCCGTATCAACATAGACAAACCCTAATTTAGTGGCCACAATTTTGGCGACCGTACTTTTCCCAGATGATGCTGGTCCATCAATTGCAATTTGCATATTCTGCCTCCTGAAAAAATCATTAAAAAAGGCTGGGAGTTTCCCAGGCCTTTTAGTAGTGCTTATTATTTAACTTTTAGGACCGTTCCCGGTGCTACTTGTGAGTTGGCTGTTAAGCCTGGATTTAATGCAAGTAGTTGATTGAGTGTTAAGCCATTATTAACCGCTGCGCGGTATAAGCCTTCGCCTGCTTTCAAGGTATAAGAACCACCCGTTGTTTCGCTTGAACTGCTACTTTGCGCTGTTGCTTCGCTACTATTATTTTGGGTCGCTGCTTGTGCTTGTGCTTGGCTTTCACTAGCTGCTTGTGCAGCTTGTTTACTGCTTTCAGCTGCTTGACTTTCACTAGCCGCTTTTTCACTTTCAGCTTGGCGGACCTTACTTTCGCTAGCAGCTTTGGCGGCACTTTCACTAGCGGCCTTCGCTTTTTTAGCTTCTTTCTTAGAAGCACTAGCACTGTCACTATCAGAAGTATTAACGACAATCTTGCTCGACTCAACTGGGCGGTTGGCCCGGCTAGAATGAATCGTATAGGCAATAATCGGAAATGCAATCATTAAAACAAGTAGTACACCTAGAATAATGGCAAAATATGTATTTCCTTTTTCCTTACTCTTGGAAGCAACACGCGATAAATTTCCACGATCATCACGATCATCATCAAACTGGCTTTCCCAGGGTTTGCCTTCCGTCTGATTATCTAATTTTTTCTTATCATCTTTGAGCATTGACGGCCCTCCCTATTGGTATTCTTTGATATTGTACCATAGACCCTTTTAAAATACCCAGAAAATCTCTAAAACAATTGCTTTAAAATACCGTCCCAATGGTCTAAACCGGCTATTTTAGGGGCTTTATCATCAATTACCGTTTTTAAATTAAATTTTTCTAAAAAAGCAGTTGAACCCTGTTCACCACAACAGCCCTCAGTATGGTCAACCTGTTGGGGGTGCTCGTCAAAATAATTCACAATAAATTGCCGCCGACAACCTTGTAGATTTAAATAATCGACCATTGTTTGAAGTGCAAAATGCTTTTCTTTTTGTCGATTCTGTAACAGCTCACTAACGGCCTGTTCATCCATGCCAATTTGCTGGTACCGGCGTAATAAGTCAAACTCGTTTCCTTGGCTTTGTTTAAACAAGGTCGGTTCTTGATAAAAACGCCGGATCAACCCAGCCGCTGGAATCCCTGATGATACTAATGACTGCTGAAGATACGTATCTTGCGGTGTTGCGAGTAACATTGCATACGCTGGTTGCCCATCGCGCCCTGCACGACCGACTTCTTGTAGATAGCTTTCAATATTTTGCGGTAAATGATAGTGAATGACGTAGCGAATATCGGCTTTATTAATCCCCATTCCAAATGCATTGGTTGCGCAGATAACGTCTAACTGTCCTTGCATAAACTGCTGCTGGATAATGAACCGCTCTTGCGTCGAAAGGGCCGCATGGTAATAGGCAACTTTCATCGCCGTCTTTTGTTGCAAGAAAGCCGCAATCTCAACCGTCTTTTGACGACTTGAAAAATAAATAATTCCCGGTCCTTGACTTTCCGTCACCAATTGCTGCAAGAAAGTATTCTTACTGGCTTCATCTGCCTGCTGGCTAACACCTAAGTAGATATTCGGGCGATCAACTGACGTTATAATCCGCTTGGCTGACTGTAAAGCCAACTTAGTCAAAATATCACGCCGGACTTGTGCGTCGGCTGTTGCAGTCAATGCGAGCGTTGCCCCAGGGTTTAGTTGCTGTTTGACTTGCGCAAGGACTAAGTAATCTGGCCGAAAATCAATCCCCCATTGTGAAATACAGTGGGCTTCATCGATGACTAATAAATCAATTTGACATTGTTGTAGTGCTTGAATAACTGCTGGTTGACTAATGGTTTCTGGCGCCATAAAAATAAAGCGATATTGTGACAACCGGCGCAACAATGCATGCTTTTGTCGTGGCTCCAAATTCGAATTAACGGCAACCGCCTTTTTTTCACCTTGATAATTCAACTGTGCCACCTGATCTTGCATCAGTGCAATTAAAGGTGAAATAATAACCGTGGTATGGCCCAGAAGATAGGCTGGTAACTGGTAACACAATGATTTGCCCGTCCCGGTCGGTAAAACCGCCAAAGTCGCTTGGCCTGCCAAAACTGAACGAATTACTTCCAGTTGCCCTGGCTTAAATGTCTCATAACCAAACCGTTCTTTTAGCGCTTTATAAATCAGTTCATCTGTGCTCATGGGAAATCACCAACCTTTGAATTTGATAAAGCCGATACTCAAAAAAATCTAAGCCGGGCAATGCTGCTTGAGCTGCATTAAAACTAAGCGTTGGCTGTTCAGTCATCAGCATCCCCAATTTTTGGATGATTGTCGGCGCTAAAAATCGGTCAAACGGGAACTGCGGCAGTAGCATTGCCGCTTCTAAGAGGTGTTCTTTAATCGTCCCAACCTTAACCCGTCGTTGCTGGCTAATTTGTTCAATACTCGCCCCTTGTTGAATCAATTGCCAAGTCTGTAACGTACTCTGACTTAGCTGGGTTTCAGCTTGATTCACCAATTCACTGAGCAAGGGATAAGTCGCCTGGCTTGCCAATAAAATACCCAAAATTTGTGCGTAAGCATCGATGGTTCGCACGCGAACCGTCAATGATTGGCTACCTAAAGCTTGTGCTAGTTGTTGTTGGCTTTTTCCTAAGACTTGATGACCAAGCAGTTGATTGGCCACTAGATCAGCTTGTTGCAAATCTAACTGTTCGAATAATTGCGTCAGTTCTGCCTGGAATTGGGTGCTAAAATTAGGGGTTCCTTTATGCCGTTTGAACCAACTAACCACCAATACGCGGTCCTTCATGCTTGTTGCCAAGGGGTAATACTGTGAATTTTGATGATGATATTCCGAAACAATTTGAACGGCGAGCATCAACCGAGCAGTAAATTGCGGTAAATGCCCCATTTGTGGCCCTTCATAGTGTACTGGCCAAACTAATGCTGTTTGCCATTGAGCTTGTTTTTGTTGACCCGCAACGGTTAACCAAACATATCGCTCATCCATTGCAATCCAGCCATTGGTCTGCAGACGTTTTAATTCCGCTTGAAATTGTGCCTGTTCTAGATTAGGATAAATTTGAAGCCATTTTAATAAACCATATGCTAAAGCGGCATATAGATTTGAAGTGGTCCGTTTACCAATTAATGTATAATAGATTGCTTGATACCGTCTTTTCTCAGGCGCTAACAAGCATAGTAAATATGCCATTAACATCATCAATTAAGTCCTTTATTGAGAAAGTGTGAATTCAATGCTCTATAGTCAAGTTATTCCGGAACGCTGTATCGCCTGTGGCCTCTGCCAATTAAAGGCCCCCGAATTATTCGATTATGATCAAGAAGGCATTGCCTTTTTTAAACCTGATCATAACCAAGGCACGACGCCAATCGAAGATCCCAAAGAACGCATTGCGTTTAAAGCGGCTTACACGTCCTGTCCAACTGGTGCAATTGTACGTCAATCAACGCCATTTTCATCGTAGCATATTTACGCCCTATAAAAAAGGTTGTGCCCGCTTGGACACAACCTTTTTTGTTGCCATCTATTTAGCAATTGGTTTTTGCATATGTTGTTTTAGCCAAGGTAAGATCCGTAAGTATAAGACGGCAAAAACCACCGTTACGAGGGCCCCTTTAATTAAATTAAACGGCACTAAGCCAAATAGAATATATTTGGCTGTCGACATCCCCAAATTTAGACCCATCAATTTAATATAAAGCGGTAAAATGAAGAGCCAGTTAGCAAATGACATGAAGATGGTCATGCTGATGGCCCCCGCAACACCCGCAATTGCTTGGCCGACTAAAACACGCGACTGGCGTTTAAATAAATAATAAAAGGGGAGCATGTAACAGATGGATGCTAAAACACCGGCAACATCGCCGACCAAACTAGGTAAGCTGGCACCAGTCATGATAAAGTGTAGCAGTGAACGAATCAATGCGACACCCATCCCTCCAATCGGTCCGTAAACGAACGTCCCTAACAGAACAATGACGTCACTAAAATCAATTTTTAAAAACGGAAATGTGAGAATAATCGGAAATTCGAAAAACATGACGACAAACGAAATTGCCCCCAGCATTGCGACCCCAATCATCGTACGAACTTTTGAAACTTGCATTACTAACACCCTCCAGATGAGGTTGCCTTCGTCAGCGGACTTCGCCAAGGCTGACTGCATCAAAAAAAGTCTGTTAATCAGGGCGATTAACAGACCTTACTTGCATACATTCATACCCAAATAAGCCCTATCTTCTTTCATCTAGACTTTCACTATCGGTACTGGAATCACACCAGTTCAGCCACCACAAGAATCAACATTGTCGTAGGTCGCGGACTTTTACCGCCGGTCGGGAATTACACCCTGCCCCTGAAGACGAACCATTAATATTTGATTGCAATAAGCATAGCAAATTAACGGACTAAAAGCAACTCATTAATCATGCCGTGTTAGTTTAGGGCGATTTTTGTGCTTGGGCTTTTCATTTAGTTCAGCAATTTTTTTGAATTCTGCTACTTCAATTGGTTTCAAAGCACGATATTCACCAGAAACTAAACCGTCTAACGTTAAGAAACCATACGTTTCCCGTTTCAACTTCGTTACGGGTAAGCCAACCGCAGCCAGCATGTTCTTAACTTGATGATTCATCCCTTCGTGGATCGTAATGCTTAAAATCGCAGTGTTTTTGCGACGATCAGTCGAGACCACTTTTACCTTAGCAGGCGCGGTCTTACGTTTTTCGAGGACGATGCCTTTACGCAATTGGCGCAACATCTCAGCAGTTGGAAGTCCTGAAACTTTCGCAATATAAGTCTTGTCGACTTTATATTTCGGATGCATCATCATGTTAGCAAAATCGCCATCATTCGTTAACAGTAATAACCCAGATGTATCGTAATCCAACCGTCCGATTGGGTAAACCCGTTCAGTGATATCCCCAAGATATTCCGTGACAACCCGGCGTTTCTTATCATCTGTCACCGCCGAAATCACTTGGCGTGGTTTGTACAAGACATAATAGACCTTGCGTTCACGCGTTAATGGTACCCCATCAACTTCAATATGATCGCTTGTACTATCAACCTTGATGCCCATTTCCTTCACCACTTCACCATTTAAGGTGACATGCCCGGTTGCAATTAAGGTTTCTGCTTTCCGTCTTGAAGCCACTCCAGCATTTGCAATCACTTTTTGTAATCGTTCCATTTATTGTTCTCCTTTGGACATCGCTTCCGACGTCGTATCTGTTTCATTTAACGTTTGTTCAAATTGGCGGTAATACAAGTCTACTGAATCACCTTCACCGTCATCAATATCCGCATCAAGTGCCAATTGTTCAAGTGGTGGTAATTCATCAAGCGATTCAAGGCCGAAGTAATCCAAGAAATAAGTGCTCGTCCCATATAAAATTGGCCGCCCAGGTGCATCTTTACGCCCTTTTTCGCTAATTAATTGGCGGGCTAACAAAGTCTGGATAGCCCCACTACTTTGTACCCCCCGAACCTCATCGATTTCAATCCGCGTGATCGGTTGGCGATAGACAATAATTGCCAATACTTCAAGCGCAGCCTGACTGATACTGGTTGAAACTGGTCCATCAAAATAGGTCTTCAATAACGTCGCGTATTCTTTTTTGGTTACTAATTTATAGATCTCTTCGGCTTGAATAAGATTCAATCCCGATTCAGCGTTGCCACGATAACGATTTGCCAATTTTTCTAATAACTGGCGGACTGCCGGTTCATCAAGATGAATGAGCTGTGCGATTTGTGCAAGCGCAATCCCTTCGTCACCCGCAACATATAATAAACTCTCAATTTCAGCGAGATGATTCAACTGAAATGCCCTCCTTCAATCGAACCATGATCGGTGCATCATAGTCGGCTTGTTCGCAAATAATTTTTCGATCCTTCATCAATTCTAGCACGGCTAAAAATGTTGTGACAATCTCGTCACGATCAGCTTTAACAATAACTAGCGTTTCAAAAGCAACCGGTTGAGCGGCTACATGACGCACAATCCAAGTCATTTTATCCGTAATCGAAATTTCGTCATTTTGGACCGTTTTGAAGACTGGTTGCTTGGCTTGCGCTTCAACCAACATTTTAGATACAGCGGCAGCTAAATCGCGCGGCTTAATAACACCGCGTGCCAGTGGCACTACTTTTTCAGCTGGATTACTACTAGCTGGCTTGGCAAAAAGCTGTTGTCGTTCCAATTCGCGTTCTTGTAACACCGTTGCCACCTTTTGAAAGGCTTGATACGCCAGTAATTGCTCCACCAATTCTTGCCGTGGATCGCTGTATTCTACTGGTGCTTCTTCAACTAATTCCGGAGCCTTCGGTAAGAGCAACTTACTTTTAATTTTCATCAATGTCGCCGCCATTACTAAATAATCACCTGCAATATCTAGTTTCAATACTTGCATTTGGTGCAAGTAATCAAGATATTGCGCGGTGATTTCAGCAATGGGAATATCATAAATATCAATCTTAGTTTGCTTAATTAAGTGTAGTAATAAATCGAGTGGTCCTTCAAAATCAGTTAAGACCAACGTTAATTGTTCAGTCATTGGTCACTCTAGTCCATTTCTGTATTCTGATGTTGTTCCCATTTAGCAATCAATGGCGCAGTCTCTAACGCCCCCATCACGCGGTTGTCCGGGTAAAGCGCCGCTAACTCATCTAACATGGCAAAATAGTTCTCGTCACTGCGTTCGGAAGGGTTTAATGAAATATGGCGCACTAAAATATAGTCCGTACCAAGTTCAATCCCTACAACGCCTGCAAAATCACCAGCTTCATTGCGCCATAAATATAAATTACGTTGATCATCCGACGTATAGAGCGCCAATTCAGCTTGTACATGACTGACCTCTTTTAAATCCGGTACAAAGGATAAAAAGCCCATCGCAATTTTTTCATAATCGTTTTTATACTTGAATAACATGTTGACCTCCATTGATCAAACAAAGTTCTAATAGCATTAACTCTACCATAGTTTATAAAGCGCGACAAATTTAATTTAATCACGCGGATGACTCCGTTGGTAAACTTCTGTCAAATGTTTCTTGCTAACATGCGTGTAAATTTGAGTCGTCGAAATATCTGCATGTCCCAATAATTCTTGCACGATTCGCAAATCCGCACCATTTTCAAGCAACACGGTAGCAAACGAATGCCGTAATGTATGGGGGGTAATATCTTTTTCAATACCAGCCGTCTTAACATGCTTCTTTAGGTTCTTCCAAATGCCTTGGCGCGTCAAGGCATTGCCATGGAAATTAACGAACAAATATGGATTAGAACGGCCCTTGGTCAATTGATTCCGACTATGATCGAGATATCGATTAATCCACTCAATTGCCACATCGCCAATGGGAATAATCCGTTCCTTATTCCCTTTACCAAGTGTTTGAATTAAGCCCAATGACAAATGCAAATCAGCCATCTTCAGATGAATCAACTCGCTAACGCGTAACCCTGTTGCATATAAGACCTCTAGAATCGCTCGATCGCGTAATCCAAGTGCGGTACTTGTATCTGGTGCTGTCAATAGTCGCTCAATTTCAGCCGACGATAAGACCGCTGGTAGGTGACGACCTTGTTTGGGTGAATCGATCTGAAGCATCGGATTTTGCATAATCTGCTTTTCACGTGCTAAATACTGATAAAACTTGCGTAACGTTGAAATACTGCGCGTAATACTACTTTGCGCCTTATGCGCATCAGTTAGTTCTTGCAAGTAGTTCAAAATTAGAAACCGATCTTCAGTAAAGCTAGCAACGTGTTGGCGTTGCAAAAATGCCGCAAACTGCTGTAAATCTTGCCGATAACTCTGTCGCGTATTTTCCGAAAGACCGCGTTCAACTTTTAGATAGTGTATATAATCTTGAATTAAATCATCCATGTGTTTCCTCTTTTACAACTGTGTCACGTCAATTTGGCGCTTAGGATCCAATTGATTAGCTGGTAACCCGTTTTGTTGATTAATTTGCTGGCACCGCGCACAAATCCCATGAAAGGTTAACCGATGATCTAACACTGCAAACGTATAATCATCACGCACTTGTTGTTCCACAGTAGATAATAAATCCGTATGAATTTCCTCAACGGCCCCACATTGCAGACACAACAAGTGATGGTGAAAATGATGGTGTTGATCCGTTTCACACAAATCATAGTGGGTCATCCCATCTTCGATAAACCGGACCTTATTCAAAATATGGAGTTCTGTCAACATTTCAAGGGTTCGATACACAGTGGCCAACCCAATTTCAGGGACTACCACTTTAGTTGCCATGAAAATCTGTTCGGCACTCAGGTGGGCTTGGGCGTGGTCCAAAATGACCGCCACTGTTGCTGATCGTTGTGCTGTTAATTTGTAGCCGGCCGCTTGTAGCTGCTCGGATATTCGGTCTAATTGCTCAGCTTTATCCATTTAGCAACTTCCTTTTCAATCATTCAAAAAAGCTTAATCTTGCTTCTCATCATCTGTAATTGGGGCAATGTCAGCTTGCCCTTTTTCAGTTAACCGCGTTAGGCCCTCTGCCTGGGTAATTAAGCCATTTTTCATTAATCGCCCTAATGCCCGTTTGAAACTACCTTTACTAATCCCAAAGTAACGCTTAATTGCTTCTGGATCGCTCCGATCAGTGTACGGCATCGCATAATCGGGTTGCCGTTTTAAAACAGCCATAATCATTTCAGCGTCGTCCCCAATTTCTTCGTATGCCCGCGGTTTCAAACTAACATTCAAGCTACCTTCAGGACGCACACCAATGACCCGCCCTTTAACTTGTTGCCCTAAACGTGGTTCTGCTTCACGTTCAGAAGGGTGAATGAACCCAATGTAAAAGTCATCCGTTAAAATAAACGTTCCAGCTAGCTTCAAACGATAAACCGTCCCCATCACGTCTTGATTCTTCATTTCTGGTTTGGCACCTTTTGAAATTGATCGGAAGATGCTTTCATCAGCCAACTGACCCCACATCCGTCCTTTTTGATCGACTTCAATGGCAATCATTAAGCGATCGCCGGGTTTGGGCCATAATTTCGTAATGCTTGGTAAAATATCCAGTGACACGACGATGTCCTTATCTGGCAAACCAATGTTGACGAAAACGCCTAAATCGCGACGCGTTTCAACCACTTCACCAAAGGCATAATGCCCCACGCGTGACTTAGGAATAAACGTTGACAAAACCAATTCTCGACTTGAGTTTTCGTAAGCAAAGCCAGTGACCGTTTCACCGATTGTAATTTCTTGTTCTAAATGCTCTTTCTTTAACGCAAATGTCACGCCGTCTTTTTGGACAAAGAAGGCTGTTTCATTTTCATCTGTTACTAAGCAAGTAATCACTTGCCCGATTAGTTCATTCATAGTTGACCTCTTTTATTCTTATTCATTAATGAATTGGTACTAAATTAAAAACCGTTAAAATGGTATAGGTAATCCCTGCTGCAATTACGGGACCAGCCGCAATGCCTTTTAGAAAAACAACGCCCATGATGGTGCCAAAAATCAAGGCCACTGTCATCTCAGGACTAGCAGCTAATAACCCCACGCCCTTTGCTGATAGCACAGCGACTAGCACGCCACACCCAACTGCAATAAAACCTGCCGGTGTTTTAAAGGCATTTATTAAATCTTTAATCCCAATTTGGCCAGTTGCAATTGGGACCAAGATTGCCACCGAGATGACTGTCACCCCCCAATTAATGCCTTTAGCTTGAATTACGGGCAGTACCTTATTTGAAATTGGGAATATCTTTACTATTAAAACAACCGCGGTCGCAATGACTAAAGATTGATTTTTCGCTAACAACGCGACGATTAAAATCGCTACTAAAAATAACCAACTTTCCATGTAAACCTCCAATAAAGTCTCCCTACCATTGTACCGATAAATGAACGACTTGTCAGTATTTTCAGAAAAGTAATTTATGATTCTTACTTTTAGATTCTTTTTAAAACAAAAAAAGCCCCCTCTTTTGGAGGGGGCCGCCTTTAATCATTCACAAATGATTAAAGGGCGTTGGTAGCACCGCGGTAAACAATACCACGACGTGAATCAACAGTTACAACTTCACCATCTTTGATAGATTCTGTTGCGTCTTTAGCACCAACAACAACTGGGATACCCATTGCGATACCAACAACAGCAGCGTGTGATGTTAAACCACCGTTTTCAACAACGATTGCACTTGATTTTTCGATTGCTGGTAAGTAATCTTTGTCAGTTGATTTAACCACTAAGATCCCACCATCAATTGCTTTTTCAGCAGCTTCTTTAGCATTTGAAGCAACAACTGCCTTGCCAACGATTGTTTCATCGCCAACACCTTGACCTTGGGTTAATTTTGAACCAATTAATTGGATCTTCATAACGTTTGTTGTGCCACGTTCACCAACAGGAACACCAGCAGTAATCAAGATGAGGTCGCCTTCTTTAGCAAAACCGTGTTCTTGAGCTGTTTGAGTAGCCAAGTTGAACATATCATCTGTATTAGCAGGTTTCTTAGCCATAACTGGGTAAACACCGTAGTTAATTGTTAAACCACGACGAGTCCGTTCGTCAAATGTAACAGCCAAGATATCGGCTTGTGGACGGTATTTAGAAATCATGCGAGCTGTAGAGCCTGATTCTGTAGCAGCAACGATTGTCTTAATCCCTAAGTTGCGTGCAGTATGTGCAACAGCTTGGCCAATTGATTCTGTCAAGTTCGTCTTGCTGTATGCTTTCAATGCATATGCATCACGGTCTGTTAATGATTTTTCTGTTCTTTCATCAATACGGGCCATTGTTGCAACAGCTTCTACTGGATAGTCACCGTTAGCACTTTCACCTGAGAGCATTGTTGCGTCAGTCCCATCAATAACAGCGTTCGCAACGTCGTTAACTTCAGCACGTGTTGGACGTGGATTTTCTTGCATTGAGTCCAACATTTGGGTTGCTGTGATAACTGGTTTACCGATTGCATTACATTTCTTAATTAAGCTCTTTTGTACAAAAGGAACGTTTTCAAATGGAATTTCAACACCCATGTCACCACGAGCGATCATTAAACCATCGGAAACTTTCATGATATCGTCAATGTTGTCGATACCTTCTTGTGATTCAATCTTAGGGAAGATTTGAACGTGTTCCATATGTTTTTCTTCTAATAATTCACGGATATCTAAAACATCTTGAGGTTTACGAACAAAACTTGCAGCGATGAAGTTGATATCGTGATCTAAGCCAAAACGAATGTCGCTAGCATCTTTTTCTGTGATACCAGGTAAGTTAATTGAAACACCAGGTGCGTTAACCCCTTTACGTGAGCCAACCATCCCATCGTTTTGAACTTCAGTAACAAGTTCTTTGTTTGCTTCGTCTTTTTCAATAATTTTAAGATCCACTAAACCATCATCGATTAAAACGTGTCCGCCGACATGTGTGTCATCGTATAGACCTGGGTAAGTAACAGCGATTTTTTCAGGTGTCCCTTCAAGGGTATCATCCATTGAAATACGCACCACTTCACCAGTGTGTAATTCAAATTTCTTACCTTGTTGAACAGTTGTCCGGATTTCAGCACCCTTTGTATCTAACATGATACCAACTGTTTTACCAGTTAATTTTTCAGCTTCGTGAACCATGTTCATCCGGCTCAAATGTTCTTCATGATCACCATGTGAGAAGTTAAAGCGGAATACATTAGCACCTGCTTCGATTAATTTTGCAATAGTTTCAACATTGTTACTTGCGGGTCCAAGTGTACTTACGATTTTGGTTTTCTTCATAAGTGGAATCTCTCCTTTTATGTCTATTTTTTAAAAGACTTTTCAGTCATTTTAACAATTTTATCTATGAAACGATGAATCTAGTAAGCTAAATCTTCGTTTAAATCATAAAGATCTAGCATTGCGTGGTGCTTGTGATTGAACAAGTCTAACATATCATGGGCGATAATCTCATTCTTTTCAATCCCAAGTGCAACGCCACCTTTGCCTTCAAGCAATAATTCAACTGCTCTTGAGCCTAAACGGCTTGCTAACACACGGTCACTAGCGGTTGGTGCCCCGCCACGAACAACGTGTCCTAAAACAGTTGAACGTAAGTGGAAATCGCCATATTCAGAAAGTTTTTCTGAGAATTCATCAGCGTGCATAACACCTTCAGCCAATACGATGACAGCATGTTTTTGACCATGTTCACGTGAAGCGCGTAACTTATCAGCAACGGCCTTAACGTCGAAATCATGTTCAGGGATAATAATATCTTGGGCGCCACCGGCAACACCAGCCCAAAGCGCGATATCACCAGCACCGCGGCCCATTACTTCCACAACGAAAGTTCTTTCGTGGCTAGCAGCTGTATCACGGATCCGGTCAATTGATTCAAGCACTGTGTTAACAGCTGTATCGAAACCAATTGTTTGATCCGTAAATGGGATATCGTTATCAATTGTCCCTGGAAGTCCAATTGCATTATAACCATGTTCAGTTAAACGAAGTGCACCGTGATAAGAACCATCACCGCCGATGACAACCAAAGCTTCAATCCCAAATTTCTTGAGTTGTTCAATCCCCTTCAATTGTCCTTCGACTTGTGCAAATTCTGGATAACGTGCTGAGTATAAGAATGTCCCACCACGTTGAATCTTGTCGCCAACCGTAATTGGGTCCATCTTGAAGATATCTCCGGCAACTAAACCAGCGTAACCATAATTGATACCATAGACTTCAAGGCCTTCATGCATTGCTTTTCTTGCAACGGCACGGATGGCAGCGTTCATACCGGGTGCATCCCCACCACTTGTCAAAATACCTATGCGTTTCATCTTTTCACCCCAGGCAAATATTTTACTTAAAAAACCAGTTGGTCTTTCAAAGTCACTAATATATTATCACTTTTCAGAAAATAAGTCTTGTCTTTTGCGAAGATTTTCGCAAAGATAGCGCAATTTATTTATTGGTCAACCCCTTTTAAAATCACATTGCCCGTCCCTAAAAGGTTTGTAAGCGCAGTTGTTAGTTTTTCATTGCTTGCAACCCAATAGCGCTCGTTCAATAGAATTGACTGTTTATCGGCTGCCTTATACAAAATAACTGGCGTTGTCCCCCGATTTGCTTGTAACAATTGATACATTTGTTGTTGTACCTGACTCGTCAACGCCGTTTGAACCCGTAAATACAGGGTCGCCTTTGGGAGTGCCTTTTGCGCATCTTGTGCCAATTGAATCTGGTTAGCAACCACTTGCAAATCACGGCGTTGCTCAACTTTCCCAGCAACAAAAACGACTTGCCCGGTTTGTAACCATTCGCTAACTCGCTGGTAGATGCTTGCAAAGAGTGTCACACTAATTTCACCGGTTGCATCTTGCCCCGTTACAAACGCCATTTGGTCCCCCCGTTTAGTCCGAATTACTTTAATTCGGCGAACGAATAGGACCAAATGGACCGATTGCTCGGCGGATAAATCACTGATATCGGGTACATGGTAATGTTGACGCACACGATCGTATTTTTCAACCGGGTGCCCCGAAACATACGCCCCCAGATATTCAGCTTCTTTATCTAGCCGTTCGGTTAAGGTTAAATTCGAAACGGCCCGTTCTTTCGGCGCTAATACAGCAAATAAATCGACGTTATTCCCCGACAGCTTCACACTATCAAGTAGGTCGGCTAAGTTGGCTAACAGTGCATTGCGATTAGGATTAAACTGATCGAATGCGCCACTATAAATCAAGGCTTCTAATGCCTCTTGCTTAAGGAATTTAGAATCCATTCGCTGCAAAAAAGTCAACAACGATTTAAACGGCCCGTTGGTTGTCCGCTCCTGAATAATGGCCGCCACAAAATCACGACGGACTTTCTTAATGCTAAAGAGACCGAAAATAATCCCCGAATCAACTAATTTAAAGTAGCTTTGACTACGGTTAACATCCGGCGGCCACACTTTAAGCTGGCGTTTTTTAGCCTCTGCTAGATAAGTTTTCGTCTTCGCCGGATTATTCAAAACGGCATTTAATAAAGCTGCAAAAAAGGCTGCCGGATAATGAACCTTCAAATAAGCCAACCAAAAAGCAATTTTACTGTAAGCAACAGCGTGTGAGCGATTAAATCCGTAGTTAGCAAACCGTTCAATATAATCATAAACCGTTGTGGCAGCGGCCTCTGTGTGGCCTCGTTCGAGCGCACCTTGAATAAACTGCGTCCGACTAGCATCAATTACCGCTTTTTTCTTCTTACTCATTGCTCGCCGCAATAAGTCGGCTTCGCCTAAGCTAAAGCCCCCCATCTTGGACGCGGCCTGCATAACTTGTTCTTGATAGACTAAGATGCCGTACGTTGGTGCTAATATATCGGCTAATGACTCGTCCGGATAAGTGACAGGTTCTTGACCACTTTTACGAGCAATAAACACGTCAATGTTTTCCATTGGACCGGGCCGATACAAGGCATCTGTCGCCACAACGTCTTCAAATGAACTCGGCGCCAGACGTCGCAAAACATTCTTAATGCCTGGTGATTCAAATTGAAAAATACCATTAGTATCACCTTGTTGAAATAGAGCAAGTGTTTTAGGATCATCCAATGGAATGGCGTGCGGGTCAAACGGCTGGCCAGTTTGCTGGCCAACTAACTTCACGATATTGGCGAGAATCCCTAAATTACGTAACCCTAAAAAGTCAATCTTCAATAGGCCAAGTTCTTCCACATTCCCCATCGGTAATTGCGTGAGTTCAATCTCTTCACCACCACTTTGTAAGGCAACCGTATCGGTTAAGGGGGCTTGGCTCAACACAATTCCCGCCGCATGCGTTGAATAGTGTCGCGGTAATCCTTCGAGTTTCTGAGCGGTCTCGAATAATAACCGGTTTCTAGTGGAATCAGCCACCAAATTCTTTAAAGGTTGTGATTGTTGATAAGCTTCTTTTAACGTGATTTTAAGCACATCTGGAATCGCCTTAGCCCAATCATTCATTTCAAACTGACTTAAACCAAATACCCGCCCCACGTCACGTAACGCCATTTTAGCCGCAAGCGTTCCAAAGGTAATAATTTGTGCCATATGATTACGACCATATTTATGATAGACATATGCTAACACTTCATCGCGGCGATTGTCTGGGATATCTAAATCAATATCGGGCATATTCGCCCGATTAGGGTTCAAAAAACGTTCAAACAGTAATTGATATTGAATCGGATCCACATCAGTAATCATCAGCGCATAGGCCACCAACGACCCGGCAGCAGAGCCCCGACCCGGGCCCGTCATAATATGTTGTTCATGGGCATAACGCATCACATCGGCAACGATTAAAAAATAATCGGCAAAGCCCATCTCGTTGATAATCTGCAATTCATACCGCAAGCGTTCCTGATACTGTCGTGGAATCGCTTGATTGACAAAGCGTGCTTGTAAGCCTTGTTGACTCAGTTGTTCTAGATAAGCCGCTGCCGACTCTTGATGCGGTGTTTTAAACCGTGGTAGTTGAGCTCGCTTGAAAGGCAACTCAACTTGGCATAGTTGGGCAATCTTATCCGTATTTCGCACAGCTTCAGCCAACTGCAATGCTTCAAATTCGGCTGTAATTTGATCAGCCGTTTGCAAGTAATAACCACCTGAGGTCGTTTGATCCCCATCACGGAAATTGACTTGCGTACCGGCTTTAATATGTTGTAACACTTGCACTGAAAAAGCGTCATCTGGTTCTAAATAGCGCACATCACCTAATGCAACCAATGGGATTGCCGTCGCCTGACTCAACGCCATTAAACAACGCCGTTGGGGAGCTGCTGCTTGCTTAGCACTGATTCCTAAATACAAGCTATCCGGATCAACAGCTGCCTGGAGTTGCGTCAAATATGTCATTGCCGAATCCTCTGCTTGTAAAAGTAAGCGGACTAGTTCACCATCTTGGGCCGGCGTAATGACCACTAAGTGGCTTAACCACTGCGTGATAGCGGTAAATGAAACCAAATCAGTTTGAGTCATAATCTTCGAAGAAAGCTTCAGAATATTTTGATAACCAACGAAATCTTTCGCTAAGACAATGAGCGGAAAGCGCTCATCCGCTTGAAGCAGTCCACCAATTTCAAGCGTCAAACCTAAGATTGGCTGTAACTTAGCCGCCTTAGCCGCCTTATAAAAATCAACCAACCCATAAGTGACATTTTTATCCGTCAGCGCAATACTGCGGTAGCCACGTGCCTTAGCACGTTCAATTAATGCATCAATTCTAGTGGTACTTTCCAAGAGCGTATAGGTACTCTTAACCTGTAGTTGAACAAATGGCAAGCAACGCCCCTTCTTTCTTCGTTAATTCGATTACCTTTAGTATAACAAATTATTTCAAATGATTCTCTTTGGAAAACGTGTTACAATATCATAGAACTGAATCAAAGAAAGAAGGCCAACTATGAAATACGTCATGAATCTACTTTGGACATTGATTTTTGGGTTTGTCATTGGATTTATTGGTTCTAAACTAACGAAAACCGGCTTTAATATTCAAACAACCGTCATCGTCTCGGTTATCTTTGGACTTTTGCTCAACTTTTTACCCCTTGTATTACCAAAAGATCCAGCTAAATAAATACCGAAAAGGGCCGCAACAAAAAGTTGCGGCCCTTTTTGGATGCTTTATTTGGTAATGTAAATATACAAATCGCTTGTTGAAAAGCCGGTATTGAACTTCACCCCATTTGATTCGATGGTCTTCATCGTCGTTTGACTACCTTTTTTATTTTTCTTCGTATAATCACTGAATTCAGACATCACTTTTTGGGAATCAGCACCTGTTGCTTGAGCTATCAGTGCAAAACTGGTCCCAAAATCTTTAAGCGCTGCTTTGTCCTTCAATGCTTTAACCGGTGTAATGAGCGTCATCCCCATCACATCTTGATTATCAACAGAGCCGCGGATTGTCACATGCTTTGTTGCAACCCATTCAGTAACCCCATTTTTAGGGGTCGTCGGCAGCAATTGATCTTTTTGAGACTGTTGAGCCTTTTGCATGGCTGCTTGCACTTCTTGTTGACTCTGCTTAAGCGCCATCAAATCAGCTGGTGCCAGTTGGCCGGCTTTGGCTGCGGCTGCTTGCTTTTGCAATTCTTGGGCTTTAGTTTGGTCAGTTTTAGATAATGCCATCCCAATTAAGGCTTGGTTGTATTGTGTTGCAATCTTAGCATATTGACCAACTGACTTGCTAGCTGCAATCGATACCTTCTTTTGAACCGTTTTACCGTTTGCTTTAGCTTGCACGGTTACCGTTTGTTTGTTAGTCGTTGTTGGTACTTGAATCACATAAGTCCCATCTTTGACCGTCGCTTTTTGAAAATGGTTATTATTAACCCGGTATTTTAAATCTGCTTTCTTTGTTGTCGAACCTTTTACGACTGCCACCATGCCATTTTGGCGATAGTTTGTTTTAGTTGTTGTCAATTTGGTCGACCCACAACCAGCCAGTAGACTGATTAACCCTAAGCTAGTCACTAAGCCAACAATTGTTTTTTTCATATTCGTCACCTTTTCATTGAAATTTAACTCGTTGAAATCTTAGCTTAACCCTTTTAGAATCACAATTCAAGCTAAAACGACGAAGTGTCACATTTTTTAAGCCCCATTAAAAAAGAGCGCCCACTTAATAGCCGCTCTTTTAAACACTTATTTTAAACTTGTTTTCTTTTCATAACGGTTAAACATATATAATGCAACAATTGTGAAGAAAATTGGGCCAGCAACTGACCAAATTGTTTGACTTAAATTACCGTCAATTGCCGGTTGAATAATCGTAAAGACGTTCGCAAAACCGACTGTAAACATGACCATGCAGACACAGAATTTATAGAAGGTCTTGCCCTTATAAATGGTAAATGGTTTTTCGATACTTTCGTCCTTTTTGAAGCCAAAGTATGAGTAAGCCACAAACATGTATGGTAACGTCATTGAAACGTTCGTCATCGCCGTTAAGATGTCGAAGAACTTAGCAGCACTCTTACCACCAAAAGCAACAAATGCAATAATGACAATGACGATTGCAGCTTGCACTTTCATGGCATTGACTGGCATGTTATTACTATTTTTCTTAGTAAATGACTTAGGCCAAAAGGCAGCAGGGGTCCCTTCGATAATTGTTTTTAATGGCGAGAAAATAATCGTAAAGAAAGCGCCACTAAGTGCTAAGAACATTGAAAGTCCCATGTAACGACTGAGCCAAATCCCAACTTGAATAGCAGCATGTTGACTTAAATGCATTGCTAGCCCTAATTGGTAACCCATGTTGTTCATGGCAATATAAGCAACGTTCCCCAAAGTAACCGTTGCATTTGATTCCGTTGCTTTGGCGAAACCACCACCATCGGTAAAGACAAATTTCCAATTTGTGAAAGTCCCCATCATAAAAATCCCAATGGCATAGCCGACCACAATAACAACCGCTGAAATGGCTAACCCTTTTGGAAAGTTAACCTTAGCATTTTCGGTCTCATCAACTAATCCACCAACAACTTCAAGCCCACCATAAGCAAAAATGGCAAATACAACGAAACTAAAGACTTGAATCATTGAGGTATAACTTTGATTTGGTGATTGGAAAAATGCGTGTGCTGTAACCGGTTGTGCCATGACACCTTTATTTAACACAAGGATTAATAAACCACCCAAGAATAAGATTACGTTAATTAACGTAATGGCTGAACCACCGATACTAGTGATTCTCTTGATTTTATCAAGTCCTTTTGACGTGACAAAGGTAATGACAATAATCCAAATAATAGCTAAAATCCCGAGTGTTTGTACCCCGTTTGTCAAACCAAAGATTGACCATTCTTGTGTTTTATCAACCCCAAAAATGGCATTTGATAATGGAATCCAGATTCCGTTGCCGACATTCACCATCCAAATAATGTACGAAGCAAACCACATGAATGTCCCGACAAAAGCAAATTTAGCATTGACGGATCGCTCCATCCAAGAATAAATGCCCCCTTTTGCTTCACCAAAGGCCGCTCCCATTTCTCCAAGCATAAATGCATAAGGAATAAAGAAGGTAACAGCTGCTAAAACATACCAAAAAATTGATGCATATCCCATCAGGTAAAACGCCCGTGGGATATTCGTAAATCCAAAGACTGACGTAAAGACCATTAAAATAAGCGCACCGAGCGTTAACTTATTCGTCTTCTTCTTTTCTGCCACCTAAACCACCGCTTTCATTTTTTCTTCAGACTTGATCACAATGATTAATCTGCTGAATAAAAATTAGCCCATTAACATTTGTTAACAAACTAATTAATTATCCTATATTTTACGGCGAAACCTGAAAGAGGTAAACGAATTCACCGTTTTTGTAATTGAATTATCTGTGAATTTTAATTCAAATCTCATTTTCTAGTCAATTACTTATTTTTCACAGCTAGTTTTTCGTCAACCGCTGATTTTTTTAAAGTAATCCCAATCGCAATCTTATACACCACACTCTGACATGCCATTTTGAGGAGCGTTTGTTGGGTGGCCGTCACCAATGTCCCCGCTGGATTTTTTTCTTGCTCATAGGGGCTGTAATCTTCATCTAACTGATGAATTGCTGCTAAAAAGGTTAAGATAAAATAATCATAAAATTGCTTTTCATTTCGGTGGACCATTTCAACAGTCATCAATTGTTTGATTTCTTCAATCGAAAAACTCGTTTTCAATAAGGCGATCATCAACACTTGAGCAATTTGCGATTTGGCATACCGTTTTTTAATTGGCGCGGCCACAATTTCTTTTTTGACATAATTATTAATCATCGCGGCGGTGATTTCATCTAAGCTTAATGCGTTTAAGGATTGATTAATATAACCAACGACTTGATCCATATATAGCGCTAAATCAGGCAAGTCCGTCCAACGTGGTAAGCGTATAATTTGTAAACGATTGAGTTTTTGGTGTAGGTCTTCATTTTTCATAATTATCAATATCCTATTATTCAATATTTATTATAGCACTATCTAGTATTCAAAACTAGAAAAGTGTATAAAAAAAGAGTTTCCGATACAGAAACTCTCGCTGACGCTTAGTCGTTAGCTTTTGGTGTAACAACTTGTTCGCCTTTGTAGAAACCTTTTGGTGATACACGGTGACTTACACGGTATTCGCCATTAGTTGCATCGAATTGAACGTTTGGTGTGTTCAATTTGATATGACCACGACGCATCCGTTTCTTCGTCTTTGATGTTCTTCTTGCTGGAACTGCCATTATTTTCAGACTCCTTTATATCTTAGATTCATTAATGATATACCGAACTCGGGGAATTTGGCAAGGATTATCTCAATCCCATTCAAATTGATTTTTTAATCATCACGTGTCCCGCTACTTTTGTCCGCGACTTCTATAATACTATGTTTATCCGCTGAGAGCAAGTCAATTCCAGAAAAACAATTGATTAACGCTTCGCAATGGCCAACTTCCAAAGTGGCACTAGCCTTAGTCATCATTAACAGTCTGGATTGCGTTTTTAATCAAAGTGCCACCAAGCATTGCGCTACCAGTAATGCGCCATGCTTAATATCAAAAAAAAGCGCCGCAAATCAAATTTGCAGCGCCTAATTAACTCATTAACGATTTTCAAAAACTAACTGATTATCTTTTAAATTAATTTCGACCGTTGTTCCTGGTAACATATGTCCGGCAATAATTTCTTTAGCCAATGGGGTTTCGATATGGTTTGTAATAAAGCGCCGTAATGGCCGGGCCCCAAACGCAGGATCGTACCCTTCTTCTGCTACCCATTGTTTAGCAGCATCTGAAATCGTCAAGGTCAATTCTTGATCCGATAAACGTTCTGATAACTCATGAAGCATCTTGACCACAATCGCTTGAATATCATCTAAGTTCAATGGGGTGAACATGATTGTATCGTCAATACGATTCAAGAATTCTGGCTTGAATTTCGTCTGAATCAAGGCTTGAACACTTTCTTTAGCCGCTTGTGAAACTTGACCGTCGTCATCGACACCATCCAATAAGATTTCAGAGCCTAAATTAGAGGTCATAATGATAATTGTATTTTTAAAATCAACCGTTCGTCCTTGCGAGTCTGTCAACCGACCATCATCCAACACTTGTAATAAAATGTTAAAGACATCTGGATGAGCTTTTTCAATTTCATCCAATAACACAATCGTGTAGGGATTACGGCGAACTGCTTCAGTTAATTGGCCACCTTCTTCGTAACCAACGTAGCCCGGGGCGGCACCGACTAGCCGTGATACGGCATATTTTTCCATGTATTCACTCATATCGATACGGACCATATGCCGTTCCGAATCAAACAAATTCTCAGCTAACGCTTTTGCTAATTCCGTCTTCCCGACCCCTGTTGGTCCTAAAAAGAGGAATGAGCCCAGTGGCCGATCTGGATTTTGTAAACCAGCTCGTGAACGCAATACGGCATCTGTCACAGCATTAACGGCTTGATCTTGACCAATCACCCGTTCATGTAGAACATCCGCAAGGCGAAGCAATTTTTGCCGATCACCGGCCACTAATTTGGCAACCGGAATACCAGTTTGGGCGCTAACCACTGTTGCAATTTCATTTTCAGTGACAGACTCCTGAACCATCCAGTCCTCTGGCTTTTCAGCTTTTTCAAGGTTAGCAAGCTCTTCTTCTAACTGTGGAATCGTCCCATGTTGTAACTTAGCAGCAGTCTCTAGATCGTAATTTCCCTGTGCTTCTTCTAATTGCCGTTTTGCGGCATCAATTTCTGTTTTTTTGTCATTAATACGATTTAAATCTTCTTTTTCAGTTTCCCATCGCATCTTCAAATTGTTCGTTGTTTCGCGTAAATCAGCTAATTGTTTTTGCGTCTCAGCCAATCGTTTTTGCGAAGCAGCGTCGGTTTCTTTCTTTAAAGCTTCTTCTTCAATTTCAAGTTGCATTAATTGCCGCGTTGCTTGGTCTAATTCTGTTGGTTGTGAATTCATTTCAACATTAATATTGGCACTAGCTTCATCCACGAGGTCAATTGCTTTATCTGGTAGGAATCGATCAGTAATGTAGCGGTTTGACAGCGTTGCAGCTGCGACTAACGCATTATCGTGAATCCGAACACCATGGAAGATTTCAAACCGTTCCTTCAAACCACGTAAAATACTAATCGTATCTTCAACGGATGGTTCTTGAACAAGTACTTTTTGGAAACGCCGTTCAAGTGCCTTATCTTTTTCAATATTTTGCCGGTATTCATCTAACGTTGTCGCACCGATCATGTGTAATTCACCACGCGCTAACATTGGTTTCAAGAGGTTGCCAGCATCCATGCTGCCTTCGGTTTTACCAGCGCCAACGATTGTATGAATTTCGTCGATGAAAACTAGAATCCGTCCTTCACTCTTCTTAACTTCTTGCAACACTGCTTTGAGCCGTTCTTCGAATTCACCACGGTATTTGGCCCCGGCAATTAACGTCCCCATATCAAGCGAAATGATCGTCTTATCTTTTAAGTTGTCGGGCACGTCTTTACGAACGATTCTTTGAGCTAAGCCTTCGACAATCGCCGTTTTCCCAACCCCTGGTTCCCCGATTAATACGGGATTATTCTTTGTTTTCCGCGATAAAATTCGAATAACATCGCGAATTTCTTCGTCCCGGCCAATGACCGGATCCACCTTGCCAGAACGAACCGCTTTAATCAAATCCGTCCCATATTTTTCAAGTGCTTGGTAATTATCTTCTTGATTCTTAGATGTCACACGTTGTCCCCCTCGTAAGTCAGTAATGACTTTCTTTAATTTTTGTTCAGTAACATTTTGTTTCTGTAAATATTGGACCAAGGCTTGGTATTTCAAGCCCATTAAGCCCAAGATAACCGTTTCAGTTGATAAAAATTCATCTTGGAATTCTGTTTTGTATTTTTCAGCGGCGGTCAACACCTGGTACAAATTTTGTGAGATGTTTTGTCCATAATTTGTTTGACCTTCAACCGTTGGAATTGCATCAATTTCACGATCAATCTCTGCCTCAAGGGCATCGATATCTGCCCCGGCTTCTTGGTAAATTTGACGGCCTAATTGTTGTGGTTGGACTAAATATTTAAAGAGGTGGGGAATATCAATTTCAGTTTGATGACGCGTCATCGCGATTTTCTGCGCTTGTGCAAGTGCATCCTGGACAGCTTGTGTCATTTGTTCTGGATTCATAGACGTCATTCCTTTTTCAGTTATTTTGTAAGTTAGAAGTCAGATTATTCTGACTAATTCTATAATAGTCAAAATAGGTCAAACTTTCAAGTGATTCGCCTATAAATCAGACTTAAGGCGGAGAGTTCGTGCTGGCAACCGGAGACTTGTTGCAAATTAGCCAAAAAAAGAGACTAAGACAACGTCTGTCTTAGCCCCATTCTTAGGCATTATGGTGATCACTTGTTTGTGTGATTTGATTAATTTTAGCGTGTAATTCATGAACTTCAGCTTCCTTGTCCGCTAACGCCTTATCAAATGCTTTTTGCTGCTTCAATTTTTCCGCTTCAACTGCTGCTTTAATTTGAGCAGCTTGGTTATCGCGTAATTCGGTAATTTCTTTTGTCATTTCCTTTTGCGTTTTCCGTTGACTCAACGTGCTGCCAGTTGCTGCCAAAAAGGTAATGATGGCGCCAATCAATAATGATACCAAAATTACGATAATCAATGGCCACTTAACATGCGTAAACCCAAAGTTAATGGCCACTGGTTCAACATTTAATACGGCAAAAATCACGACAATTAATGCTAACACCAATACTGTGATTAATCGACCTTGTTTTTTCATAAAACTGCCCCCTACTTCTTATTCAATAAGTTACCAGCAACATAGTCCCCAATGTGTGGTGCCAGTTGATAAAACTGAGCACCAATTGCCATCAACCATGGTGCGTTAATTTCACGTTTTGCATGGCCAATCGCTTTCACAATCCGGTAAGCGAGTTGATCAGGATCCAAAACAACCCAATCAACCGATTTCAAATAATTACCAGTCTTATCCGCGATATCAAAGAAAGCTGTATCAATCGGCCCCGGATTAACGGTGGTTACTTGAACACCAAATGGTTTCAATTCTAAGCGTAAGCCATTCGAATAGCCAACTACCGCGAACTTAGTTGCCGAGTAGATGGCCGACTTAGGTGTCGCCATCTTGCCGGCCATGGAGGCAATGTTAATGATGTGCCCGCCGCCTTGTTCAATCATCATCCGGCCAAAAGCACGCGTCATGTACATCAAGCCTAGTACATTGACCCGAAACATTTGCTCAACAACTGTCATCGCTGTATCAAATGCATTTTCAAAGCGCCCAAAACCAGCAGCATTAACTAACACATCAGGAATTCCGACTTCATTTTGGACCTTAGCCACAACCGTTTCAATTGCTGTTGGATCACTCACGTCAAGGACATAGGCATAAGCAGGCTGCCCTGAAAGGCGGTGTGCTTCTTCACGGACCGCTGCTAATTCAGCTTCACGACGGGCTAAAACAACAATAATCGCCCCTTTGCTAGCGGCTTCATAGGCAATTGCTCGGCCTAAGCCAGACGAGCCCCCAGTAATCACCACAATTTTACGGTTTAAATCGCGCAATGCTGCTAATTTAGTCATTTGTTTACTCCTTTCGACCATGGAATGGAATGTCATAGGTATCTAAATCACTAACCACTTTTGTATTTTTAAAAATAGTACGGGCATCATTTTGTAAATCTCGTACCGCTTGTCCAAGATACCGAGCAGAAATATGTGTCAATAACAACCGCTTCACATGCGCAGCTTTTGCGACTTTCGCTGCATTAATATTGGTTGAATGGAAGTACTGCCGGGCAATCTTTTGTTCTTGTTTACCAAAGGTTCCTTCATGCACTAAGACATCTGCATTGGCGGCCAACCGGGCAATTGGTGGACATTGCCGGGTATCCCCAATAATGGTAACAATCCGGCCTTTTTGAGCATGTCCAATGTAATCTTTGCCATCAATTTGACGGCCATCCGCCAGTGTGACCACTTCGCCTTTTTTAATCTTGGCATATATTGGGCCTGCAGGAACACCATCTGCCTGCAATTTCTCAACTTGCAGTTCACCCGGATGATCCTTTTCAACAATCCGGAAACCATAACTGGCAATCCGGTGATCCAATTTGGCACATTCAACTCGGAAAGTCGCGTCATCAACCAAAACACCTTCTTCAGGTAGCACCACAAAATTTAACGGATACGTTAAATGACTCTCTGAGATTTTCAAGCTTGTCCGCACGTATTCTTCAGTCCCCTTAGGACCGTAAATCGTAAGTGGTTCATCACCACCTTGGAAAGAGCGACTTGATAAAAAACCTGGTAGGCCAAATAAATGGTCGCCATGTAAGTGGGTCAGGAAGATTTTTTTAACTTTGCGCGGTTTTAATGTCGTTTTTAAAATTTGATGTTGGGTTGCTTCACCAACGTCAAACAGCCACACTTCATTTCTTTCATCCAATAATTTCAACGCGACACTCGTCACGTTACGTTGTCGTGCTGGGACGCCAGCACCTGTTCCTAAAAATTCTAATTCCATTTAGCTCTTCCAATCTGTCTTTAATTCAACGCTTTATTTTGCCGCGAGGGCTTTGGTGACAATGGCGGCATATTCGTTTACCCCAGTTGGGTTCGGATGCACCTTATCTTGGTAGAACCAGTCGCCATGTTTGGCCGCTTGTGAATACCAATCAATCACCGTTAAGTTTGGATACTGTTTAGTTGCATTATTAAGCGTCTGATTAACATCATTTTGCCAAGGTCGCGTTGGGACAAATGCGTTGAGCCAGTAGACTTTCCGCTTTGGCCCAATGGCTGCCATAAATTGCGCCATTTGCTCTTGCGTAAAGGCCCCGTTTGTTCCTAAGCTAACCAACACCGTATCGCTAAGGGCTTGTTTTTGATCATAATCTTTGACAATTTGAATACTTTGATAAAGTTGGCGCCCAACAGCCGCGTCAACTAGCATATTAGGGAACAATTTCTGTAAAGCTTGACTCCCATCGAGTAAAACCGAATCACCAATCGCAGTCACCGAGATATTCTGGGCCCGTTGAATCGTGACTTGACTCAAGCCGTATTTTTCAAACTCTTGGTTGATTGGATGCTTTTGGGCAGCCGCCTCGGCCGCTTCTTCAGCTTTTGAAGATGATACGTTTGTTTGTCTAGCCTTATTTTTGGCTTTTGCTTTTTTAAGCAATGCATCCTTGCGCTTTTGATTCGCTTTTTGATTCTGCTTAATATTGACCGCCAATGCCGACTTATGCGTGTCTGGAGCCGGTTGGAAGGGGGCTTGAAATACGCCGACTAATCCAATTAAAAAGACAATTGCTAGTCCGCTCATTCGCGCGACTACTCGGTTCCAATGCGGATGTTGCGTAAATTGTTTCAACTGGTGCCATAGCTGGTTGTAGTGATACTGTGCCAGCGGCTGTTCAATAAAGCGGTAAGATAACTCGGTTAATCCAAAGATAATCACCACTTCAATGACTGGATACAATACCGGATGATCCGCCACATTCTTGAAGAGTCCTTCAAAAAAAATCATAACTGGAAATTGGTATAAATAAATGCCATAACTCCGTTTACCTAACCAGTTAAAGACTGGATTGGTCAATAGTCGATTCCAATCAGCACCTGGATGGGCGACAACTGCGACTAAAACACAGACTAAGGCACTAAACAGAAAGAGGCCACCACGGTATACAAGACCACTTTCGGCGTTCAATTTAACCATTAACCAAATTAAACTAAGTACGCTCACTAACCCCATCCCATCGAGGACGAGGCGCTGTTTAAGCACAATCTTTTGCTTAAGCGCTGTTGATGGCCAGACAAACGCCATCGCTGCGCCTAGTAAAATTGAAAAGACTCGTGTATCAGTACCATAATACAAACGACTAGGATCCGCATTGGGCTGATACAATATTGCCATCCAAATTGCTGAAATAATGCTGACTGCTAATAATATCTGGGCAATGCGATTTTTATTCTTAACACCAATAATCAAGGCCACAACAATAAAGGGCCAAATTAGATAGAACTGACCTTCAATCGATAGCGTCCACAAATGGGTGAACGGTGATTCATTGTTGGCAAAACGGTCAAAATATGACTGTCCATGTCCAATTTGCCACCAGTTATAAACGTATAAAATGTTCGTGATGATGATCTGATTGAGTTGGTGCAACATTTCTCGCTGAAACAGCGTAATATACGCTCCCGTTGCAAACAGCATCGTTATCAGGCCTGGGTACAATCGTTTCACCCGACGTAAGTAGAAACTTTTTAAATTAATCCATTGATTTTGTTCCCACTCTTGAACCAATAAATCGGTGATCAGATATCCCGAAACCACCATGAAAATCGGCACTCCTAAATAACCACCAGTAAAAGTATATGGCATTAGATGGTATAAAATAACCCCGATTACGCCGATTGCGCGTAAACCATCAAAACCAGTGATGTATCGACTATTCTTTAAACGCTTCTTACCCGCCATTTTTTCAACCTACTCTACATTCTAATAATTGCTATTATAACAATATTTTAGTGATGTGCCTACATTAAGCCCCGTTATTTTATGCATTCCATAGAAAAAGGAAGCATCCAAAAATGAATGTCTTCCTTTCTTGACGTGCTTATTATTCAACAAATTCAAACGTAAAGTTATCAATTGCCACTAAATCGCCATCATGGGCGCCACTTTCACGTAGGGCGTCGTCAATCCCCATTGAACGTAATTGCCGCGCAAAACGCATAACACCATCTTGATGATCCAAATTACTCATCTTGAAGAGTTTTTCAACCTTGTCACCAGACACAATAAACGTGCCGTATTCATCTTGTTCAATATTGAAAGCAGGTGCTTCTGGTTGATATTGATAAAGTTTTTGTGTTTGAACTTCTTCGACGTCGCCCATTGGGAATTCGGTCGTTTCAGCTAATAAGTCAGCTGTCTTATTCATCAATGGTTGAACCCCTTGATGCGTAATACTTGAAATTTCGAAAATCTCATGTGAATCGCCGGCAGCTGCTAATTTTTGTTTAAACTCGGCTAATAATTCAGCAGAACCCGGTAAATCCATCTTAGTTGCCACGATGACTTGTGGCCGTTCTAAGATTTTGGGATCGTAGGTTTCTAATTCATGATTAATTTGTTGATAATCTTCAAATGGGTCACGACCGGTTTGATTATCCATTTCGACTAAATGCAAGACAACCCGCGTTCGTTCAACGTGCCGCAAGAATTGAATCCCTAACCCAACACCATCTGAAGCCCCCTCGATTAACCCAGGTAAATCGGCTAAGACAAAGTCGCGCCCATCATCGAGTTGAACCATCCCAAGATTAGGCACCAACGTTGTAAATTGGTAACTAGCAATCTTGGGTTTAGCACTTGTGACCACAGACAATAATGTCGATTTTCCAACAGATGGGAAACCAACTAATCCAACATCAGCAAGCACTTTTAATTCAAGTTGAATACTGCGTTCTTCACCAGGTTCACCGTTTTCGGCGACTTCTGGGGCACTATTGCGGGCGTTAGCGAAATGCATGTTGCCACGGCCACCGCGCCCGCCCTTAGCGACTACTAATTGTTGGCCATCTTTAGTTAAATCACCGAGTAATTCATTGGTTTGGGCATCGCGGACCGTTGTGCCAGGAGGGACTTGGACAAATGTATCTTCGGCACCACGGCCGTACATTTGCTTATTCTGACCATTTCCACCGCTGTTGGCTTTAAAGTGGTGACGGTAACGGAAGTCCATCAATGTTCGTAAACCTTCGTCTACAACCAAAATGACACTTCCGCCCCGACCACCATCGCCACCGGCTGGTCCGCCAAGTGGCACAAACTTTTCACGCCGAAATGCAACTGCACCATCGCCGCCTTTACCAGCTTTCACATCAATTTTGACTTGATCTACAAACATATTTTGACTCCTTCTCATCGTTAAACAGTACCTTATATACTACCGAAAAAAAGACTAAAAGTAAACAGATAACTGGCTAAACACCGAATTGGCTTTGCTGTACGTCAAAAAGCGTACGCATCAAGTAAACCTGAGCAGTACGCTTTTTCATTTATTAATGGCTGACGGGCACCAATTTGAATTGGCTCCATGGTTTCAAGTAATCTAATAAGCATAATTCAGTTGGTGCGATATGCCCGACAACGTTGACCCGACCGTCATTGGGCATCGCTTGGAGCGCAATTTGCGTTTCCCCTTTATATTGACCGTAACCCACATTATCAATTAGGATATCACCACGTTTGATAGCAACTGAGTTGTGCGCTGGAAACGGGAGCTCTTTGTAGATAACACGCGTCATTGTGGACCGTAAAAGATATTCGGAGCGATCACCACGATAACTGTGCAAACTTTCAAAAAGTACTTTGCGTTCGTCAGGCGTAATATCATCAACGACTTCAATCGCTACTTCTGGGAATTCGGCATTAAAGACGTGCTGCATCGTCTTTAATTCTGCTTCAGAAGCATAAGCATTACCAACAATAAGGTCATCAACATTATCCATTAAGACGTAATGTTTCATCTGGGTCGCTATTGGCAAATCACGATCAACTTCCAACGTTGGTAGCCCGTCTTGAGTTGGCCATGGTCCAAAAGTCGCTTCATGTGAGTTGACAAACGCTGCTGTATTAAGATGGTACTGCGCAAACTGGGCCGTACATTGCTTGAAGAAGCCCTCACCTAAACCTGAATAGCGATGTGGGTAGAAGTTATGACAGCCGAATAAATTTTCTCGTTTTGGTGAGTAACTCATAATATTATCGACGTAACTGGTCCCTTGACTCATATTAATTTCAATTTTTAAATCATATGGATTACGTGTCATTTGCGCTTCTTCTTGACCGGTAAAACCATTATCGAGTCGAATGCCCCAAGCACCGAGTTCATGGAAGAAACTTAAATTATCATATGAGATGCCAAGTTGCTGGAACAACCCCGGGTTAATGTCAATCATCACTTGCATTCCTAATTGGTTGGCATGGGCCACGACGCGCTTAAAATTACCGAACACTGCTTCTTGATCGCCAGAAACTTCCAATAAAGAAGTAAAAACTCGCTGAAAGCCATATTGATGTGCCAAATCTAAATATGCCGCATCCTTTTCAAAAGTTGATCGCTCTGGATAAATTGAAACGCCTAATTTCCCCATGAATAGTACCTCCTAGTCAGTGGCTATACCGCCCTGTCATCTATTAGTCTAGCATACCTTAATTAATTTTGAAAACACTTACACTAGTTTTGAACTGGTCTATTTCTAGCATGATTTGTAATTTACTTGCTAATGGACCAATCTTTTTTTCGGTCTATCCCAACGTTTTGGTGGTTTTTGAACGTTTTTGCAATATTTTGATTGCTTTCGTATGGAAACGATGTCATAATGATGCTACGGAGGTTTTGTCATGTTAACAGAGGAACGTCACCAAGCCATATTAAAACTTTTAAAACAGCAAGACGTCGTTAAAATGCAAACTTTGTGCCAGTTACTAAACGCTTCTGAATCAACTGTCCGTCGTGACTTACAATTGCTCGAAGAACAAGGACTTGCCACTCGGATTCACGGTGGTGCTAAGCGCATCAATACGTTACAAGAAGAACTTGGCCAGATTGAAAAAAATAGCAAGAACGTTCACGAAAAAAACGCGATTGCCAAATTTACCGCAGCCCACATTCAACAAGGTTGCGTTATTTACTTAGATGCTGGCACAACAACGCAAGCCATTATCCCCTACTTGAAACCCGAAATGAATTTGACGGTTGTCACCAACGGGGTTGACACAGCCTCGCTTTTAGCAGACCACCAGATACAAACTTTCCTACTCGGTGGCCGGGTTAAGAGTAAAACCAAGGCAATGATTGGCGCTGCTGCTTTAGAAACACTTTTGCAATTCCAATTCAACCAAGCAATCCTTGGTACAAATGGTATTGATGTTGAAGCTGGGCTAACAACCCCTGATCCAGAAGAAGCCACCCTAAAGCGATTTGCGATTCAACAAGCGAGCCAAACAATGGTTTTGGCGGACCATACAAAGTTCGACGCTGTTTCATTCAGTAAGTTTGCGCCATTGGGACAAGTGCAATTGATTACTGATCAATTACCGCCATCTGTTTACAAACATTATCATTCACACACAGAAATCCAGGAGGTTTTATCTTGATTTATACGATTACGGCGAATCCATCAATCGATTACGTCATTCAACTTGAAAAATTAAATACCGGCAACGTTAACCGCGTTCAATCTGACGTTAAACTGCCAGGTGGCAAAGGAATCAACGTTTCACGCATCCTTGCTGAATTAGCGTTACCAAGTGTTGCATTGGGCTTTGTCGGTGGCTTTACTGGTCAATTCATTCAAAGCAAACTCAATAATGCTGCCATCGATTGTCGCTTTACCGAAGTCGAAGAAGACACTCGGATTAACGTTAAATTAAAAGACAATACTGAAGAAACTGAAATTAACGGCCAAGGCCCACACATTTCAGCTGCTGCCGTTGACCACTTGAAACAACAGCTATCTAAGCTAGAAGCCGGCGACATTGTCTTTATGTCAGGGAGCTTGCCACCTAATTTACCTGCTAGTTTCTATAAAGATTTAATTCCATTGATTCAAGCCCACAACGCTGAATTTGTCATTGATACGACTGGTCAAGCTTTATTAGACACATTGGCTGAAAAACCGCTAGTCATCAAACCAAACCATCACGAATTAGCAGAACTATTCGACACACATTTTGCCAATCAAAGTGAAATCATTACCGCTGGTCGCAAATTACTAGACCAAGGCGCCCAACACGTTTTGGTCTCAATGGCCGGTGATGGTGCTCTCTTAATCACCCAAGATCATGCTTACCTCGGTGGTACCCCAAAAGGCACAGTCATTAATTCCGTTGGCTCTGGCGATTCAATGATTGCCGGCTTTGTCGGAACATTCGCGCAACATCACGATGCACTAGCGGCCTTCAAAACAAGTCTTGCTTGTGGCAGTGCGACGGCCTTTTCAGAAGATTTAGCCACTAGCGCTAAGATTAACGAACTCTTACCCCAAATTGAAATCACACAAGTTGATTAATTTTAAATACAAAGGAGATTTATTATGAACATCCAAGATTTACTCTTAAAAGATGCGATGATCATGGATTTACAAGCAACGACTAAAGAAGCTGCTGTTGATGAAATGGTTGCACGTTATAAAGACATCGGCGTTGTCACAGATGATGCCCTCTATCGTAAAGATATTTTGGCCCGAGAAGCACAATCTTCAACTGGGATCGGTGAAGGGATTGCGATGCCCCATGCAAAAGACAGTGCTGTCCAACGCGCAACTGTTCTATTCGCTAAGAGCCAAAACGGTGTTGAATACGACGCCTTAGATGGCCAACCCGTTTACTTGTTCTTCATGATTGCTGCGCCAGAAGGGGCCAATGATACCCATTTACAAGCCTTAGCGGGACTTTCATCCCTTTTAATCAATCCACAGTTAGTCGCTGATTTGAAACAAGCCCAAACACCTGAAGACGTGCAAACTCTTTTTGCTAATGCACAAGCGGCTAAAGATGCCGAAGATGCTAAGGAAGAAGCTCAAGAAGCCGCTAAAACCAATGCTGCAACACCCACACCTACTGACGAACAAAAACCATTCATCGTTGCTGTCACAGCTTGTCCAACAGGGATTGCTCACACTTATATGGCTGAAGCTGCTTTGAAAGAAACAGCCGCTAAAATGGGCATCGACATCAAAGTTGAAACAAACGGTTCTGAAGGGGTTAAACATCAATTGACTGCCGATGATATTAAGCGTGCAACGGGGGTCATTATCGCTGCCGACAAGAAAGTCGATATGCCTCGTTTTGACGGTAAACATCTCTTGAACCGCCCCGTTATCGACGGTATCAAGAAACCAGCTGAACTCATCCAAAAAACATTGGCCGAAGAAGGGGCAATTTATCACGCAACTGAAAGCCAATCGAGTGAAGAAGCCTCAGCGGATAAGAAAACCCTTTGGAGTCGGATCTACCAAGATTTAATGAATGGTGTTTCAAACATGTTACCATTCGTTGTTGGTGGTGGGATTTTAATGGCCATCTCATTCCTTTTGGAACAAACCGTTGGCGCACATTCCACAACTTTCATTTTCTTGAACTCATTAGGGAATAATGCCTTTAACTTCTTAATTCCAGTGCTTGCTGCGTATATTGCAATTTCAATCGGTGATCGACCGGCTTTAATGCCCGGATTTGTCGGAGGCTATATGGCTAGTCAAGCAACAGCAAGTGTCCTAGCTTCAAAGAGTCCAGCCGGATTCCTTGGTGGTTTAGCCGCTGGGTTTATTGCTGGTTGGGTCATCGTTGGTTTGAAAAAAGTTTTCAAGAACTTACCACAAACCCTTGATGGTTTAAAACCTATCTTAATTTTCCCTGTCCTAGGGCTATTGATTGTCGGTTTTATTATGTACTTCATGATTAACCCCGTCTTTGCTCAAATTAACCTCTGGTTGAGTACTTTCCTCACCCACTTAGGTGCCGGTAACGCCTTATTACTTGGTGCCATTTTAGGAGGAATGATGTCCGTTGATATGGGTGGTCCTTTCAACAAAGCGGCTTATACCTTCGCAATCGGCGTCTTCACAACGACTAAAGATGGTTCACTGATGGCTGCTGTAATGGCTGGTGGGATGGTTCCACCATTGGCAATCGCAGTTGCTGCTACTATTTTCAAAAATAAATTTACCGGTAGTGAACGGAAACAAGCCTTTGCAAACTATGTATTAGGTATTTCATTCATTACTGAAGGGGCTATTCCATTTGCTGCCGCAGATCCATTACACGTGATTGTTTCAAGTGTGATCGGTTCAGCAATCGGTGGTGGTTTAACACAATTATGGCAAATCACTGTTCCTGCCCCCCATGGTGGCATTTTCGTGGCCCCACTTGCCAACCATGGTTTACTCTTCATCCTTGCCGTTTTGATTGGGACATTTGTCAGTGCCTTCATTTTAGGTCTCTGGCGTCCCGCTGCTAAAGAAGCCTAATAAAAAATCCCAAGTCCAATGGACTTGGGATTTTTTTATGGCCGAATTAAGCTAACCCCCTTCAGTCTAACTCCCACTAGCAGTTTTTAGTCAGCTTTGAAACTGGTATTATGGTGTTGCTTCCATTCGTTGATATAATTCAAGCGTTGTTTCATACGGGACTCATTGCCTTGCTCCGTTGGCCGGTAATAGATATGTTCGGCAATGCTTTCAGGTCGCGTTGGCATCGTTGTCAACTTATCATCATAAAAATGTGCGAGTTGATAGCCTTTACCGTAGCCAACTTCCTTCATCAATTTAGTAGCTGCATTGCGCAAGTGTAAAGGTACTGGTTCATCAATGGTCTTTTTGATATCTTTTTGAACGGCGGTCCGCGCTTTATAAGTTGCATTTGATTTAGGCGCCAGCGCTAGATAAATCACGCATTGCGTCAAATGAACGTCGCATTCCGGTAAGCCAATAGCCTGACAAGCTTGAAAGACATTCATTGCCAAATTCAATGCATTGTTATCCGCTAAACCAATATCCTCACTTGCAAAACGGACAAGCCGCCGAGCGATATAAATCGGATCTTCACCACCGTCAATCATCCGCCCCAACCAATAAATTGCTGAGTCGACGTCACTATTGCGCATCGACTTATGCAATGCCGAAATAATATTATAGTGTTCCTCACCGTCTTTATCATAATAAGCGGTTTTCTTATTCAGTAGTTCCCCTAGTAGGTCGCTGTTAACGGTCACTTGATGGTCTTGCACATCACTATTAATGACTAACATTTCTAAAATATTCAATGCCGTCCGCGCATCACCATTCGAAAAAACCGCAACTTGTTTCAACAGCGCATCACTGATATGAACGGTTAAATCCGGAAAGGCTTGTGGTACCTTCAAGACACGTTGCAGTAATTCAATAATATCGGCTTCCGTCAATTGCTTTAACACAAAGACCCGCGAGCGTGATAGCAACGCTGAATTGATTTCAAACGACGGATTTTCGGTTGTTGCGCCAATTAAGATAATGCTGCCTTTTTCAACATACGGCAAAAAAGCATCCTGCTGTGCCTTATTAAATCGATGAATTTCATCAATAAAGACAATTGTCCGCGCACCGAGTTGCCGATTTTCTTCAGCCTCATTCATAATCTTGCGAATCTCTTTAATTCCGTTCATTGCGGCACTAAAGGTAATAAATTTCGAGGCCGTTTTACGCGCGATAATCTCCGCTAAGGTCGTCTTACCAACGCCGGGTGGCCCCCAGAAAATCATTGAGGTCACTTGATCTTTATCAATCATTTCCCTTAAAAACTTACCGGGCCCGACTAAATGCTTTTGACCCACAAAACTGTCTAAATCAGTCGGTCGAACACGGTTAGCAAGCGGCGCATTCATCGCCATTTCTTGGTCAAATAAAGAGGTTTGTCCCATTTTCTCACCCCACTTTAGTTGTTGTTAACTGGAACTGCTTAAAATGCGCCCGTAGATAACGTAAGGTTAAACTCTCAACGTCTGAGGCCACGAGGTTAAAAGGCTCACCCATCGCCATCACTTGGCCACCTTGACTGCCACCTTTAGGTCCTAGATCAATTAAATAATCGGCATTCGTCATCAAATCAAGGTCGTGCGTAATCATAATAATTGTTGCACCTTTAGCTTTAAGCTGATTAATAACGCCCACCAAGGTTTCAACGTCACGCGGATGCAGCCCAACGGAAGGTTCATCAAACACAAACAGGGTTTTCGCCCGTTGTTTATTCAAGTGCGTTGCTAGTTTTAAGCGCTGAGCTTCACCGCCGGAAAGACTCGGCGTACTTTCACCAAGATGTAAATAAGCCAAGCCAATTTCCTTAAGAATCTTGAGTTCCTTTTGAATAGCTGGCACATCTGCAAAGACTGGTATTGCGTCTTCCACCGATAAATCCAATAAATCAACAATGCTATAGCCTTGCCACTTGATAGCTTCGATAGCCGGCTTGTATCGTTTGCCATGGCATTCTGGGCAAATTTCTGCCATGTCTGGTAAGTATTGAATATCTAAAATAATGCTGCCTAAACCACCGCAATTCGGACAAGCGCCTGCTTTATTGTTATAAGAAAAATGAGCAATGCCGTAATGATGGGCTTGTGATTCGGGTAGACTAGCAAATAATTTACGGAGATTGGTCATAATGTTGGTATAAGTCGCTAACGTTGAACGCGCATTTTTACCAACCGGCTTAGCATCAATGCTGACAACTGAAGTTAGCGTAGTCGTCAACTCTGTAACCTGTTCGGGAAGTTGGTCATGCTGCTGGTGTGCTTGAATTGCGGGCACTAAACTGTCTAGAATCAAACTCGTTTTACCGGCTCCTGAAAATCCAGAAACCGCCGTAATTTGGTTATCGGGAATTTCGATAGTCACATCATGCAAGTTAAAATACGGCCCAACCGTCATGGTTGTCTGCGTACTGGCCACTTGAGTCGTTACTTTAGGATACAAAATAGACGCCTGTCCGGCAATGTACGGTCCAATCAATGAATGCGGATCATGGACTAAATCTGCTGGTTTCCCTTGGGCAATCACTTGGCCACCTTTGCGGCCGGCTTCTGGTCCAATTTCAATAACCCAATCAGCTTGACTGATAATATTCACTTCATGATCAACAACCACTAACGAATTACCTTGCGCCACTAACTGCCGGAAAATATGAATTAATCCTTCCACGTTATCGGGATGCAGGCCAATTGATGGTTCATCTAAAACGTACAACACGCCAGTTGTCGCTGTTCGCAACGTCCGTGCCAATTGAATTCGTTGTAATTCACCAGTCGATAATGTATTCCCATTGCGTGATAACGTCAGGTAATCCAATCCCAATTCGCGTAAAGGTTGTAGCGTTTCTAATAAGTTCTTAAATAAGATCGTCGCCATTTGCTGCATCTCATCCGGGAGGTCAGCTTTAGTAGCATTCACCCAATCTTCTAATGCCCCTAACGTCAAATTGGAAACTTCTGCAATGTTTTGCCCGCCAACTATTTGGGTAAGTAATTCCGGATTTAACCGTGTCCCATGACACGTTGGGCAGGTTGAAAAATGAAAGAAGGAATTGACTTTAGCCATTGCGCGCTCACTTTTAACCGACTTTAGCGATTCATAGACTGCATCGTAAGCATTTTCATAAAGGGTATTCTCTGTACTAAAAACACGCCCAGTTGAAGTATGGAAATCAACCGCGTACTTCGCGCGTTTACCATGCAAGACGATTTCTTTTTCCTTAGCCGTCAAATCTTTGTAAGGAACATCAATGCGCACCCCGATATGAGCTGCGACCGTTGGCATGAAATTACGACCAGGCAAGCGCCATGAGGCAATCGCCCCGTCTTCAATACTGAGATTTTCATCTGCAATGATTTTACGCTCATCTAGCGTTTGGATTTGCCCGGTCCCATGACATTCTGGGCAAGCACCAGCCGAATTAAAGGCAAAATCTTCGGCTGATTTAGCCATAAACTGAACTTGACATGTGGGACACGTAATCAGCCCCATCTTATCACCCGCTAAGTCCATGACTTGGGCAATTTTTAGGCTCGGTTGAATCGTATGCCCATTTGGACAACGCGTCGTCCCTAGCCGTGAAAAAATCAGCCGTACTACATTAAAAAGCTCACTCATCGATCCGACCGTCGAACGTTCGGATGGCACACTGGGCCTTTGCCGGAGGGCAATGGCTGACGGAATATGCCGCACTTCCTGAACTTGTGAGCGTTTATTTTGCGTAATCCGCCGCCGCGTGTAAGTCGATAACGCCTCTAAATAGCGCCGGGAACCTTCCGCATATAAAATCCCCATAGCAAGTGAACTTTTCCCTGAACCCGACGGTCCTGAAATCGCCACAAATTGATTTAAAGGAATATCGACGTTAATATTTTGCAAGTTATTAACATTGCCACCTCGCACTTCAATCTGAGTTGGTTGCTTAGTTACCATGATTGACTCACTCCTTTTTTGACTGCCGATTAAAAGCGGCCGCCTCTGCTTCTAAATTCGCTAAAATTCGTTCTAAATAGCCATCAACGGCTGCCACTTCAGCATCCGAAAACCCTTTGTAAAAAACGGCGCTCAATCGCCGACTAACATCATCGCCGACCTGTTGCTGACTGGCTCCCAAACGCGTTAAATCAAAGACCCGTTTGCGCTTATCGATTGGCGAATGTTCACTAATTAATAGCCCTTGTTCTTCTAACCGTCGTAACATCAACGATAAACTACTATTTGCCAATCCCGTCACTTGGGCTAATTCTGTCGCAGTTTGCGGATGATGATCCCATAATGCTGACAAGATTTTCCCTTGTTCAGCATTATAGCGTGCGCGTGGGTCAGCCGTTAAGTAACGATTAAAAAGTCGGGTGTTTAATAAGCGAATCTTCAACGTTAAATAACCACCCTTTTTAGTTTTCATCCCATCCACTCCTCCATGGTCTTGATAGCAGCCTTAATTATATATTACTATATAAAAACAATTTTAGCGATAAAAAAACACCATGGTGACCCACGATGTTTCTAAAGGAGCTGTTGCAGATGCTCTGCCTGGACACTCCGAACTTCTTCAACCACTACCAATGCCTGCTGGTCAATCGTCGAAATCACTGGGACTAACGCCGCGAGTTGTTTGGCCGTACAAATCACATACAGCATCGGTCGCTCATTTTGACGATAGTACCCTTGGGCTTTAATAATCGTGATCCCTTGGTGGAACTGCGACGAGAGGGTCGCAGCAATTGATGCATACTGATCTGAAATAATCGTCACTGCGCGTTTTGCTCCAAATTTAGCGAGTAATTTATTTAAAACAACAGCTGATAAATACAGTTCAATAATTGTTAAAAGCATATTTTGAAAGCCAATAATCAAGCCCGACGGAAGCGCAACAATTAAATCGAAAAAAAGCATTGCGGAACCATTTTGAACCCCTAAATACCGGTTGGCAATCTTCGCTAGAATCGTACTACCGGCGATTGTTCCCTGGCAATGCATGATAATCGCCATCGCAATCCCCATTAATACGCCACCAATCATCGTTGGAATCAGCGTCTGTGTCGTATGATAATCGATAAAATGTGGGAGCCGTAAGAATACTGAAATCCAAAGCACTGCCCATACCGAATACCAGATGGTCTGCTTCTCCAAATATTTAAACCCGACAATCACTAACAAGCCGTTCAAGACTAAGTTCGTAACAGCTGGCGGAATCGCCAACGCATAGTAGCCAATTGCCGTCAAGCCGGTTACACCACCTTCACCGATATGGTGGGGAATCAAGAAATCATTAATCGCCACAGCATATATAAAGGCCCCAATCATCATTCCAAGCCCATTTTTTAACAGGGAATTTTTCTGCATCTCACTCACATCCTCATTCAAACTAACACAAGCGTACCATATTCCGCCATACAGATAAAAGGGGGGGACCACTTAAAAAACGTTAGGCCAACTAGTAGTTAGACTAACGTTTTTGCGGAAATATCGAGTGAAATGTACTTCAAACACACAATTAAAGTGATAATTTAATCGTCTGTGCCACAGCCTTCGCTATCCCGAGTGCCTCCAGGTCTTCAACTGAGGCTTCTTTGATATGCTTCATCGAACCGAAATTCTTCAAAAGTTTCGTCCGCGTCTTAGGACCAACGCCCTTAATATCATCGAGCTTAGAACTTAAGGAATTCTTACCGCGTAATTGTCGATGAAAACTGATGGCAAAACGATGGACTTCATCTTGAATCCGCGTCAATAAGTAAAAGCCTTGGCTCTTCGGATCCAACTGAATGGTTTGCTCAACTTCGCCATATAATAGCGCGGCCGTTTTATGGTGCTTATCCTTGACCATCCCCGCCACTGGAATTGACAGGCCTAATTCGTTCTCTAAGACGTCTTTAGCCGCATTAAGCTCCACAATCCCACCATCCATTAAAATTAAATCAGGCAACGGCTTCCCCTCTTTGAGCAACCGCGAATATCGGCGAAAGATGACTTCGCGCGTATTGGCATCTTCATTGGCCCCTGCACGGTCTGGCGTTTGCGTTAACTTATACTTGCGGTAAAGTTTCTTCTCGGCACGACCATCAACAAACGTGACCATTGCTGAGACTGGATCAGTCCCTTGGATATGCGAATGATCAAATGCTTCAATCACGTGTCCATGTGGTAACCCAAGCGCATCCATAATCTCATCCTGAGCGCCAATGGTCTTACGATTATCGAGTTCCAATAAACGAAACTTTTCTTCCAATACGAGCCGGCTATTTTTTTGGGCCATTTCCATCAGTGCTTTTTTCTCACCGCGTTGTGGCGTTCGAATTGGCACATTCAAAATTTCGGCGAGGACTTTCTTTTCAACCCCCTCTGGAACTAAAATCTCACGTGGCAGCACATTATTTTTGCGGTTGTACCATTGTAAAATAAAGGTCGCTAATTCTTCTTCAGGCGTGCTAACACATGGGAACAGCCGCTTTTCACGACGAATCAGCCGGGCTTGGCGGATAAAGAAGATTTGAATCGACAACCATCCTTTATCCAAATAAAAGGCAAATAAATCGCGTGGTGTATTGTCGTTAGAAATAATCTTTTGCTTTTCAACTGTGGCTTCAATGTAGCGCAGTTGATCGCGTAATTCTGCAGCCCGTTCAAACTGCATCTCTTCGGCGGCAGTCGTCATTTTAGCTGTCAGTTCTTTTTTTACCGGGTCAACTTGCCCATTTAAAAAACGTTTAATCTCCTTGATTTGGGCTGTATAGACACTTTCAGGGACTTCTTTAAAACACGCGCCCAAACATTGACCCATATGATAATACAGACATGGCCGTCCTTGGTGCCCCTGACAGCGCCGCAGAGGATAAACCCGTTGTAAAAAGCGCAAGGTTTCTTGAGCGGCGTACACATCTGGATATGGGCCAAAATAAAAGCCACCATCTTTTTTGACATCCCCAGTAATCAGTATCCGGGGATCGCGTTCATTCGTAATCTTAATGTAAGGGTAACCGGTGCCTCGTTTGAGTTTAATATTAAAGTAGGGTTGGTGCTTCTGAATTAAGGTAATTTCCAACAAAAAGGCCTCTTTATTCGTCGAAGTAATAATCGTTTCAAAATCGACAATTTCAGAGACCAGTTTGGCCGTTTTCCCTTCGTGACTACTTTTAAAATAAGAGCGCACGCGGTTTTTAAGATTTTTTGCCTTCCCTACATAGATAATCTTGGCATTGATATCCTTCATGATATAACAGCCGGGTAACGCGGGTAATAGCGCCAATTTATGTTCAATGTGTTCGCTTGCCAAAAACACCACTCCTCTAATTCAAAACAAGTGTTCGTTTTTCTATTTTACGTGTTTTTGGCTAAATTGCAACTATTGTGCTAGAACCTTGGCTAAAAACTGTTGGGTCCGTTCTTCTTGGGGGTGGTCAAAAATTGCTGCCGGGGTCCCTTTTTCGATGATTTGACTGTCTGCCATGAACCAGACTTCATCGGCCACTTCGCGTGCAAACCCCATTTCGTGAGTCACAACAACCATTGTCATCCCTTCGTGGGCCAAATCCTGCATCACCTTGAGCACTTCGCCAACCATTTCTGGATCGAGCGCTGAAGTCGGTTCATCGAACAATAGTACATCAGGGGCCATTGCAAGTGCGCGCGCAATGGCAATCCGTTGTTTTTGCCCACCAGATAGTTGCTCACTATAGGCATCCGCCTTATCAGCTAAGCCAACCCGTTCAAGGAGCGCCTTTGCTTTGGCTGTTGTTTCAGCCGCTGATTCTTTTTTCACTTTTTGCGGTGCTAACGTTAAGTTATCAAGTACCGTTAAATTAGGGAATAAGTTGAAGTTTTGAAAGACCATTCCCATCTTCGTCCGGATTTGATCGAGTTGTTTTTCACTCAGCGTCATCAAATCGGTGCCTTCAAATAAAATTTGTCCGCTCGTTGGATCCTCTAACCGATTCAAACACCGTAATAAGGTACTTTTTCCCCCACCGGAAGGGCCGATAACAACAATGACTTGACCAGCTTGTACTTCACCACTAACCCCATTTAAAACAAGGTTGTCCCCATATTTTTTGACCAATTGATTAATTTTAAGCATGCTGCATCTTCCTTTCCACATGGTTCAAGAGTTTCGAAAGGCTAAAGGTCATTATAAAGTAGATGACCATGGCCACAAAAATCGGTGCGACACCTTTATAAGTTGCTGATTGAACCACTTTCAGTTGATAAATCAAATCGGTGACCCCAATAATCGAAACGATTGAACTTTCCTTGATTAAAGAAATAAATTCATTCCCTAGAGCCGGCCAGATATTCTTCAGCGCTTGTGGTAAAACAATATAGCGCATTGTATCGCGTTGTGATAAGCCCAAACTTCTTGAAGCTTCGGTTTGGCCGGCATCGATTGCATTGATGCCGGAACGGATAATTTCGGCAACATACGCCGCACTATTTAAAGAAACGGCAATTACCCCTGCTACAAGGGCTGGAATATTAATCCATAAGCCAATCCCGAAGTAAACGAACATGATTTGGATCATCAATGGTGTGCCGCGGACAAATTCGATGTACATAACTGCAAGTGCGCGCACTAACTTGTTCTTAGCTAGACGACCAAAGGCCAATAGTCCCCCGATTAAAATCCCAATTGCAATTGAAACGATAGTGATGAATAGCGTGTAGCCAATTCCTTTAGCGAAATATGCCCAATAATGCCACATGCTGGTGTTGTGCGTGTTGATTTTCATCAGTTGCCCCGCATGTTTTAAATATTGGGGAATTAATTTTTGCTTTTTAATTTGTCCAATACTTTTATTAGCGACTGCGACCAAGGTTGGCGAATCCTTTGGAAAGGCAATTGCTGAGCCTTGCATATCTGCGCCTAAATCAAATTTTCCATCAATTTGAACAAGATCGGGATCATTGCTGGCATATGCGGTGGCGACTGGTTCTTCAGCCACAATCCCATCGATTTTATGACTTTTTAATGCAAGCACGAGATCTGGTACTTTGGCCAAGCCCGTTATTTTAGCATCTTTAATTTGCTTTTTGGCGAGCGTTTGTTGAAAGCTCCCCGTTTGGACGCCGACTTTTTGACCCTTAAAACTATTTTTGGAGTGGTAAATCTTTGCATCAGCCTTATTAACTAAAATCGATTGGCCCCCAAGATAATAGACGTTAGAAAAATCAACACTCTTGCTTCGTTCATCGGTCGGTGACATCGCAGAAATGACCATATCGACTTTACCAGTTTCCAAACCAACCAGTAGCGCATCAAAGTCCATCGACTTTACCACTAACTTAACGCCTAAATCATCAGCTAGCTTCTGTGCAACTTGAATATCCATACCAACAATCTTATTTTTACCGTTTTTATTCACTAAAAATTCATAAGGTGCATAATCAGGACTCGTCCCCAGAACCAACGTTTTTTTAGCTTGAACCTGACTAACCGACTGCCCAACCGCCAAAACAGGCTGCTGCTGAATCATAAAAAACGTTAATAGTCCCATGAATGGTAAACCAACAAAAGCGAGTAATTTTTTTATCGTCATCTTTTTTCCTCCTATGATTAGGAATATCATACAATTAATTAAATAATTATGCAATATTTATTTATCAATCATGAAACATTGGCGAAATCATTATTATTTGGTATGATAGATGCAAATTAGAAAAGAGGGATTAGGATGGGCTTAAAAGTCACTAACAGAACCGATTTAACTGGTTTATTCGATAAATTTGCATCATTACCAGAAGAACGCCAAAAAGTTGAAACACAAGTTGAAAAAACGGCTGATAAATTAAAAAAAGAAGCTGCCAAACAAAAAGAAAAGAAATAAACGGTTCCGATAACGTCAAAAAGGGCGCTAAGACAAAAGTTGATTTGTCTTAGCGCCCTTTTTTATCGTTTAAACATACTGATCTTCACTGTTAATCATCGCTGGTAGCACCCTTTTTTATTCGGCGTGTCTTTCTGGGTAACGCTGTTTCAATTGTTCGATGTTTTCACGAGCGACTTTATCAAAGTCGAGATTATTCCATTCCGCAATTTGTGATAAGTACCAAAGTACATCACCAATTTTCTTAGACATTATTTGTTCATCTAATTCATGGCCTTGAAACGCATATTTTTTAACGATATCAACTACTTCACCACTTTCACTTGCTAAGCCCAAAGCTAAGTTAGTTAACACTTGTTCATTACCATATAACGTTCGGTTGGCTAACTTTTGATAGTCATTAAATTCCATTATGCTTGTCCCCCTATTGCACATTGCTTTTCAATCCATTCCCAGACCTGCTCTTTGCCCGCCCCAGTAAGGGCACTAAAGCAAACAAATTGATCGACTGGATTAAAATCAAGCGCTTCTTTGATAATCTTTTCTTGGCGATTCCATTTTCCTGTTGAAATCTTATCCATCTTAGTGGCAACCACTAAAACAGGGATATCATAATATTTAGCGAACACGTACATCGCAATATCATCATCAGTTGGTTCATGACGGCCATCAATTAATGAAATAAGCCCTTTTAGATTTGAGCGACTGGTTAAATAAGCCTCAATAATTTGCCCAAACTTTTCCCGTTGTTTCTTTGAAACTTTGGCATACCCATAGCCAGGAACATCGACAAAGTAAAGTTCATTTTCAACCCGATAAAAGTTTAAAGTCTGCGTCTTACCTGGCTTACTAGATGTGCGAGCATAGCTCTTACGGTTGATCAACTTATTGATTAATGACGACTTCCCGACATTTGAACGACCAGATAACGCAATTTCAGGTAATTGATCAGTTGGGTACTGCGAAGCAGCTACCGCACTCATCACCATTTCAACATCATGTACTTCCATAATAACCTCCGATTATTTCCTTCGAATGCTAGTTTAGCATAAATAAATAATTATTGCGCCGTTGACATCTCTTTGGTTTCGTGGTTAACACACCGGCTTCGAAGCATTAAATTGTGCTATTCCCCCGTTTAAAAGCCCTTAACGCAAAAAACTGCCAAGACAAAAGCTAATTTGTCCCGGCAGTTTTTGGATTTTTATGATGCTTCTTGGCCGTCAGCTAGAAAAAGCTGGGGTTTAGCAGTGCCATCCACCGCTTCTTTCGTTACGACAACCTTCGTAACATCTTCACGACTTGGAATATCAAACATCATATCCATCATAACTTCTTCAATAATTGACCGTAAACCACGGGCCCCGGTGTTACGTTCAATCGCTAGATGTGCAATCGCATGGAGTGCTTCTGGTGTAAATTCTAAGGTAACATTGTCCAAGGCCATCAACTTGCTGTATTGTTTAACAAGCGCGTTCTTAGGTTCAGTTAAAATATGCACCAAATCATCTTCAGTCAGTTTTTCTAATGCAGCAGTAATCGGAATCCGACCAATGAATTCAGGAATAATCCCAAACTTCATTAAATCTTCCGTTACGATTTGTTGCATCAAACTTTGATCTTCATTGGTAGTTTGCCCATTCTTGCTCCCGAAGCCAATTGTCTTTTCACCTAGGCGATTTTTGACAATCGTTTCGATACCGTCAAAGGCGCCACCAATGATGAATAAAATATTGGTGGTATCAATTTGGATTAACTCTTGTTGTGGATGCTTACGACCGCCTTGCGGTGGCACGCTAGCAATTGTTCCTTCAAGAATCTTCAAGAGGGCTTGTTGGACCCCTTCACCCGAAACATCACGTGTGATCGATACGTTTTCGCTCTTCTTGGCAATTTTATCGATTTCATCAATATAAATAATCCCGCGTTCAGCACGATCAACATCGAAGTCTGCATTCTGTAACAGCTTCAAGAGGATGTTTTCAACATCTTCACCCACGTAACCCGCTTCAGTTAAAGTGGTGGCATCCGCAATTGCAAATGGCACGTTTAAAATGCGGGCTAATGTTTGCGCAAGGAATGTCTTCCCGGAACCAGTTGGTCCAATTAATGCAATATTACTCTTTTGTAATTCAGTGTCCCCTTCTTGGGCGACTGACATTTGGTTGACCCGTTTGTAGTGATTATAAACTGCGACAGATAATGCTTTTTTCGCTTCTGTTTGACCAATCACATAATCATTTAAAATAGCTAAAATTTCTTTTGGCTTCGGCACTTCTAATAAGTCACTGAAGGCCTCATCCTTAAACTCTTCATCAATAATCTCTTTGCAAAGGTCAATACATTCATTACAGATATAAACACCAGGGCCAGCCACGATCTTTTTCACTTGATCTTGTGACTTCCCACAAAACGAACACGTTACGGGTCCGTTCGTTGTTTCTGTATCATCTAGCATACTGGGATTCTCCCCTTTCTCGATATCCGCTTACCGCTGTGAGTTATTAAAATACACCCCTACAACGTAATTCAGACTATAGCATAACTATGGACTAGAATAAAGTAAAATTACTCGCACACCGTCAATGATACAAAAGCGGGTCCAAAGTAAACACCTTGAACCCGCTTTTTAGCATCATTTAAAGCTTGGATTGATCAGACGACCTTATTTAGCGTCTTTCACTTCTACAGCTGAATCAGCAATGATTTCGATTGCTTTCTTGACACCGATATCGTGTTTCAACATGTCATCTGATAAGACGCTACGTACAGCGGCTTCTTCCATGTTGTATTGTTCAGCTAAACTCTTAAGTTCGGCAGCAACTTCGTCATCTGTTGCTTCGATGTTTTCAGCTTCTACAACGGCTTCCAGTACAAGACTTGTCTTAACCCGTTTGTCAGCATCAGCAGCAAATTGTTTCTTCAAATCATCTTCAGTTGTACCAGTGATTTGATAGTACATTTCTGGGTTGATACCTTGTTGTTGCATGTTACCTAAATATTGTTGTAATTGACTGTTGATTTCTTCGTCAATCATTGCTTGCGGTAATTCACCAATTGTTGCATTTTCAGTTGCTTTAGCAACGGCTGTATCTTGGATAGCCGCATCTGCAGCAGCATTTTTTTGTTGTTTTAATTCTTCACGAATTTTTTCTTTTAATTCATCTAATGTATCAACACTTTCGTCGATATCCTTAGCAAATTCGTCATCTAATTCAGGTAATTCCTTGGCTTTCACTTCGTGGATGGTTACCTTGAAGATTGCTTCTTTACCAGCTAATTCTTCAGCTTGGTAATCTTCAGGGAAGGTAACTTTAACATCAACATTGTCGTCTGCTTTGTGACCGACTAATTGATCTTCAAAACCTGGAATGAATGAGTTTGAGCCAAGTTCTAATGAGTAGTTGTCCGCTTGACCACCGTCAAAAGGTACGCCATCTACAGAACCAGCATAATCGATGACAACCGTATCGCCGTTTTCAGCAGCTGCATCTTCTTTCAATACTAATTCGGCTTGACGTTCACGACGGTTTTCAATTTCTTGATCAACGTCTTTGATTGTAATGCGACGGCTTTGTTTTGGTACTTCTAAGCCTTTATAGTCGCCTAAAGACACTTCTGGTTTAACAGTAACTTGAGCCTTAATTACCCAAGGTTCGCCTTTTTCCATTTTTTCAACATTAATTTGTGGTTGATCAACTGGTTGAATAGCAGCTTCTTTAACAGCAGCATCATAAGCTTCTGGTAAGATTGCATTTAAAGCATCTTCATAAAGGGCTTCTTCACCATACATCTTGTTAAAGATTTGACGAGGCATTTTACCTTTACGGAAACCTGGTGTGTTGATGTTTTTACGTATCCGTTTGAACGCAACGTCCAAACCTTCACTAATTTTATTTAAATCAATTTCAAAGGTTAGTTCACCATCATTGGCGCCCTTTTTTTCCCATTTTGCTGACATAATTTCCCTCCGACAGTTATATTCACAATCTATCAATTGCATACTTAATCAGCATAAACTATTTAGCCTAAATTGTAAATATTTATTGGTCTAAAAAGCGATAAAATCCGACATTTTAGTCATTTACGACTAACTGCTATCGAATTAAAGGTACAAAAAAACTCGCAGCTTTTACACCACGAGTTTTTCGATTCAACTAGGTTGAATATTAGTCGATAATTTCACTAACGACACCGGCACCAACAGTACGGCCACCTTCACGAACAGTGAACTTAAGACCTTTTTCGATAGCAACTGGTGAGATTAATTCAACAGTAAATGTTACGTTATCGCCAGGCATAACCATTTCGACACCTTCTGGCAATTCGATAACACCTGTAACATCAGTTGTATGGAAGAAGAATTGAGGACGATAGTTTGAGAAGAATGGTGTATGACGACCACCTTCGTCCTTGCTTAAGATATAAACTTCACCCTTGAATTTCTTGTGAGTTTGAATTGAACCTGGTTTAGCCAAAACTTGACCACGTTCGATGCTATCACGGTCGATACCACGTAATAAAGCACCAACGTTATCGCCGGCTTGACCTTTATCCAATGTCTTACGGAACATTTCCAAACCAGTAACAGTTGTCTTAGCAACTTCGTCTTTCAAACCAACGATTTCAACTTCGTCACCGACAGTAACTTGGCCACGATCGATACGACCTGAAGCAACAGTACCACGACCAGTAATCGTAAATACGTCTTCAACAGGCATTAAGAATGGTTTGTCTGTGTCACGTTCTGGTGTTGGGATATATTCATCAACAGTAGCCATCAATTCTTCAACAGCTTTAACGTCGTCAGGATTGCCGTTCAATGCACCAAGTGCTGAACCGCGGATAACTGGAATATCGTCACCAGGGAAATCGTATTCTGATAATAATTCACGAACTTCCATTTCAACTAAGTCCGTCAATTCGTCATCATCAACTAAATCGGTCTTGTTTAAGAAGACGATGATGTAGTCAACACCAACTTGGTGAGCAAGTAAGATATGTTCACGTGTTTGTGGCATAGGACCATCAGTTGCAGCAACAACTAAGATAGCACCGTCCATTTGAGCAGCACCAGTGATCATGTTTTTAACGTAGTCAGCATGTCCTGGGGCGTCAATATGTGCATAGTGACGGTTTTCTGTTTCATATTCAACGTGGGCTGTATTGATAGTGATACCACGTTCTCTTTCTTCTGGAGCAGCATCGATGTTTGCATAGTCTTGAGCTTCAGCCAAGCCTTTGTCTGACAACATCTTTGTGATTGCTGCTGTTAAAGTTGTTTTCCCATGGTCAACATGTCCAATAGTACCAATGTTAACGTGGGGTTTTGTTCTTTCGTAATGTGCTTTTTCTGCCATTAAAACGAACCTCCTGTATTTTCGCAAGAAAAAATCAGTGTTTAGATTTACTAAACTGATAATCCTTTACATAATATTATAATACTTCAAGCGCTAAAATCAAAGTGTTTTTTTGCACTTGAAGAATTCAAAAATGATTATATCTGCTATGAGCGCGTTTGTAAACACTTAATGCTTAAAAAAAGTCAGTTTGAAAGCAATATTTAGGTGTTTTCTATCCTAAACATCAAATTTCCCTGTCATTTCTTGCAACTTTTTCACCCAGTCTTGTATCTTTTCTGAAATAACCACTGATGCCGTATAATCCGGACCCAGTAGCTGCTTAAGCCATGCTTGTGCCCACTCTGTAGAATCATCGATAATTTCACCTTCAAAAGGATATAAATATGCAAATCCCATTTTAACATCCGCTATAACTTGGGCTAATAAAATGGGGTCTTCCGATGCTAATTGCGCATTTAAAGCCGCCAATATTGCGTTAAAGGTCTTACTTTCGCCCATCAATTGGGTGTTAGCAGGTACAAACGTTTTAGTCTGTTCAAACCATTGCATCGTGACTGATTGTTCAATATTGAGCTGAACCAGGGTTTCAATGACCGTCGCTTTCACAAAAGCATGCGTGTATGGATTCATTAAAACTGGCGTAACGCTGGTTACATAAACATGCCGTGGTAACTGTTCAGCTTGTGTCAACATAGCAAGCTGTTCAGATAAGGGGTGTGCCGTAAGATTATAGAGACCTTCTGCTTGCTTACGGATCATTTCTTGATGGTTGGCTTGAAACTCTAATTCACTAGCTGTAATCATCATTTTAAACGTTCTGATAGCTTGAGGCGCAATGGTTGCGTGCCGTAATGCTCCCCATATTTGATTAGCCGTAACAAACCGGTGGTTGTTTAATAATAATGCAAGGTAAAATCGAGCCAAGTCCGTTTGTTGTAAATAATCGGCTTGTTGTTCTTCGACGACCGCCAATGCTGTTTGCGTATCACCAACTTCAATCAACGCACTCGCCCACAATAAATTTGCTGACAATGTCTGCTCTAGTTGATATGCGGCTTCAAAATGATCGCATGCTTGCTGCCAATGGTGTTGATTTAACGCTGCTTTTCCCATCCGAATTAGACGATCATATTGATTGGGGAACTGCGTAATATCACCCATTTAATCCCTTCCTTTCGACAACGAATAAAACAATAGCGTCTAGAATCAACTGCCGTGATCCAGACGCTATTGTTTCAATGTTATTCAGCGGCTTTTTCAGCCTTTGGTTTATTATCTTTTCTTTGACGACGATGATTTTGATTAATTTCCATAATCACTGGTAGAATTACCGGCCGGCGTTTCGTTTGTTCATACAAGTAATGGCTTAAATTTTCCCGCACATCTTGTTTCAAATGACTCCAGTCAAATTCTTTGTTATCCAGATTATTTTGCACCGCTTTTTTGATAATTTCCGCACTTTCAGCCATCAAGTCTTTGCTCGTCTTGACGTAAACAAATCCTCGGGCTGTAACTTTAGGTTCTGCAATAATCTGTTTATTCTTGCGATCAATCGTGACAACGGCGATAAAAATTCCGTCTTCTGATAATAATTTCCGATCACGTAATACAATATTGCCGATATCGCCGATCCCGCTACCATCAATCATGACGTCAGTTGCATCAACTTGCCCACCGACGTGCATCTTACCTTTTTCATAAGCGACAATATCGCCCTTACCCACGATGAAAATATCTTTGTAAGCCATCCCTGTTTCGTGTGCAATGTCTGCATGGGCTGCCAATTGACGATATTCACCTTGAATAGGCATCAAGAATTGCGGTTGCATTAAATTCAACATTAACTGCAAGTCATTCTTGTTGGCGTGGCCTGACGCGTGCATATCATCACCGATTGTCTTGACTTCGCCACCTGCCCGATAAACCATATCCTTGGTCTTCGCTAAAATGGTATCCATCGCATGCGAAGGCGAGGTCGTTAAGTAAACCAAGTCACCCTCTTCGATATGAATTAAACGGTGATGACTCGTTGCCATCTTTTGAAGCGCCTTAATTGGTTCGCCCATTCGACCGGTTTCTAAAATCACCGTTTGTTCAGGTGCAAGTGTCTTTAAATCTTTGGGTTGTCCTAAAATAGCATCATCTGGCAAGACAATCATTGATAATTTCATTGCTGTCCGGACAATTTTTTCTAAGTCACGCCCCGTTAAGACTACTTTGCGGCCCGTTTTATAAGCCGCATCAATTACTTGTTGAATCCGCATGATATTTGAAGCCACAGAAGCTACAATAATCCGGCCAGTTTGATATTTAAACGTTTCTAAAATCGATTCAGCAATATCGCGTTCGTTAGCCGTTGCAAAAGGTGATTCCGCATTAGCAGAATCGCTCAAAAGCGCTAAAACACCTTGTTTGCCGATTTCAGCTAACCGAGCATAATCCGTTTGATACATCGGCATTGCTGATTGGTCAAACTTGAAATCTCCCGTGTAAACGATTTGTCCTTCGTCCGTCTTGACAACGATTCCTAATGAACCAGGAATCGTATGGGTCGTTTTGAAAAATGAAACAGTTGCACGTTCGAAATCGATAGCCGTATTAGCGTCGATGACGTGGAAGTTTTGGAACTTACGTAATTTGGGTTCGCTGCTAACTGTAATTTGGGCTAAAGCAATCGTTAATTCAGAGCCAAAGACTGGCACATCGTGTTCCTTCAAGAAATAAGGCAGCGCACCAATTGCATCTGCATGCCCGTGTGTTAGAAAAATTCCAGCAACGCGATCGGCATTTTCTTCTAGATAGGTCATATCAGGAATCACAATATCAATCCCTAATAACTCAGTTTCTGGATATTTCAAGCCACAATCTAATACATAAATTTCGTCGTCCACTTCGACAATGTTCAAGTTCTTACCATTTTCACGAACACCGCCAAGCGGCATAATCTTAATGTTACTCATTCTTTCACCTCTAGCACTTGAGAAATTAATTTCTCAAACTATTTTGTTTGTTCTAGTCGTTCATTCATTTAAAACTCATCCGTCTTAAAGCCTATTTCATATTTTATCACAATTTAAACAAACTAACAGCTATTGATTACTAAAAGCCTTTAGAACACAAAAAAGCGGGTCCGCATCGCGGATCCGCTTTTTAAAAATGAATTAACGACGTAAGCCAAGGCTCTTGATTAATTCACGGTAACGTTGAACATCGCTTTCACGTAAGTAACGTAATAAGTTACGCCGGTGACCGATCTTCTTCATTTGACCAACATATGAATGGTGATCTTTCTTATGAATAGATAAATGTTCGTTTAATGCGTTGATTTCTGCAGTCAATACAGCGATTTGTACTTCTGCTGAACCTGTGTCACCTTCGTGACGAGCAAATTGATTAATAATTTCGTTCTTTTTTTCTTGTGAAATAGCCATGCTAATTTCCACCCTTCTAGTATAATAGCCTAGAACAACGTAAAGCGTCGGGTGAACGTCGCTAAACAGAGTAATAGGCCTGTGCAATAAGCACTTAATAAGTGTACTAAATATCAGCGTCAAACGCAAGCGACAGTTTTAAACTAATCAAGCAGTCAAGCTGAAATACTTTACAAGTTTTTATTGCAATCACTCTCACTGTTTTGGTATAATAACGACTGTTGAAATTAAAATCTTTTTTATAAAGATAGTGAAACCCATCGGAGGTGAACAACATGCCACAAATTAAATCTGCTATGAAACGTGTGAAGACAATTGAAAAAGCTAACCAACGTAACGCTTCTCAATTAAGCACAATGCGTTCAGCAATCAAAAAGTTCAAAGCTGCTAAAACAGCAGGCAGTGACGAAGCTGCAGACCTATTGAAAGCTGCGACACGCGCAATCGATATGGCCTCAACAAAAGGCTTAATCCACGCCAACAAAGCTGGCCGTGATAAGTCACGCTTAAACAAAATGATGGCTAAATAATTTAACCACCAAAAAAAGCCCCCACAACCATTTGGTTTGTGGGGGCTTTTTTATTAATTTTAAGCAACATCTTCTGCCGCAAATTGTAACATGAAAAGTTCAAACAACAAAGTTGCTTCACCTTGACCAGTTTTTATTTTTTCCTCAATACCTTCTAAACCGAGATATGCTTGAGCAAGCATTGGCTTAGAAAAATGCCGACTTTGTTGAAGCGCTAATTTAATCCGGTACGGGTGAACTTTCAAAACACTCGCCAAATTACCTTGGCTATACCCTTTTTCGAAAAGAATTTTCACTTGCAACAACAAACGAAATTGGCCTAATAGAATGGCATTAATTTTAAGCGGTTCTTCTTTTTGCAATAATAAATCGTGATACATCTCTAAAACCGGGCCAACCTTCTTTTGTAAAACTAACGGTACCAATTCAAAAACGTTATCTTCAATACTACTTGTCACCAATGCACTAATAGCCGCTTCAGTGATCACCCGACTTTGTTGCGCATAAAGCATTAATTTGGGTAATTCAGCCATTATTTGGCTGTAATCACCATTGGTCTTACTTAGCAGCAACGTCATTGCTGCCGGTTCAATCGTGACTTGTTTATGATGTAGTTGAGCAGTCACTAACTGTTGGACTTGGCGCTCATCAATTTTTTGAACATCAATGATGGTTGCTGTCTTCTTCAGTTGTTTAACCATTTTCTTGCGTTCATCTAACTTCGCATAAGGCGCAAAAATGACAAGTGCAGTTGTCGGTTGCGGTGCTTCCAAGTAAGCTTGGAACCCTTTTAAATCATGCTCAAGTTTCGTTTTAACTTTTTCACCGGTCAAAAAGAACGGATTTTGCATAAAAACAATTCGTCGTTCGCCAAAAAAAGGGGCCGCTTCTGCATCTTCTAATGCCCGTGCCACTTCAGTCTGGGCGAGATCATAGCTTGCAAAATTCATTGTCATCTCTTCGACCGAAAGGGTTGCTTTAAACATTGCCTTAACTTCTTCAATGAGCGCCGATTCTTGACCTAATACAAGATATACCGGTGCAAACGTCTCTTGATTTAGTGCTGCTTTTAGTTGTTCTGTTTTCATCTAGACACAATCCTTTAGTGTTGTTTTAATTATTGGCACTTGACCGAACCCGTATTGCCATTCTAACATCCCACAGTCAGCTGTGTTCCAAAATGGGACGTTTGCGCGCTTTAAAGTCCGTAACGTCGCAGGATGTGGATGCCCATAGCGATTATGGCGTCCCGCGGAAATCAACGCTCCTTTTACTTGCCACGCTGCAATTGCTTGGGGATCACTCGCAGTTTGGCTACCGTGATGCCCCACCTTTAAGTAATCAACCCGTAATTGCGGGTAACGATCAACAATTGCCACTTCACCCGCTTTTTCTAAATCACCCGTAAATAACCAACTGGCACCACCAATTCGGGCTTGTAAGACGAGTGAGTCAGCATTACGACCTGGTCCGGCCGTTACTGGGGCTAGTACATTGATCTGTTGGTGTCCAATCATAAAATGCTGACCCGCCAAATAAGGCTCGATTGCAACTGTTTTAAGATGCGACCGCATTTGACGCTGAAATTGCTGGTTTTGCGGTAAGCCCGCAGCACAAATCAACCGCTTAACCCGGATGTGGTGCAGGATTTTGTCTAAATCCCCTATATGGTCAATATCTTGATGTGATAATGCGATGGCCTCTAAATGATCAATCCCACAGCTGTAGAGATAGTTAACCGTTATTTTTTCCGCTCGACTAACAATTGGTCGTCGTTGCCATTTTTTCTGCCGTAAAGCTAGACGTCCACCAGTATCAATCAACAGGTTATGCTGATTGAACGGTTGTTGAATTAACAGACTATCACCCTGACCAATATCGAACATAATCACTCGGCCAACTGGATTGAAGTGTATGCCAATAAAACTAATGGCATACAGACTGATAACAGCCCACCAGCCAAACTTAGCTCGCCGACTAGTAGTTGCCATCAACCATAGCGTCACTACCACAATCAAAAACAGTGGTATCAGCTGGATTTTACCAAACGTGATTGTCGCATATGGGAACGTCGCCACCCAGGCTAAGCCTTTATACAGAGTCGTTAACAAACCTTCTTCTAACCAAACTACTGTATGACTAACCGGCCATAAACCAATCGCCACCACAATCAATCCCAACATGAATGGTAAAAATAGCGGTGCAATCAGCCCGTTAATTAGAATTGTCAATACATGCCAACGATAATTAAAGCGCAAGCACACCGGTAAACTTAACAAGCCTAACCAAAAGGCCGTTGCAAAAGCGCCGGATTGCCGTTGGTAAATCAGACCCAAGGCCATTAGATAGCTCAATAAGCCTCCCATACTTAACAATAAATACGGCTGCCAAAAAAGATTGACCAGTAATACCCAACTCCAACTGTCTAAGCGCGATTGCTGAAAATGACTTACTTCGCAGATCAATCGTAATAAAATCAGCCCGATGGCCCGGGTAATGCTTGTGCCACCCCCTACAAATAAAGCATAAACGGGTAGTAAACCAAACAAGCTAACATTCACCCATTCACGTGGGATGCGACACAGCGTTGCTAGTCGACGAATGATGGTAACCAAGTAGAATACATGCAATCCAGATAAACTCAATAAATGGATAATCCCCAATTGACCTAATACATTCTGGTAGCTTTGGCCATCTGATTCTTGAACACCACATAGCAACGCCTCTGCATGAAATCGCAACGCCGGCGGTAATTGCCGTAAATAAATCAATGCTTGCTGGCGAAGCAAGTGGAACCGATCTCGCCAACCTTGTGGTGGAATCGGTCTAAAAACCGTTCCATCCATTAAGTTTGCTTGATAAAAACAACGCTTTTGCTGGCCCATAAATTGAGCATAATCAAATTCATTACGATTTGTAGCCCTTGCAATCCGTTCCAATTCAATATCTCCAGCTAGCAATAACGGTTGCTGTATCCTTTGCCACTGGCGCTTTTCTATTGGGCTTTGGCAGCGATAATAGCAGACAAGTAACTGATTATCCGTTTGCCCTTGGGCCATTAATTGAATGCGATCACCAGCTACTTTGATTGTATCGGGTTGAATTTTATACACTTGATTATTTGGTCTAACCGGCTGTTCGTATGCGCACCGTGCTAGCCAAAAACGGCAACCACCTAAACCTAACACCAATCCACTGACCAGTAACAGTGCCGGTTGGTGTAAACACCATAGTCGCAGCAGACACACTATTAAAAGACAACTAAAAAAGAGCGGTGCTTGTCCGAGGAGTAACGCATTTAAACTCGCTAAACAAATAACTGGATAAATCCAATTATTCTTAATCACTCAGCAGTTTGTTCATTCTCCAAAAAGTTAACGAGGGTGTTGGCGTCATTGGCCGTTAAATCGACTTGATCTAATTCAATGCCGGATTTTTCAATCAATTCATACGCGTATTCATCGTTATGGTAATCCTTTTGATAATGAATTTTACTTATCCCAGCTTGAATAATTAATTTAGTACATTGAAGACACGGAAAATGGGTGACATAAATCTCAGCACCTTCCGTCTGTACGCCAAACTTGGCACACTGCGTCAATGCGTTCATCTCGGCGTGAATCGTCCGTAAACAATGCCCGTCCCGTAATAAACAACCGACATCAATACAATGACTTTCATGTGCCACGGAACCGTTATAGCCTCCTGCAATAATTCGCCGATTACGAACCACTAACGCCCCCACAAATAATCGCGGACACGTGCTGCGCATCGACAATAAAACCGACTGAAGCATAAAATATTGATTCCACGGCATTCTCTTTTCTGACACACGAATTCCCCCTCTAACGTTAATAGTTTTAGTATAGCAAAAAAAGACCATTCACAAACTAATTAACACAAATTTGTGGCCGTAATTGTTCGAACGTTTTCGGCCCAATTCCCCCAACTTTTTGAAGATCTTCAATTTGTTTAAACTGCCCTTGTTCATCCCGGTAGGCAATTATTTGTTCAGCTTTTTTAGGGCCAATACCGTTTAGCGTTTGTAATTGTGTTGCATCTGCCTGATTAAGATTTATTTTAGTCGCCGTTGCCTCTGTTGTTACCCCTGATTGACTCTTAGCATGCGTTGCTGTTGACTTATGCGGTTCATCAGCTGCTTTAACCAACTCTTCGGCTGGAACAGCTTCACCTTTGGTTGGCACATAAATAACAAGTTGGTCAACCAGGGTTTGTGCTAAGTTTAACTGACTCGTATCCGCTGCGTCGGTCACGTCACCAGCTTGCTTCAGCACCTCAAACAAGCGTGTCTTCGTAACACAGATTGGATAAATCCCTGGGTGGGCCACAGCGCCTTTGATATCGACAAACCCGCCCTTTAAAGTGCTTTTCTTCTGTTTGACAGGCTTTGTCGGCGCTTTTGGCTTAGTTGATTGCGCCATCAGCTGTTGATTGGTTGATAGAAACCGTTGTTGTCGGCTATGTTGCCAAAATAAGCCACCACCAAGCAAGATTATCACTAAACAAGGGGCCCACCAGAATCTGCGATACCGTTGCCAATAGTCCCGCCACATTTTCGCCACCTCCTTATCCCTAATTACCCCAAAACGCAAAAAAAATTTGCCGATTCTTACAAATCGACAAATTTTTTAATGTTGCGCTAAATAATTCAATGCATCGTCCAAGGTTTTGACAGGAACGATTTTCATCTTCGTGCCAATTTTTCGAGCGGCTGCTTTGGCAATCGCATAGTTATTTTGATAGTGGGGCTCTACCTTTAGAATTGCTTTGGTCACTGGATCATCAGGTGCGAAAAAGACTTTAGCACCTTCTTGACTAGCAATCAGGACCTTCTTATCAATCCCACCGATTGGCCCGACTGTCCCATCAGGCGCCATGGTTCCCGTTCCGGCAATCTTACGCCCTTTTGTTAAGTTTTGTTTCGTTAATTGATTGTAAATCTGTAAGGTAAACATCAAGCCTGCAGAAGGGCCACCAATTTCACCTGCATTAACCTTAACCGGCACCTTTGTCACAATTTTTGAGTGATCCGTCAGTGTAATCCCCAAACCAGCGTAGCGAGATTTAGGTAATTTAATTAATTTACGGGTTGCAGTCTTGTGCTGACCGTTATGTTCATAGCTAATTGTGACCTTTTGATTCACTTTTAGTCCTTGAACATACTTGACGAACTTATTCGCACTCTTAAAATGATGCTGATCAATTGCCGTAATTGTATCACCTACGACCAAGTCTTTTTTAAAGGCTGAATTATCTAAAATTGACATTACATAGACCCCAAGATATTGAGTGTGGTATTCCTGATGCGCCTTTTGATAAGCCGCTTCAATCGCAAAATTAATTGAACTTTCCATGTAATATTTTTGAATCTGATCATACGCTTCAGTATCATCATCACCCATTAGTTCATCACGACTAATAATTTCCGTGAAGGGTTGCGTTTTAGACAACAGCAGTTGTAAACCCGTTACTGGACCTTGAATCCCAACAGTGGTTAACATAAAATGCCCCTTTTGCGAATCTCGTTGACCATTCACTTTAACAAACTGGTTGGTATTTTCAGCCGAACCGACCCCCTCAACATAATAATGCGTTGGAATCAAACAAAAAGCAAATAACACAATTAAGCCGATAATCCATAGGAGATGTTTTAATAAACGTTTATTTTTATTCATATTAATCACTTTCAGATCTTAGTTTTTGTGCAAGTGCAGTCGCAACAACCGGTGGCACTAATTGTCCAACCTGACCACCAAACGTTGCGATTTCTTTCACCATACTTGATGAGATAAAAGCAAACTCTTGTTTTGCTAATAATAACACCGTTTCTAAGTCGGCATCTTGTGTCTGATTCAATGCGGCAATATCCCGCTCATATTCAAAATCGTTGGCATTACGAATACCACGAATCAAATACCGCGCCCCCACTTCTTTAGCAAATCTTGCTGTCAACGTCTTCGATTGGGCCATCACTTTAACGTTAACTAAGTGGTGGGTGGCTGCTTCAATCAGTTTAACTTTCGTGGTTGCGTCAAATAACGGTTGTTTAGCAGCGTTGGTCATCACCGCAATAATCACCTGGTCAAACAGGTGACTTGCCCGTTCAACAGTATCCAGATGCCCATTTGTAAACGGATCAAAACTCCCTGGGAACAATGCAATTTTCGGCATTTGACTGCCTCCTAACCAATAAATTTAAAAATTGCCACTTCTGTAATGCCATAATTTTGTTGCCGTTTCAGTATGTAATGCGGAATATCCGTTGGATAAGCAACTGTCGTATCTGTTTCACAAAGAATCGTCGCATCTGGTGCTAATAAATCCATTTCAACAAATTGTTGCAAGTGAAGTAGCATCTGTTGTTGCTTGTAGGGCGGATCCAATAAGATTAAATCGAATTGAACCCTTGCATCCGCCAGTTTAACCAATGCCTTTTCAGCTGGCATCTTCCAAATTGTAAAACATTCTGGCATTTTAGTGACACTAACGTTTTCTTCAATCGTTTGAATCGCTGCATATTGACGGTCAACTAAATAAGCATGATCCATCCCACGCGAAACGGCTTCAATTGCCAGACCACCGCTACCGGCGTACAAATCAAGTGCTTGTCCACCATCAAAAAATTGTCCTAACATACTGAACATCGCTTCTTTAACCTTGTCCGTTGTAGGCCGTGTTTTCATCCCGGGGACCGCCTTTAGCTTGCGACCCCCGAATTCTCCTGCAATAATTCGCATCCTGATTACTCCTCTGATTCTGCCGCATCGGCAATTTCTTGGTCTGAGCGTCCTACGCGATTACTAAAATCCATATCAATAGCTGGTCTTTCAGAAGGCGTCACTCGTTTGACGTAGTGCAATTTTTTTAACCGTTGCATCACAGTTTCGGCATCTGCCAGATCTACGTATAAATAAACATATTTCATTCGTTTTGAAGTGTAATACACAAGGCCATAACGCCGTAACTGTTTTACTTGTCGTAGTGAATAGAGCCAAACGACAATCCCTTGACGTTGTGTGATTTCCAATGTCATTTAATCAGTCCTTTTACGTTTAGTCAAAAATCATCATTGCTTGTTCATCGGTACACAAGAGTGTTAAGTGCTGATAGTTTGGATTATTAATTGCAAGTTGTAGCGCTAGATTCTGCTGTTGCGCCAACAATAGCTCTTGCGAACTAAGTCCTTGCGGCCAATAAAAAAATTGCTCGCGTCGCGGAAACCCCGCCGCTTTCAACGGGGCCTGTTTAAAGTCGGTTGCTGTTAAAAAGGCATCCGGCTCATGTACCGCTTGTTTGCGCACTTGACGCAAATTGCGCAGTCCTTTTTTAGTTAACCACTGCGTTGGCGTCCTTGTTAATTCACTCATCAAATGTTGCGCGTTTTGCAACGGCAATTGATTGATTGCAAGTCCAGATTGGTCATTATTTTGCCGTAGTGTCTGTACCGTTTGCTCCAAAGTCAATTGTCGTTGGTCAGCGGTTGGCGATTGTTGTGTCTTAGCTAGCTCATCTACTGGCACTGGCGTTTTTGAAACAACCTGATATAAGCCAGTTTGTAACAACCGATTCGCATTTAAATACAAGATTGCCGTCAATCGTTCTTGCTGCATCACCAAAATTGCAAACGTCTGGTTTTTAAATGCCACTAAAGGGGTTTGTTGGTGTTGCTCTGGCGTTAACCGCAACTTAAACTGTTGCTCGTGTAACGTAACTGATAGTGACGTCGGTAGCACCGCGTTTTTAGTTAATTCGGCGCGTTTTTGAAAGAAATGAAACGGCGCTACATCGTTATTGGCACCAACAACCATGATTTGTTGTGTCTGATTAGATTGGTTATCAATCAATGCTTCAACATACTGCCGGCTGTCGAGGTGAAATAACCACCGTCGTTGATTCTCATCTGTCAGTTGTTGCTCGACCGGTTGTCCATAGGTTGCAATTAACTGCTCAGCTGGCTGATTAATTAATTTCGCCGGCCCCTGCGTCTTAGTGTGCGGTATTTGTTTTATTGATCGTTGCGTTAACGGACCTTGGGCATCCTTAGGCGGATTAAACACTGGCGGTTGAATAATCGGCCAACCGTAAAGAATGATCAACCAGATAAGCAATGCAACGATTAGGCGGCGTGTACCTTTAATCATGATTTCACCCCACTAATTCGTTAGCGCCGCTTTTTTCTCTTGGGCGCTGATGTTCAAGACGATCCCCAATGCCATTGCGAGCACCAACATACTTGATCCCCCATAACTGATAAACGGTAACGTTACCCCAGTAATCGGCAAGATGCCTAACAGCCCACCGACGTTGAACAAGGTTTGCACAAAAATAATGGTTCCAATCCCGTAACACAATAAAGTGTGATACATCTTAGTTGCGTGAATCCCTAAGTAAAAAATTCGTGCTAGTAGTGCAAATAATAACCCAATAATGATGAGCGTTCCAATGACCCCTAATTCTTCAGTGGTAATTGATAAAATAAAATCGGTATACGGTTCTGGTAAGTAACCGCGTTTTTGGATACTATTACCGAGCCCTAAACCAAACCACCCCCCATTGTTAATTGCATAGTAGGAATTCACTAACTGACTCCCTCCCATATTTTCTAGTTCAAAGGGGTGTAAAAACGATAAAATCCGATTGAACTTATAAGAATTAACGTTAGTAGAAAAGTTAAAGTGCCGTAAAATACTAAATAAAATCACGACGGTTGTTGTGACTGCCGTGATCAACAAAAAACCGTACCGATACGCCATCCCAGTGCCCAAAAACATCACGACCATCACAGCCGCCAAGATACTAGCCCCTCCTAAATCAGGTTGGATAAACACTAATAAGATAATCCCAGCGACTAATACAAGCGGATTAAAGAATAATTTTAAATTATCAACAAATCCGTCGGCCAGTTCATTTTCCTTACGTGATAGCATATTAGCAAGATAAACAACAATCAATAACTTCGCAAATTCTGACGGTTGGATGGTCAATGGTCCCAACTGAATCCAAGCAGTAGCCCCATTAACCGCTGCACTTGGTCTGAAACGGCTTAAAAAAAATAAATAAATGAGTGCCCCGAAGACCGCAAACGTCATCCATTTTAGAAAAAATCGACTTTTTAAAACGGATAACTTAAGGAAATAGGTGATCATCATCAAGATAAAGCCCAACGCGATAAACACTAATTGCTTGGTAAAATACGCATCTGGTTGCATGCCGCGAATCGACATTAGATCTGAACTCGCTGAATAGACCATTAAAGCACCAAATGCACATAAGATGACATATGGCAGCAATAACCAATAGTCTAAATACTGAATTTTACTTTTTTGAATTTTTTTCCACACAGTTACACCTAATTTCTATTTCGTTCGTATTCACTCTGCCCTTGCCCAGCCTGCATACCAATTTGATTAACCCGTTCTTCTAATTCACGCATCAAAGTTGCGCCCTGTGTTGCACTAATCAGTTGCATTCGTTTTGCAAAATCAACCTCGCGCGAAAAACCAAATAATTGGGTATCAATGACTTCTTCAATAACCGGACATTGACTCATACAAAGTGCATCAATTTGAGCACCCAACAGTTGCTCAATGCGTAGAGCGTCCGCTTCTAAAGTGCGATAAGCTGTTGTTTCTTGTTCAATCATAATTTACGCCTACCTATTCGTTATTAAAAAGCATACTCTGCTCGTTATTATACCATATTTACGCACAAAAAAGAGGTCGCCAGTTGGCGACCTCTGATAGTTTTTAATGCTTAACCTTTTTTACGTTTCTTGTCAGCTTTTTGACGCATATTGGTATCAAGAATCTTCTTACGTAAACGAACCGAAGTAGGCGTTACTTCACAGTATTCGTCATCGTTTAAGAATTCAATTGATTCTTCAAGCGACATTTGTTTAGGGGTCTTGATGGCAGCTGAATGATCTTTACCAGAAGCACGCGTATTCGTTAAGTTTTTACCCTTAGTAACGTTTACGGCGATATCTGTATCACGGCTGTTTTGACCAACAATCATCCCTTCATAAACATCAACGCCAGCGCCAATGAATAATTGGCCACGATCTTCAACTGATTGTAAACTATAAGTTGTTGATGAACCAGCATTGATTGAAACTAATGCACCATTACGGCGACCTGGTTCCCAGTTTTTAATCACTGGCATGTATTTTTCGAAGGTGTGATTCATAATTCCGTATCCACCAGTCATCGTTAAGAATTCTGTTGAATACCCGATTAAACCACGTGAAGGTGCTAAGAAAGTCATCCGCGTTTGGTTATTGGCATCACTTTCCATGTTTTGCATTTCACCTTTACGTTGGGCCATTGAGTCGATTACTGAACCTGTATATTGGTCAGGCGTATCGATTTGAACCATTTCGAAAGGTTCGCAAGTAACACCATCAATTTCACGATAAATAACTTCTGGACGTGATAATTGTAATTCAAAACCTTCACGACGCATTTCTTCAACTAAGATTGAAAGATGTAACTCACCACGCCCTGAAACAATCCAAGCGCCGGCTTTATCAGTATCTTCAACACGAAGTGAAACGTCAGTGTGTAGTTGATGACGTAAACGTTCTTCAATCTTACGGCCCGTAACAAATTCACCTTCACGACCAACAAATGGTGAATCATTAGCAGCAAATGTCATTTGTAAAGTTGGTTCGTCAATGCGAAGAATTGGCAATGCTTCTTGATGGTCAACTGGTGTCACAGTTTCCCCAACATAGATATCTTCCATCCCTGAAACAGCGATTAAATCGCCAGCTTTGGCTTCTTCGATTTCAACCCGGTTTAACCCGATGAAACCAAAAATCTTAGTTACGCGGAAGTTTTTGGCAGAACCATCCAGTTTCAAAACAGAAACTTGGTCACCAATTTTGATTGTCCCGCGAGAAACGCGGCCAATCCCAATCCGGCCAACATAATCATTGTAATCCAACATCGCCACTTGGAATTGAAGTGGTTCGTCACTATTATCAATTGGTGCTGGAATTGTCTCTAAAATTGTGTCAAAAATGGGATCCATTGTATGTGCTTGTGTATCTAAATCTGATTCAAGGCTTGATGTCCCGTTAATCGCACTTGCATAGACAACTGGGAATTCAAGTTGATCTTCATCAGCACCAAGTTCAATGAACAATTCAAGTACTTCATCAACCACTTCTTCAGGCCGCGCGCCGGGGCGATCAATTTTGTTGATAACAACGATTGGTGTTAAATGTTGATCCAATGCTTTTTTCAAAACAAAACGAGTTTGTGGCATTGTACCTTCAAAAGCGTCAACGACTAATAATACACCGTCAACCATTTTCATAATCCGTTCTACTTCACCACCGAAATCAGCATGACCTGGTGTGTCTAAGATGTTGATTTGTTTACCGTTATATTTAACAGCCGTATTCTTTGAAAGAATTGTGATGCCACGTTCTTTTTCGATATCATTTGTATCCATTGCACGGTCAGAAATTTCTGCATGGCCATCCAATGTATCTGATTGTTTTAGCATTTCGTTAACTAAAGTTGTTTTACCGTGGTCAACGTGGGCGATAATTGCGATATTGCGAATGTCTTCTCTTTTTTTCAAGTGTTTCAGCTTCCTCTCGCTAGTGACGTGACTAGTGTTGTTTATCTCATGTATACAGGCTATTATTTTACCATAAAAAAATGGACTGTGCTTCTTATATTAGCGTTTTTTTGAAAATACGCAAGTTTTTTTCATGAAAATTTAATTATCTTTAGTCATTTGAACCATTCATAATCGTGATAATTTCTTGTATTGCTTGCTTTGGCGCGATAATCATCCCTTCTTTTTGTGTCATGGAAATCGGTTGACCATCAAATTGTAAAACTTGAAATCCTAGTGTCTCAGCTAAAACACGTCCTGCAGCAATATCCCATGGCGCTAATTTCGAGATATAAGCTTGCACTTGGCCTTTCAATAAATGGGCAAACGTGATACCAGCACTCCCGTAAATCCGAACGCCAGAGCTATGGTACAAGACTGCTTGTAAGTGTGCTTCATTGGTGACCATCATCCGGGTATTGACGCAGATCAAACCGTCTTGCAACGGTTCATCAACAGCGTGTTTGAGGGCAGCTTCGTTTTCGAATATGCCCAACTGCGGACCACCCCAGAATAATTGATCAGCCATTACATCGTAAATAACCCCAAATAGTGGCTGCCCATCTTCATAAACACCAATCATAATGGCGAAATTCGCTCGTTGTTTCACAAAATTCATGGTACCATCAATCGGATCAATAAAAAAAGTTAGCCCCTGTTGCCAATCATCAGGTACCTCACCAGCACCTTCTTCACCGACTAATTGTGCGTTCGGATAAGCCGTCTTAATCTTCTCAGCTAAAAAAGTTTGATTAGCACAATCGACATTAGTCACTAAATCATTAGGTCCCGACTTAGTACTAACCGTTAACGGTTGTTTAATTTGTATCCGGGTATAAGCTGCTGCTTCAAGGATCCACTTTTGTAGCGAACGACTCAACCGATACAATGCTTCTTGTTCCATTTTTTCATCCACTTTCACTCATTAGGCGTCATTTTAATTTGGGTGCGGCTAGTCTTTTGGACAGCCTGCATACACCGATAGATTGAATAGCCCGACGCTTCTGAAAAGGCCTTATCAATTTGTTTTTCTTGCATCTTGCTTTGAACGATCACTTTGAAATCGCGATAAGCAGCTTGTAAATCGGTCACTTTCGCGCCGAATTCATAAGCTTGTTCAACGAGATTATATAATCGCATGACTTGGACAACTTCAGCGGACGTCCAGTCGGGTTCTATGGGATAGCTATAGTTCGTTTGCATAAACGCTCCTAAATTTTACATAAATTTGCACCAGTTTCAATTCAACTGATACCTTTAATCTCTCATATTATAACGCATTTTTTTAGGGGCTGTCGATTCCTTTTAGAAACAGCAACATCAAAAAAACGGCGCACTCCACTGGTGCGTCGTTATTCTAACTATTTTTTAAATATGAATTGGTAAGCCTAATGCTAATTCGGCATCATCCATGATTGCTTCACTTAACGTTGGATGCGGATGAATCGTTAAAGCAAGTTCTTCTGCGTTCATTCCTGACTCAACCGCTAATGTCAATTCAGAAATTAAATCACTCGCACCAACGCCGGCCACTTGAGCGCCAAGGACTGTGTTATCGTCTACGTTCGTGACTAACCGTACAAAACCTTCTGCATCCGCTAAGGATAAGGCACGACCATTGGCTGCAAATGGAAATTTGAACCCTTTGGCATTAATCCCTTTGGCTTTAGCTTCAGCAACCGTTAGCCCCGTCGTCGCCAATTCAGGATCCGTGTAACAAACGGCAGGCATTGCATGATAATCAACCGCTACTTTCTTACCAGCAATAGCTTCTGCCGCAACTTTGGCTTCATAACTTGCTTTATGCGCTAAAGCTGCTCCAGCAACCACATCACCAATTGCATAGATGCCTTTAACATTAGTTTGTCCTTGTTGATCGACTTCAATCAAGCCCCGATCAGCCATCTTGATGCCGGCTTGTTCCAATCCCATTTCATCAGTGTTTGGCCGCCGACCAACCGTTACCATCACATAGTCAGCAACGAGTTGTTCTTCTTTACCCTCGACTTCGTATTTAACCGTCACGTTTTGATCGGTTTCAATCGCTTCTTTCGCCATGGCACCAGTAATCACATCGACGCCTTTTGCCTTAAAGTTCTTTGTCACTAGTTGTACCATGTCTTTTTCAAAGTTGGGTAAAATTGACGCTGTCCCTTCGAGAATCGTCACGTGGGCGCCTAAATTTGCATAGGCCCCAGCAAGTTCTGAACCAATATAACCGCCACCGATAACGACCAATTCCTTTGGCACTTCGGTTAAGCTTAGGCCGCCCGTTGAATCAATGACCCGTTTGTTAAATTTGAAACCCTTAATTTCGATTGGGCGACTACCAGTAGCAATGATTAAGTTTTTAAAACTGTACGTTTGCGCACTTTCTTCTTTAATCACGCGTAAGCTATGTTCGTCTACCAAAAAGGCTGCGCCATCCAACACATCAATCTTGTGTTTTTTGAACAACATTGAAATACCGCCAGTTAGTTTTTCAACAACCTCGTGTTGCTTCCAAGCTTGCGTCTTCGCAAAATCCAACGTCGCCCCAGTAGTCGTCACACCAAAGACAGCAGAATCCTTCGTCGCTTGTAGTCGATGGCCAGCAGCAATCAAAGCCTTGGAAGGGATACAGCCAACATTTAAACACACACCACCGATTGTTTCACGTTCAATCACGGTTACTTTTTGACCCATTTCAGCCGCGCGAATTGCCGCAACATAGCCCCCAGGTCCCGAACCGATGACTACGGTATCTAATTCAATTGCAAAATCACCTACAACCATTTAAAATCATCCTTCCATCAATAATAGCTCTGGATCAGCTAATAATTCTTTTAATTCGTTCATGGCACGTTGCGCAGTCCCACCATCAATTAAACGATGATCGAATGATAGTGATAATTTCAAGACTTTACCAACAGCTAGTTCACCATCAGCGTTGACAATCGGTTCTGTCCCAATCCGGCCCACACCCAAAATCGCTACTTCTGGATAATTGATAACCGGTGTAAACCAACCACCACCAATTGAGCCGATGTTACTAATCGTCATTGAACCACCACTCATTTCGGCTGGTTTCAACTTGTTGTCCACCGCTTTTTGCGTATTCTCACTAATTTCTTTAGCAATGGCAAAAACACTCTTACTATCAGCATCCTTAATATTTGGCACATAAAGGCCATGATCTGTATCTGTTGCAATCCCGATATTAATGTAGTGTTTGTAAACAATTTCGTTGGTTGCATCATCAATTGACGCGTTCAAAGTTGGGAAATCGCGCAAGACAGTCACCAAGGCTTTAACAATGTATGGTAAGAAGGTTAACTTAATAGTCTTCTTAGCGGCCACATCCTTAAATTTCTTACGGTGCATCATCAATTTAGACACTTCTACTTCGTCAAATAAAGTAACGTGTGGCGCAGTGTGCTTGCTTGTCACCATTGCTTTGGCAATTGCCTTACGAGTTGGTGACATCTTTTCACGTGTTTCCCGTTCTGGGATCGCCGATGCGGTCGTTGTCGCAGCAACTGATTGGGCAGTTGGCGGCGTTGATTGGGCTGATGCTTTTTCAGCAGGAGCTGGGTTCGCTGGAATGTTTTGCATGAAGTTTTGCACATCGTCTTTAGTAATCCGACCATGTTTGCCAGTAGCTGGCACTTGACTAATATCAACATCGTTTTCTCGTGCAAATTGACGAACGGATGGCATTGCTAAAATCGGCCGATTTTGATCACTAATCGCAACTACTGTTTGCCGACTTGGGACCGTTGTTTTAGCTGATGCTGCAACTGGCGCTTGGCCAGACGATGCCACACTTGCAGCAGAATTATGACCCGGTGCATCGATTTCAACCAGTCCTTGCCCGACCGTTGCCACTTCACCTTCACCTACTAAAATTTTGACTATTTTCCCACTAACGGGTGATGGGATTTCTTCGACCGATTTGTCATTTTGAACTTCAAGTAAAACATCGTCTTCTTGAATGGTATCGCCTTCGGCAACCGCCCATTTTTGAATTTCACCTTCGGCAATCCCTTCACCAATATCTGGTAATTTAAATTGGTAAATGCCATTAGTTGGCTGTTCAGCAGCCGCTGTCCCAGTAGATTCAGTGGTACTTGGTGTGTCATTGTCTTCAACATCCGGTGCGTCAATTTCAACCAATCCTTGCCCGACCGTTGCTACTTCACCTTCACTTACTAAAATTTTAACTATTTTCCCACTAACAGGTGATGGGATTTCTTCGACCGATTTGTCATTTTGAACTTCAAGTAAAACATCGTCTTCTTGGATGGTGTCGCCTTCTGCAACCATCCATTTTTGAATTTCGCCTTCTGCAATCCCTTCACCAATATCTGGTAACTTAAATTGATATGCCATACGTCTAACGTCCCTTCTTTCGTTATCGACTAAAAGTTAATAACCTCTTTGACCTTGTTTTCAATATCAGTTGCATTTGGCAACAAAGTTGCTTCAGCTTGTCCAAATGGAAATGGCGTATCTGGTGCGGAAACACGCGCAATTGGGGCTTCCAATGAGAGAACCGCCCGTTCTGAAATTTCAGAAGCAACTTGTGCCCCAACACCAGCTTGTCTTTGTGCTTCTTGAACAATGACTACCCGCCCGGTCTTTTCGACTGAAGCAACAATTGTTTCAACATCTAATGGGGCAATCGTCCGTAAATCGATAACTTCAGCTTTAATATTTTCTTTAGCTAGATTTTCGGTCGCTTTAACAGCTTCTCTCACCATTGCACCATAAGTAATGATGGAAACGTCCGTCCCTTCAGTAACCACAGCCGCTTTGTCAAGTGGCACTGTGTAGGATTCATCCGGCACTTCTTCACGGAACGACCGATATAATTTCATATGTTCAAGATATAAAACAGGATCGTTTGAACGAATCGCAGCAATTAATAAGCCCTTGGCATCATATGGATTGCTTGGCACAACCACACGAATTCCTGGAATTTGCGTAATCATTCCTTCAAAATTATCTGAATGTAATTCTGGTGTGTGCACGCCACCGCCAAACGGTGCTCGAATCGTGATTGGCATGTTACGTGTGCCCCCCATTCGATAACGGGTTCGTGACATCTGACCAGCGATTGAATCCATTGTTTCAAATACAAAGCCAAAGAATTGAATTTCCGGTACAGGACGGAATCCTTCTAACGCTAAACCGATTGATAAACCACCAATCCCCGATTCAGCCAACGGTGTATCAAAAACGCGGTCTTCACCATGTTTAGCTTGTAACCCTTCAGTCGCTCGGAAAACCCCGCCGTTCTTACCAACATCTTCCCCGAAAATCAAGACGTTTTTATCATCCGCAAGTTCTAAATCCAGCGCATTTGTAATTGCTTGAATCATCGTTTTTTGTGCCATCTTAGTTCGACTCCTTTGCACTGTATTCTGCGATTTGTTCTTTAACATTTTGTGGTTGATCTTCAAATGTAACCTTCAAGAAATCTGTCACTTTTTGTTTAGGTGCTGCATCAGCTTCGTTGATTGCCGCTTTAATATCTGTTTTAACTTGTTCAATTAATTGATCTTCTTGATCTTGGGACCAAAGTCCTTTATCGGTCAAAAAGCGCCGCATTCTAACCAGTGGATCCCGTTTCAACCAAATATCATCTGTTTCTTTAGTTCGATAGCGGGTTGGGTCATCCCCTGATAATGTGTGTGGTCCGTAACGATAGGTTAACGTTTCAATTAAAACAGGGCCGTTGCCAGCAGTTGTAAAAGCACGTGCTTCTTTCATCACTTCATAAACTGCTAATGGATCCATCCCATCAACTTGAACAGCAGGAATCCCAGCTGCTACCCCTTTTTGAGCCAGGGTTACAGCAGCTGTTTGCTTTTCGCGTGGGACCGAAATGGCAAAGCCGTTATTTTGAACAACGAAAATAGCTGGTGCTTTAAAAGCCCCCGCAAAGTTTAACCCTTCATAGAAGTCACCTTGCGAAGTTCCACCATCACCGGTATAAACGTAAACAGCATTGGCTGATTGACGTTTCTTCATCCCGACTGCAACGCCCATTGCTTGAATATATTGTGCACCAATAATAATTTGTGGCGGCATAGCTTTCAAAGATTCGGGATACTTGTTACCATCAATGTGACCACGAGACCATAGAAATGCCTGTGATAGCGGTAGTCCATGCTGCACTAATTGCGGCACATCACGGTACCCAGGGAACAAAAAGTCGTCTTTAGTCATCGCAAAATTACTTGCCAATTGACTTGCTTCTTGCCCTGCGGTTGGTGCATAAAACCCTAAGCGACCTTGGCGGTTCAAAGCAGTTGCTCGTTGATCAAGCACGCGCGACCAAACCATTTGTTGCATCAGTTCAACCAATTGGTCATCACTGAGATCCGGCATTAATTCCGGATGAACAATTTGGCCAGTTTCATCTAAAATTTGAACGGTCTTAAAATCGTGGCTCTCATCGCTCAATAACTTTTCAAAATTAACGGCAGCTTTATTATTGGCCATAGTATCCATATCTCCTCTTCAAAAAACTGTTTTATTGACTGCTAATATCTGTATTAATTAATCATCTTTACAAGTCTAATTTAGCATTTCGCATCACGAAATGCAAGCGTTTTATAAACGATATTAGCCAACTTACGTTACCATTAGTTTTCATTGTATGTGAATCTAATCACTAGTTAATTGATTTTTATCGCTGTTCTACTTCTGTTATAATTAAATTTCGATTTCTGTTATATAATAGCATGTAATAAGCACAAAAAAAGAGCCCGCCATAGCGGACTCATCATTTATTTTAAGTTGGGGTATTTCTATGCCAAGACCGGTTGGGGTATCTCAGCGTTACCAGCATGTACTAAGAGCTCTTGTGACACTCTGACTACTGGTTTAATTAGTTGACTAACTTGCGTATATTGTTCACTGACTCGTAAAACATTTAAATTAAAAGCAACCGTTATCTGCCCAAAGCTGACGAGCTTAATCATTGTTAACAACATTGACCCAACAACTAATGTTGCCAAGCCCATGAATGCAAATTGATTAACCGCCAATACTGCACAAAATGAAACTAATGCAGCTACCGCCATCATAAAAGGACTGCCGGTTTTAACTTTAGTCGTTTGCGTTTTAGCGCCAATCGTTGCATCTAACACAACACCGTGTACCATTTCGGTAACTGTTTCTCCCGCTTCGACAACGTTAACATCTTTGTTAATTGTCGCGATTGTTACAGGGGTTTTTTCACTAGTAGCCAATACTAAAATGTCACCTGGTACAATTTGATCAGCATTGATTAAGCGTAAGAAACCATCACGCATAACGCTGACTTGTACTTGTGAATTTTCTAATACACTTTCTCTTTTAGCAGCTTCGACAGTTGTTAAGCCACTTGGCCGAGTTGCCAATAAACGCATTAACATCCCACTGCTTGTAATCCCGTTGATGTTAACGTCTTTTTGTAATTTCTTGTGCATCGCGTTCGCCACTCCTTCCTTCTTGAGGAAGTCGTCGTAAACCGCTAGCCGAATGCTGGCAGTAAAATGACAGACCACCTCGAATGATCACTATCGCTACTACTTACAGGTCCTTCAGCTGTTTTTATCATTTTACTCACCAGACTTTCTCGACTTTAAATTTAGGTATACCGCTTCATCCAATAAAAAAAGACGCACAACAATTGAGCGTCATCCATTCATCATGGCGTTCCCAATCGTTCAGTTTTAGCACTATATGACGTAGAAAGCATGTTCAGCTACGTTAGAAAAAGCCTTCATTGGCAGTTTCAGTTGACTCAATTGGCATCTCTCGATGTTTCTGAGTAGTAGCGTTTGTTCATATAGGAGCCTCACCTAACGGAAAAGCAATATATCTATACACATATAGTACCTGTTTTGTTTCAACAGGTCAAGCAATTCATTCCGTTTTAATTTAAATTGTGCTAAAATAGTGAATGACGAATTAATCGGAGGTCTTAACTGTGATATTAATGAAAGATATTATCCGCGAGGGTAATCCAACACTTAGAAAAATAGCTGAACCCGTCACTTTTCCGCTATCAGATGAAGAGCGACAACTTGCTGCTGACATGATGGCCTTCTTGGAAAATAGCCAAGATCCTGAACTTGCTGAGAAATATCATTTGCGAGCAGGGGTCGGCTTAGCTGCTCCGCAAGTGGATGTTTCAAAACAAATGTCCGCGGTCTTAGTTCCCGGTCCGGACGAACCTATTTTCAAAGATGTAATTATCAACCCTAAAATTATCAGCCACTCGGTTCAAAACGCAGCGCTTGCTGAAGGCGAAGGCTGTTTATCAGTCGATCGTGAAGTACCCGGCTTTGTGCCTCGTCCTGATCGGATTACCCTCCGATATCAAGATTTAGACGGTGAAAGCCACAAAATTCGCTTAAAAAATTATCCAGCCATTGTGTGTCAACACGAAATTGATCATTTAAATGGCATCTTATTCTTCGATCACATTAACAAGCAAGACCCATTCGCAGCACCCGACGATCTACTTATTATTGAATAAGAAGGCCTTTTCAATTGACCTGCTGTGCTAGATTCGAGAATATGGTATGAAAAGGACGTAATAAAAGCGTGCTTGAAATCTTTTAACAGAGATTTCAAGCACGCTTTTTTACGCTTTTGCAGCTTCTGGTGTATCAGCAAATTGACTGTTATATAAATTAGCATATACGCCACCGTCTGCTAATAGTGAATCATGGGTGCCTTGCTCAACAATTTGGCCATGTTCCATCACTAAAATCAAATCCGCATCGCGAATCGTCGATAGGCGATGGGCAATTACGAAACTAGTTCGCCCTTGCATTACTTTTTCCATTGCTTTTTGCAATAAACCTTCTAGGCGTGTATCAACAGAGCTCGTTGCCTCATCTAAGATTAAAATCTTTGGATCGGCGATTACCGCCCGGGCAATCGTCAACAGTTGCTTTTGCCCAAGCGAAACGTTACTTGCTTCTTCATCAATGGTCATTTGGTAGCCATTTGGTAGCGTATGGATAAAATGATCAACATTAGCTGTTTTGGCCGCATCAACAACTTCGTATTCTGTCGCATCAAGTTTCCCAAAACGAATATTATCCGTAATTGAAGCATGATATAACCAAGCGTCCTGAAGTACCATCCCAAATTGAGAACGGACTTGTTGCTTACTTAATTGCTTCGTGTCCACCCCGTCAATTCGAATGGTTCCAGAAGTGACATCATAAAAGCGCATTAACAAATTGATCATCGTTGTCTTCCCGGCACCAGTCGGTCCAACAATCGCTACCTTGTCACCGGGATTAGCGGTAAAGTTCAAATGCCGAATCAACGGCTTATCTGGATGATAGCTGAAACTGACATCATCAAATTCAACTTTACCTTGAACAACGGCTGGCAATGAGGCCGTTTCCTTATCAGTTGCTTCGATTGGTTCATCTAAAATCTCAAATACACGACCAGTTGCCGCGGCGGCTGATTGAATCACACCGGACAACTGCGTAATCTGTGAAATCGGTTGGTTAACTTGCCAAATGTACTGGATGAAAGCTTGTAAATTACCTACGGAAATAACACCGTGTAAGACGTAATAACCGCCTAATGTTGCCATCCCAGCGTATGTCATATTCGTCGTTAGCCCAACTAATGGCATCATCAAGCCTGAAACAAAGGCAGCCTTGAAGCCATAATCCGTCAAACGATCCGTAATTTCTGCAAAATCAGCAATCGCTCGTTCTTCTTGTCCATATAGTTTCAAAACACTGAAACCACCATAATTTTCTTGGACGAACCCGTTCATTTCACCTAACGTATTTTGTTGCCCCTTAAAATACGGTTGCGATTTCTGGATGATTCGCCTTGAAATCAATAATGATGCTGGAATCATTATCAATGATAAAAGCGCCATCCAGATATTGATCGTAATCATCATGATAACGGCCGTGATAATGCCCAAAATAGAAGTTACAACTTGAATTAAGCTCTGTTGTAGGGCATTTGTAATCGCGTCTACGTCATTGGTCACCCGTGATAAGATATTACCTTGTTGTTGCGAATCAAAAAAACGAACTGGTAGCGCATTAATTTGCAAGTCAATATCGCGCCGCAAATCGCGCATGGCCCGTTGAACAGATCGGGTCATCCAAAACGAGCCTAAAAACATCGTCACTTGATATAACAGCGCAAAACTCAGAATCAGCGCAATGACTTTTGTGATATAACTAAAATTAATCGCAACATGTTGTGCTAAATTACGACTAATTTCAGTAATGGCCAGCCCCATAATAACTGGCCACAGTGCATTAGCAAGCACCGAAATGACGGTGGCAGTAATGGCCAGCCAAAATGTCACTTGATACGGCCCAATGTAGCGCATTAGCCGTTTAAGTTCTCTAATATTCTTCATTGAGTTCCTCCTGTGATAACTGTGATGCCGCAATTGCTCGATAAATCTCGTTATCGCTTAATAATTCACGATGCGTCCCAATACCAACCACTTGGCCTTCATTTAAGACAACAATCCGATCAGCATTCATGATAGTGCCAACACGTTGGGCCACAATCAGCACCGTTGTTTCTTTGGTAATTGACTTCAACGCACTACGTAATGCTGCATCCGTTTTATAATCTAATGCTGAAAAACTATCATCAAATATATAAAGCGCTGGCCGCCGAACGATCGCTCTTGCAATTGCCAAGCGTTGCTTTTGACCACCCGATAAATTACTCCCACCTTCAGCTAAATAAGTCTGTAAGCCGTCTGGTTTTTCAGCAACAAAGGTATCTGATTGGGCAATTTTCAAAGCTGTCCACAATTCATCATCAGTTGCATTTGGATTCCCATAACGCAAGTTCTCCGCAATTGTTCCGGTAAACAACACCGCTTTTTGCGGAATAAAACCAATCTTTTGGCGCAACGCCTTGAGTTGATAATCACGGACATCATACCCGTCGAGCTTAATTGCGCCACGCGTTACATCAAAAAAGCGCGGAATCAATTGAATCAACGTCGACTTACCACTGCCGGTACTTCCAATAAAGGCGACCGTTTCCCCCGGATGAGCTTCAAACGTCACATCCCGAACGACAGGACTTTCAGTCGGGCCTGGATAAGCAAAGGATACATTCTCAAACACCAATTCACCTTGTGAGTCAGTGGTTGTTACCCCATCTTCTTTTTCAGTAATATTAATGGGCGCGTTCAGAATTTTTTCAATTCGTTCAGCTGAAACAGCAGCCCGCGGATACATCATGAAGACACTGGCAAATAACATAAACGAAAACAGCACATGGAAAATATACTCGATAAATGCAATCAACGTCCCAACCGCCAAGTGACCACCGTCAATTTGAACAGCCCCTTGCCAAATGATTAAGACGAAAACGATGTTAAAGATGAATGAAAAACCCGGTTGTGCTAAAGCCACCAACGTAAATAGCCGAATTGAGCTCTGACTATAATCATCATTCACTTTTCTAAAGCGTAATTTCTGGAATTGTTCCCGCACAAATGCCCGAATGACCCGAATCCCAGTCAAGTTCTCACGGAGATTCAGGTTAATTGCATCCAGATTTTTTTGCTGTTCTGTCGACATCGGTTCGGAAACGCGTCCAATCAAAACAACTCCTGCTAACAAAATTGGGATGGCTGCGAACACAATCCACGATAACGATTGGCTTGTCCGCACGATCATGAAAGCACTAGCGACAATCATCATCGGTGTCATGAAACCCGTCCGCAACACTTGCGTCATAAATTGCATCACTTGGAACGCATCATTTGTGGTCCGGGTAATCAACGAAGACACACCAAACTCGCCGTACTCACTGTGTGAAAACTGCATGGTTTGTTTAAAAATATCCTTCCGAATATCACGAACGATATTGGTCGTTAACTTGCTACCTGTATAGGCCAAGCCAATTAAACCAATTAGTCCGATCAAAGAGATGCCGACCATCAATAAACCAAATTGCCAAACAGGGCCAAAAGTATTTTGATTAATCCCTTTGTCAATAATTTGTCCTAATAAAGTTGGTAATCCTAATTCGATGAGAATAAATCCCAATACGCAAATAAAATTCCAAAATAGTAATTTTTTATACCGGATTGTATAGCGCCACATTAATTTCATCGGTGCAAACTCCTTCTAAATTCCAAATTTAATCTTCTACTTGAGCCATATCTTTGACATACTCGATTGTTTCGCGATTGACAATAAAAGCAACATCAAAATGTAAGCGCTCTTCTAAAAACCACACGTCAGTCACTAGTAATGCTGGATAACGTGGACTAACGGAGGCAATCCGCCGTTGGTAAGCTACCTCATTAAGTTGCTCCTCAATTGCGACTGCGATATCCTTTAGTGCTGATGACGTTTGGCGGATGGGTACTTGGTATTCGAAGACCATTACATTATTGCCCCAAATTTCAGTGGGCAGGTTCGAAACCAATTTGGCTTGGGGGGCAAAAAAATCCGGTTGACTCGCTTGCATTTTCTGATAAGCCACCGTTGCAATTTCATCCGCAATTTCTTGACTACTGTGTTGTAAAATCCGCGTCGCTCTTTGTCGGCGTAATCGCTTAATTAACCAGGTTAATAAAAGGGCTAAGGCAACAATAATAACGACTGACAACCAAATTAACATAACAATCCCTCACTTCCATTGCTCACTAATATAACAATTATAACTGAATCGAAGCAAACACGCTATCTAGAGCACATCGCTCAATGTATACTTTACCGAAAAGATATGCTAGAATATTCTTAAATGTTGAGTAATCAACCCCTGGACGGTTAATCTTTCGTTTAAAACTATGATGAATAATAAAGGAGTCTTACAATTGATTTATAAAGTACTTTTCCAAGCAGACAAAACCCAAAGTCCTCTACGCGAGGCAACCAAATCGATTTATTTAGAAGCAGACAATGCCGTTAAAGCACGACAACTTGTTGAAGACAATACTCCCTACAATATTGAATTTGTACAAGAATTATCTGGCAAACACCTTGCTTTTGAACAAGAATCAGAAGATTTTAAATTAACGGAGTTTTAATTAAATGAAACTCGATATTAAGAATAATGAAACCGCCGTTTTCGCTGTAGGGGGACTGGGTGAAATCGGTAAAAATATGTATGGTGTTCAATTCCAAGACGAAATTATCGTGATTGATGCCGGCATTAAATTCCCTGAAGACGAACTCTTAGGCATTGATTATGTTATTTCAGATTATCAATACCTTCAAAAGAACCAACAAAAAATCAAAGCCCTCGTCATTACCCATGGGCATGAAGATCATATTGGTGGTCTACCTTACTTCTTACAACAAGTTCCTAACGTACCCGTTTACGCTGGTCCATTAGCACTAGCATTAATTCGCGGTAAGTTAGAAGAACACGGCCTTTTGCGGTCAACAGAATTACACGAACTAAACGAAGATACCGTCCTTAAATTCCGCAAAACAAGTGTTGATTTTTTCCGGACTACCCATTCAATTCCTGATACTTTAGGCGTGGCAGTTCACACACCTCAAGGGGTAATCGTTGAAACTGGGGACTTTAAGTTTGATTTGACCCCCGTTGGTAATCAACCTTCCCCCAATCTTCAAAAAATGGCGCGTTTGGGTGAGGAAGGCGTTTTATGTTTAATGTCCGATAGTACCAATGCTGAAGTGCCCAACTTTACAAAGTCTGAGCGTTTCGTTGGGACTTCAATCCGCCATATTGTAGAACGCATCGAAGGTCGAATTATCTTCGCAACATTTGCTTCTAATATTTCGCGGGTCTCACAAGCCACTGATGCTGCGATTGCCAACGGGCGTAAGATTGCTGTCTTTGGTCGTAGTATGGAAGCGGCCGTTGTTAATGGACGTGAACTCGGCTATTTAAACATTCCCGATGAAGCTTTAGTCGATGCCAATGAATTAAATTCGTTACCCGCCGACAAAGTAATGATTCTATGTACAGGGTCTCAGGGTGAACCAATGGCTGCTTTAAGCCGAATTGCCAACGGAACCCATCGTCAGATTTCGATCCAACCTGGTGATACCGTTGTCTTCTCAAGTAATCCAATTCCTGGCAATACAATGAGCGTTAACCATGTGATTAACAAGCTTTCAGAAGCCGGTGCTGAAGTAATTCATGGTAAAGTGAATAACATTCATACTTCAGGTCACGGTGGTCAAGAAGAACAAAAATTAATGCTTCGTTTGATTAAACCGAAGTATTTCATGCCATGTCACGGTGAATACCGGATGCAAAAAATCCACACGGAACTCGCCCAACAATGTGGTGTGGCACCTGATAACTGTTTTATTCTTGAAAACGGTGATGTTTTAGCACTAACTTCCGACTCAGCACGGGTTGCTGGTCACTTTAGTGCCGAAGATGTTTATGTTGATGGTAACGGGATTGGTGATATCGGCAATGTCGTTTTACGCGATCGGAAAATGCTCTCTGAAGAAGGCTTAGTGGTGGTGGTAGCTACCATTAACTTTGGTGCTAAGAACATTCTCGCTGGTCCTGATATTCTCTCGCGTGGTTTTGTCTACATGCGTGAATCAGGTGAACTGATTAGTGAAGCCCAACGCCGAGTGTTCCGAATGATTGTCAATACGTTTAACGCAAACGATAAGGTTACTGAAAACCAAGTCCGGGAAGCAATCATTGATGGCTTACAGGACTTCTTGTTCGAAAAAACAGAACGCCGCCCAATGATTTTACCAATGATCATTCAGAGTACAGAATAGTTAGCTTTTGCGCCCAGTCATAATGACTGGGCGCTTTTTTTATCGTCTAACGTAATTTTTTATTGTCAACATTTAGTAAAAACCGCTATAATATACAACAGATTAAATTTTCTGAAAGGCGGCTTGTTCATGCCCTCCAATCCCCGTTTTTATATCATTTTAAATCAAGTTGCCGGTACCGGTCAGGCAGCAATGATCTGGCCTAAAATTGAAGCGCAATTAAAGCAAAAACAAATTCACTATGACCTCCAACTCTCCCACTACGCAGGTCATACAACCCAATTAGCCTTTCAATTCGCAAAATTTAAGTACACGGATCAAATTTTATTAATTATTGGTGGCGATGGGACACTCAATCAAGCTATTAATGGCCTCCAAAATGCCCAACGCGGTGATATTCCAATTGCTTATATCCCTTGTGGTTCAGGTAATGACTTCGCTCGTGGGGTCGGCATTAGTCGTGATCCATTGACCGCACTTCAACAAATCTTATCGGCTACAACGCCAACGGCCATCGATTTAGGTTATTATCATGACACAACCAAAAATGACCATGGTTACTTCGTTAACAATGTCGGAATTGGTTTTGATGCCAACGTAGTTAGTACCACCAATCACTCAAACCATAAGCGCCTTTTGAATCGACTGCACTTGGGCTCATTAGCTTACATCAGTTCGTTAGTCAAGGCCTTCATGCACCAAGATGCATTTGAAGTTACCGTCACAGCCGATCATCAAACCCATTATTTTAAGCGCGGTTTTTTAGTAACAACCACTAACCATCCCTATTTTGGCGGTGGGGTGCCCATCATGCCAAGCGCGACGGTCGACAATCATCAACTCGATTTGATTGTCATTGAGAAACTGAATCCCTTTTTCTTTAGCTATCTTTTTGTGATGATGCTGTTTGGCCGGCATACCCGTTATCAAGCAGTGCATCATTTTGAAGGAACCGATTTAGCAATTCAAACGAAGACCTTAGAATTCGGCCAGATGGATGGTGAAGAACTCGGTACTCGGACGTTTGACATTCACTATAGTCTTCGAACTCAAGCATTTTGGTTAAATAAGGCATAACAAAAAAGGCGATGTCTCCAGATGGGGGCATCGCCTTTTAACGTGCGTTTTTTTTGAGTCATTTTTTCTAAAACGGCATCATACTAAGCATTACCAGAACACCATTTCACGGTTATAACCAACGCGCAGCAGTCCTGCTTTAGAAGTAATCTGAAAAGTAGGGCTGATCCATTGGAATAATGTTCTCAAGATTTTTTAGTGCTTGCCGATTTGCTTGAAGTCTTTCAATCTTCGCCAAATATGATGGTCGTCGATAGCTCATCAGCATCGTCGTTAGTGTCTGGATATCGCATTTGATGGGTTCGCCCACTGGCCGGTTAGTTACTTGCACTTTGCCTTGGTCATCCCAATAAACGCCAAACGTGCCATTATTCCATTCAGCTAATGGATCGGTTAATTCAATATGAAATGCTTGCCCATCGGTTTCAAACGGATACGCCAACAAGAACTCGCGAACATCAACAATTCGTGCCATGAAATATGGCTTAATGGTCTGTTCAATGTCACCATCTTCAAGTAAAAACGTAATTGGCTCATCTTGATACAGATTGCCTTTGACATGTTCAATCATCGAATAGTGCGCTCCAATAAAGTTCCATAGGCCGATCCGCGCTTCTTGATTGAGATAAATCATTTCCTTAATATGGAAGACTTCGTTTGCAATCCAGTATAAAACGTAGCCCGTGGGTTGTTCATTCTCATCGTAATAAACACCGGCAATCCGTTCTTCTTCATTTTCCCAACGCCAATATTCATCCCAATTCAGTTCGTTACGAATCATTGCGCCGTGATTCTTCAGTGCAAATCGTTGGTACGTTTTAATCACGTCTTCATCGTCAATGTCAAGCCGTTCCACGTGCCCATTTACCGGCCGTTGTTTAGGCAATTGGCTATCCCGAATATCATAAGTCAGGTGATCTGACATAATCTCCCACCCTTTCTTACGATAAAACGGAATACTGTATGGATATAAATACGAAATCCATTGCTTATTCTCACGCATCTTGTTCAACCCGACTTTCACCAAGTCGTGCATCAATCCGTGCCCTGCATATTCTGGGTAAGTCCCAACACCTGTCAAGCCCCCCATATTAAATACCTGACCATGAATATTCACCCGGCAATGGTAGATGGCTAATTGCGAAATTAGTTCGTCACCATTAAACCATCCAATAACGTCAGATTTTTCTAATACAGGCCGTTTGGCGCGTTCTAGCTCGCCTTCTTCGTAACCACTATCAGAAACTTCTTGATCGGTTACTTGAAAGACATACCGTAATAAATCATTAAATTGTTCTAAATGCTCAATTGTCACGGGTCTAATCTCTAAATTAGATCGCTGATCAACCATTATTTCGCCTCATTTTTTTGTTAGTTATTTAACCTATTATACACTATTTCGATTTCGGCATAAAATCGTACGGTGTCAGCCCGGTCATCCCAATCATTGGATCTACTTGTTGTTGCGTTAAAATCGTTGGTGTTAAAACATAACTGATTGGCGTTTCTTGAATCACGTCATCTTCTGGTACTAAGTTCAATTGTTCATCAACAGCTGTTTCTGGCGTTGGTTGGGTAGCAGTGGGTTTGGCTTCCGCTTGCCCCACACTGGCCGTCTTAATGGCTGCGCTGAGTTGTTCACCTTTGAAAACACTTTGGAGCCGTTCTTTCAATGTCGTTTGCCGATTGGCTGAAAGTTCTTGGGCCGCTTTTTGAAAAGCACTCGGTTCGCCAATCAAAATCAATAACGACTTGGCCCGCGTTACCGCCGTGTATAGCAAGTTTCGTTTCAACATTCGCTGATACTGATTAACCAATGGCAAAATCACCATTTCAAATTCCGATCCTTGTGCCTTATGAATTGACGTACAGTAAGCCAATGTAATTTTATGCCACTCACTCCGTTTATAGGTCACTTCCGCACTATCAAACGCAATTGTAATCTCATCAACCTTGTCCGCACTTTTTTTAGCATAAGTAATCCCTGTAATCTGCCCGATTTCACCGTTAAACACATTTTGCTCTGGACTATTAACCAGGTGTAGCACTTTATCGCCAATTCGGTAATGGACGTTCCCAATGCTGACTTGTTTTTTTCGATCATCTAGTTTCGGATTCATGATATTTTGAATCATCGGATTCAATTGATCAATTCCAGCTGAACCCTTATACATTGGGGCTAACACTTGAATGTCCTTTGTTTCAAAGCCACGCGCCTTCGCTTTAGTGACGACTTGTTCAATGACCGATTCAATCTGATAAGGATTACATTGGATGAAGCTACGGTCTTTTTGCGGCTTTAATAAATCTGCTGGGAGTTGTCCCTGATTAATCTCATGGGCCAACGGAATGATCGTTGATTGATCGTCTTGCCGGTAGATCCGTTGTAACTCGACTGCCGGAATAACGTTACTTTGCAATAAATCAAAAAAGACTTGCCCAGCCCCGACTGACGGCAATTGATCCTTGTCCCCAACTAATACAACTTGCATATGACTTGGCACAGCCCGGAGTAATGAACGGAACAAGTAAGTATCGACCATCGACATTTCATCGATAATTAACAAGCCCCCTTCAAGTTCTTTATTGCCCGAAACATCCGGATTATTTTCCCGGCCGGTAATCCCGAGTAAACGATGAATTGTACTAGCAGGCAACCCCGTCGTTTCACTCATTCGCTTGGCGGCACGGCCTGTTGGGGCGGCCAATAGAATCGGAAACGGTGTGTCTTTATATTCACTAATGTCTAATGAGAGACCATTTAATTCAGCATACAACGTCACAATCCCATTAATAATCGTTGTTTTCCCAGTACCGGGGCCCCCAGTCAATAAGAACGCCCGGTGGGTCATTGCGAGTTTAATCGCTTCTTGTTGCACATCATCGTATGTCATCTTGAAACGTTTTTCAAGGTGGCGGATTTCTTGATCTAAATCATGTTTGGGATAGCTGAGCTGATCACGTTCATTTTCAATTCGCATTAAATGGTTCGCAATTTGCCATTCGGCATTAAATAGTCCATTCGGATAGATACGGTTCTCATCGCCAACAACTTTCCCATCGTGCGCGAGGGCCATCAGTTGTTCAGCGACTAGGTTCGGGTCAATCGCGACATTGCGGGCTTTTTCCATCAGCTCAATACTAGCTGCCAACAATGGCTTAGCCTGGGTGTAGGTGTCCCCTGCTTGATTGGTCAGCTCATTTAACGCTTGCATTAACGCCCCTTGTACCCGGACGGCTGAATCAGCGGCAAATCCGAGTGATTCTGCCAAATTGTCCGCACGTTTAAAGCCAATCCCAGTAATGTCAGCTACGAGTTGGTACGGATTTTCTTGGATAACTTTCAGCGTGTCTTCATGATAGGTCTGATAGATGTTATAGGCCATCGAACTGCCAAAACCGTAGTTATTTAAGCCGATAATAATCTGCTCCATACCATTATTGATCGTCAATGTTTCAACAAGTTGTGCTTGTTTCTTCGCATTTAGTCCCAAGGGGGCTAATACCGTTGGATCAGCTAATATTTTGTCAATCGCGTCAATTCCTAGGGCATCGACGATTTTTTCGGCCGTTTTCTGCCCAATCCCCGTAAATTTTTCGCCAGACAAATAAGCGACTAAGCCAGCCTTGGTCGTTGGTTGGTCTACTTGGTAATTATCGGCTTGGAATTGCTTGCCATATTTAGGATGCGTGACGACTTTCCCGTAGAAAGTGTAGCGTTCATCTTCTTTGATGTCACCAAAACTCCCGGTCACCACAATTTCTGGTTCGGGCCAGTCAATCGTCTTATGCGCTACTTTAACAAGAAGAATTTTGAAAAAATTATCCGGACTCTCATAGAAAATACTCTGGACGGTCCCCGTGACTGTTGGTTTGGTTTCGTCTGTCTTTGCTATATCCACAATCGCCATCCCTTATTTTTTTTGCTTTTTAGCCTGCATGAAGCCTTCAATATCAATTAATTGTTGTTTGTTTTTCTTAAAATAATCTGGTGCATAGTGCTTGGCTTGTTCGAAATAAGGCTCACTATCAGCGCCTAAAACCAGTTGTGTCAAGCCATATTTAAATAATACCTCACCATTTTGAGGCGCAATGGTCAACGCTTTTTTTAGGTAAGTCTGGGCTTGATCAAAATCACCCAAACTCGTCAAAATATCGCCCACTAAAAGATTAGCGTCCAATTGATCGGGTTCTTGTTCTTGAACGGTCAACGCAAACGCCAAGGCCCGTGGATTTTGTTCAAGTTGATGATACGTCTGTGCAAGCATATACTGTGCATCGGGCGACTGTGAGTCTTGTACCAGCTGCATGAACAATGGCACCGCTTGTTGATAGGCCTCTGCTTGATAATAAAGTGTTCCTAATGCATAAGTCAATGCAGCATCTTGAGGAAATTGCGTCAATGCTTTTTGCAAAAGGGTTTCGGCTTGTTCAAAATCTTTAAGGGTCGTTAAAAACGTTGCAAGGGTAACATAGGCTTCAATATCTTCTGGGTGATCCTGTAAATATTGTACGAGGGCTTTAACAGCGGCTTCGTGGTCGCCAGCAGCCCACTTTGCTAGAATTGATTGCACGTGATCATCTCCTATATCGTATCTGTTGTTGATAATTGCTTACTCAAAAAATGGGTATCGTTCCATTTTACAAGGTTAAACGATGCTCCTTGATTATCAGTTGTCAGCGTTGTCACCGACGAATTCGTTACCCCACCGTCTTTGCGGACCTGAGCGAGAGGGGTCTTCAAAAGTGATTGGATCATCGCAACCATTGCGGCCCCATGACTGACAATTAAAATATGATCATCCGGCTGAGCCGCCTTAACAATCGTATCAATCGCCTGTGTCGTACGCGCAATCACTTGTTCAAACGTTTCTCCTTTAATTTCAGTTGGATCATAGTCAGCTGGGGCCTCTCGAAAGGCCTTCACGATTGCGGGGTATTGTTTTTCTACTTCCGTAAAGCGCATCCCTTCCATTAAACCCAGATTGAATTCGTGAAGCGCCTCAACAACCGTAATCGGAAAATCCTGCCCTAAATCGCGTTTTAGCGTTATAGAGGTTTCCCGTGTACGTTTTAACGGACTTGTATATAAATGGTCAAAATGAATCGGTTTTAAGAAATGGGCCAATTCCTCAATTTCAACGTAACTACTGGCTAATAACGGTGAATCACCATGAGCACCTTGATAGCGACCTTCCAAATTCCATTCAGTCTTACCGTGGCGAATTAAATATAAGGTTGTCATGCGTTTTCTCCTTAAAATAACTTACTTTTCATTATGAAAGAGTTATGCGGTAAATTCAAGTCAATCGATTAATAAAGCAGCATTTTTCCCGGTAAAACGCCATCAAAAAAACCGCTCGGATAAAAAATTTTATCCGAGCGGTTTGAGCTATTCATCAAGCTAATTGGGCTCACAACTTCCCGATTAACCCGCGATGCATAATCGGCTCTAAATCGTACACTTTATTTACTTTCAGCGACAGCTTGCATTGCAATCGCATTGACGTAATTGACCGGTTGGTCATAGTTTGGCTGGAAGAACATATCCACCATCGCCAATTGATCAATCGTCATCTTTGTTTGAATTGCCATTGAGATGATGTTGGCAGCTTGGGCAATGTCATACATACTTGTGAATGAGCCACCTAAAACTTGCCGCGTCTTCGGATCCCACGTTAAGTTCATCAAGACGGGGGTCGTCGATGGCATAAAATCTGGACGGTAATCTTGTTCTAAGGTGGTTGTCGCAACTTCAATCCCACGTGCTTTGGCCCCTTCAACCGTTAGACCACTACCTGCGTAGGTGCGTCCAAATAATTCAACGGCAGATGTTGCTTGGGTGCCCATATATTTTTCAGTTGGTGTTTCAATATTGCGGCCAATCAAGAGCCCTTGGCGAACTGCATTTGTTGCCAAAGGAATGTAATCCGCTTTTTGCGTTGGGTTATAATGAACAGCTGCTGAATCACCGGCCGCATAAACGTCTTTAACAGAAGTTTGCATATATTCATCCGTTAAGATAGCGCCGTTACCTAACATATCAACTTGTCCTTTGAAAAGACCAGTGTTGGGGCGGAACCCAACACATAAAATTGCCATATCTGCTGTATATTCGTTCTTATCCGTCTTAACCGTTACTTGATCAGTGCCTGAGAAGCTGACCACTTTTTCACTGAGGGCCAACGTCACGCCATGATCACGGTAATCCTGTTCCACAATTTCGGAGATATTAGGATCAAAGTTCTTGCCAAGTGCGTGTGGTAACGCATCAATTAATGTCACTTGCTTGCCAATGGTTGCATAGGCTTCTGCCAATTCAGCACCGATGTAACCTGAACCAATCACGATAACACTCTGCACATCTGGGGCACTTTTTTTCAATTCATTAGCATGATTCCAGTTTTTGCAGAGTTTGACATTTGGATTGTCAATCCCTTCGATTGGTGGAATCACTGGTGCTGAACCCGTGGTCACAATAATTTTATCGAATTTTTCGGTTGTTTCTTCTTCTGTCACTAGGTTCTTAACACGTAATTTTTTTTGGTCTAAATCAGCTTCTAAAACAGTATGTTGCATTTTCATGTGGGCGCCTGCTTGAGCTAACATTTCTGGATTTGAATAGAACATTTTCTGAGGTTCGGTGACGTGGCCACCTACCCAAAGGGCAATCCCACATGATAGGAATGATAAATTGTCGTGTGTTTCATAAACCGTTACATCCCAATCAGGATGTTCCGCCAATGTTGCTTGGGTTGCAAAAGTCCCTGCGTGTGTACAACCAATAACTGCTACTTTCATCATGTTACCTCCTAGAAATATCCAAAAAACGACATTTAATCGTTGAAAATTTGTGAAATATTACGCAACTAGCACGTGACTATATTGTACGCCATTCAGTTTTAAAAAGTCAATCGCTTCCGGCTATTAAATTAATTTCACAATTTAAAATGAACCACTGCTTATGTTTTGAACATGATATTGTGATTTTATTCTAAAAAACATTGCCTTCTTATTAAGCAAAATCATAAAAAAAGTGCCGATAAACGTTAATTTATCAGCACTTTTAATAATTTAATTAGACATATTGTAATACTTTCATATCAGCATTATCATTAGCAGCCTTGTATGCCACATCGATTGTGCCGCCACCTAAACATTCTGCACCGTCATAAAAGACAACCGCTTGACCAGGGGTAATGGCGCGCACTGGATCATCAAAGACAACCGTTGCAGTTGTCTTTGATGTCATGTGTACTGTTACGCCGACATCTTGTTGACGATAACGGAACTTCGCTGTGCAATGAAAATCGGTTCCGTGATCAACTGGGGTAATCCAAGAAATATTACTTGCATCTAGTTGATCTGCATAAAGTAATTCATTATGGTAGCCTTGACCAACATATAAAATATTCTTGTCTAAATCTTTTCCAACGACAAACCATGGGTCATTTGACTGACCACCGCCACCGATACCAAGACCAGAGCGCTGACCAATCGTATAGTACATTAAACCGTCATGCGTTCCTTTTTCAAGGCCATCGACAGTCATCATCTTACCGGGTTGTGCTGGTAAATATTCACTTAGGAATTGTTTGAAATTCCGTTCACCGATAAAGCAAATCCCCGTAGAATCTTTCTTCTTAGCAGTTGCTAAGCCAGCTTCTTCGGCTAAACGACGAACTTCTGCTTTTTGCATGTGCCCAATTGGGAACATTGATTTTTGTAATTGATCTTGCGAAAGGGCACTCAAGAAGTACGTTTGGTCTTTATTGCTATCACCGCCACGCAACATGTGGGCGATGCCGTTATCGTCACGCTCAATCTGCGCATAGTGGCCCATGGCGATGAAATCGGCGTCTAATTCCATTGCGTAGTCTAAGAAAGCCTTGAACTTCACTTCTTTGTTGCACATGACGTCTGGATTAGGCGTTCTGCCGTGCTTGTATTCGTCTAAGAAGTACTCGAACACGCGGTCCCAATATTCTTTTTCGAAGTTAACGGAATAATAAGGAATGCCAATTTTAGAAGCAACTTTGGCAACATCCTCATAATCTTCCGTTGCGGTACAGACCCCATTTTCATCTGTATCGTCCCAATTTTTCATGAAAACACCAATCACATCATAACCTTGTTGCTTTAACAATAAGGCTGTGACTGATGAATCTACCCCGCCGCTCATACCAACGACGACGCGTGTATTACTGTGGTCAACCACACTATCACCATCATTTCAAATAGATTCTAGTTTTCTACGATTTGAAGGTCGTGAATTCCAGTAACTACCATTATAACAAGCTTGGTTAATATTTCAAACTAAAACACTCACTTTTCATAAGTTAAACGCAAAAAAGCGGTTTACCCATCAATTTCCTGGTAAACCGCTCTTAAACCGGCATTTAGCCTTCTTTAATTAACACATCACGAGCCACTAAATTATCAATAATAAAATTAAACTGTTCAACGTTTTCAGCATTCTTGTCACTCTTGAAAATGTCGACTGGATGTAGGCCATCTGGCGATGTTACTGACATCTTCAACGTTTGTAAGTCTTTGCCAATTGTCATCTTTAACTTGATGGCACTGTTAAATGGTGAATTAGGATCTAATGGGCGTTCCATTTGAAAATTACCATTATTTGTAGGCACAAAGCCAACATCTCTTAATGTATATTTTTTTACGGCGGGGTTGAGTCGATATTGAACCTCACTCCCAAGAACCGTTGCTGTTGTTTTTAATAAAGCCATCTGCCGAACCTCCATACACTGAATAAGTCTATTTTAGCATAAGCACGTAAACGCTGCCTACCCCTTAGCCGCTTGCTTTGCCAAATTGCGTTTCACAATCTTCGTAAGGGCTTCGGCAAAAGCCGTAACATCTTCGGCCGTCGTTTCGTGGCCAAAGCTAATCCGGATACTTTCAGCAACCCGGGGGCTATGTTCACCGTACATCGCAATCAACACATGTGATGGCTCCAAATCACCAGCCGTACATGCCGAACCGCCCGAAATCGCAAAGCCCGCTAAATCAAGATTCATTTGTAAAACGTAGGTTGAAACCCCCTTAATCCAAAGGTTCACAACGTGGCCGACTTGATCAGCACCTTCTGCATTCAGCGCAAAATCAATGTCATTTGCCGCTAAAGTCGCCAGTAATTGCTGTCTGAACCCAGCATATCGCGCTTGAAGATCGGCTTTAACCGCTGGTGTCAATAATTCAACCGCCTTAGCAAAACCAGCCACCGCGGGCACATTTTCAGTGCCTGCCCGGCGTTTCTTTTCTTGTTCGCCGCCTAAGACAAATGATGGTAAATGAATTGCATCGTTGACGTAGAGGAATCCGATTTGCTTTGGCCCATTAATCTTATGGGCCGAAACTGCTAATAAATCAATATTATCAGCTTGTACATCGATATCTAACAAACCATACGTTTGGGTGGCATCTGTGTGGAACCAGGCATTTGATTCACGGACAAGTTCCCCAATTTCGTGAATTGGCATGTGACTTCCGACTTCGTTATTACCCATCATAATGGATACTAAAATCGTTTCGGGGGTCAAAGCTGCTTTCAAGTCGTTTAAATCAATGACCCCTTGTTCGTTAACAGGCAAGTAGACCACATCAAAGCCTTGAGATTCTAAATAAGCCATGGGTTTTAAAACGGAATGATGTTCAATTGCCGTTGTAATAATCCGCTTACCCTCATTGGCGCGAAGTTTAGCCGTCTGTAAGATTGCTGTGTTATTACTTTCAGTTGCACCACTCGTTAAGATAATTTCATTATCTTTAGCATGTATACTCTGGGCCAAGGTATGACGGCTCGTATCCAACACTGTGTGCGCTTGCCGTCCAAAATAATGGGTGCTTGATGCATTCCCAAAATCGGCTTGCATCTGTTCGGTCATTGTCGCGATGACCTCTGGGGCCATCGGCGTCGTTGCCGCGTTGTCCAAATAAATATGTTTCACAATTTTTCGCCTCATTTTAAAAAAAGTATCTATCATAGTTTACCATAGTTCCCTTTTAAAGCACGGATAAACACTTTTGGGCACCAAAAAAGGCCAGGACAAAGTACCTCTTGTCCTGGCCCTTTAAACACTTAATGACAGATTAAGCAGTCATCAAAGCTGCTTTTTGAGCAGCCGTTAATGATTCGTTCATCCGGCCGCTCTTAAAACCAGCTAAATCAACCGTTACAAACTCAAAACCAGCTTGTTGCAATGCTTGGTTGATTTGGGCGCTGTGGGTTAAGAAATCAGTAATTTGTGCTTCTGGGACTTCAACCCGGGCGATTGATCCGTGGTAGCGAACACGGACCGTTGCAAAACCTAAATCGCGCAAGAATTTTTCAGATTGCATAACTCGGGCAATTTTTTCTTCCGTTAAAGCTGTGTTATATGGGAAGCGTGATGAAACTGAACAACTAGCGACCTTGTTCCAGTTATTCAAGTTCAATTCTTTAGCTAATTGACGGACATCAATCTTATAGAAACCAGCTGTTTGTAGAACACTTTCTGCGCCAGCTTCGTCACGCGCCCGTAACCCTGGACGAAAATCACTATTATCGTCCATAATCATCCCGTCTAAAACGTGATCAAACTTTTTTTCAGCAGCGATTTGATTCAATTGTGCGTAAAACATTTTCTTGCTGTAATACCATGTTTCTGGTGTGTTGTTGGCGATATGTTCGTCAGATAAGTAGTTCAACGTTGTCGTTTCGACATTAGCACCCATTTCCTTAGCTAAGGTGATTGCTTTGTTGAATTCTTCATCTGTGAATAATTCTGAGTTAGCAACTACTGCTAAGACATTTTCTTGGCCGAGTGTTTCTAGCGCCATTTTAAGCACTAATGTACTATCAATTCCACCAGAAAACGCAACAAGCACTTTTTTCATTTGTCGTAAACTGGCAGTTAAGATTGCTTTTTTTTCAGATAATGTATTCATTGTTAAAAACTTCTTTCTATATAATTAAATTAATTGTTTTAAAGCTGTTAATGCATTTTGAATACGATCGGCATTCACCAAATCGTTGCTATCCAAACTCTTGACAATCATCAAGTTTAAATATGTGGCACTATCAACAAATGTTTTGAAAGTTGATTGACTAGCGGTTTGTTGCGCATCATCAAGACTGCCATAGAGTTGTTCCACTGTTAAAAGTGCTTGTTGAGCTTCGATCAAGCTTGTTGAGATTGTCCCCGGTTGTGAAGCATGAGCAGCGACTTCAAATAAGTCGACCATCATGTTTTGAGTTTGTTTAATTTGTTCACACATGATTGATTCCTCCGATTAAATTAGATGCCAAAAAAACTACGCATAAAGATTGCGGCACATAGACCACCAACAAATGGAGCAATCCCAGGCACGATAATCCCGTATTGCCAATCTGAATTAGCTTTATTTTTAATTGGCAAAAGTGCGTGGGCAATTCTAGGGCCCATATCACGTGCAAGGTTCATTGCAAATCCGGTAGGACCGCCCATCCCCATCCCAATTGCCCAAACAAGTAATCCAACTGCGATTGGTACAATTCCAGGCGTCTTGATTTGTGTAATAGCAATGATTGATGAAATGAAAATAAATGTCGCAAAAAATTCAACGAAGAAGTTCCGTGGTAAGTTACGAATACCAGGTGCTGTTGAAAAGATATTGCGGATCGCAACGGGATCGACATTGCCCTCTGATGCTTTAAATTCATCGGCATACATGATATAGACGATGACTGCCCCGACAACTCCGCCCAAGACTTCTGCGACTGAGTAAGGAATGAACATTGCCCATGAAACATTACCTAAGATACATTGTGCTAACACCATAGCGGGATTGATTGAAACATCCCCGAAAATGAATAATGAGACTGTAATCCCAAACCCCCATGTGGTGATAGCAAACAAGTGACCTGACCCGCGATATTTTGACCCTTTGAGGACTTCATCACTGTGAACCCCGACCCCGAAAATAATCATGAGCGCCGTGCCCATGAATTCTGCTAATAACTGATGAATCATGACTAAATTCCTCCAAATAATAACGATTTAATATCTAAATTTTAATTGCTTTAATGTGTGCCATCAGGATAGACCCGACTAGGGTATACTCTGATAAGCAGCGAGATAGACTTGATTAAGTGCTACGCCGTGCGTCTTAGCGGCAGCCAGGCAATCATCGAACTCTGGACTATATTTTTGAATATCATCATAGTTTACGATTTTGACCCGAATATCACCGAAACGAGTGGCTACGGTGATAAAATGCCGTGGCATAATGGTGCGCCCCATCGTCTGGTAACGCACACCAACAGTCGTTGTGTGTTTTAAGATCAGATAAGTCATGGTTTGTTGATCGATTGGATGAATCATAACCGTCAGCTTAATCGCGGGCCGATTTTTCTTCATTTGGATTGGACTGAAAAAGGCATCGAGCGCACCGTTAGCCATTAATAAATCCAAAACCGGCGCTAAACTTTCTGCTGACTGGTCATCAATGTTGGCCTCCAACACTAAAATCTGATCGGCTTTATCTTCAACAATTTGTTGGCTTAGTTTTTTTTTTCGCATAACATTACACGTAATGCATTGAGTTGCGGTGTTTTTCGATTACCAAAACCATAGCCGACTTTAGTAATCGTCTGGTCATCTGGGATTGGACAGAATTGGTCGACAATTGTTTTAACAATTCCCATCCCAGTAGGCGTGATCAATTCGGTCTGCAAGTTTGGGTTTTGCTTAATCGGAATTGTGCTACCGACGCGCATTTGCATCACAGCCGGGACTGGCACGGGCATCATACCATGGGCGACTTTGATCAAGCCTCTTCCGTCCGTTAATTCGGATGAATAAACTTGATCAACCGCCAACAATTCGAGGGCCACGAATGCCCCCACAATATCGACAATCGAATCGAGCGCCCCAACTTCATGAAAATGGACAGCATTTAATGGTAAGTTATGAACGATTGCCTCTGATTGCGCAATTTCTGTAAAAACTTGTTTGGCATTCGTTTTAACATAATCGCTTAAATCACTGTGATCGATGATGGCTTCAATGTCTTTTAAATGTCGGACTTCATCCCCCTGGCTGTGCGTGTGTCCATCCGTGTGTTGATGGTGTGCTGGTGTTGTTTCAATAAAACCTTCATCCTTGTGCACGGTTTCTGGTAAATGAACATCAAAATCGGTGCCATAAATACTGCTTCTAGCAATCCGTTTTGCGTGTAAATGATAGCCAGGAGCATTCAACTTAGCCAATTCTGTTTTAAACTGTTTGAAATCAACACCTAAATCGAGCAATGCGCCAATGAACATATCCCCACTAATTCCTGAAAATGCGTCTAAATAAAGCGTTCTCATTTGTCATCCTCCATGTCGCTCAAATGATTGATCATACTTGCTGAGTAGCCCGCGCCAAAGCCGTTATCGACATTGACGACGGTAATCCCAGACGCACAACTATTAAGCATGGTCATGAGCGCTGTTAGTCCGCCAAAGTTAGTTCCATAGCCAATACTGGTTGGCACGGCAATCAGAGGTTTTTCGATTAATCCACCAACCACACTCGCTAAGGCGCCTTCCATACCGGCGACCACGATGACAACTTGGGCTCGGCGAATTTCATCCAAATGTGCAAACAAGCGATGAATGCCTGCCACACCAACATCATAGATTCGTTTAACTTGATTACCGTATACTTCAGCAGTGACCGCCGCTTCTTCGGCCACTGCCATATCAGAAGTCCCTGCTGTGACAACGGCGATATAGTGCTCCGTGGTTGGTAGGGGTTCAACCATCAATACGACACATTGCGCCATTTCGTAGTACATGGCTGCCGGTTCCGCTTTTTGAATCGCAGCGTACTTTTCTGGGGTAACTCGTGTACATAAAATATTTTCGGCATGTCGTTTTAACGAACCAATAATGCCAATGATTTGGTCCGCCGTTTTACCGGCTCCATAAATTACTTCCGGATAACCATTGCGCTTTTGCCGACTTAAATCAACCTTGGCAAAGCCTAAATCATCAATGGCTTGCGCGTGTGTCAACTGTTTGGTTGCATTTGCCACGCTGAGTTTTTGATTTGCAACAGCTTCTAAAAGCTGTTGTAGCTCATTTGTTGTGTCCAAACTACTCATTCTTTCTATTGTTATTTCACAATAACCCCTAAACCATCCGGGATTACTGTCACTTTGGCGTCTGCCCCTTCAATTGCATAGGCCCGTTCTAACGCCGCATCTAAACTGGTTGCCAATTCCATATGCATGTCAGTAATTAATTGTGGATCAACCAAATCTGACACGAAAATCACATGATGTTGGACCAAAATCCGAGCCAAGATTTGTGATGTCCATTGATCAGGCACTGTTTCAAGCCGGGGGGTATTAATCGCTTGCTCTAAGAATTCTTTAGGATCTTTAACATCCGCAATATTGTGGTAAAACCCATCACCACCATGACCGTCACGGGCACCGGCGACCATGATAATCACGCCCCCTGGTTTATTTGTTGCTTCGGCAGCGGTCATCCCTTTAACGGCTTGGTAAATATTTTGATCGAGCGGATAGCCACCATTTGTTGAAATGGCGATATCACAATCGATTTTATCGACTTTTGATAGACTTTCAACGAAGTCACAACCTTTTTTGTGCGCGGTTTCTAAATTACCGGCAAATGAGCCAATGATGTGCTTGTCTTCATCTAAAACAACGTTCAAGATGAATTCAAGCCCAGCTTGTTTAGCGGCGTAAACCATATCCTTGTGGACTGGGTTATGCATTAAGTTCCCGGTCCTTGAATAATGAGAATTGATGAATTCGCCGGAGTGATTAGCCATAATTGTTTTATATGAAGCCACACCCGGTAACACAGATTTCCGACCACCTGAAAAACCAGCGAAGAAATGTGATTCGATAAAGCCTTCTGAAATTAATAAGTCAGCTTCAACAGCAACTTTATTGATAATACAATCGCCGCCGGATGGTAATTGACCGATTTTCACAACTGAGCTGTCATCAGTTGAAACATGCATGACAATTTCTTCGTTTGCAACGATTTTCTCACCATATTTGTTAACCAATTCTTCGTGCGTTGATGGTCGATGGAACCCAGTCGCAACTAAAATCCGAATCCGTGCATCGGGGGCTACAGAACGAATCCGTCTTAGTAAAATCGGCATGATAATATGTGAAGGAACCGGTCGTGTATGATCAGAACTGATAATCACAATATTCTTTTTTCCCTTAGCTAACGCTTCTAATTTAGGGCTATCAATGGGATTGTCCAATGATTTTTCCACCGTCTGTACTTCACTCATTGGATTTTGATACGTAGCAGCTTGTGAAACAAGCTGCCCGGCAAAATTCGCATCTGCAATATTAGCCGTAATAATTTTTTGATCGTAAGGTAATTTAATCGCTACCAAACTATAGACTTCCTTCCTCAATGCTGATTGCATGCTTTTTAAAGCTACGTCCATAGTTATACAGATTTTCTGAAAAGGATGCGATATAATTTATGAACAACATTTCATTATTACTTTTGCGTGTAACAAATGTTAACAACTTTATAATCTCCAAGACGTATAATTTAGACTAAAATTATTTAATGATTAGTAAATATAGCAAATCAGCACAAAGGGTAGGCAGATAGATTATGGTTTTAACAGATATTGAATTTTTAATTAACTTTTTAGAGGAACGGCACGTCCCGGTAATTACCAAAAAGAAGCACACCTACCTGACGTACCATGGTTTGGAAGAACGCTATACTTATATTTTGAAAAAAGGCGTGATTAAAAACTCAATCATTTTGCAAGATGGTCGTGAATTCAATCTTTCTTACATCACCCAGCCGGATGTTATTTCACTTTTACGGGATGAAATTTCAAAATATACTGATCAACCGTTTAACGTTCGTGTTGAAACAGAGGAGGCAACCTTCTATCAAATTGACCGGGTAACCTTCTGGAATTACGTGAATGCCACCCCCGAATTGCAGAATTACGTTAAGAATTACTATCGTAAAAAATTATCCGAGAATATTTATCGCTTGCAAAAAATGGTGATGAACGGTAAAAACGGTGGGCTGTGTGCCTTCTTATACAGCTTAATTGATCTATTTGGTAAAAAACGGCGTGATGGCATCCTGATTGATTTTGTCGTCACGAACGAGGACATTGCCGGTTTCTGTGGGATTAGCTCGCGTAGTAGTGTTAATCGCATGCTCAATCAACTTAAAAAAGCCAACGTGATTGCAATCACCGAGCATAAATTCTTAATTAAAGATGTCAGTTACTTACTTGACAATATCGCCAATTAGCCATTTGTTAACATATGTAAACATGATTCGTGATTGCAAACGGTTATGAGACGCGTAGCCTTAATAGCCGAGAACAAATCAGCGGAGGTTTTTATGTATGCATATTCCAGATAATTATTTAAGTCCTCAAACGTGTGCCGTGCTTGCAGCGGCCGCTATTCCTGTCATGGGCTTGGCACTCAAGAAAGTCAAATACCAAGTAAGCGAAAAAAAAGAAACGGTGCCCATGTTAGGGATTTCCGCTTCGCTATCGTTTCTGATAATGATGTTTAACGTGCCTATTCCTGGTGGTACAACCGCCCACGCGGTTGGTACAACCCTATTAGCGATTCTCATTGGGCCATACGCTGCTAGTCTAGCCGTAATGATTGCACTCATCATGCAGGCCTTTTTATTTGGTGATGGCGGGATTCTCGCACTCGGTGCCAATATTTTCAACATGGCCATCATCATGCCATTTATCGGCTATGGTCTCTATCGACTATTCCAAAAAGCACACCATCCCAAAGTCGGGGCCGTAATTGGCGCATATCTCGGGATTAATGCCGCCGCATTAATGGCCGCTATTGAACTTGGCCTGCAACCACTCGTTGCGCATAACGCAGCTGGGCAACCCTTGTATGCCCCTTATCCATTACACATTGCAATTCCAGCCATGTTGTTCGCTCATTTATTAGTCGCTGGTTGGGTGGAAGCCGGCTTTACCCTCGCCGTTTATCAGTTCATTTGCCGGGTCGCCCCCAGTGAACTCTACGCCACACCGCACCAATCAGTGACTGCACAGCCCCCACACCATTTACAGCGTGCCCTTTACTTATTCATTTGTGGCTTAATTGTTCTGTCGCCCGTCGGCTTACTGGCCAAGGGAACCGCCTGGGGCGAATGGCGCGCAAGCGAACTCATTGCCCAACTCAAGCATGATCACCTAGGTCACAGCTTACCAAGTGGCATGGCCCATGGCTTAAACTTTAAGGCCCTCTTTAATGACTACACAGTCGCTGGCGTCCCATTGTCCCTTGGCTACATTTTATCAGCGATAACAGCAGTCATTATTTTTTATCTTATCGGAAAACTGGTGATGAATCATTATTCAACCCAATCCTAAATTACCAACCTGGCTACAAACAACAGAAGCTACGCCCAAAACGGTCGCGCCGTTCGACCGTTTTTTAATTCAAAATTTACGTTTTAGTGATCGTTTACTGCGGCGCTTTAATCAAACAAAACCTCAACCTTTAACTGCCCGTCAAACACCTGGCATTCAACTGATTAGTTTATTAGTGACACTCATCATTCTCGTGTTAACCCACAGTCTGCTTTTAATTTGGTTGATTGGTTTATTAACATTAATACGCATTTGCTACTTACCAAGTCAGCATTTATGGCCGCTTTTTAAACGCGTCGGTGACATCAGTATCATTGCGATTTTATTAATTCTCCCAAATTTTTGGCTCGGCCAAATTGCTACAACGCTTTTATTTATCGTACGGACTGAAATCATGTTATTAAATATTGCTTTTTTTCTCGAAACGATTACTTGGCCTGCCTTTATTGTTGCTTTACGCCAATTAAGACTCCCTAGTCTGCTAATTTTAACGCTCGAAATTAGTCTGAAATACAGCCATTTGCTCGCCCAATTTTTACAAGAATCACTCTGGGCAATTCGTTTACGATCAACCGGTAAAAACCATCAACAGCAAACTTTAGTTGGTTCACTGATTGGTCGTCTCTACTTGAGTTCTCGCGATTACATTGCTGCACTATACGATGCGATGATTCTCCGAGGCTATACCGGACAAGTCACCCGGCGGACGCCGCTAACAGTGAATCACTACGACTGGCGCTTAATCAGCTGGGATCTAGGGCTATTTTGCCTATTCTGTTTCATTCGGAGGTAATCAGATGCTGAATTTACAACACATTCACTACGCCTATTCACAAAGCGATAGTCTTAATGATATTTCCCTGACCATCGATGCGGGGGAGGCTGTCGCGTTTATGGGACCCAATGGTTCAGGTAAATCAACTCTTTTTAAATTAATTAATGGTTTGATTCAGCCTAGCGCTGGCCAATATTATTTTAAAGACCAACTTGTCGATGACCGTTTCCTCAAAAAACCGGCACAAGCCACTACCCTCCACCGCGCAATCGGCTTTGTGTTCCAAAATAGTGACGTTCAGTTATTCAACGAAACTGTCCGTGCTGAACTCGCCTTTGGTCCGGAACAAATGGGGCGCGATTCAGACGAGGTGCAACGCCGCGTTGATGATTGCTTAGCCCTACTTCAAATTGAAAAACTTGCCGATCGTGTGCCTTATCAACTCTCAGGTGGTGAAAAAAAACTCGTCGCTTTGGGTAGTGTGCTAACGATGAATCCTGAAATGATTGTTCTTGATGAACCGTTTAATGGCTTATCAGCAGCTTACCAATCACTATTGATTCGCTTATTGCAACAACTGAATGCAGCCGGTAAAGGTATCTTAATTGCCAGCCATAACTTGGCACAGATCAAACAAGTCGCCAAGCGCTTGGTAGTGTTTAACGAAAATCATCAAATAACCGATGACTTACCACTTGCAAAGCTTGAACAAGAACCGAAACTGCAGCAAAATTTAGCATTACTTTAAAAGAACGACCAACTAAGTTAGCTGGCCGTTCTTTTTTGGTTGTTGACTTAAACAGTCTTAAAATTTAAAATTACGCATCGTAACAAAAAAAACTTACCCCTCAGGATAAGTTTCTTTTGATACCTATTGACACACCATTCGGAATATAACCGGTTTGAATGCACTCATTTTATTTAATATTCTTCAAGAAGTTAAGCAACATTGCTGCTGATTTTTGACCGGCTTCTACGATGAATTCATCAAACGTTACGCCGGCTTCTTCATCGCCAACATCACTCATTGCGCGAATAACGACGAATGGAATCTTAAATTGCGTTGCCACTTGACCAATAGCCGCGCCTTCCATTTCACAAGAAAGTGCTTCTGGGTAAATTTCTTTAATTGCCTTGATTTTATCTTGGCTAGCAACGAATTGATCACCGGTCACAATTAACCCAACCCGTGGTTGTAGGTCAACCGCTTTGGCAGCCGCTTCGATTTGTTTGACAATCTTTGTATCGCTTTCAAAGCGTTGGGGTTGTTGGGGAAGTTGCCCTGGTAAATAACCAAAGGCAGTTGCTTCTGCATCGTGATAAGCGACTTCGCTTGAAATTACAACGTCGCCGATGTGAAGGCCTTCACCAATCCCTCCAGCTGAACCGGTATTAATGACAACATCTGGTTTTTCTTCAGCCAATAAGATTGCTGTCGTCATCCCCGCTTGCACTTTACCAATCCCTGATTCAACCAACGTCACTTCATGACCATATAATTGTCCTTTATAGAAAGTATTCCCGGCCACCGTATGTTGTTGCACATCTTCTAATTTTGTTAAAAGCGTCCGAATTTCTTCTTCCATGGCGCAAATGACACTAATTTTCATACTATTTCTCTCCATTCTAAAAAAATATTAACTTTACCATTCTATAGGAAAAAAAGAATCAAGTAAACGATAATAATTAAGCCCAAGGTAATGCCAATCGCCCAATTCAATCGTTTCTTCATTCGTTTCACCGCTGGTGGATCAACGCGCTTAGTCCGCCGCGTTACCGTTTCTGGTTCATCTTCGGTCACCGCTTTAAGGACTTCTTTTTGTTGTTCGCGCGCGTATTCTCGCTCGGCCCTGAGGCGCTCTTGATCGCGCCGTTTAAAAGCGGCTTCTTCAGCCGCTTTTTGTTGTCGATATTCTTCGCGCGTCTTAGGTTCGTTCGTCATCTTTACCGCTCCTATTTTGCTTGTAATTGCCAGTAATACAACGCCATAATTGTTTTGGCATCACAGATTAAACCAGCGGCGACCGCGGCTTGTGCTTCTTCGAGCGTTAATTTTTCGACATTCAAAAATTCATCGTCGTCTAACGAACGCTTATGGGTCACCGGCATTAGGGTATCAGTATAATATAAAGTCATTAATTCATTTGAAAAGCCGGGTGATGAAAAGAAATTCGTCACATGTACCAATCGATTGGTTGTTAACCCGGTTTCTTCATTTAATTCCCGTAATGCGACCTGCTCTAAGTTCGTTTCACCCGGATCAATTTTGCCAGCTGGAATTTCCAACGTCTCACGCTGCATGGGTGCCCGCCATTGTCGGACTAAAACCATCCGCTCATCTGCCGTAATTGGAATAATTCCAACCGCGCCATGATGGTAGACAATCTCGCGACTTGCAATTTGCCCATTTGGTAGTGCGACTTGTTGAACGGCTAAATCAATAATCTGACCATTGAATCGTATTTCTTCTGAGAGGACCTTTTCTGTATAATCCATCTGCTAATGCCACCTTTACCGTTTAATCGCTATTATACGCGCATTTAAAATTGTCCGCCATCGTCAATGCTAAATTCAGGTTCACGACTGAATTAAAAATCCATCCTTAGGCGGATACTCTTTTGGCTCAATTCCTGTTAGAATAAAGGCATCAATTAAATCAGGAGCTGACAATTATGTTTAAAAAAATAACGATTTGGTGCACAGGCATGCTGATGACAGTTGTCTCCATTCCCGTTCTTGCAATATGCTTTGATATTCATGGTGATTGGGATAATATCATTTGGTTCAGCCTTGGTTTATTATTAGGGCTAATTTACGTCACAATCAACCTCCACCGGCTCAAACGACAACCAAAATACAAAAAGGATCAGCGTATTTCTCCAAAAATGCTCAAGCATTACCAAGATGCTGGCATGAGTGATGCCGAAATTGACTTTTTTAGACAAACGATGCAACAGGCTGAAGCACAAATTAAGATACTCGCAAACAATATGCAGGCGCTCCCTAAATTACGGGCAATCGACCTGAATCACGACACAACCAAGGTCAGCCAATCGCTTTTTCGCGCAATTGTGAAAGAACCAAAGCGGCTTCATAATGCTGGCGACTTTTTATATCGACACTTACCTTCAATCAACGAACTCACTAGCAAATACATCGAAATTAATCATCATGAAGTCAAGACAGCTGATACCTACCTCGTTTTAGATAAATCAGCTGCGGCAATCGATGCCCTTAGTCAACAGATTCAACAAGACTATGCCAACTTCGTGGCCGAAGACGTTGCTGACTTAGACACAGAAGTCGCCGTCGCCCAACAACAAATTACCCCAGATCCTAAGGAGGAAAACTAATGTCTGAAACGCCTAATCCAACGAATGATTTGATGAACGATTTATTAAAAGATCCTTTTGACCAAGGTGCCCCCGTAGTCGCTGAACAATCAACACCCCAGGCGGAAGCCACAATGATTCATCAGCTCTCTCCTGAACAACAAGCCCAGGCCGAACAATTAGCACAACAATTGGACGTCAACGACCAACAAGCCGTCCTGAACTATGGTGCTCAAGCGCAAAAGAAACTCGGGGCTTTTTCGCAAACAATGCTCAATCAAGTCCAAAGCCAAGAAACAGGCGAAATTGGTGATGCGTTAACTTCATTGATGTACCGTTTAAACGAAGCCAATCCTGACGAATTACGTGCTGAAGACAGCAACGTTTTCAAGCGGATGTTTGGTAAGATTAAGAAATCAGTCTACGAAATCACCGCTAAGTATCAGAAAATTGGCGCTCAAATCGATGGCATTGCCGTTAAATTAGATAAAGAAAAAAAGGCATTAATGCGCGATAATGAGACCCTCGAAACACTGTATGCAAAGAACAAAGCCTACTTTGATGCGCTCAATATTTACATCGCTGCTGGTCAGTTGAAGATTCAAGAATTAGAGACAACGACCATTCCAGAAGCAATGGAACGCGCCAAAAATAACGATAACCAGATGGTCGTGCAAGAAGTCAATGATCTCAATCAATTCAAGAATCGCTTGGAAAAACGGACTTATGATCTGGAATTAGCACGTCAAATCACGTTGCAACAAGCCCCTCAGATTCGCCTGATTCAAAACACTAACCAGGCACTAGCTGAAAAGATTCAGGCTTCAATTAATACCGCGATCCCCCTCTGGAAAAATCAAGTTGCGATCGCCCTCACCCTTCTTCGTCAAAAAGACGCGGTCACTGCTCAACGACAGGTGTCTGAAACTACTAATGATCTTTTGAAGAAAAACAGCGCGATGTTGAAGATGTCTTCAATTGAAACCGCCAAAGAAAACGAGCGCGGCGTCGTTGATATCGAAACCTTACAAAAAACACAAAACGATCTTGTTGAAACCCTCCACGAAACGCTGAAGATCCAACAAGAAGGACGCGAAAAACGGCAAGTCGCTGAAAAAGAACTCAATCACATGGAAAACGAGTTGCGCGAACACTTATTGGCTTATACGCAAGGCCAAACCGTTGCTAACAGTGAACCAAAAGAAGTTAATTAATACAACCAGTGCCACATTCGTTAGTTTTTTTACTAACTGATGTGGCACTTTTTATCTCTATTAAGCTAATTTAGCAGTTTTAGTTTACAATACATACGCAATCAAGGCTTTTTCAACTGACTCTTTTTTTATAAACCGTCTTTATATACGTATCCCTTACCCATAAGATGTCTACTATCGTCCTCAAAATTTATCCTATCAACTAAATAATTTCATCCTAAGCATAAAAAAGGCTTGATTCCTATCAACATTAGAAATCAAGCCCGTACAATATAAAATTAAATTATTTTACTATTAGCCGCCATTTTTTTGATGAGCAGCACTATTTTTGAATAGTTAAGCTGTTTTGCGCTGTTTCAACATCCGCCAACCGGTTAAAGCTGTCGCGATTAAACAAATCACTAAGGCCACCATAAAGGCCACATGCATCCCAGCAATAAAAACAGTCGCATGGTCTGGCAGATAGCCTGTCACTTTTTGCCCATAATTGCGACTCATTGCACTGTACAAAACAGTCGTTGATAATGAAATCCCAAAGACCATCCCGAGGTTGCGCGCAAGGGCGTTAATTCCACCCGCAATGCCTAAGTCTTCAACACCAACCGAACTCATGACAATCGTATTATTCGGTGCTTGGAAAATTCCATTGCCAAGGCCAACTAAGCCGACAAAGAACATGAATAACCAGATAGGGGTGTGCAGATTCATCAACATATAGCCAATCTGACTGATGGCAATCAACACTAACCCGATAAACGTTAACCTTTCCGGCCCAATTCGATCCGAAAGACTGCCAGCAATCGGTGCGACCACCACTTGGACAATTGGAAAAATCATCAAGCTGTAGCCGGCAAGATTAGGCGCTAAGCCTAGCGCATTTTCCAAATAAAATGGTGAAATCACGTTGAAAAAGAAATTAACGATAAAAATCAAGACCGCACACATTAAACTCAGACTAAAATCAATATTTTTGAATAATCTAAATGATAATAAGGGTTGTTCAACATGTTGTTCGAGCCAAACAAAGATGCCAGCACTAATGAAAGCCACCATAAAGGCCGCCAAAATGATTGGTGCTGTAAAGCCGATTTGTTGGCCAATAAAAATACCGAGAAATAAGCTAACAATTAAGCCTGCAAAACTGATAAACCCCATATAGTCAATTTTTTCATGCGTTTTAATAATATCCTGCGGTAAAATAAAATGACCAAAAATAATGGTTAAAAGTCCAATTGGCACGTTAATCCAGAAAATATAGCCCCAACTAAAATGCGCTAAGATTAACCCACCAATTCCTGGCCCAGCAATGCTGCCTAATGCAACGAACGATCCCGTTAGCCCTAATGCGCGCCCCCGTTCTTTGACTGGAAAGACTTCAGTGATGATGCCATTGTTATTACTCATAGTCATCGAAGCGCCAAGGGCTTGAATAACCCGAGCTCCTAGTAGTAACGGTAAGCCACCGTTGAAGCCACATAACCATGAACCAATCACGAATAAGAAAGTTCCAATTTTAAAAACTTTGACTTTTCCAAATGCATCGCCAATTTTGCCGAATAGTAACAACAAGGCACAAATCATAATCAGATAAATCGACACAATCCATTCCGCTTGATTCATCGGAATCTTTAAATCACGGCTCATAACTGGCAGCGCAATATTGACAATGCTGCCATCAAGCGTCGACATGAAGGTAAATAGTCCAACAGCCATTAATATTCGCCAACGATTTTTTTGAACTTGCGGATTATCCGCATAACTTAATGCCATCTGGAAATCACTTTCTTTCTTTTAAATTTATTTTATTATACCGTGATTTTAGTTAAATATAAAAAAACTTCCCCAATCAATAACGGTTTTTGATTGAGGAAGTTGCCATTACTTCACTTGTTTTTTTCTATATCGCCAAGTAACTAAGGTAAAACCAATCACAATACTGATTACTGGTTCAATAAAGGAATAAGTAGCAAACGGTACATAATCAATTGGATTAACGCCAAGGGTCCCAGCTATGAAAATGCCACTGACGCCCCATGGGACTAAGGCATTTACTGCTGAGCCACCAGCTGAAAGTGTTCGACTTAAATACTTACGGTCCAATGACAATTTGTCATATGCTGATTTAAACGTTTCTCCGGAAAGAATCACTGATAAGTATTGTTCCCCCACCAAGAAGTTGATCCCAGTTGCACTTACAATCGTCATCATAATCAGCTTGCCTGGCGTGTTAACGAACTGCTGAATATTCGTAATCAATACTTCAACCACCTGATACTTAATCAGCAAGCCACCAAGTGATAGTGCCAGGATGATGAGGGCCGCTGAGCCTAACATACTTGCCATGCCCCCTCTGGTAAGGAGCATATTCATTTGTCGATTACCTGTCTTAGCCACGAACCCATTCATCAGCATGTCACACAATTCTTTTAGACTGTAATGGGCCTTACTCCTAAATAGAGTGATAAAAACAGCAGTAAATGAACTGGTTAGTAACGATGGAATTGCCGGTACTTTTAACCATGCAAAAATAAACAAGATAATGACTGGCAAAATAGCCCAAAATGAAATGTCAAAGTGTGTCATCAACACATCTGCCATTTGCTGAATACCAGCCATATTAGCTGATTTCGCACTACTACCAACCACCATATAAAATATAAGCGCAATTAGCGCTGCTGGCAATGCCGTTTCAGCCATACTTTTAATGTGATCATAAACATCAATTCCAGCAATCCCGGATGCTAAATTAGTGGTATCTGACAAGGGTGAGAGATTATTCCCTAAAAACGCCCCCGACACAATGGCGCCCACCGTCAATGCGGTTGAAAAGCCCAATATATGGCCAATCCCTAAAAAAGCAATCCCCATTGTTGAAATGGTTGTAAACGAGCTGCCCACGGTAATGCCAATGACAGCACATAACAGAAAAATAGTGGGAATAAAGAATTTAACCGACACCAGCTTAAACCCATAATACATGATTGTGGGAATGGTCCCACTAGCAATCCAAGTTGCCACGAGCACCCCAATCAGTAGAAAAATAATAATCGGAATCATTCCCGGTTTAATCCCTTCAACTATGCCATCATGAATTTCATCCCAAGAATACCCACGAAACTTACCATAAAATAAGAGGACCGTAAAAACCATTAAGATTGGAATATGCGGTGTCATCTTGTATTTAATGATTAAAATACCAAGACAAGCTAACATCCCGACCAAAATCACAATCGATTCCAGTAAACTTGTTGGCTGTTTCTTTTTTTCTTGTGTCATTTGAACACCCTCTAACTGATTCAATTGTCAAAACTATGAAAAACGGCCAACCTTTTAAAAGCTGACCGTTTTTTGAAACTATTTTTGTTGCATATCTTTTTGAATATCAATTAACCATTGATCATTCTTATATTTACTAATAATAAATGGAATAACTGTAAAGACAATTGAAATGATAACAACCAATAATGATTGTGATAAGCTTGTTGTGAATAAGGTTGCGAAGACAATAATGGCAATCCCTAAAATCAAAGCAATGGAAACTGTCCAAACTAAGCCGTTACCTTTTTTACCAATTCGGTATGGCCGCTCTAAATCCGGTTGATCTTTACGTAATTTCAAGACCGCTACGGCGATTAATAAGTAAACAATTGCATACAAAATCGTTGTTGCATTCGTTAACGTTAAGAATACGCCGTTGACGTCTTTCATAAAGCCATATAATAAAGCAAATAATGAAATTGCGATGGTTTGTGTTAAGACAACATTTTTTGAAACGCCATATTGGTTTTGTTTGTGGAAGCCTAATTTTGCTGGTAAATAACCGTCACGAGCAACTTGAATGATAGTCTTTGAAGGACCTGTGACCCATGCAGATAATTGCAATAAGACCCCAATGAAAACCATAAAACTAAAGACATTGGCGATCATTGTTGGCCAACCAAGAATTTGACAATAAATTAAGATTGGTTGGGTAATGTTTGAAAGTTCCATTTTACCCATTGGGACAACATTAGCAACTAACATTGCGTTTACCAAGTTCAAGACAACTAACCCAATTAATGAAACGAAAATCCCTTTCGTAAAGGTTTTTGATGGGTTGTGTAAACGGGGAATAAAGACAGATGACATTTCAATCCCAGTAAAGATGAATGAGATCCCCGCCATATATTTCAATGATGATAAACCGTCTTTAGTTGGAATTAATTTGCTCATTGAGAAATGTCCCAATGTTCCGCCAGGCATAATTCCGTTTTTGATAAGTGCTGCAATGCCCATAACCGCCATAATAACGATTGGAATGTAAACACCTAACCAAACACCGATATTACCGCCGACTTTAGCCATGTCATATTTTAAGTTTAATAAGGTAATGATCCAATAAAATACTAGGATACAACCAAGAACAAACCAGTGGTTATTCCCTAAGGTTGGATTACCAAATGAATTACCTAACAAAGGCCCGATAGTTGAAGCAACCATAACCATTCCTGGGAACATTTGTACCCAAAGTAACCAAGCTGCAACAAAACCTAATTTACTACTTAAAGCTGTTTTAATCCAAAGTTGTGGGCCACCTTCTTCAGGCATTGCAGTCCCTAACTCACCAGCAATCAAAGCGATTGGTAGTGCGAAGAATAATACCGCAAAGATTGAATAACTGATTTGAGCCCAACCGGTTGCAGCTAACGTCGGAATACTACGAACAGTTGCACATAAAGCCATTGTTAAACCAATAAAGGTTCCTAAAGCAATTTTATTAACTTGTTTATTTTTCATTTTTACTTTTCCTCCGATTTCATCTCACAATAAGAAAGCCGCTTGCGCGGCTTCTCTTTTTACTAAACAATTACTTAGAATTATTTACGATCTTCGTAAATGGCTTCTAATTTTTCTTGCATAGCTTGTTTGATCTTAGGAGCAAAGTAATCAAAGTTTTCTGCTTTGTTCATATATGGTGTCATAACAGCGGCCCGAAGAACCGTTACTTTACCGGCTTCTTTCCAACCTTCTTCAGTAACGCCTAAGTTATTAACAAACTTGAATGGGCTGTTACCATAATCTGGAATAGCAAAATCAGTATGTGATGTTAGGTATTCGTTACCATAGATGCTACCAGTTACATATGAAGCTTGGTTGTAGAATTCGTGATTTAATGCGTTCATTTCGACAAGGTTGTTATTACCTTTTTCTTGGAAGACATAGTCAACCATGTTGAAGTCAGGGTCTGTTAAAGGATGAACTTCAATTGTCTTGTCGCCAACTTTAAATTCTAAATCACTTAAGAAGTTGTAGAAACGACGAGCACCTTCGATTGAAGCCCCAACTAACTTACCATAACCAGTGACGTTCAGTGGTAATGTCTTATGGGCAGCCCATACTGATGCAGCAGTTGCGCCAGCTTTTGAACCTTCAAGAATGTATGCCCCTAATAATGCAGGAATATCAGCGCCTTTTTCAAAGACGTATGTTGCGAAGTATGAAATCACATCGCGCATACGGATATCTTGAATGGCAATCCCACCAGCTGAATAAGGAATGTAACCCATCTTGTGTGGATCAATTGTAACTGATTCTGCTTCAGGGAATGCAGCATATGCCTTATACGTATGTTCTGAAATAAGGTTTTCATCTTCAGTAAAGACATTGTATTCAGCGAATTTACTTTGTAAGTCTTTGTATGGCATTAATTTGTTATCTTCATCAAGTAAGATAGCACGACCATAACCACCGTAAGCAGCATCAATGTGGAAGTAGAAATAGATGCCTTCTTTAACAAGTTTGTTACGTAATTCAGCAATTTCATTGATGCCGTCAACAGCCCCTTCTTCAGTTGAGCCAACAACGCCGACAACCCCAAGAATTGGTGTTTCTGTGCTTGCTAATTCACGAATAATTTTTTCTAATTCATTAATATCCATCCGGTAATTTGAATCAACTGGTACAGGAATGACTTGATCCAAACCGATACCGATAATATCAGCGGCTTTTAACCATGAATAATGTTTTGTTTGTGGTACTAACCATTTGCCTAACTTATCAAGATCTTTACCACCACGAGCTGATTTAGCTTTGATTTCATCGATCTTGTCGCCGTTAGCTTCAACTAAATCCATAATTTCTTTAGTTGACATGTTTGATAATTCCCAGTCTGTCTTACCAGCAACAATCGTTGGATCAACAGCCTTCATTGCAAATGGAAGTGATTTGATATTACGTGCATACCATAACCCTTCCAAGTTAGCTAATGAGCCATCAGCCACAATGTGGCCCCAGCCATTTTTGTAACCCATCAATGTTGCAAATTCCAAACCAACTTCTTCTTCCATTTGGGAAGTTGCGGGTGATGATTCATAAGCAACGTTATTACCATTCCATAACATTGCATAGTTATATGCCAAAATGGCTGGCATTAACGTTTCTGAGTTCATATGTCCCCAGTAACGGCCAGCATTATGCCAAGGAACTGATTGTGAACGTAAACGTGATGAAAGTTCATCTAAAACGTCTTTCATGTTATTAACTGTTCCTTGGAACTCAGGTGATGTTTGTTGTTCAGCTGAAATCATTGGTTTGTCTTGTGGCATATAGTTTTGACGCCATCCAAGATGTTCATCAACCAACTTACCTAACAAATCCTTATACAGTTGACCATTCTCAGCTTTATCACCGATAAATAGAGCAGATAAATCTGTATCTTTTGCACTAAAACTAGTGTTACTCATAACAAAAAATCCTCCTAAATGTAGATATAGTATAACCCCAATCAATACAATACGCCCCTTGTAAGAAAAAGTAAACCATAATAACGCTTACATTTTTTAGGAAAACGAAAAATAGCCGTCAAAACGCGTTTGACGGCTACTCTTGCTGTTGTATTTTTGGGGTTATACTATAATGCTCTACATTCACGAAGAACTCAGTAACATTTAGTATAGATACAAAAGCCTTCATTTAGTTTTTGGAACGTCACTAGTCGGTAACACGTGCTAAGAAGTAATTCTTCTTCCCACGGCGGATAATCACGAACTTACCATCAAAGCTAGTCATTGGATCAATCATTGCATCAGTTTCTTGGATTCGATCGCCATTAATTGTGATGGCGCCATTTTGAACATCTTCACGTGCTTGACGTTTTGAAGGTTCAATCCCCGTATCCACTAAGAAGTCGACAATGTTCTTTGCTTCTTGACTAATTTCAACTGATGGTGCTTTGCCAAAAGCTTGTTCTGCTTCAACAACATCTAAAGCTTTGATATTACCTTCAAAAAGTAATTCAGTAATGTGTTCTGCTTCATCTAATGCTTCTTGCCCATGCACAAAACGTGTCACTTCTTGTGCTAACCGTTTTTGCGCTTCACGTTTTTCAGGTTCAGTTGCCACTTTTTGTGCTAATTCTTCAATTTCATCTTCTTCCAAGAATGTGAAGAATTTCAGGTATTTAACAACATCGCGGTCGTCTTGATTTACCCAGAATTGGTAGAATTCGTATGGTGAGGTCTTTTCAGGGTCAAGCCAGATTGCGCCGCCTGCTGTCTTACCAAACTTAGTACCATCAGCTTTTAACATTAATGGAATCGTTAAGCCGTAAACTGGTTCGTCACTACCTTCAAGTTTGTGAATCATATCAATCCCAGAAGTAATGTTTCCCCATTGGTCGGCCCCACCAATTTGAAGTTGAATGTTATGTTCGTCATGTAAATGCTTGAAATCAATTGATTGTAAAATTTGGTATGTGAATTCAGTAAATGAAATCCCGACTTCCAAACGACTAGCAACAATGTCTTTAGCTAGCATTGTATTGATATTAAAGTTTTTACCGTAGTCTCTTAAAAAGTCCAATAATGAAATTTTTGACAACCAATCGTAATTATTAACAAACGTGACGTTGGCATCTTTACCAAATAATTTCCGCATTTGGCTTGATAAAGCTTCGACATTTTTTTGAACCTTTTCCATTGTTTGTAACTGCCGTTCTGAGTTACGCCCACTTGGATCACCAATGGAACCTGTCCCACCACCAATTAGGATGTATGGATGATGGCCGGCTAATTGAAAACGCTTCATCATCATAAATGGAATCAAATGGCCGATATGCAAACTATCGCCAGTTGGATCAGCACCACAGTATAAAGAAATTTTGTTATTTTCAACTAATTCACGTAAACCTTCAGCATCTGTTTGTTGGTTGATGGCATCCCGCCATGTTAATTCATCAATAATATTTTTTCTCATCAAAATTTCCTCCTAAATAAAAAAGTCCCAGCAATCTTTAATAAAATAAAGACTACTGGGACGAAATATCATTTTTTCGCGGTACCACCCGTGTTATATTTTGAAAGTGCACTTTCAAAATATCACTCTAGATTTTAACGTAAATCCAACGTACGATTTAATGAAACGAAAAGTGTAATTCGACTTAGAAACATATATCAGGTCTCACCAAATCCCGACTCTCTGTAATAGTGGTTACTAATTCTACTGCGCTTTTCAATCGCTCTATTAACTTATGTGCTTATCATAGTTCACACGATAAACAAAGTCAACACTTTTGGGCTATTTTTTTATAAACTTGGACGATTTTATTCTAATTTAAATCTAATCAAATTAAAATCACCCTATTTTACTTTAAATTAAAGTTTTACAACATTCGCAGCTTGTGGTCCCCGTGTCCCCTCAACGATGTCGAATTCAACCGCTTGACCTTCTTCTAATGACTTGAAACCTTCGTCTTGGATCGCACTGAAATGAACGAAGATATCGTCTTGACCTTCTACTGAAATAAAGCCAAAACCCTTTTCATTGTTAAACCATTTTACTGTTCCTTTTTCCATGATGTTACTCCTTTTAAATCCACAATTATTATTTAGCACCAGAATTGGTAATCTAAACAAGTCAATTGTACGCGATTTTGTAACCGCATGCAAGCGCAAAATAAATTAATTAAGTTTATAGCGAGTACGCCGTTGATATTGTTCACCAGGGTGCAAAACAATATTCCCAAACGCACTATGATGAATGGCATCTGGCATCATTTGAGCTTCCATCGCCACTGCTTGGTGGGGTTGAATTGCCTGATTCGTTAAGTTCGGTTCAGCACCGAATCCGTTAGCAGTATAAACGACGATTGCATTGCCTTCCGTGTTGATTGTGATTGAACGACCACTTTTAGGATCGCGTAAAACCGCATCCGCTTTATTTGGCATGTGATTCAGCAAGAATGGGTGATCAAAACCACCAACCAATTGAGTTTGCTCATTTTCGCTGTCAAAAGCTTCTTGTAAAGCTCGCGCCTGGCGTAGATCAAAGACCGACCCCACTACTGATGCTAATTCACCGGTTGGCAAACCATCTGGTTGAATTGTCCCAAAGCGATCACTATCGATTTGCAACGTGTGTTGGCCAACAAATTGGTCGAAATCACCCGTCAAATTCAGATAGACATGGCATGTTGGATTAAACAATGTGGTTTTGTCAGTCGTTGCTTGATAGTCAATTAGCCATTCATTGGCCTCATTTAACGTATAAGTTGTTGTTACCGCTAAATTACCAGGAAAGCCGTTTTCACCGTCTGGACTAGTTAATGTGAAAACAACGCTAATCGCGTCCTCTTTTTCAACCACTGATGACTGCCAAACTTGTGATTCAAAACTATTTGGACCGCCATGATTCGTGTTGACACCGTTATTAATCGGTGCTTGATAATCATGGCCATCAAGTGTAAAAGCGCCATGGCCAATGCGGCCTGCAACGCGGCCCACTGTCGCACCAAAATAAGCTTGTTGTTTTACAAAATCCGCTAGATTGTCATAGCCAATGACAACATTGGCCATCTGACCATTTTGATCAGGCATCACCAATTGAGTAATCGTCGCACCATAATCCATCACAGCTAATTGATAACCCTGCCGATTCTCTAACCAATACTGCCAAACTGTTTGACCATTTATTTCACCAAATACTTCTCGCCAATACTTCATGAATGTTCCTCCTCAATAGGTTAAACATGTTGCGTAAATTTGATAAATGCCGCTTGACCTTGTTTGTCACGTTTAAAAACACCAGCATCTTCTAAAACACGCATGAAAACTTTTCCGACTTCAGTGCGTACCAATTGGATCACGTTATCCGCTGTGATTTCTGCATTGGCAGCTTTAATTTTATCCGCCCAGTCTTGATGATAAGCGGCCATTTGGTTGGGTTGATCACAGAGATAGTGTTCAACTTCTGCCATTTCAGCTTTGAGCCGTGGCGGCAAAATCGCCAAGCCCATCACTTCAATTAAACCAATATTTTCTTTTTTGATATGTTGCACATCGGCATGGGGATGATAAATCCCATCTGGATGTTCTGCGGAAGTTTGATTATCCCGTAACACTAAATCAATTTCAAATTGACCATCTCGCATCCGCGCAATCGGCGTAATCGTATGATGCGGTGTCCCATCTGCTGAATGGGCTAAGATTTGGACACTTGGATCACTGTAATTTTGCCAAGTGGTTAAAATTTGGGCAGCGAGTGTTTCCAAATGCGTTGCATTCGCACTCGTCAAACGAATGACTGACATTGGCCACTTCACAATCCCCGCCTGAACATCATCATACCCGTCAAAATGGAGGGGCGTCTCAATGGGGGCCTTAGCCATTGGAAAATCATGACGGCCGCCTTGATAATGTTCATGGGTCAAAATCGAACCACCGACAATTGGTAAATCAGCGTTACTTCCGGCAAAATAACCGGGAAACTGCTTCACAATCTGTAATAGATTTTTGAAGGTTGTGGCATTAATCACCATTGGTTCGTGTTGCCCATCAAGGAAAATCGAATGCTCATTAAAATAAGCATAGGGTGAATATTGAAAGCCCCACGTCTGGTTCGCCAATTCAAAACGAATGATGCGGTGATTCCGCCGGGCTGGGAAATCTAAGCGCCCTGTATATCCCTCATTTTCCATACATAACTGACACTTCGGATAACCCGTTTGTTTCATCGTTTTGGCTAACGCAATTTGTTTCGGATCCTTTTCCGGCTTCGATAAATTAATCGTGATTTCTAAGTCGCCATATTGCGTTGGCACTTGATAAGCAATATTTTTTGCAATTGCGGCCACCTTAACATAATCGTTGGCCCGACTTAATTCATAAAAATCGGCAAGCGCTTGTTGGGGATCACTTGCATACTGATGCCAAAAACGGCGATTCACCGCACTTGGTAAGGGCGTCACCAAATCCATTAACTTGGCCCCTAAAATATCTTGTTCTGCCGCTAAATCAGCAATTCGTCCATTAACGACTGCCAAGTGCAACAAGGCGTCCTTTAATCCGATGAGACTTCGATCAGTCACTGTAACGTCACTGTCTTCTTCACCAACAAGATCTAATACGAGATTAAATAAGTATTGTTGGTCTTCTGCTGTATAAAGTGGCTCTTGAAAGGTAATCACTTTTTTAATAAATGTTTGAATCAATTCACTTGCTTGCATATGCTTTCCTCTACCGATCTGCGTATCCTGCTGGATGATTTAAATGCCAATTCCAGGCGGTTTCAATAATGGCTTCCATGTTATCGTATTGTGGGGTCCACCCTAACACGGCGCGGGCTTTGTCACTGGCGGCAATCAAAGTGCTTGGATCACCAGCACGCCGTGGCGCCATTTTAACGGGGATTGCTTTGCCGGTTACGGTGCGGGCCGCTTCAACAATCTCCATGTTTGAAAACCCAGTTGATGATCCTAAGTTAAACGCGTTACTATCATGGCCAGCTTCAAGATAACCGAGTGCTAAAATATGGGCGTCGGCTAAGTCTAAAACGTGGACATAATCACGGACGTTGGTGCCATCTGGGGTCTCATAATCGTCGCCAAAAATCGATAATTGATCGCGCTTTC
>NZ_CAJOCF010000002.1 GCF_905332535.1 Latilactobacillus fragifolii
TGTAGCTCTTGTTTTGTTACTTAATTTATTTGCTAGCGAAATTGACTTCGCAAATATGTTTTGTGCCCCGAAGGGCGACCCTACACATTTGGTTTGTCGAAACTTTGTTCAGTTTTCAAAGGTCTACTGTGTTGAAACAGCTTAATTAATATATCATTTTCAACGAACACTGTCAAGCACTTTTTATAAATATTTTTTGAATATTTATTCGTTTCCGTTTGACGTTTTATTTCGTTAGCGATATGCTTCATCGCGCTGACAACATAGAATACTATACCAACAATCCGAGACATCGTCAAGCAATTATTTGCTTTTTTTTGAATAAACATATAAAAAGTTACAAAAGCGTACATTACTGAATAGATATTCATCGATTGTCCGAACTAATTTAAATGCGGAACACTTGTCACTTCTAATTTATCCAGTAATTCCGTGAATTCACTTGGTTTCGCAAACCGAAAACCGGCTTCACTAATTTTCCTTAATTGTTCGGTATAAAAATCAGTTTCATGTTTCCCCCATTGAAAGACAAAGAAAGAAACATTCTCACCTTCAAGGTTAATATTGGCTAAATTAATCAATCTCAGTTCATTAACATCAATTTTTAACTGTGCTTGAATTGCAATCAAAACAGCTGCAAGTGGTGTTTGATCATCTTGTTTGTTGGTCACTAACATCTTATAGGAAGCGTCTACTTGTGGTTGAACCAAAAAATCGTATTGTCCTTGTGCTGTCTTATACATAATTGTCCCAGCTACTTTAGCACTCATCTATTCTCACCCTTATTCAAGTCTTCTATTGCTTCTTCAATCCATCTTGGTAATCGTTCTGCAATAGGCGCAAACCCAATATGAATCCGCCGGTTTGTCCAGTAATGTTTCTTAGCACGCTGTGGTGCTAAGTCATGTGCTTTATGTAATGCACGTAATGACAAACTAATTTTATGTGTGTATTCATCAATGTCTAATACTAACACATCTAGCACCTGTCCGACTTTAAACTGTTCATCTAATGCTTTAACAAAACCATGCCCACATTCTGAGATGTGAATTAAGCCTTGAACCGTTGCATCTAATGAAACAAATACACCATATGGTTGAATGCCTGTTACAGTGCCTGTAATCTTTTGTCCAATTCGATAACCCATATTTTCCTCCACTTCAATATTCCCATCTATTTTAAGCCTTCCAGTTAGTAAAAGGCAAGCGATCGGCTAAGACCTTTTGTCCGCTTTCTTCGCTATCCGTAAAAAAAACCTGAGGAAATATCCCTCAGGTTCTCGTTAAATTAAAGTAGCTCAGCTGCTAGTAAAAGTTCCCCGGTAATCCCAGCGTCATCCCCTAATGCGACATGCACAATGTAGTCATCAAGGTCTGGCGTTTGAACGTAGCCTGCCATCTGCCGTTTAAAAGATTCGCGAATCATGGGGAATAGTTGGGCTTGTTTGGACACCCCACCACCAAAGACAATGCGTTCCGGCGATAGCATTAAAGCGATATTGACACAGGCTTGCGCTAAATAATCAGCTTCCATTTGCCATGCTTGGTGATCAGTAGGTAACAAATGCCCCTTCTTCCCCCAACGTCTTTCGATTGCTGGACCAGCTGCTAAGCCTTCCAAACAATTGTGGTGATATGGACATGTTCCTTCATATGAGTCTTCTGATTGTTGCCGAATTAACATGTGGCCAATTTCAGGATGACTATATCCTTGTAAAATCTGACCGTGTTCAACAACGCCGCCGCCAATGCCGGTCCCGACAGTTAAATAGACACAACTATCAAGGCCATCGGCAGCCCCCATCTTCAATTCACCATAAGCTGCGGCATTCACATCCGTTGTAAAGGCAAACTGGGTATCAGGATAATGAGCTTTCATCGCCCCTAAGATATCATAGTGTTCCCATCCGGCTTTGGGGGTATCCATGATTGCGCCATACGTTTTCGATTTGGGGTTAACATCAATTGGGCCAAAGGATGCCAAACCGATGGCATCTAAATGATCGAATTGATCAAAATATTCAAATAACCGTGGTAGCGTTTGTTCTGGCGTCTCGGTTGGCATACTAATTCGTTCTTGAATCCCATTTTTTCCATCTGTTACGGCACAGACAAACTTCGTGCCCCCGCTTCAATTCCACCTACTAGCATCTAAAACACCTCTCCAATTAAAATTAATGATTAATCGTAATGTGATTGATGATAACTTCTTCGACTGGCTTGTCTTGCATCCCGGTTTCTGTCGCATTAATTTTATTGACCACGTCCATGCCACTTAATACGTGACCAAAGACCGTATGTTTGAAATCTAACCAAGGTGTGCCACCTTTTTCATAAGCTGCAATGACTTCTTCTGGGTAACCCGCACCTGGCATTTGGGACAACATGTTTTGGTTAATGTGTTCGTTAGTCACGATGAAGAATTGGCTACCATTAGTATTTGGACCGGCGTTTGCCATTGATAATGCGCCGTTTAAATTAAAAACTTCTTGGTTGAATTCATCTTCAAAAGGTTGGCCCCAAAGACTTTCGCCACCCATCCCAGTCCCAGTGGGGTCGCCGCCTTGTATCATGAAGTCGTTGATGACGCGGTGGAAAATTACACCGTCGTAGTAATCTTTTTCGGCTAAGCCGATAAAGTTTTCAACCGTCTTAGGTGCTTGATCTTGGAAAAGTGCGACTGTAAATTCGCCCTGGTTGGTATCAAAAGTGGCGGTTGGCCCTGCAAAATTTTTAAGATCTAGTTGTGGATATGTCATTTAATCGTCCTCCTTGTTTTGACTCACAATCATTATGATAGCGAATTGCCTCATAAATTACTACGATTATTTCATTAAACATGCTTTCCTTATTTTTTTCTAGTATACTAATTTAAGAAATCTACTATTAAGGAAGTTATCTCATGCTCGATTCAAATCATCTCTTTGATATCACCATTATCGGCGGCGGACCTGTCGGGATGTTTGCTGCCTATTACGCTGGTATGCGCAAAGCGGACGTTCAGATTATCGAAAGCCTTCCCGAACTTGGTGGTCAAGTTGCAACCCTTTATCCAGAAAAGCAAATCTATGATGTCGCTGGTTTCAGTGGCATTTCTGGGGCACAACTCACCAAAAACTTAATCGAACAGCTCGCACTTTTTCAACCAACTTTGCAATTATCAACAGCTGTGCAAGGCATCGCCCCCCAAGAAGATGGAACATTCGTTCTTAAAACAACTAAGGGCTCCACACGCACCAAGGGCGTCATCATCGCCGTTGGAAACGGAGCTTTCACCCCACGAAAACTCGCTGTCGATTACGATCCAGAATGGGAAAATCGCTATATTCACTATTTCGCCAAAGAAATGGCTCAGTTTAAAGACCAAACCGTTGCCGTTGCTGGTGGTGGTGATTCAGCCATCGAATGGGCACTAATGCTCGAAAAAGTGGCTAAACAAGTTTACTTAATTCACCGCCGCGATCAATTCCGTGGGCTTGAAAGTAGCGTCGAGACACTCAAGCAATCAACCGTCCAAATTAAGACGCCCTTTTTAATCGATAGTCTCACTGAAGTAAACCACCAGCTCGCATTAACCTTAAATAAGATGAAGTCCACTGATCAAGAACAGTTAACAATTGACAAGCTCCTCGTCAATTATGGATTTATGTCTGATACTCGTATTTTACGCGATTGGGGATTAACGTTGGACCATCATCAAATCGCCGTTAACCAACAGATGGCCACTAATATTCCGAATATCTATGCGATTGGCGATATTGCCACTTACCCTGGTAAAGTGAAGTTAATTGCTAGTGGCTTTGGCGAAGCACCCATGGCCGTTACCGAATTATTAACGAATCTCTACCCCGAAAAGCGCCAACCACTCCACAGCACATCCATTATGTAAGCGTGCGACAGCCGGCGTTTATATTTCGAGCATTAACTGGATTTGACGAATTGACGCTGCAATCGCCGCTTTGGCAAATTTGGTTAAGCCCAGAAATATGCCTGCAAGAGCACGTTTCAACGAATCATCAAAAAAAGCCCTGCATCAACGGTTAAAACGTTGATGCAGGGCTTTTTAGTGTTCTATTAAGCATTATTTTTTTTCATCTGACTCTTAACAGCTGTGATGATCATCGGAATCAATGAAACCGCGATGATCCCAAGTACAACTAGGGAGAAATGTTCACGGACTACGGAAATATTTCCGAAGAAATAACCGGCGCCACAACAAAGGGCGACCCACAAGATACTCCCAATCACGTCATAGCGGAAGAACTTCATAAAAGCCATCTGACTTCCACCAGCCACAAACGGGACAAACGTTCTAATGATTGGCATAAAGCGGCCAATTGCAATTGTCTTACCACCGTACTTATCAAAGAAGACTTGCGCCTCTGCAATTTTCTCGGTATTGATGAACTTACCGAAGAAACGATTCTTCGTTGCAGCCAAACCGACCCGCTGACCAATTTGTTCATTCAATGAATCCCCGGCAATCGCGGCAATCAAGAATAATGCCGCAAAAAGCCAGACATTCAAATCGTTGTCAGTTCGGGCCGCTAAAGCAGCGGCTGCAAATAACAGCGAATCCCCCGGTAGAAACGGTAAGATGACCGCCCCAGTTTCAATAAAGATAATGGCAAACAAGATGACATAGGTCCAATTGCCAAACTGATTGACAATGTTGACCAGGTGGGCATCAATATGTAAAACAAAATCAATTAACTGCGTCATACGATTTCTCCTATACTCTTTTTCATTTTAAACTATCAATTCTTTATTTAGGATACCGAAACTAGGCATCAAAGTAATCATTTTTGCATTTTCTTAATAAAAAGCCAAACGTTATAGCGCACGTTTACCTCGCCATAATAGCCAAGCAAAACTACTCTCTAACAAAATAAAAAACAACGCAAAGCAAACGCCAAAATAGAGCGTCGGTAACACTAAGATAATTGGATCAGTGACTGGGTCAAACTGCCAATTCAAATTGCGGAACAATAATTCATGAAACGTAATGAAAAACCATTCAAAATTCATACTAGCGATAAACCCTAGCACAACTGGCACCACAAGGGCCACTTGCATCGGACGCACATATTGCCAAAGCCGATTAGTCCGGCGGCGACTTTGCCAATGCTGAATCACTGGTCCAATTGTCACTAACCAAATAACCGCTGCCAAGCCAAACAATCGTTTCACTTCGACAAAGTGTTGGCGACCAGCCAATGACATTGGAAAGTCTGGTAGCTGTAAGCGTGATTGCCACGGTACAAGCAAGTATGTCATTAACTGATTAAAATTCATTATCAACCGCGGTTGCGTTAGTTCGCATTGGCCTGCCAAATTGAGGTAGGCACTCAATGGTAAATAAAGCGCCCAACTTAGCAATATTGTGAGTAAAATGGCACTGCTAACAAGCGCTAAATACAACGCTCCCCAACTTGCAATCCGTCTAACCCGCATTAGAGTTCCCATTCAGTTAAGTTGTTGATGCTATATGTTGGTTGTAAGGCTTCTTTTGCCACATCTGCTGGCGTTGAAACACCAGTGTAAACTAACAACGTATCCATCCCTGTATTCAAACCAGCCTTGATATCCGTATTGTAGTTATCCCCAACCATCACAACCTGTTCTTTAGTGAGGCCGAATTGTTCGAGCGCCATCTCGACGATGATTTTTTCAGGTTTACCAATATAAAGCGCCCTTTGTTGGGTTGCGCGTTCAACCATCGCAATCACCGAACCGGCCCCAGGGACTAGTCCACGTTCATTCGGTAAATTCGTATCCGCATTGGTCCCGATGAATAATGCGCCGCGCTTAATCGCTAACGTCGCTAATTCAAACTTGTGATAAGTCACATCATAATCTAAACCGACTACCACGTAGTCCGGATTAAATTCATTGGTTCTAAAACCGGCATCGGATAGCGCCTGTTTCAAACCAAGTTCGCCAATCACGTAGACGGTTTTCCCATTAGCTGTGCCACCGTTTAGATTCAATAGATAGCGGGCCGTTGCCAAAGATGGGGTATACACTTGGTCAACGGTGGCATGAATATCATGGTTATCCGCTAAATTCTGAATCACAGCAGCTGGTGATTTCGTAGTGTTGTTCGTCAAAAACATGAACGGGATTTGTTTTGCTTGGAGGCGTTCAATGAAATCTTTGGCTTCTGGCATCCGGTCACGGCCGCGATACACGGTGCCGTCTAAATCAATTAAATACCCTGCATAATCTGTATTTGTCATAGTTGTCTAACTCCAATTACGTTTTACTTTTTATTGTGTTCTAAAGGACGAATCTTAAAATGACGCTTGTTAACTGATTTTTGATTCTCGGTTATCGCCTTTTGCGGCCGTTCTTTAGTCACTTTTTGCTTGTTATCGGTAACTTTACGTTCTGTAAAGCCTGGTTTTTGCCGTCGACGCCTTTGCTGGCTACGTTGGCGGTTATTCCGGCGATTCTCACTCTTAATAACCGGCTTGCCTTGTCGTTCCAAAACAAAGTAGGCACAGCCAAAGTTACAGTATTCATATAGATAATCCTGTAATGTATTGATTAATTGATCTTTATTGGCGCGTTTGTTGGTTGCTTTGTAAAACCCCTTCAAACGCAATTGTTCAAAGCCCCAGTCAGCCACGATATAATCATACTTAGCCAACACTTCGTTATAGCGTTCGTTCAACTTTTCAGCATCGAATCCTTCACGATAATTGACAACAACTTCATATGCACACTTATCAATTTCAAGCGTGGTTTCAGTCTTCATGACAACATGTTGTGGTACTTCTGGTTGTTTGGCCGAAGCGATCATTTCTTTTTCAATCGCCTTAGTCACTTTCTTGGCAATCTTAGGACTGTTTTTCATATCCGCCACAGCGAACCTCCTCTTTCCTTATAAGGGATAATGTTTACTTAAATATTTAGCGACCGCGTTTCTGAGAAAATCAGGGAACACGATCTCGGTTTTTCCAACAATCTCAATTGTTGGAAAAAATGGAATGAATAGATAATGATCGACGGTCGTTAACGTATAGGTGGCTTCTGGCTCAATTTCTCGACCATGCCAGAAGACACGCCGTAATTTCATATCAACCGCAATCCCATCATAAACGATATCTCCAAAGATTTTACCACGGAAACTCATCCCTTTAATCGGAAACTTACGTAAAAAGAGCCGGTTTTTCTCCATTTCGAGCACCATCCGCCACAAGTCATATCCTTTGAGCGTTACTTTAATCAGATGCATTGGATGCGGTAATTGCGTTTGTAAATCATCTTTGGTGACAATCCCGGCTTGCAAATCTTGCAAAAACAAGCCAGTATTCAAAACGGCGGCTTCAGTGCCCGTGGCTTCTTCAATTGCCTTTAAGGCGGTCGTCATCATTTCTGATTCGCCGATTGCGTTAATTTTAAAGGTATGGGGTAAGTTAGCAACTTTCTCGGCAGCTAATTGTGTGTGTCCTTTTTGCAAGTAACCTTCAATTTCCGCTGCGTCAGTCTTCGCAACTGGCAAGTCCGCGGTTAGCACTGTCCGAGCACTTTTATGAATCACATGGTGCTGATTATCAAGTTCGACCGTGATATCCCCAAGATAATGGCCATACTTCTCAGCGGCGGTCAACAAAGTCTGATTAACAAGTAAGCCATCTTTTAACAAATGATGGGTGTGGGCACCACAGATGACATCAATTTTAGGGAATTGTTCAGCCAACCACTTATCAGTCGTAATCCCGAGATGTGATAGGACAATTAAGACATCATATTGCCCGTCAATCGCCGCTAATTGTCGCGGCAACTCTTCACTGACAGTCGTGGGTTCCCAACCATTCGGCCGATAGGTTAAGAAAAACGGCGCGGTCAAGGCAATGATTGCTACCCGTGTCCCAGCATCAGTCGTCATTAGTCGGTAAGGTTGCGCAAAGGCCGGCCGCTGGTTTGTTGCTTGTTCATACAGATTAGCCAGTAATACCGGAAAATTCGCCTTATCATATAAATGTTCCAAATCAGCATGCCCATTACCGATGCCTTCGTTGTTACCAATCGTCACCCCGTCATAGCCAATTTGGTTGAGTAACTCGGTATTGATCTGACCATTCGTCGCTTCAGTCAAGGGGTGACTGCGATCCATTGCATCCCCAATGTCAAAGGTCAAGACCGTATCCCCTTGCTTGCGGTATGTTGCTTGGTGTTCTAAGAGGAAGCGCCGCATTCTGGGCCAATTTTCAAAATGTGAATGTAAATCATTTGTGTGTAAAATATGAATTGTTTCCATTTTGCTTACTCCCTTCAGCTAATTGTGGTTGGGATTGGCCAGCGTGGCTTGTTTTCGTTCAAAAAGCATTTTAATCTCATTTGCCGAAAAAAAAGGGGGGCCAAACGGCAATCGTCGCATGCATCATACTTACATCCTTAAAGAGACGCGGTGCAAAATCATTATTCCCTAATAATGCGGCGTGAAAAAATGCGTATCCGTTGTGCAATAAATCACCGGCAATCCCACCTAACCAATATGATTTGCTTTTAAAACCTCCTGAAAGGCTTGGGCCACTGCGCCCGCTTCTTTTTCCCATTCTTCCCAATGATCAAAATCAACCGCAGGCATTGTATAACGCTCATTAATGTAAGCTTCGTAAGTCTGGACCGCATTCGAATGCGGAATGTTCAACTGTAAAATACGCACTTGCTTGATAAAGCCGCGGTTAGCCGCCAGTTCGGCGCGTCCATTCATAAAGATGTTAGCCAATTCATAATACGTTGTGCCATCTAAGCGTGTAATTTCTTCAATAATATCAAATACTTGGTACTTCTCTGCCATTGTGTGACTTCCTATTCTAATCCAATTTCAGTTACGTTTATTCTACCAATATGTACACAAAAAAACCACTATCCGCAGATAGTGGTTGGCATAAGAGAGAAAGAGAATTGATAAAAAGGTAATTGCATAAGTACCTTACAAACATAATATACCGTCCAATGAAAGCGTTGTCAATTATTATTTTTAATTTCTTTGCCCGTTTTTTTAAAGTTCTGTAACAATCGTAGGCATTTGAAGGGAATAATGGTATCTTAAAAAGAGTAGTTTTATCAATCGAGGAGGCCATTGATTTGTCACAGCAACATTCACGATGGGGGCTTTTGGTATTAACAAGCCTTTGTTTCTGGTTTTTAACTGGTTTTACCGTTGTCGCGCATCGTGGCGACCCCATCAACGCACCCGAAGAAACATTTCAAAGTATCGATATGGCCTTTTCACAAGGCGCCAACTATGTCGAACTCGATCTGCATGAATCTCAAGATGGCGTCTTAGTCATCTCCCACGACCGTAACTTACAACGCGTCACGGGAACCGATGCGATCGTCTCACAAAATACATTTGCCAAGCTCAGCGAACTTAAAATGAGTAACGGTGAGCCGCCCCATAGCGTCGATCAATTGTTCGAACATTATCAAAACAATCCCAATGCAAAATTCCTCATCGAAACTAAGAAAACTAAAAAGGGCAATCCGCAAGATATGGAAGCCAAACTGGTGGCACTCATTCGCCAGTATCACATGCAAGATCGCGTCATGGTACATTCCTTTTCGCTTGCTAGTTTACAAAACATGCAACGCTTAATGCCAGAGATTCCCCGGATTTTTATCGTTGGGAGCTTACAGCGGATTTCGTTTGAAAGTTTTAAATACGCCAATGGGATTAACATCGCGTCATCCCTCGTTACACCAACGATCATTAAACAGCTCCATTATCTTCATCAAAAAGTATACGTATGGAATGAAATGTCTGAAAACCAAGCAACTTGGAACTGGCTAGTCAATTTAAAAGTCGACGGTGTCGTCACCAACTATCCTGCACTTGGGCATCACTATCAAGCCGCCCAAGATCAAGCAGAAAGTAAATCGCTCGACACAAGCGGCCAAGTCAATAACGTTCAAGACCTGCCAACCGTTGAAAATCCCTATGAACCGACTCTAAATAAAGCCCCCGCCAAAGCGGGTCATCTCTACAATATCACGGAAGCCGTTACAATTGCCGATCAAACTTACTACCGTATAGGCACTAATCGCTTTGTTCTCAGCGATAGCATCAACGTCGGTGAAACAGCGAAAGCCGCTGCCCTGTTAGTGGGGAAAACAGCCCAGATTAAACCAACGGCAAACATCGTCGCTACCTGGAATAATCCCTTGCATCCCACTCAGATAACTGGTTACCTCAGCGCCAATACGCACCATCAAATTTTAGGGGTTCGCTATGTCGGTAATCAAGTTTGGTTGAAAGTTGCGAGTGGTTGGTTCAAAAGTCGCCAAGCATTAATCGATTTCAATCCAAACCAATCCCTAATGGTAACCCATTTCTACCGTGAAATTCCCCAACAATTACGACCAACCAACCTACTGATTAACCCAATACAACTACTCCAATTGCCCCACCAACCATCAGTCAATACGCAACTGTTCAATCAGTTTGCCCATTCGCTACAATTAACTACCACTAAATTCTAACGAGGCCACTTTTTATGACATCCAATTATGAACAATTGATTCGTTCCGTCCAAAACACCCTTCCAAAAGAAGAAACGCTTGATCACATCTCAATCCTATTTAAAATACTTGGTGATAAAACACGTGCTAAGATTTTGTATGCACTCTTTCAATCCGAACTACGGGTGAGCGATATCGTTAGTGTGTTAGAGATGTCGCAATCATCAATTTCACATCAATTACGTGCGCTCAAGCAAGCAAAACTAGTGAAAAGCCGTAAAGAAGGCAAGGAAGTCTTTTATTCATTAGCTGACAACCATGTCATCAATATCTTTTCGCAAGTTATCGCCCATGTTAACGAACACTAGGTAACCGGTTGTGGTACCCATCAAATTTAATTTGGTGGGTGCTTTTTTAATAAACCACACCCACCATCTTAATTGCATTCGATCGTAATTGGTGGTATCTTATAGTCAATATATGAATATATGCTCATATGTTTATTTATTTAGTAAAGATTACGCTTTAGCTTTTTACCCAATAAGGAGGCCTGAATAACATGTCCCAAATTCAATTATCCGGCATTGATTGTGCCGCTTGCGCTACTAAAATTGAAAAGAACGTTAAGCAGATGGCGAACGTTAGAAGTTGCTCCGTCAATTTCACCACGCAAAAATTAAACTATGAACTCACTGGTCAAGAAGCAGCTGAAGAATTCGAACAACAGCTCGCGACACTCTTACCAACCATCGAACCCGCTGTAGCAATTCAACACGCCCCCATCCGAGAACCAGCGCCAGCCAAACACGCGATTCATTACGATCTCATCCGGATTCTAATTAGCGCTTTAGCCTTGGCAATTTCCTATCTCACCCCGCTCAGCGCACCGGTCAAAACCACGTTACTTCTAGCGACCTTTGTGGTTATTGGTTACGATATCGTCTGGACCGCGATCAGCAATATTCGCCATGGTGAATGGTTCGATGAGCATTTCTTAATGTCGATTGCAACCATTGGCGCCTTCGGAATCGGGCAATATGCTGAAGCCGTCGGAGTCATGCTATTCTACCAAATCGGTGAATACTTCCAATCATTAGCGGTCAACCATTCCCGGCGGTCAATTGCCAACCTAGTGGCCATCAAGCCAACCAGCGCCAACCGGTTAGCAGCTGATGGCACCACCGAAGTTGTTGCGCCTGAAGCAATCCAAGTTGGTGAACAGATTGTGGTCAAGCCTGGGGAAAAAGTCCCTCTTGACGGTGTGATTACCATTGGCGACAGTTACGTAGATACAGCAGCTATCACCGGTGAATCGGTTCCCCGTGCCTTTCATCCTGGCGATGAACTACTCAGTGGCACGATTAATCAATCCGGCTTACTGACGATTACCGTTACGAAACCCTATGCTGATTCAACGGTCGCTAAGATTTTAGACCTTGTCGAAAATGCAAGCAGTCAAAAAGCCCCCACTGAAAACTTCATTACGCGGTTTGCAAAAATCTATACACCAATTGTTGTCGGCATTGCAGCCGTCATGGCCATTGTGCCGCCCCTTCTACTTAGCGCACCATTTGGCGATTGGCTCTACCGAGCATTGATTTTCTTAGTCATTTCTTGTCCATGTGCCCTCGTCATTTCGATTCCGCTTGGCTTTTTCGCTGGGATTGGAACAGCTTCTAAAAATGGTATTTTGGTCAAAGGTAGCAACTATCTCGAAGCTTTAAACGATGTCCAAACCGTTGTTTTCGACAAAACGGGGACCTTAACCCAGGGCAGTTTTAAGGTCACCACCGTTCATTCGGTCGATCAACAACCAAATCAGCTCTTAGCACTAGCTGCACTTATTGAACAACACTCGACCCATCCAATTGGTCAGTCGATTTTAGCAGCCAACCAAACCCCACTTACAAAGACATTGTCTGCCGTCCAAGAAAGCGCTGGCCACGGAATAAGTGGGCACCTCGATGGGGCTCTTTTACAAGCTGGTAAGGCGAGTTGGCTACAAGCCACTGGCATCGCAACCCTTACACCTGATGAAGTGGGTACCAGTGTCCATGTTGCTTACAACCACCGCTACTTAGGTTATATCGTCATTGCCGATACCATCAAACCAGATGCACAAACGGCGATTACCCAGTTAAAACACGCCGGGATTCATCAAACAATTATGTTGACTGGCGATAACCAATCTGTTGCGCAACAAGTCAGCGCCGTCTTAGGCATCGATAAGTATCAAAGCGAACTTCTGCCGCAAGATAAAGTGGCCGCCGTCGCCAAACTCACAGAAGACCGCGCTACCAACGGAAAAATCGTCTTTGTTGGTGACGGAATCAACGACACGCCCGTTTTAGCCCGTGCCGACGTGGGGGTTGCTATGGGCGGGTTAGGTTCTGACGCCGCTATTGAAGCTGCTGATATCGTCTTGATGTCCGATGAACCGACGAAATTAGCAACTGCGCTTTCAATCGCCAAGTACACCCGCCACATCGTTTGGCAAAACATTATTTTCGCATTAGTAGTTAAAGGCCTCTTCTTACTATTAGGCGCCTTTGGAATTGCCACGATGTGGGAAGCCGTTTTCGCCGATGTCGGGGTAACGTTAATCGCAATTTTAAATGCACTTCGAATTTTGAAAAAGCACTAACCTTAAAGGGTTCACAACGACTTTGTGAACCCTTTATTTTTTAATGGCAAGCGCTTTTTAAATCTACAATAATATGCTAAAATGTGAATAGATTAATAATTAATTAACCGTTTTTTGGTTAAAATTTAACAATGAAAGCTGGGACTGCAATGACATTGAATTGGCAACAAGAAGCGGCAAAGTACAAAGATCAAATGCTTGCTGACTTAACAAGTTTACTCAAGATTAATAGCGCGCGCGACGTTGAACACAAAGAAGACGACGCCCCACTTGGCCCTGGCCCCCGCGATGCCTTGCTTCAATTTTTAGCAATCGCTGAGCGCGACGGCTTTGTGACAAAGAATGTTGAAAATGTTGCTGGTCGCATTGAACTGGGGAGCGGTGACGAAATCTTGGGAATTTTAGGTCACATGGATGTTGTGCCTGCTGGCGACGGTTGGAAAACAAATCCATTTGAACCAGTGATTAAAGACGGTAAAATCTATGCCCGTGGTTCATCAGATGACAAGGGGCCTTCAATCGCAGCATACTATGCTTTGAAATTATTAAAAGACAACGGTATCGAATTAAACAAAAAGGTCCACTTCATCGTTGGGACTGACGAAGAAAGTGAATGGGTTGGCATCAACCGTTACCTCGAAGTTGAACCAAAACCCGATTTCGCAATTTCTCCAGATGCAAACTTCCCAATCATCAATGGCGAAAAAGGAATTGTGTCATACCGTATGACTTTCAAACCCGTTGATGGTGCTGATGGCGATATGACATTGGTTAGCTTCAAATCTGGTTTACGTGCCAACATGGTGCCACAAACAGCTAAAGCCATCTTAACGGGTGCAATGCCAGCTGATTTTGAAGCTCAGTTTGACGCCTATGTCGCCGATCACAAGTTACAGGGGACAATGACAACTGACGGTGACCAAACCATCATCGATTTAATCGGCAAAGGTTCGCATGCGCAAGAACCAAAAGCCGGCGTAAATGCTGCCACTCACTTGGCAACTTTCTTAGCTGACTTTGCTTTAGACACTAAAGGTGGCAACTACATCGGAACTATCGCTCGCTTGATGCATGAAGACTCACGTGGACACCGCTTAAACATTAACTACACAGATGATGTGATGGGCGACTTAACAGCATGTCCTGCAGTCTTCAACTACACCCAAGATGGTGTGGCAACTGTGCTCTTGAACGTCCGTTATCCTAAAGGGGTGACTGCTGAAAGCACCCGTGCTGATTTAGCAAACACACTTCGTGAGCTTGCTGATGTCACAATTGACGGTCATGCACAAGAACCACATTACGTCCCTGGTGACGATTCATTGGTTGCAACCTTATTGAACGTTTTCGAAGAACAAACTGGTCTTAAGGGCCATGAACAAGTTATCGGGGGCGGCACCTATGGTCGGATCTTAGAACGTGGTGTTGCGTTCGGGGCTTTACCAGAAGAACGCGAAAACGTGATGCATCAAGCAAACGAATACATGTACATTGAAGATATCATGAATGCTATCGCAATTTATGCAGACGCTATTTATCGTTTAACAAGATAGCGGACAAGTCAGGATAGCCTGATAACTAATACTAAATGGCTGACCGAACACGTTAGTCATTAAAAAAAACGGTCCAAAGCGTAAACGCTTTGGACCGTTTTTTTGTGATCTTCATTTATTAGCCGGTACTAATTTAAAGGTTGAGTGGCCATCTTTTACAATCGCATATAGCGTTTGTTGTTTGGTCTCATCGAAGTAACCGAGATTAACGGCCATTTCACCATCAATTTCTTCAATGCCTTCAAAATGTTCCCGAATGATCGAACGAACAACTTGCATGTTATCCATGTGCTTTTGGATTTTCTTTACGGCAATCCCTAGTGTGTAACCCTCGTCTAAGAAATGCTTAATAAAAAGCGCCTTAATCATCGTTTGCGCATCGTACTCGCGCGCTTTATTGCCATCTGATTCACGCGCTTTAATATATCCCTTTTGCTCCCAATAGCGGAGTTGACGCGGTGTGACCCCCGCCATCTTACAAACTTCACTAATCCCAAAAATCAATCGATCGGTATCTATTAACTTTAAAAAAAGGTCTTTTTGCAAGTCCCCACTCCGTTCCTATTATTATTTTTCATTATAGATAATTTATTGTCCTTGTCAAGTTATATAACACATTTGTCAACTTACTTGACAAAGGCTCCAAATGCGTCTAAACTAATAAATCGCATCAACAAAAAACACACAAAGGAGATTTTTATCTTGTCAGACGCTAGACCATTAGACATTCATGGGAAACCATACAATCGGACCGTCTTAGTCTTGGTCTTATTGATTGGTACTTTCTGTACCGTCTTAAACCAAACGATTTTATCAACTGCTTTTCCCACATTAATGAAAGCATTCGATGTGTCCACCTCAGCCGTTCAATGGCTTACAACTGGTTTTTTACTAGTCAACGGGATTATGATCCCCATTAGTGCTTGGTTAATTAACCGATTCAACTCAAAAGTCCTTTACATGTCAGCAATGACTGTCTTCTTAATTGGGACTATTATCTGTTACATCGCACCAACGAGTTCATTTGCAACTTTATTAGTCGGTCGACTTATTCAAGCTGCCGGTGTTGGGATTTCAATGCCCATCTTGCAAACGATTATGCTCACCATCTTCCCACCTGAAAAACGGGGGACCGCCATGGGGATGGCCGGTATTGTTATCGGCTTGGCACCTGCTTTAGGTCCTACCCTTTCAGGCTGGATTATTGATTCCTACAACTGGCGCCTTTTATTCGGAATGATTATTCCAATCGTGATTATCGTCTTAATTCTTGCTAGTTTCCAAATGAAGAGTGTTATTCAACTTTCTAAACCCAAAATTGATATCCCTTCTATCATTTTATCAACTATCGGCTTCGGGAGTTTGCTTTATGGCTTCTCAGAAGTTGGCGATAAAGGTTGGAGCGATGCCCTCGTCCTCACAACTTTAGCAATCGGGGTTATCGTGATTGCTTTGTTTGTCTGGCGCCAGCTCACGATGGAAAATCCATTCTTGGAACTTCGCGTTTTCAAATCACCCGTCTTTACCATTGCCGCAATTTTAAGTGGTGTCACCAACATGGCAATGGTCGGTGCCGAAATGGTCTTACCATTGTACATTCAAAATATCCGTGGCGAATCTGCCTTCCACTCCGGCTTAACGTTATTAGCCGGTTCCCTGATGATGGGGATTATGATGCCCATTACGGGCCGCATTTTTGATAAATACGGTGCAAAACGCTTGGCAATGACCGGGATGTTCTTATTAACGGCCGCAACTGCGCCCTTCATCTTCCTTACGGCTAATACCCCAATCATCTACATCGTTGTGTTATACGCGGTTCGGATGTTTGGGATTTCAATGGTAATGATGCCTGTCACAACTTCCGGGATGAATGCTTTACCAATGAACTTAATCAGTCACGGGACAGCTGTTAATAATACCTTCCGGCAAGTTGCCAGCTCAATCGGGACAGCCATTCTAATCAGTGTGCTTTCAAGCGTAACAAAAGACAACATGCCAAGCAGCCACCTGGTTAAAACTTTACCATTGGCCTTCCGCGATAAGATGGTTAATGCGACCCTTTCAGGTTACCATGCAGCCTTCATCGTTGCTGTCATTTTCTGTGTGATTGGCTTTATCATCACATTCTTCCTATCATCGAAGAAAACAACTATTAATGGAGGTGCCAAAGCATGATCATTATTACACTCGTTATTAGCACACTCGCATTATTCCTCTCATCGATTTTCGGTCAAAAGATGTGGCGGCCAATCTTAATGGTCCTCTTCGGACTCATGTTTATCGCTTCACTTGTTTTCATCGTCCAAAATGATCACAATCATTACGGGATGAAAACGGTGAGTGAAACTAAGACCCGCACGCTCGTCTCAAGTGCTGATGCAAAGGGCATGTCAATGCTCCTTTATCATCCACTGGGGAACGGCACTGAAAAAGTCTATCTTTACCGGACCGATGCCAATCAAAGTAAACCCAAAGCAACCCAAACTGAAAAGACAACCAACAGTGTTCAAAAAAATGCTGATAAGGCCGTCTTAGTGACAACTACTAAATACCGCGTTTATAAAAACAATACGGCTAAGTTCTGGTTCGGAATTTCTGGTAATAACCATGAATTCGTTAGTCGCCACAACACATTTAAGGTGGCTAAAGGCTGGCTCGTTTTAAGCGATACCCAAGCTAAACAACTCGCTCAAACGTTAAAAAGTCAACAAGCCCAATTAAAAGCTGGTGCCACTAACGCCGGGAAACAAGCTGTGATGGCAGCGATGCAAGCCAATCCAGCAATGACTGCTGACCAACAACAAGCAGTGGCTAAAAAAGCCGCCGTTGCCTATCAACAAGCCGCAATGGCCAAAGTGATGGCAACCCTGAAATAATTGATTATTAAAAAAGCCCCCACTGTTGAACAGTGGGGGCTTTTTTTGGGAGCAACAGACTTTCTGGCGCACGCTATTTTGATAACAAGCTAGCTGCCGCTTCATCCACGATGATGGTGACGTCGGCGTGGCGTTGTAATGCACTGGCTGGAACGTCTGTTGTTTGTGGGCCTTCTACTGTCGCTTTGATAGCTTGCGCTTTTGATTTACCATATGCGAATAAGACAATTTGCTTAGCTTTTAAGATTGAACCAATCCCCATCGAGATTGCTTTTGTTGGCACGTCAGCTTCATTTTCGAAGAAACGCGCGTTAGCTTTGATGGTTGATTCAGTCAATTGCACTTCTTGTGTATTGCTATCAAAAGCAGCACCCGGTTCGTTAAAACCGATATGCCCGTTTTGGCCGATCCCTAAAATTTGGATATCGACTGGATTGTCAGCAAGCACTTGGTCATACCGTTTTAATTCAGCCGGAATGTCGCTTGCTAAGCCGTTTGGTAAGTATGATTTAGCAAATGGTTTCTTGTCGAATAAGTTTTGCTTCATGAAATAGTGGTAACTTTGGTGGTCATCAGCTGATAAACCAACATATTCGTCTAAATTAACGGATATGCAATCGGTAAAATCTAAGTCGCTAGCCACTAATGTCTCATAGAATTTGATGGGTGAGCTCCCAGTTGCCAACCCAAATACTTTAGCATCGTTGGCTAACCCAGCTTTGAAGATTTCAAAGCCTTTTTGGCCGCCTTCTACTTGATCGTTTACTTTAATAATTTTCATCATGCTTATCCCCTCATCCTAAAAGATTTCAAGTCGTTCATTGGTATAGTCCAATTATAAACGGCTAAAATTTCAATTGCAAGCCTTTTAGCCTTAAAAAACGCGCTAAATAATTGGTATAGCTAGCGTTTAGCGTTTTCACGGCATTTCATTAAAAGTTTACTTTTAATTGTTAGCAAACCAGCTTTTTTATGCCTCATTATTCGGCTTGGTCAACCAGTTGCCCGCTATTCATCGCTTCACGTTCTCTTATGGATATTTTTCATTTGTCTTACAAATTTGAATTCGGGTATGATAATGGGCTAGACTATTATATAATATGGGACAGTATGAGAAAAAAGGTGGCGTTATTATTTGAATGATCCAAAGCACGGTTCCAGTCGATGGCGAGCACTGCTCCAATTAAGCAGACAAAAAGTCGCAACGTTATTGACATCTGCTAAAGACAGACTCGCACATTTACTCCATTTACCCGATAAACGGTCTGCACAACCAACTAAGGAACAAAAAAAAGCCTACATCCAAGAATTGAGCCAATCACCACTCTCTTTTAAGATTAACGTCTTCTTTGAAGCCATTAAGAGTATTTTTCTCTATGGGATTTCAATCGGCTTAATCTGTCTGGCCCTTGCTACTGGAATTGGCGTGGGCTATTTTGCCGCGTTGATGAAATCCGAACCAATTCCGAGTTATCAAGTGTTAAAGCAACAACTTGATAATACCGATCAGGCGGCCGGTTTGTACTTTGCCAAGAACAACAAATTCGGCACAATCAAAACCGACTTAATTCGGACCCCCGTCAACATTGACGCGATGTCGCCCTATCTAAAGGATGCGATTGTTGCAACCGAAGATGAGGATTTCTATAAACACGATGGGGTGGTTCCCAAAGCACTTTTGCGGGCGATTATTTCCGATGTCACCGGATTCGGTTCACAAACGGGTGGCTCAACTTTAACACAACAATTGATTAAGATGCAGGTTTTAACCTCCCAAGTAACCTTTAAACGCAAGGCAACCGAAGTCTTGCTCGCCTTGCGGGTCGATCGGTATTTCACTAAAAAAGAAATCTTACAAGACTACTTAAACGTTGCCACGCTTGGTCGTAACAACAAAGGCCAAAACATCGCGGGCGTTCAAGAAGCTGCCTTGGGGCTATTTGGCAAAAATGCTAAGGATCTTTCTTTAGCCGAAGCTGCCTACATTGCTGGTTTACCCCAGAGTCCTTCCGTCTATACACCGTATAATCAAGATGGTACCCTGAAAGATTCTGAATACTTAAAATATGGTCTAGAACGAAAAAATACTGTCTTATTCCGGATGTACCGTGACAACCGTATTACCAAGGCAGAATACAAAGCCGCTAAAAAAGTTGACTTAACCCACGAGTTCCAACCAAAAGCCGATCCAACTGAAACAACGAAGCGTTATGGCTACGTTTATAACTTACTGGAAAGCCAAGCAACCGATATTATGGCTAAACAATTAGCCAAAGAAGCCAAGGTTTCAACTGCCAAACTCAACAAAGATCCTAATCTTTATAAGCAATATGAAACCCAAGCAACTGAATTGCTCAGCACTAAAGGCTATCAAATTCACAGCACTATCGATCAAGAAATTTACGATGCCATGCAAGGCGTTGTTCAACAACAAGGGACAACATTCGGACGGACTTATACCGATACCGTTACTGACGAAGAAACCGGGTTACAAAAGACAGTTTCATCCCCTGTTCAAAATGGGAGTGTCTTGTTAGATAACCGCACCGGAAAAGTGATTTCTTTTGTCGGTGGACGTGATTTCTCATTGAAACAAACGAACTACATGTTAACCAAACGGTCTCCTGGTTCAACCATTAAGCCATTATTGGTTTATGGACCGGCAATCGATCAGAAATTGATTGGTTCTAAAACAATGCTGGCCGATTTCAAGACTAACTTTAAAGATTATGCACCAACCGATTACGGTGGCACAATTCAGAATAAATTCATTCCGGCCGACGAAGCGTTGGCACAATCATTGAATATTCCAACCGTTAACCTTTATAACGCTTTGAAGAACACGACCGACCCATCGAAGTACATGCGTAAGATGGGGATTAACCTCACTGCTGACGAATACCGGCAACTCGGGATTTCACTTGGGGGGACAAGCGAAGGTGTCAGCGTCCTAGAACAGGCCAGTGCCTTTTCAACGTTCGCTGATCAAGGCGAACACACCGATGCTTACGTGATTGAAAAAATTACGGATCCCGCTGGCAATGTTGTTTACCAACATCATGCTAAGAAGCAACGCGTCTTTTCAAAAGCAACGTCGTACATCATGAATCAAATGCTCGCCGGAGTTTTAACGGATGGGACGGCTACTGCAATTTACGATCAACTCTACTTTAATACCAACAACTTAGTTGGTAAAACGGGGACTTCAAATGATAACCGCGATATTTGGTTTATCGGGAGTACCCCTGGGATTACTCTCGCTTCATGGATGGGGTATGATAGTACTGGTCGTAACTTAACTGACAACTCAAGTCTGATTAATGAAAAATACTGGTCGAAATTGGCCAATAGCATTTATCAAATCAACCCAAGCCTCATGCGTTTGGAAGATGACCATGAAAAACCAAGCACAGTCACGAGCAGCAAAGTCTTGAAATTAACCGGTCAATTACCTGGAACGGTTTCAATCAACGGTAGCTCACAGAACTTAAATGGGGCAACCGTCACCTCGCTTTATAATAACTGGACGCCAAAAGCAACTAGTTATGAATTCGGGATTGGTGGTTCTGCCCGCAACTACGAAACTTTCTGGAACCATTATTTGGGTTATAACAACGGCTATGGTTCAATTACCTATAGCACCGCCGATGAATTAAATCCAACAAGTGGCTACAATAGTCGGCGCAGTGGTACTCACACAACGGACTAATCTAAAAAAAGCCCTCAGTTGCAACGATTAAATCGTTAAAACTGAGGGCTTTTTTAATTGCTAAAAACGTCATACTTTATTTTGTTGATGCTCTTGCTACGATGCTGTATGGCAATAGAATGGTTTTATCTTCTACGTCTTCTTTATTCATCATCTTTGTTAAGAGCCGCATTGCCACGGCCCCCATATCATACAAGGGTTGTGAGATGGATGTCATCTTAGGCCGCACCATTTCAGTTAACTTCGTGTTATTACTTGTAATAACTTCGAATTCAGTTGGGATTTGAACCCCGGCGTCAATTGCGCCGTTCAAGACACCAACTGCCAATTCGTCATCACTGACCACAGCCGCCGTTGCGCCCGTTGCTTTGATTTTGCTAAACAACGCTTCACCAGCACTGTAGCTGTATTCTGTTTCAAAAATTAAACTTTCGTCATAAGCAATGCCAGCTTCATTCAAGGCATCTTTGTAACCGCGTAAACGGTACTTACTGTTGATTGGGGATTTCAAGCTCCCACAAACGAAAGCGACTTTGTCATGACCATTTTTAATTAACTTCAAGGTGGCATCTTTAACAGCGGCAACGTAATCAATATTAACACTGCCCACTTGTTCGTCTGGATCAATTGAACCAGCTAAGACGATTGGGGTCTTTGAACGTGAGAATTCAGCGCGAATTTCGTCTGAAATGCTGTGCCCCATGTAGATTAGCCCGTCGACTTGTTTAGCCAATAAGGTATTCAATACTTGAACTTCCTTTTGGTTATTTTCATCTGAGTTAGCCAAAATAATGTTATATTTGTACATCGTCGCAACGTCATCAATCCCACGAGCAAGTGATGCAAAATAAATATCACTAACGTCGGGGATGATTACCCCCACAGTTGTTGTTTTCTTACTTGCTAAACCACGGGCCACCGCATTTGGGCGATAGTCAAGACGATCGATAACCTCAAGCACCTTCTTACGGGTTGCGGGTTTCACATTCGGGTTACCATTAACAACCCGTGAGACAGTTGCCATTGAAACGTCGGCTTCGCGCGCAACGTCATAAATTGTAATTGTTTGTTTTTCCATGATTAAATGATTCCTTTCATTTGTAAAATAAAATAGAATATATTTTCAGCAGTTTTCATTTTACTTCTTGACTAATTTAGCAAAGATTTAAAGCAAATGCAAGCGGTTCAAACTAATTTTCATGAAATTTACATTTTTATTTTCATTTGTGGTTTACATTACCGTTTACATTGGTTGTGATATACTAGTGCTATCAACTGTAAAGGAAGTGCTTTAGATGAATAACCAATTGGCCCAATTACAACAGTGGCTTGGCGAGAATAAGATGGATGTGGCTTACATCAGTAACCCAACTAACATCCTTTATTTTACTGGTTTCGAAAGTGATCCTGCAGAACGGGTTTTAGCCCTCTTTGTTTTTGCAGACCAAGACCCATTCCTATTTACGCCACAATTAGAAGTTGAAGCGGCTAAAAAAGCTGGCTGGAAACTCGATGTTTATGGCTACCTCGATCACGAAGATCCATATGCCATCATCGCTGATCAAATCAAGAAACGCAATGCCCACCCTACACGTTGGGCACTTGAAAAAGATGACCTACCAGTTCAACGCTACGAAGCCATTCTAAAGCAATTCCCAGACGCAACATTCCCAGGCGATGCTTCCCGTTTCTTGGAAAACTTAAAATTAATCAAAACCCCTGAAGAAATTGCTTTAATGGAAGCAGCCGGCCGCGAAGCCGATTATGCTTTCGAAGTTGGTTTCAATGCCTTAAAAGCTGGTAAAACAGAACAAGACATCGTTGCCGAAATCGAATTCGCTTTAATGCGAAAAGGGGTTATGCATATGAGTTTTGATACCATTGTACAGTCAGGCATCAATGCTGCTAACCCCCATGGCGGCCCTGAAGCGAACGTCTTAACCCCCGATGCCCTCGTCCTTTTTGACCTTGGAACCTTGCATCAAGGTTACATGAGTGATGCAACGCGGACTGTTGCTTTTGGCAAACCCGATGCAAAATCACTTGAAATTCATAAAGTCTGTCTTGAAGCAAACCTGACGGCCCAAGCAGCAATCAAACCCGGTATCACAGCTGCTGAATTAGATAAAATTGCCCGGGATGTCATCACTAAAGCTGGCTACGGCGAATACTTCATTCACCGTTTAGGGCACGGAATTGGGACCTCAGAACACGAATTCCCATCAATCATGGAAGGTAACGACATGATTATCCAACCAGGCATGTGCTTCTCCATCGAACCAGGGATTTACATTCCAGGCGTTGCCGGTGTCCGGATTGAAGACTGTGTCCATGTTACCGAAACCGGTTCACAACCCTTCACACACATGACAAAAGAACTGCAAACATTCTAAAAGCGCCAGCGGGAGCTTTTAGGTTATACCGCTAATTAACAAAGCCAGGCGAAATCAAAAGCTGATTTCGCCTGGCTTTTTTGCTTTAATTAAAAAATCCGCCAAGGCAAACTTGGCGGAAACTTTATCATTGATTATTCATCTTCAGTAGTTACTTTTTGAACAGTTTCACTAGCGGCTGTGACTGCTTCGTCTTTAGCTTGACCAAATGCACTCTTACCGTCAATGACGATATCGTCGAAATCTTCTTGGCCAACTTCAAGACCATCACCAAATTGTGATTTCAAGTCTGCTGTTTTTTCATCAAATTGCGCTTTTGCTTGTTCTTTGATATCAGAAGCATTGTCTTGCCAATCACTTGCATAATCATGAACACGATTCATGTGCTGTTTGGCGTCATCTTTCAAATCCGCTGCTGTCTCACTTGCTAAATAATAGTAGTCTTGGGCGCGATCCATTAAATCATCACCTAAATCCACTAATTTTGATTGTAATTCCTTACCCGTCTTAGGGGTTAACATTAATGTTGCCCCAATGGCTGCTGCACCACCGACTAATACTCCTAATAGAAAATGTCCTTTTTTTGCCATGCGAATTACCCCTTATCCTTTGTTTGACGTCGATTTTGATAGAATCTTAATGCTCTTGCACCAACTTTTGAAGCGACCGTCGCCTTAGCAGTTGTCCGCCCGACGTTGGTAACACGTTCCGTTAAATTGCGGCTTGCCATATTCAAACTTGAAACGCTCTGCCCAAGTTCACCAGCCGCTCTGAAAACAGGATCTAAGTCAGCGACTTTCCCGTTCACATCGTCTAGCAATACATTAGCTTTGCTGAGTAAACCTTCGACTTCTTTAGATAAAATATCAACATTCTCAGTAACAACTGTGACACTCTTATTGGCTTCTGTGACTGTCTTCGAAACATCGGTTAGGACTTTCGTGACTTTTAAGAGCATCACTATTAGAAAAACAACTAGGACCGCAAAAGCCCCTGCGGCGATTAACGCCGCAATTTGACCACCCGTCATTGATTTGTGCCTCCTACTTCGTTATCTATTACATTGTCTCTTAAAGACTAGAATAGCATTATTTTCCTGAACCTTCAATTATCTTCACTATATTAGGTGCCATTTTTCCTGACATTTGCTAAACTAAAGACATGCTACAAAAAGGAGTTTCATGCATGTTCACACGTTTATTAGCGGCCGCCCCAACTCCGGTCGAATCTGTTCAGAAACAGACCAATATTTTTATGCGCTACATCACTTCAATTGACTGGGATCAATTACTTAGCACCCTCATTTCTGGGTTATTTCAAATTATCCTATTCTCCGCTTTATTCTACCTCATCAACCGCTTAGGCAAATATATCATCAAGCGTAGTTTCAGGAAATACCGGCAAACTGATGGTTTCTCGAGCAACCGGATGAATACCATCTATACTTTGATGGTTAATGCTTTTTCATACCTTGTGATTTTCTTTTATCTTTATGCACTCCTCAGCGTTCTCGGCGTTCCCGTTGGCACATTGATCGCCGGGGCTGGAATCTTCAGTTTAGCCGTCGGATTAGGCGCCCAAGGCTTCGTCAACGACATCGTTACCGGTTTTTTCATCCTTGCAGAACAACAATTCGATGTCGGTGATACAGTTAAAATCGGGACGGTAGAAGGGACCGTCAATGCGATTGGCTTACGAACCACACAAGTTCAAAGTTACGACGGTACCTTAAATTTCATTCCGAACCGTAATATCTCGATTGTCAGCAACTTATCGCGTAATGATATGCGTGTTCTGATCAACATTCGCATCCTACCAGACACCGACTTACAACTTTTGGCAACGACTGTCAACGAGGTCAACGTGCAATTGGTCCCCAAGCATCCTGAAATACAAGACGGTCCTACTATTCTCGGGGTAACAACCCTCGCAGATGGCGTCCTTGCCTACCAGATTGTCATGCACACCACTAACGGCGAACAAGCTGCCACTAACCGTACTTTCTTGCAGGCTTACTTGCAAGCTTTAAATAAAGCTGGTGTCCCACTACCTTCTACCCCCGTTACAATCCCCACCAACTAAAAAAGGCCCCTCATATAAAAAGGAGAACCGCTTATGCCACTTATTGACGCACTCAAAGGCGCCCTAATCGGCGTTGCACTCGTAATACCTGGTCTATCCGGCAGTATTTTCGCCGTTATTGTTGGTCTTTATGAACCACTTCTGGCGGCTATTACGCAATTCAAAAAAGATTGGCGCCAAGCAATTGGCTTTTTATGTCCAATCGGAATTGGCGCCGGCGCTGGCGTCTTGCTCTCTACCAAAATCATTCTCTGGTTATGCACTGCTTATCCACTAGCAGCCTATAGTTTCTTTATTGGACTTGTCGTCGGTAGTCTGCCATTTATCTGGCGGAGACTCGCCGGAGTCAACTGGCAAAAAGTATTAATCGCCATCATTTGTGGGACCATCATGCTTCTGTTAACCCAGATGGGTGGCCACCAAAGCGAATCCGATATCGCGATCAAACAACTCACTACCCTCCAAGACTTTGGCACGTTACTATTTGCCGGCTTCTTCTCAGTGTCACTCATGCTTATCCCGGGGGTCTCCGGTTCCATCATGCTAATGATTGTGAAACAATATGGGACCGTTTATCACGCTGTCAGCCAATTGCTCGACTTAATGGTCTACCTCGTCACCGGACGCTTATCACAAGCAACCGAAGCGTTCAAAAGTGTTGCGCTCCTCTTGCCATTCATCATCGGAGCCGTCATCGGAACCGTGCTCGTTGCCAAATTAATGCATTATCTATTAGCACACTTCGTCGAATATGTTTACGCCGGTGTGCTCGGCGTTGTCGTTGCCGCCATCTGGATCCTCGCCCAAACCGGTGTCGCACCAGCATGGCCAGCTTTAACAACCACTACAGCACTACTAGGTTCAATCGTATTAATCATCGCCATGATTATTTTAGGAACAATCGCAACAATCTATTTCGATAAAACATAAGCAATGTTCCAGAAATTAGCACGCAGTTCATAATAAAAATTATTTCATCCGCTAAAAATTAGTATCGCTTAATCATTTTGGTTGGCGTTCACAAATTTAGTTCGCCCCTTTCTCATCAATTAATCGCTTTTTGATTTTTAATCATTATTTTTGACCATTTCATCGATTAGCGGCTTGATTTGGTATTCTTTTTCGATATTGTGCGCAACTCGGTTGAAACTTTTCATCATTTCGCGCCGAGTGACAATCCCTGTAAATTCCCCTTCATCGGAAATCACAGGGAGGTAAGGATGGTCCACTAAAAGATGGAGTGTTTCTTCAATATCATATGGATCTTTAATCGTCACGACATCGGTTTGCATGACATCTTTAACGGTTAGTTTCCGCAGATTTTCAAAACTGAGATTATCTAATCCCAGCATTGTCTCAGTTATTAACGGCATCGTCAACATCCCTTTGAACTTTGAATGGTTATCTAAAACCGGAATACTGGAATATTTCACCGTTGTTAGTAGGATAAACGCATGTTCCAAGGAGTTGCTTTCTTGAACACTCGCAACAACCTCACCCGGGATTAAGAAGTGTTCTTTATTTTCTAATAATAAGTTCGAAAATGCATCTGAAATCATCACTTGGCCTCCAATCAACTAATGCTACTTTTAGATTGTACCAAAGAGCAACCATATAAGACCATCCATAGCGACTAAACTTTGGATAGTCTTTAGAATTAGGCCCGTTTAAAGGTGAAATGTAACGGCGAGACAGGTTCGAACTGACGATTGTAGTATTGAACTTGATACTGGTCAGAAGTGACATCTACTACGGCATACGTCCCTTTTAAATCACGGAATTGCCCACGTGGTTGGGCAATACTGCCTGGGTTTAGAAGCAAGACCCCTTCATGCATTTCACAAGCCAATTGGTGGGTGTGACCGTAAAATGCCAGCTTGGCCTGCTTTTCTTGGGCAGCTAATAAAAGACGCATTAAATCATTATTGACCCCATACAAGTGCCCGTGGGTTAAGAAAATTCGTTCATTGGTGCCTGGTATCACCACCTGTGCTGGGAATTGTCCATTGAAATCCATATTCCCTTGTACAACAATCATGTGCTCAAACAAGGAATCATCGGTTGCTAATTCCGAATCCCCACAATGGAGCATGGTAACTGGTTCAGCTTGATAATGTGCCACTAACTGCACAAGAATATCGCGATCACCATGACTATCACTCACAATAACAAAACGCAATACTAAACAGTCCTTTCCGCGCCAAGAGGCGTTGTTTTTTTGCGATTCTCAATGACCGGTGAATTGTGATTTTAAAACCAACTTCCGCAGGCAAATCACCGGCTGTTTGCGTACGCTAATCTTTGAGCCATTCTTTCCATTGATCTTTTAGGTTCTCAATTGCTTTTGCGCGGTGGCTAATTTTATTTTTCTGTTCCACCGTGAGTTGTGCCATCGTTGCATCTAGTTCTGGAACGTAAAAAAGCGGGTCGTAGCCAAAACCGTTATCGCCACGTGGAATTCCTAGAATCTGGCCTTTCACGTTGCCTTGAACGACGAGATCTTCATCTGGTCGGTCTGGTTTAGCGAAGACCAATGTTGTATGGAAGGTTGCGGTCCGCTTTTCCGCAGGCACCCCGGTTAATTCGTAGAGTAACTTCGCATTATTGCCAGCATCGTTATGATCTCCGGAAAAACGCGCAGAATAAATCCCTGGGCGACCACCTAATTCATCAACCATTAGCCCAGAATCATCTGCTAAGACCGGTAAATGTAAGATGGCTGCGATTTGGTCAGCCTTTAAGCGGGCATTTTCTTCAAATGTCGCCCCGGTCTCATCAATGGTTGGTAATTCTGGGTAATCCAATAATGTCTTGATCTGGATCCCCTCCGCTGCGAAGACGGATTCGAATTCGCGCGCCTTGCCTGGATTCTTCGTAGCAATCACAATCGTTTGTTCATCGGTATCGGTGACTTGGATATTCGGGCGAACGGCACGTTCGAAGCTGGCTTGCCGTTGCTCATTCGTTCGGGTCACGCCTTGGCTCGCACGCAATATGAGTTCGTTAAATTCACTACTGTTGACTGATTGTTGTCCGCCCAGTTCAAGGGCGATAATTTGTTCCTCTGGCGTGGCCACCATTGTGACTAAGCTAGTTGCTTGGTCACTTTCAGTGGCGTCTGGGTCAACGAGTGACGTACCAGTGACCATTGCTGCTGTGACGGCTGCAGCTACTTGTGTAGGCCGTTTGTCTTTTGGTAATAAGGTTAATGCGCAATAAACAGCGTTAAAAAGCTCTGCTAGTAAGCCCCCGCCATCTTCAAGACAAATCACGCTGATGGTGAGTGCTTCAGTTACCAAAAAGGGCTGCAACGTCGTTTGCAACCATTCTAATTGATATGCTGTTACACCATTGCCGGTAATTTGCAAGGCCCCCTCTGTTGGTTGGACAGCGGCGAGCACTTTGGTATCACCGCGTTGCCATAAGACAGAAGCGGGTTGTTGTTTTAAAAAGCGCCAAGTGACTTGCACTGGCCGTAAATCATTAGCAGCACGATTATTCATTCGGACCATCATTTTTTTCCTCCTCAATGATAACATGTTGGGCTTCAAGGGTTGGGATTGCTAACCATTGACGCGCGATTGCTTCGAAATTCGTAACGGAGCCGGTCGTATAGGTGTGCAGTTGGCCCGCTGTTGTATCGGTCACCAACTGATGACGCTCTTGTAGCGCCTGCACTAAACTATCAACCGCCGCCTGGGCGGGGTCAACCAATGTGACTGCCGGTCCCATTGTCTTTTGAATCGCCGCGGTTAACAATGGAAAGTGAGTACAGCCGAGAATCAGCGTATCAATGCCGGTCCCTTTCAATGGTGCGAGGGTTTCGTCAACCGTGTTTTGCACAGTTTGTCCACTCAATTGATTCGCTTCAATCATTGGGACAAAAGTGGCAGCAGCCAAACTTGTGACGTGGATCGCTGGTTTGAGGGCCTTTAGTTGATAGGCGTATGCCCCACTATTAATCGTTCCGGTCGTGGCAATCACCCCAATATGCCGGTTACGGGTCGTCGCCAATGCTGTTTGGCTCCCAGGTACAATCACCCCGATAACAGGCATCGTCAATTGAGCTTGCAAATCGGGTAAGGCCGCAGCCGTTGCGGTATTGCAGGCGACAACCAACGCTTTAATATTTTGTCGCCGTAGAAAATTGGTCATCTGCCACGCAAATTTGCGCACGGTTTCCGCTGGCTTTTCACCATATGGTAGGCGCGCTTGATCCCCAATAAAGACCATATCTTCGTTTGGGAGGCGTTTGAGCGCCTCTTTTAAGAGGGTTAGGCCCCCAACACCTGAATCCATAAAACCAATGGGTTGTTTTTGCATATTAGATTTCTCTTTTCATTTCAGGATACACTCGTAATCTCTATTTTCTCTTTTTTCGGTCCAAAATTCAACTAAAACAACGGCCCCGTCTAGCAATTCACAGTTAGCGTTAATTTTTATAAAAAATAAAGAGTTTTCGCGGTATAATAAGAGTACTTATAAAAAACGATCTATAAAGGAGTACCATTGTGACTCAATCACGCTACGAACAACTCGCCCAAAATCCCCAAACTGCATCATACCTGACACAAGCAACCTTACGCGACATCTTATTACCATCAATTCTGGGGGCCGAAAATGATGCCATCAGCTATTGGGCCGGTAAGCAACTCGCTTTACAATTCCCGCTCAATTCTTTTGAAGACCTTTACGCCTTTTTCGAACAAATCAATTTCGGTCACCTGAGCCTTAAGAAACAGAAAAAAGACCAATACTTCTTCGAATTGACTGGTCCAATTGTCATTTCACGGATCGCGGATTTCGATACCCCTGATTTCCAATTAGAAGCCGGCTTCATTGCCCAAATTCTCGAACAACAATTACAAATTGTTACTGAAGCCAAGGCAACCATTGAAAATAAAAAAACCGTAACGATTTTTGTCCAAACGGATTCCAAAGCCCCGATTGAAGACGAAGCAGGAGCTCCAATTCATTTAACGACTCCCGCACCACAAGCAACCGCAAACCCGGAACCAACTATCCAAACCGTGGTCACACAGACGACGTCAGTTGAGCCCCTGGAAGAAGAACTTGTCCCCACGCCAAAATCCACCCAAGAAACTTCGAATGTCCCAGAAACGGTTGCACCTAAAGCTACCCCAATGCCCGAAGAAATCCCACACTACACAAGAACGCGGGTGGCTGACTTACCAAGCCGGCGTGAAATGCATCGTAAGCGTAAATAAAAGGATGCTATCAATCGAGGATCGCCGATTGATGCGCGTCGCCTGAGCGAACATCTTTTAACAAACAAAAAAGGGGCGGAACAAAATTAATTTTGTTCCGCCCCTTTTTGAATACCTAGCTGATTTAACCTGTTTCTTAAGCCCTACTTGGTTCCAGTCGCACGCTAATCAAATTCATCGATATTATCGCCACTGACGTTTTGCCAGTCGCGACTTAAGAAGTCGTTGGTCGTGTGATAGTGCACGGCTTTTGCTTTTTTCGTCTTCATGAATGGTTGGAGTCGTTGGTCCACTTTCAACCAACCACGCCAGCCAAGATGAATTGTATCTTGCATGAAGAATTGTTCGCCACCATCGTTAGTCATATCAACAATATTGTTGAAGCCTTGCGTTTTCAATTGATATTGAATCTTCTTATCAAAACGGTTCAACATGGCTTGTGAGAGCCCAGTATAAGCAGCCCACCGAGCATTAACTGGTGGAATGATGAATTGAACGGCCACTTTATGTTCTGCAAAGTAGTCTAACATCAATTGAAAATCGGCAAATTCAGGCGAACTTTCATAATTAAAGTGACTTTGTTCACCCTTCAATTTATCAACATTGGGTTTAACCCGCTTTTCGTAAAAACTATTTTGAATTCCAAACGGATTATCACTCGTTGCTTTTTGCCCTAGTTCCGTTGCAACTTGATCCAATCGCATGTTATCAGGCCGTCTTGGTAACACCTTCAAGCCTTTGCGTAATTCTTGTTCACGACCACGAATGAATAATTGACTAAAGAGTTGATCTTGATGTTGTAATGTTGGGCGTTTCACATTATTAATGTATACTTTTTGCGTCTTTGTTAAAGGTATGCCTAACGCCTTATTTTTCAATGCATCCCGCATTATCCCGTTGGTTGTATCACTTGTAAGTTCTAGAATTCGCTTGGCTGCATACCGCGTACTTTCAGAATCCTTCGCGTGAATTAAGAAATAAGTGGTTTGTAGTGGTGAATAAAAGAAATCAAACATCTCAGGTTTTACCCCTTGTGGTACAAACCATTGTGGCGAAATAACGACGACGGCCTTTTTACCATTCAAATGATTACCAGTCGCTTGAAGTGATAAAAAGTGCGTCAACGACTGCGTCCCTGGTGCCCCTAGTAAAAATGGCTTATTTTGCCAATTATACTTATTTGCCATAACAGATGGATGTAACGCGTCCATTCGCGATAGTTCGGATGAGCCAATCATCGGAATGTAGTTAGCGTTAAATGCAACATCTTTGATGGCTTCCCCTTTGAGGACATTGGCTGATAAAGACGTCGCCGCTGTCGACAACGTCTTTTCGCTAGGTCGGCCTAATTGAAGAGGTGATAGTAATAAGGCGATTAAGCAGAGACCAGCCACTAAAACCGGGCCGAAAATTTGCCATAAACGTTTAAACATTTTATTGCAATTCCTTTACGCGCGCAATAATTTTGTTAGGCGTTGACCATGCTTGACGATCGAATTCTGAAACAGGCACTTCGATATCTAATTGACCTTGTAATTCAAGCAACATTTGCACGGTTGCCATCGAATCTAATGTTCCTGATTCGAATAATTCCATATCCATATCGTCTTTAATATCATCGTTCCCTGTTAAATCTGCTAAAATTTCTACTACTGTCTTTTCTACGTCCATGATTTAATCGCTCCTTTAATGTGTAGGTCCTAGTGGAACCATAAGCGGTCCAAAAAGCCTGAGAAAATTAGAAAACTGAGACAAACGGTGTTAAACGTTGCAAAAATGGCTAGGTAGTTCGTCCACCGGTTGCTAATAATATGAGCCTTGTGTTTCTTCTTGAACCGTAACCAAACATCGGTCAGGATGATCCAGATGGCATGGAACAAGCCGTAAACAATGTAGTACCATGTTAACCCATGCCAAAAGCCCATCAATAAGAACAGCGTTAAGTAACCGAGGTTCGCAATAAGGACCTTATTCTTGGTAATCTTATGCTTCATCAAGAAGAACACTAAGCGCATGTAAATGTAATCTCTAAACCAGAATGATAATGTCATATGCCATCTATTCCAGAATTCTTTAATATTGGGTGATGCGAATGGTTTGTTAAAGTTAATTGGGGTTTCAACTCCCATCACATAACTCGTCGCAACAGCGAATAAACTGTACCCAGCAAAATCGAAAAACAAATACATACTATAGACATACATATACCCGACAAGCCCCCATGAGATATCAAGGAAGCCGCCGCGACTTGCCATTGCTAGATGCGCAACTTTAGGCAGTAACACGGTCCCGAACAAGTACCCAAGCATAAATTTATACACAAACCCCAACATAAAGTTGTGAACGGCTTTGCCCAGTAAGTCGAGATAATGGTCACGATCAGGAACTTTTAGATAATCTTTTTTGAAACGCCGATAACGATCAATTGGCCCTGATGAAATCGTCGGGAAAAATAGCATGAATTGTAAAAATAACCATGGTTCAAACTTTTTAATACTGCCATCCCGGGTTTCCATAATCATCCCGACTGACTTAAAGGTCAGATAACTAATCCCCAAGAACCCGAGAATTGAATTGCTACCCGGGTTTAAAAATGGCACGAACTTGACAATCACTAGCGGCATAATCGCTAGGATGACGGCCAGATCGAATAACCACGTATGATTGTGCTTTTGCCGATAAACGGTATAGCCCCAAATCAGCGCGCCTTCAAACAGGACGTAACCAATTAAGGCGATTCCCTGGTGAACCTTATCCCCGTCAAAGATCAGGATCAAAAAGAGCAGTGAGACAAGTGTCTCATAAATGTGCCAACGTTTGCCGTTAAGTAGACCAATCACTAACGGCATTAACGCCACACCTAGAATAAGAAAATAATTCGGATTCGCATATGGTTGTAAATTAGGCATTGCCATTAACCTCTTTAATCAATGCTTTGCGATCAATCTTCCCATTGACGGATAATGGTAATTTTTCTTGATAGACAAATCGTTGCGGAATCATGTAGTCCATTGTATTTTCAGCAAGTTCTGCTTTTAACGTCTTCGTTAACTCATTCCCCGCTTCTTGGCCATCAGCTGGCACAACGTAGGCAATCAATTGCGTAACTTGATGGGCTTTATTGTAACGCGGTACGGTGCATGCTTGATGAACTGCTGTTAATTGGCTTAAGTGATGGTCGATTTCCTCTAGTTCAATGCGATAACCGTGCATCTTAACTTGGAAGTCAGTCCGTCCTTTATAAAAGAGTAAGCCATCTTCATTTTGAGTGACCAAATCACCTGAATGATAGAAGCGACGGCCATCTTTTTCGAAGAAGGCGGCGGCTGTCTTTTCGGGATTGTTCAAGTAACCTTTTGAAACACTTGGACCACTGATTAAAAGTTCACCAGGTTGACCGGGTGTGACTGGGTTATTTTGTTCGTCCACGACGACGGTTTGCGTATCAGGTTTCGTGTACCCGATTGGGAGCCGATCATAAGTTGCTAAGAGTGCGGCCGTAATTTCGATGCTCGTCATCGCAACCGTTGCTTCAGTCGGTCCATAAGTATTGAAGATTTGTGCATCACCAAACCGTTCGCTTAACTTCGTCGCTGTTTGATGCGTTAACTCTTCCCCACAGAAAACAAATTGTTTCAATTCTGGGAAATGTTCACTATCAAAGGTTGGTGACAATAAGCAAATTTCAGCAAACGATGGTGTTGAAACCCACTCGTTCACCTTAAGCGTTGGCAGAACTTGAAAGAGCGTCTTAAAATTGTCCGTCACAGCCTTTTCTAAAACGACGAGAGTTGCCCCTGAACATAACCCGGGGAATAAATCCATAACTGATAAATCGAATGAGTATGGTGCTTGGATTAAAACACGGCTGTTGTCGGCAACATTGAAGGCTGGGTTGGCCCAATCAACAAAGCTTTGCAAATTACTTTCACTAATTTGAACGCCTTTGGGTAACCCAGTGGTCCCAGACGTGAAGATGATGTAGAAATTCTCATTCCCTTGCACACTTTGGCTAGCATCATAATCGGTTGCCCCATTTGCAATCACCTCTGTTAATTGTGCTTTTGCAAACACGGGCATATTAACATCGATTGCTGTTTCGCCGGCCCATGATAGGACAGCAGCCGGGGTGGCGACTGCTTCAATCTGTTTGATCCGCGCCGGATCTGAATGTTGTTCAACCGGAATATAAGCATGACCGGCTTTAACAGCCCCGAGAAAAGTTGCCACCATTTCGAAGTTTTGACCACCGAAGACAATCACGGGAGCCTTAGCTGGTAAGGCTTGACTTTGAATGAAATGCGCAATGCGGTCTGAAGCAGCCTTTAGGTCGGCGTAAGTGTGTTGCGTCGTCCCTAATTGATAAGCCACAGTTTGTGGTTGATCAATTGCAATTGCATCAATTTGTTGAATGATATTCTTTTTCATTTTAACGCCGCTCCTTCATTAGAATTCATTGTAGATAAATTTAGGACTACCAATACCACTATAATCATATAAATAAAGTAAAATTAATAGAATAACAAAATAAATTATGGTTTTGCCAATGAAATTGACGGCCGGTTTATTCCAAAAATTAATTATTTTTTGACCCATTTTTCACCATCTCTTTTTCCCTCGTTTTGATTTTCATTATTTTGTTCATCATTAAAGTTACCACAATGTTTATTAAACAACCACTAACATTTTTGTCACACACTGTCACATAAAAAACACCCACTAATTATAGTCGGTGTTTTCATAATTAGTCGGTGTATTGTGCCAAAATTGTTTCTAGTTGTTCTTTATTATGGAACCCGGTAATTTTTTCAACAACTTGACCATCTTTTTTTACCACTAACGTTGGAATCGCCATGATTCCGAAATTCGCAGGCGTTTTTGGATTAGCATCCACATCCATTTTACTAAATTTAACTTTGTCGTTTGTTTCTGCCAATGATTCGATAACCGGTGATTGCATGCGACAAGGGCCACACCAAGTTGCCCAGAAGTCTGTCAAAACAACACCACTCTTTGTTTCTTCTTCATAATTTTTATCTGTTAATACTTGAACCATCACTATTAATCCTCCATTTAATTGCGTAAAATATATTATCTATTATGATACGCCTATCGTGGCTAAATAACAACTTAACTCGCTCATTATTCGTTACAGGCGGCCGATTTTACCGCCTTTTAATTTAACAAAAATAACCCCCCCAATTCTAACCAGGCAAGCCTGACGAAAATTGGGGGGGGTTTAGTTTGGCGATGAAAACGTGCTTTTTAAAGCTGATTCTTGTGCTTAACTTCGTATTGCAAACGATCGACTTCGGCGGTCATTCACAACACTGTGTTAATGCTCAGAGTCAAACCGTTTTAAACGCACTCTGTTCTAAAACGTGCTCTGGCAGGCATATTTCTGTGCTTAACCAAATTTGCCAAATCGGCGATTGCATCGCCAATTCGTCAAACCCAGTTAATGCTCAAACTATAAACGCCTGCCATCGCACTCTATTTGAATGTTACTATCGTCGCACCATTGCCGCCTGCATTTGCTGGGGCGTATTCGTATTTCTTTACTTGGCGATTGTTTTTTAGGTAATCTTGAACCCCTTGGCGGATTGCGCCGGTCCCTTTTCCGTGGACAATTGTCACTTGTTGGTAGTTCGCCAACAAGGCCGCATCGACGTATTGATCAACTTCGGCCATTGCTTCTTCGTACCGTTTACCGCGTAAATCGAGTTGCGCTTTAACGTGGCGGGCACCACCGCTTTTAACAGTTGTCACATGCCGTTGTGGCCGATTATCTTCAACAACTTTTTGTTTTTCGAGGTCTTCACTAGCAATCTTCATTTTGATAATGCCCATTTGAACTTCCCAATTCTTGGCATCGATTTGGCGCACTAATGTCCCCCGCTGACCATATGAAGTAACCAGCACATCATCGCCTTCTTTAAGGGCTTGACGGCGTTTGGCCCGTTGAAGCACTTTGTTTTTCTTCAAGGTTGTTTCTTGATGCAGTTGACCTAATTCAGACTTCGCATCAATTAATTGATTTTCCTTAATCTGGGTCCCTTGATTCATCTGCATGTCCCGCAACTTAGCAATCACTTTATCTGCTTTGACCTCAGCCTTTTCGACGATTGCATTCGCTTTTTCTTTAGCTTTCGTCATTTCGGTTTCACGGTCCTCGAGGAATTGTTGATAAGCAGTTGATAACTGTTGATGTAATTCAGTGGCTTCTGTCAATTCATGACGTAAAGCATGGTATTCCGTTTCAGCTGCCTTGCGTTGATTTTCAAGATCAGTAATCATATTGTTTAAATCTTGGCTTTCATCGTCCATCAATTGTTTGGCTTGTTGCACAATCGCGCTTGGTAGGCCTAGACGAGTTGAAATATCAAACGCGTTACTGCGACCAGGAACCCCAATCAATAAGCGGTACGTTGGTTGCAGGGTAGCAACATCGAATTCCATGCTGGCATTAATCGTTTGGGGACGGTTATAACCGTAAATTTTTAATTCAGGATAATGGGTTGAAGCAACCACATCAGCCCCAACAATCCCAATTTGATCCAAGATCGCAATCGCTAAAGCCGCGCCTTCTTGTGGATCAGTTCCTGCCCCTAGTTCATCAAGCAAGACTAAACTCCGATTATCAATATGTTGGAGAATCTGAATGATATTTTCCATATGGGCTGAGAACGTACTCAAGTTTTGTTCAATCGATTGTTCATCGCCAATATCGGCAAAAATATCTGAGAACACACCGACTTGACTCTCTTCACGCGCGGTAATGAATAATCCGGATTGGGCCATTAATTGGACTAACCCCAATGTTTTCAACGTAATGGTTTTCCCACCAGTATTCGGGCCAGTCACCACAATGGCTTGGTAATCCGCACCAATCGCGATATCGTTGGCAACGACTTTTTCCGCGTCAATTAATGGGTGGCGTGCTTGTTTAAGTTCGACATGGTTCTCTAAATTAATTAAAGGTTCAGTTGCCTTCAATGTTTTGGCAAGTTGGGCCTTAGCGTTGACGAAATCAAGTTGGCCCAGCAATTCAGCATTCGCTAAAATATTGTGGCGTTCTGGCACAATCGCTGCAGATAACTCAGCCAAAATCCGTTCGACTTCCTGTTGTTCTTCAATTTGTAGTTGACGCAAGCGGTTATTCAATTCCATGATGGCCTGTGGTTCCATAAATAGCGTTTGGCCACTAGCACTTTGATCATGCACAACACCACCGAATTGACCACGGTATTCTTGTTTAACGGGAATCACATAACGATCATTGCGAATCGTGACGATCGGATCACTTAAATATTTGGCTTTAGCCCCATGTGTATAGTTCGCCATCCGTGATCTGATTTGGCCTTCTAATTGTTTTAACCCAGTTCGTAAGCCACGTAACTTGGTGGAAGCCGTGTCTAAAACGGCCCCATCGTCAGCGACCGAACTTCTAATTTTTTCAGTTAGTTGCGGTAAAGTTACCAATTGTGCGACTAACTCTGGTAAGGCTTTTAAAGTTAGTTCATCTTTTTCTAAGTCATCAAAGAAACGAACCGTCGCAGAAGTAGCACGTAAAACCCGCCCGAGTTGTGCGAGTTCGGCACCATTTAAAGTGGCCCCGATTTCGATTCGTTTTAGGTGCGGACGAATATTATCTAATTGTGGCAAAGGAATGCCACCCTTTAGCCGTTCAATATCGACCCCATCTTTGGTCTGATCCAAACGTTCTTGAATCAATACCGCATCGCTAGATGGCGTTAGTTGCATGATTTGCTCTTGACCAAACGCCGTGATGGCATGGCTTTGGAGCATTTGTTTAATTTTATCGTATTCCAGTGTTTGTAATATTTTATGATTCATTTAAGTTAACTCCTTCTAAAAAAGGGGCGACTTCCGTCAACCCCAACTGCACTATTCACTTTAGCCAGCAACCCACCAGTTTGTCACCTGTGATGTGAGAACTGGTGTGTGTAAGACAATGACGCGCGCAACGGTCGAGTTTTCCAATGTCTTCTGTAAGCCGTCGACTGGCACTAAGGCCACCACGTATAGGAGTAAAAAGATGCCTACATAAACGACTAAAAAACTTAAAAGTCCCCCTGCCGCCTTATTAAATTGCTTCAAGCCTGGCATATAGGTCAATGAATTCAACAATAATCCGATTAACCGGACTAGCAAGCCGCCAATAAACATCACAAGTATAAAGGCGACACCAATATAAAACGCATCATCGAGTGATAAGCCAATACTCTTTTGGAAAAATGCAAAATAGCTGTTTTCAGTTGCCGATGGATATGGCACCAGTAAACTTAGCTTAGGACCTAATGATCGGCTCATCGCTTGAGCAATCCAAAAGACGATGAAGTAACCAATCGTGTAGACGGCTTGCATGATAAAGCCCCGTCTAACTCCCGTGTAAATAGCATATAACAACATTAAGATAATAATTAGACTTAGCATGAGTTCCCCTTAGATACGCGTTTATGGCGTAGATGTCTGGTTTATAATTTTTGAATATATTTGAAACATGCGCTGGATGTCGCACTTTAATTTTATTTGCTAGTTCAACTGAACTATTTTATCATGAAATAAGGGAAAGTGGCAATTTTACTCCGAATCTCTTCATTTGCCACTCATTAAGGAGCTAAGTGTATGCAAGCAGTCATCAAAGTGACACCCTCACAATTAACCACCATTCAAAAAAATTATCCGACTAACCGTCAATTGCCACCAGGAGCCGTTTTTGCGCATCAAGCCAATGGTCTGAGTATTACCGGTTATCGTTCCGGCAAAGTATTATTCCAAGGCGCCAATGCCGAACAAGAAGCTGCTAAATGGGGCCTTGCTGCTCCTAGCAAAGCAAAAGCGACCAATCGCGCTAAACCAAAAGCGCCCAAAGGTGATGTTTTGCCAACTGATTTTGCCAAATGGTCCGTTTTAGGTTCAGATGAAGTCGGTAACGGGAGCTACTTCGGTCCGCTAACCATCGCGGCTGTGTACGTCAGCCAAGAGCATCTGGCATTCGTCAATAGCCTAGGTGTTGCGGATTCCAAAACGCTAAGCGACGCACAAATCGACCAGATGGCGATTAAAATGATGGCCAAACTCCCCTATCACATCGTCAACATTATGCCGGCTAAATACAATGAAGTACACGCGACAATGAACATCGAAAAAATGAAGGCCATCAGCCATAATTTTGCGCTTCTCAAAGTCTTACAAAAAATCCAACCTGAAAAACCCGCTGGTATTCTAATTGATCAATTCGAACCTCGCGGTGTTTACTACAACTATTTAAAGAATGAGCCCGTCGTTTTACGCGATAACGTTTACTTCTCAACCAAAGCAGAACAATTTCATCTAGCCGTGGCTGCTGCTTCAATCCTAGCCCGTCATCAAGCCAACCAATCAATGCTTGAATTATCTAAAAAAGCTGGCCGCCACATCCCACTTGGTAACCATCAAGCAGTCAACCAAATCGCTGCAGATTTACTCGCAAAAGGCGGAATGGCTTACCTTGGCGAATTTGCTAAGTTACATTTCATTAACACAGAGAAAGCACAGAAATTATTATAGCGTTTATTTAAAGCGAGTTACCGCCAAGCCTTAGCAGCTACTTAAAAAAGCGTCTCAACACCTTACAGGGCCACCACGTATAAAAAGGGTTACCGTCGCAATTATTAATTGCGGCGGTAACCCTTTTTTAAAGTTAACGGCAAACCAGATGGCCACTAAGTAAAACCTTCTGTTCGCTGACACATATCTAGTTCATATTGTCGTCTGCCAAAAATGTGTTCAAGACTTCTTCTACCATTTCCCATTCTTCATCGTCTTCAATTGGGAATAAATCACCTTCGCTAGCATTACCAGCATCGTCAGACGTGAATGAGAAAGCCTGAATATCTACTTCTTCATCTTCTTCAGCACTGGTTGGGTACAATAACACATATGATTTACCGTAATCTTCAGAATCAAATGTAAAGAGTACTTGGTATAATTCTTCGTTACCTTGATCGTCAATTAGTGTAATTTGTTGTTCTTCATCTTGGTGGATGTTCTTGTTATCTTCAGTCATTCATCAAAACTCCTTAATTGTTTTTTTATTAGCCTTGTGTTAAGCGACCATGCGCGTCCAAGTAGTTCTGCAAAATCATCACTGCAGCGAGTTTATCAATCACTTGCTTGCGTTTCTTCCGTGACGTATCTGCTTGTTCCACTAACATGCGTTCAGCCTGAACCGTTGTTAGGCGTTCATCGATGTAATCAACCGGAATCTCTGGGAAAAGTTCATTCAGCATTGCCCCATATTCTTGCGCTTTAAGCGCCCGTGGCCCAATTGAATTGTTCATATTCTTGGGGAGTCCCAAAACAAAACCGGTCACTTGATGTTCTGCAACCAATTCTTTCACGCGGTCTAACCCAAATTCTGATTCATCTTCATTGATGCGAATAATCTCAACTCCTTGGGCTGTCCAGCCCAATAAATCACTAATCGCAATGCCAACCGTTTTTGATCCAACATCAAATCCCATTAAGCGCATTATTTAATCGTTTCCTTATCCAAATAATTTTTAACTAATTCCTCGATAATTTCATCACGTTCATGCTTGCGAATTAAATTACGAGCATCATTATAGCGCGGGATGTATGCTGGATCACCGGACAACAGATAACCTACAATCTGATTAATTGGGTTGTAGCCCTTTTCTTCTAATGTCTGATAAACCGTCGTTAATGTTTCATGAACATTCTTAGGACTATTTTTACCAAAATCAAAATGGACTGTTTTATCTAGATTCATCTCTCAACACCTCAACTTTTCGCTACTTATACAACCATATTCTACTCGAAAATAGGACAAAGTACAACTCTCCTCGCTTAGCAGAATACGGATGGAAGATAACTATAACATATTTTGCCAAATTGATTAATAAAAAGGCCAAAAAAATAACGGGATGGCAATCAATTAAAAATTGACGCCAATCCCGTTATCCATTAAGCATTCGCTAAAGCTGTCTTAGCTGCTGCCAAAGCAGCTGCCATCCCAGCGGGGTTCTTCCCACCGGCTTGAGCCATATCTGGACGGCCACCACCACCGCCACCAACGAGTGGTGCGATTTGTTTAATCAAATCACCGGCTTTAATACCGGCTTTAATCGCATCCGGTGCCACCGCGACAATCAAATTGACCTTGTCACCCGCAACTGTTGCCAGAACTAAGACGTCTGAGATTTGTTTTTGTTGCCATTGATCCGCTAGTTGCCGTAATTCGTTCATACCGGCCACTTTCGCATCGGCAGCCACTAAACGCCATTGGCCAACTGTTTCGACATTTTCGAAAACATTGCCAGCTTGTTGTTGAGCAAACTGTGCTTTGAGTTGTTCATTTTCTTTTTGTTCTGCTTTTAAATCAGATTGTAGTTGTTGAATCTTCTTTGGTAAATCCTTGGTTTGAGCAACTTTCAATTCACTTGCTAATTCATTTAACAAAGCTTGTTTGTCATTCAAATACTCGAAGGCCGCCTTTGAAGTCACGGCTTCAATCCGACGGGTCCCAGCACCAATTCCTGATTCACTTGTAATCTTAAACAAACCAAGATCAGCGGTGTTGGCAGCATGCGTCCCTCCACAAAGTTCCATTGAGTAATCACCAATTTGAACAACCCGGACTGTCTGACCGTATTTTTCGGTAAAGAGTGCAATTGCCCCCATTTGTTTAGCCGTTTCAATATCGGTTTCAACCGTCTTAACTGGTAAGGCTGCCCAAATTTTTTCGTTTACAATTTTTTCTACCGTAGCTAATTGATCAGGTGTTACTTGGCCAAGGTTCGTAAAATCAAACCGTAAATAGTCAGGTTCAACTAGTGAACCAGCTTGATGCGTGTGTTCACCTAAAACATCCCGTAAGGCTTGATCCAATAAGTGCGTCGCGGTGTGGTTCTTGGTAACACCGCCTCTGAAAATTGGGTCAACAGCTAACACGTAATGGACACCATTAATCATTTCTTTGCGTACTTCAACTGTGTGTAATGGTTGCCCGTTTGGGGCGTATTGCACGTCAGTCACTTTAGCAACCACTTGCCCAGCTAAGTTCTTGATAATCCCTTGATCGGCAACTTGGCCCCCCATTTCCGCATAGAATGGCGTTTGTTCGAAGATTAATTGAGCAGTCCCTCCTTTAATCATCTGTTGTTCAGCGTTATCTTGTAAGATGACACTTAGCCTACTTTCAGTTTCAAGCGCCGTGTAACCGGTAAAGGTACTTTCGACCTTAATATCCATTAAAAGTTCGTTTTGCATCCCCATTGATTGTTCATCACTGCGGGCATTGCGGGCACGGGCTTTTTGTTGCGCCATTTCACTTTCGAAACCTGCTTGATCAACCGTTAACCCTTCATCTTCAGCGTATTCAGTTGTCAATTCGATTGGGAAACCGTACGTGTCGAATAACTTGAAGGCATCTGTCCCAGAAATTTCACTTTGCCCAGCAGCTTTGACACTGTCAATCGTTTGATTCAACAAGCGTAACCCGTCATTCAAAGTTTCTCGGAAACGATCTTCTTCCGAACGGATTACTTTTTCGATGAATGCCTTTTGTGCTAAAACATCTGGGTAGTAACTTTGCATAATTTCACCAACAATTGGTACTAACTTATACATGAAAGCATCATTGATGCCTAATTTCTTACCATTGAGGATGGCCCGGCGAATTAAACGGCGCAGCACATAGCCACGGCCTTCATTGGCCGGCATTGCGCCATCACCAATTGCAAACGTAACCGCTCGCGCATGATCAGCAATAATCTTGAATGAAATATCATCAGCCGCATTTTGACCGTATTGTTTATGGTCACTCATCTTAGCCGTTGCATCGATAAGTGGCATGAATAAATCAGTCTCAAAGTTCGTTGGGGCTTCTTGAATCACTGAGACAAGCCGTTCAAGGCCCATCCCCGTATCAATGTTCTTGTGCGGTTGCTCAACATACTCACCATTTGGTAAATGGTTAAATTCTGAGAACACAATGTTCCAGATTTCAAGGTACCGTTCGTTTTCGCCGCCAGGGTAATTTTCAGGATCATCTTCACTGACATTGTTAAAACGCTGACCGCGGTCGTAAAAGATTTCTGAATCGGGGCCACAGGGACCTTCACCGATATCCCAGAAATTATCTTCGACTGCCACAATGTGGTCTTCTGGTAAACCGACTTTTTCACGCCAGATACGGTGCGCATCCTGATCCTTAGGATAGACCGTCACGTATAATTTTTCAGGGTCGAAACCAAGCCACTTGTCGCTCGTTAAGAATTCCCAAGCCCATGGAATCGCATCTTCTTTAAAGTAGTCACCAACAGAAAAGTTACCAAGCATTTCGAAGAACGTATGGTGGCGAGCTGTCTTGCCAACATTTTCGATATCGTTTGTCCGAATACTCTTTTGTGCATTGGTAATCCGTGGATTATTCGGCACAACGCGCCCGTCAAAATACTTCTTTAAGGTTGCAACCCCTGAATTAATCCATAATAATGTGGGATCATCATCTGGAATAAGGGAAGCACTTGGTTCAACATCATGCCCCTTTTCTTTAAAGAAATCTAAGAACATTTGGCGCACTTGGGCGCTAGTTAATTTTTTCATCGTGTTTGCTCCTCCAAAAAATAAAACACCGCTGCAATTTCAAGGACGCAAAAGCGCGGTACCACCTTGATTGCAACGATGTTAGTCGTTAACCTCTTTATGAGTTTTATTGAATTGTTTGTGGTACTGGGGAGCACGTCAACCAATAACGGCGCCTTCTCTCAGTCTAGAAAGGCATTCCTGTGTCCGCTAGTTCGTTGGGTATATCCCAGCACTTCCAAAGTATAAAAAAGATTCACTGAATTGTCAACTAATCCAAGGTAACGGTAATCGCGGGACGATAGTAACACTGCAGCGTTGTATTGCCCAATGCCGCTGTTTGCATCCCTGATTCATAAGCCGGTGCTTCAGGTAACCATTGCTCCAAGCTATACCGTCCGCCCGTCACACAAGATCCGCCTTTATAAACGAGTGGATCTTGTGTCATTTCATACGCGTCAGGTGCTGTTGCTTGTAAGCCAAATGGCATCTGCTGATGTTGCGCGGGTCGTGGTAAGTGATTGCCACTTAGCCATAACGTCTTACATCCTGCACCTTTGAGCCATTCATACTGGTCAACGCTAACCAGATCAAATCCGCGCCGGCGTAATATCTGCCGCAGTTTGCTTTCATCACCATTTGTTTTTTCAAATACTTGGTAACAATCTGGTCGCCCACCTACTTGTAAAATCAGGTGCGCACTTACCAAGATTGTAATTGAACGTTGCTTTCGCCGCGCCTGAAACAAAGTGTTCTGGATTTCCGCCAAAAACTGACGCCCGGCTAATTGGTTCCCCTTAAACCGGCCCGTTATCGTTTCATACGTGCCTTGGAGTAACCATTCACTTGGAATTGGCGTTTGCGCCACTAACATCGGTGCCATATTAACCGAACGATATTCGGATGTCATCTGGTCAACATATCGATCAACATCCGCTTGCGTGGTCCAAACTAAGCCTTGATCAGCCGGCAATGAACGTTTAGCTTGGGCAAACCATTCACTCGGGGCTAAATAGGCTGCGCCGGCTTGCCATCCAAGTTGCACATTAGCTTGACCGGGAATAAAAATAAACTTCTGTCCGGCTAAACGGGCACTATAAGTTTGGAAGACTTGCGTACCAATTGTCGCGGTCTCGCTTTGAATCGCTTCAATCGGTATCAGTGGGCTAACAAAATAGCGCAACACCTGTCCAAAATTAGCGCGTCGTGCTTCTTCGGATAACGATAACCAGTTCAGTAATTGCAAGTCATTTTCATGCATCACAGCCACCTCAATTATGAATTAACTAGCTATTTTGCTTTTTATTTTGACGTTTCTTTTCGCGTAATTCAAGTCGTTGTTCAATCCGTCGTTTCTTTTGCGCATCTTGTTTAATGGCAGCTTTAATCTTTTTCTTGTAACCTGGTTTGCGTTTCAGTTTGGCCTTTTTGACCATTCCTTTCATGCCGACATCTAATTTATGCGTTGTTGCCACCCGTTTTTTACGACGGTTACGGTCATAGGATGTGACCAATTCGCCATCTTTAAATGTCTTCGGTGTGAACTTGATGCCCATTGCTTCAATTTGGGCAACGGCTTGCTCATCATCCGGGCCATAAAGCGTAATTGCCGTTCCTTTAAGCCCATTCCGACCAGTCCGCCCGACCCGGTGAATGAAGAATTCCAAATCTTCACGCGGGATTTCGGCATTAATCACCATACTAATCCCTTCAATATCAATCCCCCGGGCTGCTAAATCAGTTGCCACAACGTATTGATAATCTAGATTATGGATTTCTTTCATGATACGTTTTCGTTGGCGTGGTGGAATATCGCCGTGAATCTTAGCGACTTTCAAGCCTTGTGATTGTAAGTAATGGTGGATGTCATCAACCTTACTCTTCGTATTAGCGAAAACCAATACCATAAAAGGATGCCCCATCGTTAATAATGAATAAATTGTTTGGTTAAGGGCTTTTCCCTTTGTTGGCACTAACCAATTGTCGATTGTTGGGCTAATCACGGTTTCGTTTTTAACCTCTTCAATCACGGGATTATGCATGTATTTTTGTAAAAAGGGTTGTAACTTATCAGGAATCGTTGCCGAAAAGACCATCATCTGTAAATCTTCTGGTAAACGACTCGCAATATCATCCACTGGCTTCAAAAAGCCCATGTCAAGTGTCATATCTGCTTCATCAATGACCAAGAACTGCGCTGTATAAATCTTAAGCGCTTTGCTCTTAATTAAATCTAAAATGCGTCCCGGGGTCCCAATCACAATCTGGGGTTGATGTTGTTCGAGTTTTTCAATTTGCCGTTGCTTATCAGTCCCACCAACATAGCGACCAATCCGAATATCACCAGGCATGTGTTGGGTGATTAATTCAGCTGCCGTATAGATTTGATAAGCCAATTCCCGACTTGGGGCTGTGATGACGATTTGGACTTCATCTTTTTCAGGGACCAGTTTGTTTAAAAGGGGTAACAAGAACGCGTGGGTTTTCCCGCTCCCTGTTTGTGATTGACCGATAACACTTTTACCAGCGTTGATGGCTGGAATCACACGCCGTTGAACCGCCGTGGGTTTTGTAAAGTGCATATCGTCTAAAGCCGCGATGATTTCGGGTTTTAGGTTAAATTGTGTAAATTGATTATCCATAAAGACCTGCTTTCTATTGTGTGCATCCGATAAATCTGGATTTGTATCTATTCCGTGTACTGAGCAGCAAGTGTTGATAATTCAGCAATAATCACATCGATTTCTGCTTGATCAGCTGCTTTGGCGCCACTGGCGAGGGGGTGTCCCCCGCCATCATGGTGTTTCGCTAATTCGTTAATGATGGGACCTTTTGAGCGGAAATGGACGCGGTACGTATCATCTGCTTGTTGCACGAAGATGACCCACGTCAGCACCCCTTTCAAACGACCGGGCGTCCCAACAATCGAGTGTACTTGTTGGGGATCAACATGTAAACGTGCCTGTGTTGCACGATCGACAACCAAGTAGGCAACTTGTTGAGCATTGACTTGGAGCTGATCGAATAAGTAGCCTTGTAATTTAGCTTGTTCCAATGTGATTTCGTTCATCTTCTGATTGAGCTTATCATGATGAATATCAAACGTCATCATTTGTGCAGCACATGCCATGGTGTGCGGGCTCGTTGAATTAAACATGAACCGGCCTGTGTCCCCAACAATTCCGGCATATAAAACCCGGGCTGCCGCTTGGTTGAATTGCAAGCGACCGTCACTGTTATTAACGATGTCGATGATGATTTCTGAGGTACTTGAGGCATCCGGTAATACCCAGTTTAAGTCACCATATGGATCATCATTAGGATGGTGATCAATTTTAATTAACGCAGCCCCTAAGTTGAACGTCTCACCGCTGATTCGAGGTGCGTTAGCCGTATCAGTGACGATCACTAATGCGTCTTGATAAGTAGCGGGGTCAATTTCTTGAACGTTCGCTAGCCATGCCAAGTTCCCAGTATCGCTACCGACTTGGTAAATGGTCTTGTCTGGATAGCTGTTGCGAAGCACTTCAGCTAAACCAACTTGGGAGCCAATCGCATCTGGATCGGGATTGACATGGCGATGAATAATAATTGTTTGGTAGGCTTCGATTTTAGCAATAATTTGTTCTGGAATTGTCATTTATTAACCTCTTTCTAAGAGTTGGCCGGTGACGATAGCCTTAGCCACAATCACATGATTGGCATAAACATCGACATCAATTTTAGCTGAGCGCCGTCCAATTTCAAGCAAGCGCGGTAAAATCTGAATCTGCGTGTCGATTTGAATCAACCGTAAGTAATGAAGATTGATCTGTTCAATCATTGAATAGCGCTGGTGTTGCGCCTGGAGCATCTGTTGGCACGCTGCCGAAACCACTTCGGTCAATACCCCAAACGAAATTGTGCCTAAGTTATTCGTCATCTGTGGCGTCACTTCATATTCATATGCCGCCGTATAAAAATCTGGAACCGTTTCACTAGGGCGCAGTGGCTCGACAATCTGATCATAAAATGTCTCTGCGACTTGCGGTTGGCGTTGCGCCGTTTGCATATTACTCATGACATCTTGGCGAGTAATTACCCCTTCTAGTTCTAAATTGTCGGCCACCACCGGCATGACTTCTAAACTATTCCAAGTCATTGAATGGCCCACGCTAGCAACACTCATATATTTTTTAACACTCGCAGGTTCCTTGGTCATGACTTTATCCAAAGTCATGGTGGCCGGTTTATCTAAAATATCCTTCACCGTCACAATCCCAACAAGCCGCATATGTTCGTTAACAACTGGAAACCGCGATTGTTTTACCGCCGCACTCAATTGCTTATAGTCAGCCACCGTTTGATTAGCACGTAACGTATGGATTTCAGCAAGTGGGTGGTAAATATCAGCCACTGTTGTGATTTCTTTTTTAATTAATTGATCCGTCAAAGCCCGGTTAATCAATGCCGCCACTGAATAGGTATCATAGGCGGTTTGTAAGATTGGTAAGGCCAAGTCGTTGGCCAATGCAATGACGTCCGCCGAAGTCCCAAAACCACCGGTGATTAGAACGGCAGCCCCATTTTCAAGTGCTAAGCGTTGCACATCCGTCCGATCACCAACAATCATCAGTGACTTCGGCGTAATGTAGCGTGTGATGGCATCGATTTGCATCGCACCAATCACAAACTTATCCAATAACTTAGCTAAGCCGGCTTGGCCACCAAGAACCTCGCCGTCAATTACTTGAACAATTTCTTCGAAGGTCAGATTTTCAATCTTCCCCTTTAACTTCTGTTCAATACGGATGGTCCCAACCCGTTCAATTGTACTAACGAGGCCATTATTTTCCGCCGCTTTAATTGCGCGATAAGCTGTTCCTTCACTTACCGAGAGTGTTTTGGCAATTGAGCGCACCGAAATCTTGTCACCAATCGGTAAGTTTTCGATATACATTAAAATTTGATCATGCTTAGTTGCCACTCAATGCCACCACCCTTTATCAGAATTACATAGTTATTAATAGTATATCGGTTTTAGTACACAAAAACAAAGGAAACTCAACTATTCCCGCTCCCAATCGTATAACGGTAACGTAATATTCTCGAATGTTTGCGGTGCCAAATTAGTGACCGTAATCCCGAGCAGGCGAACACCATCTTCTGCATGGCCGATAGTTTGCCAAATTTCCCAAGCAATTGCTTCGAGTTCCGCTGCTTTACCGACATATTCATTAAATGTTTTACGCTTAGTAATGGTTTCAAATTGTCGATTTCGTACCTTTAAAACAACTGTCAAACCGTGTTTTTGATTTTTACGCAATCGTCGTTCGAGTTCAATTGCCAATTTTTTCAGCTCAACTTGTACCTGCTCTTCACTAATGAGTGGTTGCCCGTAAGTATTCTCATTACCGATAGATTTACGTTCACGTTGATAAGCGACCGGCCGGTTATCGATACCGCGCACATGGCGGTATAAGCCGTAGCCGAGCTTACCAAAATTTTGCATCAACATCATTTCCGATTGCGCTAGTAAGTCCGCCCCCGTTATAATACCGAGTTCCTGCATGCGCGGCGCAGTTTTCTTACCGACTCCGCGAAATTTCTCAATTGGTAAGCGACTTAAAAAAGCAATCGCTTGTTCCGGTAAAACCAGTGTCCGTCCAGCCGGCTTGCGGTAATCCGAGGCCATCTTTGCCAAAAATTTATTATACGAAATCCCCGCTGAGCTGACGAGTTGGGTTTCTTTAAGGATTTCTTTTTGAATATAGGCAACCACATCAATTGTGTGCGCCAACCCAAGTTTATTCTCGGTGACATCGAGGTACGCTTCATCAAAGGCAACCGGTTCAATCTTATCGGTTACCGTATGAAAGATTGTGTGAATCTGCTCCGAAACCGCTTGATAAAGTGGAAAATTGGGCGCCTTAAAAACAGCTTGGTGATTAGGAATTAGTTCAGCCGCTTTTTGCGCACTCATTGCCGAGTGCACGCCATACTGGCGCGCCACATAGTTTGCGGTTGTCACGACCCCCTTCCCACCAGTGTCACTTGGATTACGAGCAATCACGAGGGGCTTGTGGCGTAATTCGGGCTGTTCGCGCTCTTCAATCGATGCGTAAAATGCGTCCATATCAATATGAATAATTTTGCGACTCGTATCATTTTCCAAAGGCATTTTGAACAGCTCCGCCATTTTACCCCTCCTTGATTTTTTCAACGTGTTTCATCAACAACTTCTTCCGCTTTACCTCACTTGCCAAAGCGGCGATTTTGTCGCCAATTCGTCAAGTGAGGTAAATACTCAAAGGCTAACCACGAATTAACGCACTTCTTTCTTTAACGTGCTTTTAATTCGCAACCTTCTGTGCTTTGCTACATCAGCCAAATAATCGCCCTTGGCGCTTATCCGTCTGGTTAGGCAAATGCTCAAAGGCTAACCGCGAATTAACGCACTTCTTTCAATAAGAAAAGCCTGGCATGAAGACCTCATGCACAGACTTTGCTTACTTGTTTCATTCATTATTTTGGGTTGGATCAAAAATCCATTTGGCGCCCGTTGTTGCCAATAAATCTGTGGCTTCTTGTGGACCCATTGAACCAATGGCATAGCTTGGTAGCGGTGTTTGATCCGCATCCCAGACTTCGCGAATCGCATCAACAAATTGCCATGAAGCGGCTAGTTCATGCCAATGCGTGAAGTTCGTGCCATCCCCATTGAGCGCTTCTAAAATCAAACGTTCGTAAGCTTCCGGACTATCAGCCAGCATTTGTTCATCATATTGGTAAGTCAATTGATCGGGTTTCAACGCAAACCCTTGACCGACTTCTTTACCGTTAATCGTTAATGAAAAACCTTGTTCTGGTTCTACATAAATTGTTAAGACATCTGGCGCCATCGCTGAACGATCAGCTTTATCATCTGCAAAAATATTCACGCCAGTCTTCTTGAAGACGATATTAATTTGGGTTTCTTTACGGGCCAATCGTTTACCCGTCCGGACATAAAACGGGACGCCACACCAACGTTCGTTATCAATCATGACTTTGCCAGCAACGAATGTTTCGGTTTGTGAATCAGGCGCGACATTCGTTTCTTGGCGATATCCTGGTTTATTTTCCCCGTCGACCATGGTTTCAGCATATTGCGCACGCACAAAGTTTTGCTTGATTTCCGCTGGTGAGTAAGGTTGAATGCTTCTGAAAAGACGCGTTTTTTCACGCTGAACATCTTCGGCAGAGAAGTTCACCGGCACTTCCATTGCCAACATCCCGATGACTTGCATGATATGGTTTTGGAACATATCGCGCAAGGCCCCTGATGTTTCGTAGTAACCGGCGCGTTCTTCAACCCCGACCGATTCCGCCAGCGTAATTTGAACGTTATCGATAAATTGATTATTCCAGACACCGCTTAATAGCCCATTTCCGAAACGTAAAGCCACAATATTTTGAATCATTTCTTTACCAAGGTAGTGGTCAATCCGATAGATTTGGTCTTCATCAAAGGTTTGCGTCAATTCTTGGTTAAGCGCCTTAGCACTGTCATAATCGCGCCCAAATGGCTTTTCGATAATCAAACGGTTAAAGCCATCTGCGGTTAGGAGTGCTGCTGACCCAAGGTGACTTGCGATTGTCCCGAAGAACCGCGGTGACATTGCCATGTAATAAATGCGATTTTGCTGTAAATCATATTGTTCGTCCAGCCGACTTGCTAAAGCCTTTAAAGTTTCATAGTGCTTAGCGTCCGTCACATCATGTGATTGATAATAGAAATGCTCTACAAAAGCCTCTTTGGTCGCTTGATCTTCATCAAAGTTGTCCAAAGCCGCCATGACAATTTCATGGTAGTGTTCATCTGTCCATGGCCGACGCGCGGTCCCAATGACAGCGAAGTGTTCTTTTAAATAACCTTTCCGGTATAAATTAAATAATGCGGGGTATAATTTCCGTTGGGCTAAGTCCCCGGAACCACCAAAAATAATAAAGAGTGCTGCTGAATCTGTGTGCATATCTCACACCACTTTCATATAAATTAATTTTGTGGCGTCACAAAAATGTGTTGTGCCGCTTTGAGGCCAATTTGGATTTCGGTTTGACTCGTATGATTAAAAACGGTCAACGGACTTTCGAAGAGGCCAACCTTTTGTAATGTTACACTGTCACCGACTGATAAGCCGATTTCCAGTGTATATTTTAATAAGTCATTATCATCCAATACCCGATCGATAATCGCCGATTCACCCACTTGTAAGGTTGCCAGTGCGATATGACTTTGTTGTTCGAATTCGCCTTTGGCATTGGGAATAATCCCACCGTGTGGGCACCGCGTTGGATGGCCCAAAAAATCAGCCAACCGTTCAGCTAAATCATGATTAGTGACATGCTCCAGTTGCTCGGCCTCTGGATGCACCGTATTGAATTGATAGTGTAACTTGTCGACTAAAAAAACTTCCCATAACCGATGATTGCGCACTAATAGAGCTGCTTCGCGGGCGCCTTCACTTGTTAGTTGAATCCCTTGGTAAGGTGTGTGGTTGACGTAATTTTCCTTCACTAACTTATTGACCATTTCCGTGACTGATGCCGCCGAAACGTTCAATCCCGCTAGTATTTCCTTATTGGTAACTTTTTTTGCGTCGCCACCAAGTTCAAAAATAATTTTTAAATAGTCTTCTTTATTGGGTGTCATTGCCATCCCGATCCTTAATCAAGTTTGTCGACAAACTTTTCCCAGTTATCCCTGAACTAAATGAATGTCTACTCTCTATTATGCCTTATTTGGCAAAATTTTCATACCATCAAGTTTCAATTTAGTCCCTTAATATAGTAAAAAATTAATCTGTTTTAAGCAACAAAAAAGGTGGTAGACCAATTTGTTTCAGTCTACCACCTTCAATTTACGCTCGATCTTCTCGATACGTTTATTTTAACCAATTAACTGGGTTACTTACTAGAATTCTGCTTCGAGAATGTCTTTCAATTCTTTAATCAACGGTTCTTTGGGATTGGTTACCGTACAATTATCTTCGTATGCTAGTTCGGCTAAATCATCAACGTGCCGGTCAAATTCAGCCTTTGTCACACCGTTATCCCGCAACCGCATCTTGATACCGATACTTTCGGCCAGTGCGGTCACAGCCTCTGCATAAGCGGCCACCAATTCTTCAGTTGTTTTACCCGGCAAGCCAAGATAACGTGCAATTTCAGCATAATCTTCATCAGCTCTGAAATAATTATATTTGGCCCACAGTGCCCGTTTAGTTGGGGTCTTGGCGTTATAACGAATGACATGGGGCATTGTAATGGCAATCATCAAACCGTGGGGTAAATTGAATGCTCCACCGAGTTTATGGGCAATCGAGTGGTTGATGCCTAATAACGCATTGGCAAACGCCATTCCCGCCATCGTTGACGCATCGTGCATGTTAGCTTTAGCAGTCTTATCGCCCGCATAACTCGCTTGTAAGTTATCAAACACTAATTTGATAGCTTGTAAACTGAGCCCTTTTGTATAATTGGACGCCATCGCTGATACGTAACTTTCGGTGGCGTGGCATAAAACATCCATTCCGGTGTGGGCCACAACCCGTGGTGGCACACTTTCGATGAATTGACTGTCCACGATTGCAACATCTGGTGTTAAGGCATAATCAGCCAATGGATATTTGATGTGGGTCTGACTGTCGGTAATCACCGCAAACGGCGTGACTTCAGAACCAGTTCCTGAAGTCGTTGGGATGCAGATTAGTTTCGTCCGGTCAAGATTGGGGAACTTGTAAGTCCGTTTTCGAATGTCTAAGAATTTTTGCTTGGCACCAAAGAAGTCGGCATCTTCTGAATCATAGAATAACCACATTCCTTTAGCCGCATCCATTACTGAACCCCCACCAATGGCAACAATTGTATCAGGTTTGAAGCGTTTCATGGCTTCAGCACCTTTGTAGATGGTATCAGTCGATGGATCCGGTTCAACATCGGCAAAGACCTGAACTTGCACTTGATCAGTGCGCCGGGCCAATACGTCTTCAACAATTTGCACGTAACCTAGGTCAATCATGCCTTGATCAGCGACGATAAAAACCTTATGCAAATCCGCCATTTTTTCTAAATAGTTCACTGAATTTTTTTCAAAATAAATTTTGCTAGGTAACTTCACCCATTGCATGTTGTTACGTCGCTTAGTTAAGGTCTTCACGTTTAACAAGTCAACCGTTGAAACGTTGTGAGAAATTGAGTTATGCCCATATGAGCCGCAGCCTAAGGTTAATGATGGCAACATGTCGTTGTATAGATCACCGATCCCACCTTGTGCTGACGGCGTATTCACTAAAACACGGCAGGCTTTCATTCGTTTGGCAAATTCAAGCGGTAAATCTTCATCAGTTGTATGCAACGAAGCCGTATGTCCAAGGCCACCAAGCTCTAGCATTGCTTCACAAAGTTGTAAACCATCTTCGCGATCTTTGGCTTTAATCATTGCTAGTACGGGTGATAACTTTTCATGCGAGAGTGGATATTGATGGCCAACACCTTTAATTTCAGCAATTAAAACTGGTGTCTCTTCCGGGATATCAATACCAGCTAGTTTGGCAATTTTAGCAGCGGATTGTCCTGGAATTGAAGGGCGTACCGCATTCTTATCGGGATCGATGACCGCGTCATTGAGTGCCGGTAGTTCACTTGATTTAGCGAAATAAGCCCCCTGAGCTTGGAATTCTTTCTTCACTGCCGCATAGATTTCTGCGTCGACAATCACTGCTTGTTCAGAAGCACAAATCATGCCATTATCAAATGATTTTGAAAGAATTAAATCATTGACTGCTTGTTTGATATTCGCAGAGGCTTCGATATACGCTGGTGCATTTCCGGCCCCAACTCCCAGCGCGGGTTTGCCAGTTGAATAAGCCGCCTTCACCATGCCAGGCCCACCAGTTGCTAAAACCGTTGCGACCCCTTCATGATTCATCAAGGCTTGGGTAGCTGCAATACTTGGTTTTTCAATGTATAAGAGTGCATCTGCTGGCATACCAGCTTTAACCGCTGCGGCTTTAATAACGTTCAACGCTTCAGCTGAACAGCGTTGTGCGCTAGGATGGAAAGCAAAAATGATTGGATTACGCGTTTTAATCGCAATTTCAGCTTTAAAAATGGTTGTTGAGGTTGGATTTGTCACTGGCGTTACCCCCGCAATTACCCCCACTGGTTCTGCAATTTTAGTGATTCCATGTTCTGGATCGTCTTCAATCACCCCCACTGTTTTATTATCTTTAATGGCATTCCAAATCTCTTCAGTCGCAAAAATATTCTTGATGGCTTTATCTTCATAAATTCCCCGACCAGTTTCTTCGACCGCCATCTTAGCGAGCGTCATATGTTGGTCTAACCCAGCAATCGCCATTTGGTGAACAATCCGATCAATTTTAGCTTGATCAAATGTTTCCAAAATCGCTAACGCTCGTTGTGCGCGTGTCACCAAATCCGTGATCATTTCATCCACAGTGTTTCCAACCATTTCAACTGCTGCTTTCTTAACCATATTGCTTTCCTCCATGTCAATTAATTATTGTGATTTATTTAACAAAGTTAGTTTAGCGCATTTTGCATTATTTGTAAACCACTTTTGTGATGATAGTTACAAAATAAAAACCTTGTTATATAAGGTTCTTACGATAAAAAAGTTTCTTTTTGATAATTATTTCACGATTAAAAGCACAAAAAAAGCCCTCAATCGCGTAAACCGATTGAGGGCGCATTTTAAATTATTTTGTTTCTTCTTCTGACGTGTCTCCTTTTTCTTCAACCGCTGTTGTTGCTGCAGAAGCAGCTGGGGTTACTGTCCGAATGGCACTTAAGTTAAACTTAAGGTAAACACCGTCACAATCTAAGACAACGATTTTAGTATCTGTATTAACAGAATCAATCACCCCATGTAGCCCACCGATTGTGATCACTGCGTCGCCTTTTTTCATTTGGTTAACCATTTCTTGATGCTTTTGTTGTTGCTTCTTTTGAGGCCGCATGACCATGAAATACATCATTGCCACCATTAAAATTAAAATTACAAAGAAACTTGGGTTAAAACCTGCAGCACCTAATACAAAGTTTGTCATTTAAAAAAACCTCTTTTCAATTTTGTCTACTACTAACTCTATCAGACTTACCAAGCAACTTCCAGTGATTCACTAGAAATTCCGGGTGTTCTTTTCATTATAGCCGTACTCTTCGAAGAATGCTTCTCTGAAGGCCAATAAATCATCTTGCTCGATGGCATCTTGCACTTGGTGCATCAAATTGATCAAGAAGTATAAGTTATGGTAACTCGTCAAATGAATCCCAAACGTTTCATCCGCTTTAATGAGATGCCGGATATAAGCCCGGGTGTAGTTTTTGCAAACGTAACAATCACACTTAGGATCCAATGGGCGGAAGTCTTCTGCGTATTTCGCATTCTTAACCACTAAGCGTCCTTGCGAGGTCATCGTTGTCCCATTACGCGCAATCCGCGTTGGAAGCACACAATCAAACATGTCGACTCCCCGAATAACGCCATCAATTAGGGCATCCGGTGAGCCAACCCCCATCAAATACCGTGGTTTGTTTTCTGGTAACATCGGGGTTGTGAAATCGAGCACGCGATTCATTTCGGCTTTTGATTCACCAACTGATAAGCCACCGATGGAATAGCCAGGGAAGTCCATCCCGACTAAATCATGCGCACTTTGGCGACGTAAGTCTTCAAAACCGGCCCCTTGAACAATCCCAAATAAGCCTTGAGTAGCTGGATTTTGATGCGCAATCAGCCCCCGTTCAGCCCACCGCGATGTCCGTTCAACTGATTTTTTGACGTAGTCATAGCTTTCGAAGAATGGTGGACATTCATCGAAACTCATCATGATATCGGCCCCCAGAGCATTTTCCACTTGGATTGCTTTTTCCGGTGATAAGAACAATTTTTCGCCGCTTAAATGGCTCTTAAAGGCGACCCCTTCTTCGCTGATGTCACGTAATTTCGCAAGCGAGAACACTTGAAACCCGCCAGAATCAGTCAACACACCGCGATCCCAGTTCATGAACTTATGAAGCCCACCAGCTTTTTCAACGATGTCCTCCCCAGGCCGTAACCAAAGATGGTAGGTATTCGATAAAATAATCCCGGCCCCCATTTCTTTTAATTCTTCAGGCGCCATTGTCTTAACACTGGCTTGGGTCCCGACCGGCATAAACATAGGTGTTTTAAACGTGCCGTGCGGTGTCACAATTTCACCAAGGCGCGCTCCGGTATGTTTTTCTTTTTTGATTAAACGATACTTGATCGCTGGTTCCATTTAATCGACTCCAATTCTAGAATTTCTACTTGCTTCATTCTATCAGACTTTAGTGATTAAGCAAGAAAACCCAATATTTCTCCGAGCGATTTTACGGATAGATTCAAGCTTGCAAGCCTAACATGCTCCCGTCAGAATGAACACGGCTATATGAACAGGCCAGATCAGTTGTTCACAGCTCATTGTGTGCGCTTTAGATGGTCAGCCCCTTGGTGAAACCCACGTTGCCCTAACCACGACCACTGTCATTCTGAATCAGATGCCAAACGCTCCGGCATTTTAAGTTCAAACCGCTTAAAAGCATTGCCACAAAAAAACCATAACAGCCGGCATGAAATGAAAACGACTGTTATGGGTTTTTAAATTTAATTTCGCGACACAGTACCCCTAATTTTTAGGCCAACTCATCTTTAAAAAAAGCTTTTTCAAACCTAAACTCTTTATGCTCATAGCTTAGTAATTTTTGGGCAGCTAATTGCTTAACAATTTGGCCTGCCGTTTCCCGGGTGGTCCCGCTCATCGTCGCTAATTCCTTCACGGTAATCGGATACGGGATATATGAGCGGCCACACCGAAGTGGTTCACCCAAGTTAATTTCAAATAATTTTAAAGCTTGAATAACCCGTTGTTTCGCACTAGAGGTCACCATTCTTTGAATTTGATCTTCCGATTCACTAATAATCGCACCCATTTCTTGAACCACTTTGACGATTGAAGCGGTATTCTTTTGTAATAAATGCTCAAAAGTTGCCATCGGGAAATAAACAATCTCAATATCGGTCATCGCACGAGCCGTGTAAGGATAATATTGATCGGTAAACATCCCCCGATAAGGAAATGCCAAGTCTTGCTTAATATACGTATAAAACGTAAAATCATCATTCTTGTCCATCCGTTCGGCTCTTACCAGACCACTGACAACAAAATAGAAGCGGCTACGTTCATCCGTTTGATCAAACAATTCCTGGCCTTTATGAAAATCTTTGACTTTCATATTGTTCATCAGAATGTTCATTTCTTCATCTGAAAAATCAATAAATTCAGGTCTGGTCCTTAAGTATTGAATATATCTTGGATATTCATCTGCGGCAATCATGGTTTTCGCTCCCAAAGTATTCTCAATTATTACTTTTACTTAAAGTAACCAAAGCTCTAATTCTAATATAACATATCTAGATGATAATTTTACCTGAAACAACTAACCAAATACCAACAATTGCACCCACGACAATAATCGCCGTGATTAACCATTCCTTTTTTGATAAGAAATGTTGTTGCCCGTTATTTTTACGTGCCCGTCCATAAAAGTAAATCCCAGGAATATAGGCAATAAAACAAAGCAATAAGTAACTGATCCCCGCCATTAAGATGCCGGCAATTTCAAATAATAAGGCTAAAATCCCAATTAATAATTGTTGCCGATTCCCCTTTTCTTGAATGTGGGCCCAAGAATATTTAATTTGATAAGCTGCTACTAACATATAACAAACAATAATTGAAGCCGTACATAATGAATAAGCAAAGTTATAAGCTTTCGTTGTGAATAGTAGGGTAAAAAGGAATACTTGAATCAATCCTGCTGTAACGACCAGTGCAAATGTCGGTGCTTTTTTCTGATTGACGCGCCCGAAATAAGCTGGCAATAGGTTTTGCTTTGCCATTAATAGCATCGTTTCCGCTGGTAACATGGTCCAAGACAACCAAGCCCCCAAAATCGAGATAATTAACCCTACCCCGATGAAGTAGCCGCCCCAAGTCCCAACCATTTGTTCAAAAATATATAACATGGCTGGCTGTTTGATGCTTGCCAATTGATTTTGTGTTAAATACCCATAAGGTAACACAGAGGCTAAGATATAAATCGCTAATAAACTCACTAAGCCTAAAATCGTTGCTTTTCCTGCATCGGACTTTTTTTCCGCCCGCGCTGATAGCATTGAAGCCCCTTCGATACCGACAAAGACCCACATCATCACCATCATACAGTTCTTGATCTGACTCATCACATCGCCGGCCACAAAGCTATTACTCATATTATTCCAAAAAGCTTGTGTGAAAAGATGCCCTTTAAATAACACAATTCCAAACACAATGAAGACAAACAATGGAATCAATTTACAAATTGTTACCAACGTATTAATCGCGGCTGCACCTTCGACCCCGCGGTTAACAAAATACGTTAAACTCCATGATAAAATACTGGCCACTAAGATTGAGGGTAAATTCTGTCCTGATTTAAAAATCGGGAAGAAATAACCCAACGCACTCATTAGAATTGTCGCAAAGGCTACGTTTCCCAACCAGGCTGATAGCCAATAACCCCAGCCACTAACAAAGCCAGCAAAGGGGCCAAAGCCCTTTTCAGCGTAAGAGAAAATCCCCTCTAGTTTAGGTTCTTTCATCAATAAATTATTTAAGGATAATGCCAGCATTAAAATCCCAAAACCGACAATGATCCACGCAATTAAAACTGGGCCCGGTGCGGATGCCCCCGCTAAATCAGATGTTAATCCGAAAACGCCACTACCAATAGATGAACTAATAACCAATGCAATTAATGCAAATAAGCTAATTTTTTTTGCTGGTTTTTCTTCCGTCATTTTAAACCACTCCTCAATTACGTCACTCAATTATGATTAGGTTCTGAGTGCTTTTGAATAATTCAATTAACCATTTTTCAACCCCGAAATTTGCAATTTCGCTTTGTTTTGGTCTTTATTTCGTAATAATTGTACCGGCATCATGGGCCAATAAATTCTTCACGTTATCAAGGGAAGTGATAATGGCTTTACTATCAGGACGATTATTAACGTATTCGATTGCAGCTTGAATCTTAGGAAGCATGCTACCTTTGGCAAATTGATCGTCTTTAATATAATCTTCTAATTCAGCTACTGCGACGTTTGTTAATTTCTTTTGATCTGGCTTGTTGAAGTTAATGTAGACGTTATCCACAGCTGTTAAGATTATGAATAGGTCTGCACCCACTAATTCAGCTAATTTTTCCGATGCAAAATCTTTATCGATTACCGCTTCAACACCGCTGAGTGTGTTACCTTCTTTAACAACTGGCACCCCGCCACCACCAGCTGAAATGGTAATCACATTACTTTCAACTAATTTTTGAATAACGGGTGCTTCTTGAATCCCGATTGGCCGTGGTGAAGGCACGACCCGCCGCCAACCACGACCAGCATCTTCAACAAAGTGTGCTTCTGGATTGAGCCTTTGTTGTTTCTTAGCTTCTGCTTCGGTATAAAACGGACCGATGGGTTTTGTTGGGGTTTGAAAAGCTTCGTCTTTAGCATCAACAATCGTTTGGGTCACGATTGTCGCAACGTCTAAAGCCAATCCTTCTTCTGCTAAAACTTGGTTAAAGGCATTTTGCATCCAGTAGCCAATTTCACCTTGAGACATTGCACCGACTGTATCCAAGGGCATTGCAGGTGTCTTTTCAGAATCGCTAGCAGCTTGTTGAATCAATAAGTTCCCAACTTGAGGGCCATTACCATGTGAAATAATAAGTTGATCGCCTTGTTTTACGAATGCGACTAATTGTTTAACCGTTTCCTTAACGGCTTTGATTTGAGCACTTGCTGAGGCATCCGTTGATAAGATAGCATTGCCACCTAATGCAACGACGATTTTACGTTTTGTCATAAGCTTGTCCTACTTTCTGTTGATTAATTGTGGTTTCAATTAAAAAAGGGGCCGGGACAAAACAAAGTTTTGTTTTCCAGCCCCTTTCTACAATCTGGTTATGCTTGCGGTATGAATAAATTGCCTAATGTTGCTGCCATGATTGCTTTGATTGAGTGCATTCTGTTTTCAGCTTCTTCAAATTGACGGGCATATTTACTTCTGAACGCTTCATCAGTAATTTCCATTTCTTGAATGCCGAATTGTTCGTCAATCTTCTTGCCATATTCAGTTTCAATATCATGGAACGCTGGTAAACAGTGCATGATAATCATATTTTCGTTACCGGTCTTTTTAACCATATCCATATTGATTTGGTATGGTTTTAATAATTTGACACGTTCTTCAAACTTATCTTCCTCACCCATTGAAACCCAAACGTCTGTGTATAAAACATCTGAGCCTTTCACACCAGCATCAACGTCGGAAGTAATCATGTTCTTGCTCCCTGTTTCTTTAGCGTAACCTTCAGCTAAATCACGAACTTCTTGTGTTGGTTGTAATGAATCTGGGGCAACAATGTGGATATTAACCCCTAACATGGAACCTGTTACTAACAAGCTGTTAGCCATGTTGTTACGGCCATCACCAACATAAGTTAATGTCACACCTTTTAACTTGCCGAAGTTTTCTTTAACCGTCATAAAATCGGCAATCATTTGTGTTGGATGCCATTCGTCAGTTAGGCCGTTCCAAACCGGTACACCTGAATACTTAGCTAAATCTTCAACCACTTTTTGACTAAAGCCCCGGAATTCAATACCGTCAAACATGCTTCCTAAAACTTTAGCGGTATCTTCAACTGATTCTTTTTTCCCAAGTTGAATATCATTTTTACCTAAGAATTCTGGATGAGCCCCTAAGTCAATCGCAGCTGTTGTAAAAGCAGAACGGGTTCTTGTTGAATTCTTTTCAAATAATAAGGCAATATTTTTACCTTCAAGATAGTGATGTGGAATCCCTTTTTTCTTTAAATCCTTCAAATGTAACGAGAAATCGATTAGGTATTCGAGTTCTGATTTTGTAAAATCTTTTTCTGCTAATAAACTTCTGCCTTGAAATACGCTATTTGTCATGTTCATCAACCTCGTTTTTTATTGTTTATTTTTTTAAGTCTTCTCTTACAAGTGGCATACTCATACAACGTGGGCCCCCACGACCGCGTGACAATTCACTTGATGGCACTTCAATCACTTTAATACCATATTGACGTAAGTTTTCATTTGAAACATAATTACGATCGTAGGTCACAACTACACCAGGAGCAATTGCTAGGGTGTTAGAACCATCATTCCATTGTTCACGAGGGGCAACAACTGCATCCCCGCCACCACATGGGATTAAAGTTAATTCAGGTACTTCCAAAGCATCGCGCAGAACTTTTTCAAGATCAGTTTGTTTTGTAATCTTGATTTCGTCGTTATTGCCTGGTTCTAAGATATAAGTATCGACGACACCACCCGCCCCTTGAATACCTGGATGAATGGTAAATTTATCATAATCAATCATGGTGAAAACTGTATCTAAATGCATCATGGCATGATTATGGGGAATTTTGATTGCTAAGATTTTTTCAAAGCCACTGTGGTTCGCGAATAATACCTTGGCGAGTTCTTCAATGGATTGTGCGGAGGTCCGTTGCGAAATTCCAATTGCGAGGACTTTGTCACTCAAGATTAATTCATCGCCGCCTTCCATGCGGTCAATGTGATTCCGGTCGCGCCACACTTGTGCGCCTTGGTTGGCGAAGCGGGGATGATGTTGCATGATGACTTCCATGAACATTGATTCTCTTTGACGAGCTTGAAAAGTCATTCGATTAATAGTTAAGCCATCCCCAATTGATGCAGCAGGATCACGTGTGAAGTATAGGTTAGGCATTGGATCCATATAGAATGGATAGTCATCATCAGCACTAACGTCAATCAATGCTTTTGATTTAATATCGATTTCGTTGGTCCGAACACCAGCCATGATTTTTTCAACCATGTCGAATGTCGCCATACTAATTAAGTAGTCTTTTAAAGCTGCTTGAACTTGTGGCGACTTGATGTGTGATTCATTCAGCATCTTATCAAGAAAAGCTTCCTTAACATCACCTGCATCGATTGCTTCGGCAGCAAGGTTTTCTAAGTAAAGCACTTCAACACCGTTGTCACGCAATGTTTGTGCGAATTGATCATGTTCTTTTTGGATTGTTGGTAAATAAGGAATATCATCAAACAATAAACGATACATAATGTCAGGTGTAATATTTTCGACTTCTTTACCTGGCCGTTTTAGTAGGACCGTCTTAAGTTTTCCGATTTCGCTATTTACATGAATTGGTCTTGTCATTTAAAACTACCCCCTTTGTTTACAAGACCTACGATAGTCGCATCGGTAATCGCTTTCAGTGTAATTCTTACACTCTTAATGTTGGCGATTTCACATTTTATAATGAAAATCCGATCATGTCCGCTGTTAGCGCTTACCAAAAAAATGCAAAAAAAAAGTAAGATACCTGAGTATCTTACTTTTTTAAACTTTATTCTAGAACAAGTTGATAAGCATACCGTTTAGGCGACGGATCATTGGCAATGAAGATGTCACCACAATATTGAAAGCCTACTTTTTGAATCACATGCTGCATCGCTAAATTATCCGGATGGGTATCGATGCGTAAATCATGGGCGCCTCGTAAACTGGCAGCCGTCACCAATAAGGTTAAAAACTGTGTCCCGAGATGTTGTCCATGGACTGTACTATCAAGTGCGACGCGATGAATTGAAAAATAAGGTGTAAAACTAGGACGCCATTGCCCATTGGTAATTGCCGCATAGCTAGGATCTTCAGTTGCTAGAATTGAGGCAACCCCTATCACCTGTTGGTCAGCCATCAGGACGTAACATAATTCTTGCCGAATTTCATCTTCAAACTGCGTTTGGTTGGGTTCGCCTGCTTGCCATTGATTAATCTGGCGTGCTTTTAAAACAGCCTTTGCATCCTCAATAATCGCGGTAATTCGCGATAAGTCTGCAAACGTTGCTTTTCTTAAATACATCAATGTTGCCACCTCATTTTGCGTTTATTTATTTTACAAACATGGCATCGCCAAAGCTAAAGAAGCGGTACCGTTCATCAACGGCATGTTGGTAAGCATTTAGGATATTTTCGCGGCCGGTAAATGAAGCAACCAACATCACTAGGGTTGATTTGGGTAGGTGAAAGTTCGTAATGAAAGCATCAACGGCCTTCCATTGATAACCAGGTTTAATGAAAATTGAGGTCCAACCACTATCGGCTTTGAGTTCACCATCAAACTTCGTCGCAATTGTTTCTAGTGTCCGGATGCTAGTTGTTCCAGTTGCTACAATGCGACCACCATTTTGTTTAACTTCATTCAATGTTGCAGCCGCTTCTTCCGTTAGCCGATAGAACTCACTGTGCATCTTGTGATCTTCCACATTGGCTTCTGAAACAGGCCGGAAAGTCCCTAAACCAACATGCAGCGTTAAATATACGAGCTTGATGCCTTTATCTTGCACTTTTTGTAAGAGCTCTTCTGTCCAGTGGAAACCAGCCGTTGGTGCGGCAGCTGAACCAGGTTCTTTAGCATAAACCGTTTGATACATTTCTGGATCGTCTAATTTTTCTTTAATGTATGGTGGTAGTGGCATTTCGCCTAAAGCTTCTAGGATTTGCATAAAGATACCGTCATACTTAAATTCAATCATACGGCCCCCATGATCAAGTTCTTTGGTGACAACTGCTTTTAATTGACCATCGCCAAAAACGACTTCCGTCCCAACTTTGGCCCGCCGTGCTGGTTTCATCAACACTTCCCATTCATCGTCATGCGTATTGTTTAAGAGCAAGACTTCTTCATGGCCACCCGTATCAGGTTTCACACCATATAAACGTGCTGGTAAGACCCGTGTATTATTCATAACAACGGCATCACCAGGGTTTAATTCATCGATAATGTCATAGAAAACCTTATCTTCTAGTGCACCTGTTTTGTGATCCATCACCAATAAACGCGATGCTGCTCGTTCAATCATTGGTGTTTGAGCAATTAATTCTTCTGGTAAGTTATAATCAAAATCTTCTGTAGAAACCATTGTGTAACCTCTTTCTAATTTTCTGAATAGGGAATGCCAAGATGTTCATAACCAGCAGGCGTGACAACGCGCCCTCGGGGGGTCCGTTTTAAAAACCCGATTTGTAATAAATACGGTTCGTAAACCGCTTCGATTGTTTCGTTTTCTTCGCCGATGTTGGCTGCAATCGTCTTTAAACCGACTGGTCCGCCATGATAATAGTCAATCATCATTTGGAGGATTTTACGGTCAATACTATCTAAACCACGCACATCAACTTGTAATTGACTAAGGGCGTGATCCGCAATTGCTTGGTCGATCGCCGCTTGGTCTGCAACTTGAGCATAATCGCGAATTCGTTTCAATAAGCGGTTCGCAATCCGCGGCGTCCCGCGCGAACGCCGCGCAATCTCATGGGCGCCTTCTTGAACAATAGCCATATTAAAGACATCCGCTGATCGTTCAACAATCTCAACCAAATCATCTTCATTGTAGTATGCCATATGTTCAACAATTCCAAAACGATCCCGTAACGGTGCCGATAATAAGCCAGCTCGGGTCGTTGCACCAATCAAGGTAAACGGTGGCAACGGAAAATGCACTGGATGCGCAGTTGGACCTTGCCCGACCACAATATCGATGTAGAAATCTTCCATGGCTGAATAGAGCAATTCTTCAACCACTTTCGGTAAACGATGAATTTCATCGATAAATAATACATCTCCCGGCTGCAATTCATTTAACAGCGCGACTAAATCACCGGGCCGTTCAATTGCCGGGCCACTTGTTGTCCGAATTTGCACGTGTAGTTCGTTGGCAATCACCATCGCCAACGTCGTCTTCCCTAAACCAGGCGGGCCATATAATAACACATGATCCAGTGACTCTTCCCGCTTTTTGGCAGCTTCAATATAAACCGCCAGCTCATTTTTAACCCGATCTTGACCGATATATTGCGCGAGGACTTGTGGCCGTAACGTCTTTTCAATACTTGTTTCTGCAAAATCTTTATTTTCTGCGGAAACAATTCGTTCTTCTGCCATCCATTCGTCCTCCTTTATTTCTTCATTAACAAGCGTAAACCTTCACGTAAGTACTGATCTGTGGTTTGCGCATTGAAATCAGCCAAGGCCTTGGTAATCGCTTTAACTTCGCGGGCTGAATACCCCAGCGCAGTTAAGGCCGCCAAGGCGTCATTTAATTCCGGTGATTCGCCCGGTGTTCCAAGGTCGATTGCGGTTTGACCCGCAAGTGTTTCACTTTGTTCCAAGTCACCGAGTTTCCCCTTTAAGTCCAAGACAATTTGTTGTGCTGTTTTCTTGCCGACACCAGGGAACTTAGTCAAATAGCTTACATCATCGTTCATAATCGCTTGGATTAAGCCAGAGTGATCGCTATTGGCTAAGATTGCCAAGGCACTCTTGGGACCAATTCCCGACACACTGATTAATTTTTGGAAAATTTGTTTTTCATCTAAATCGTAAAAGCCAAATAACGTGATATCCGTATCACGCACCGCTTGGTAGACATAAATCTGAACAATATCCGTCGTTGATTCAACGTAGCGATATGGATTAGCCACTTGCAACTGATAACCGATACCTTGAACCTCTAAAACGACATAATACGGACTAACTGCTGTCACCAAACCCTTTAAATATTCATACATAAATTTACCTACTTTACGAGAACGTATATTTGCTTGTTAAATTGTAACATAAAATCCGAATTATGAACCAACCCGTAACCAAAAAGCATAAAGGATGCCAAGCCCACCGGGGAATGCAATAAACGGCAATGTTTTGCGTGACCATTAGTCGCCTGCCTTAGCAGTTAATAAGCGGGCCACCGTACTGATCGGCAAGCCAACGACATTGTAAAAGTCACCGTTGATTTTCTCAACGAGCAAACTACCTTGTCCTTGAATCCCATAAGCACCGGCCTTATCCCGATACTCGTCGGTGTCTAAATACGTTTCAATCATTTCACGGCTCAATGGCCAAAATGTGACATCAGTTTGGACCACTGTCTTACGGCGTTTTCCATCAACCGATAACCACACCCCCGTATAAACTTGGTGGGTCCCACCACTCAATTGCCGTAACATATCAGCTGCATCTTGGCGATCATGCGGCTTACCATAAATCGTTCCTTGGAAACTGACCACAGTATCGGCACTGAGCACAGTTGCCTGCGGATTCTTTTGCGCGATGTATTCACCTTTAAGTTGCGCTAACGTCTGCACATAATCAGCCGGTGCCGTCATTGGCACTTGGCGTTCATCGATTGCTGCGGGTTGGACATCGAAATCAGACACGACTTTTTGTAAAAGTTCACGACGTCTTGGTGATTGTGATGCTAGGATAAACATTATTCGCCCTCCCAACTATGGTGTGGATCTTGAATCCGTTTAAACATCTTTTCTAAATCTTTTTGGGTATAGTGAATTAAAACAGGACGGCCATGTGGACAGTTGAAGGGATTTTCCGTCCGGGCTAAATCGACTAACAACGCTTTGGCTTGGGCATCGTCTAAGTGATGATGCGCCTTAATCGACTGTTTACAACTAATCATAATCGCCGTTTTCTCACGGAAATGCGCAATATCTAACTTGCCATTTTCCAATACAGTTTCAATCATTTCGCGAATCGTTGCTTCCTCTTGGCCTTGGGCAATCCAAGTCGGATGACTATGGATAACAAAACTATTTTGGCCGAAGTTTTCCAGCTGCACGCCAACTGCGGCAAGAAGCGCCTTTTGAGCCTGAATCTTAATCGCATCACTATTAGGGTATTCCAACACGAGGGGCACCAATAAGTTCTGAGCATCACTGCTGACTTCACCCATTTTTTCACGATAGTACTCATATTTAATCCGTTCTTGAGCGGCATGTTGATCTAAGATATAAAATCCATCTTCGCCTTCTGCTAATAAGAATGTATTGTGCAATTGCCCAATATATCGTAGGACCGGAAAGCGCGCAATTGGCACATCATCTGCTTCAGCTTCTTCACCAAAAGGATTACCGACCGCCTCAGCGGCATACTTCTCATCCCACCGGGCCAATTGTTGTGGGTGTTCAAAAATCGGCCGGTTGTTTAAATTAGGATTGGCCGGCGGTTCTTGTTTGAGCGGTGTTTCGGTTTCGGCAATCGCCTCAGCGGCTTCAGGCCCAACCGACTTATCGGGGACTGTTTGAGTCTGAAGCGGCCGGACCGTTCCGGTTGCATTGCGCCGTTGACGCGTGATTTGGTTTAAATCCATTTGTAATTGATCAACATCAACTGGCTTGGTTTGTTTTAAATTCTGCACTGCATCGGGAATTAAGTTCTCAGTGCTCAAACGCTCCCGGATTGCTTTTTCAATTAACGCCATCAAAGCTGATTCTTTGCTCAAACGCACTTCTTGTTTAGTGGGATGAACATTGACATCGATTAACAGGGGATCCATTTGAATATTTAAAACCACCACTGGATAACGACCAACCATTAATTTTGAACCGTAACCCTTGATAATCGCCTTATTCAATTGATAATTCTTAATATATCGCCCGTTAATCAATACTGAAATATAGTTACGGCTCGCCCGCGTTAATTGCGGCAACGATACATAACCGGTTAATTTGAAGTCAAGATCTTCAGCGCTGATGGGTAGCAGTTGCTTAGCCATTGTTACGCCATAAATGCCGGCAATTGTTTGTTGTAAATCGTTGTTCCCCGCCGTTTTTAATAGGAGATGATCATCATTAGTTAGCGTAAAGGCAATCTGAGGATGGCTCATTGCCAACCGATTGACGATATCGATGACGTTTGCCAATTCAGTTTGGAACGTCTTCACATATTTCAAACGAGCTGGTGTGTTGAAAAATAAATCACGGACCGTAATTGCCGTCCCAGGGCGAATCGGATTAGTTTTTTGCTCCTCTAACACGCCCCCTTTGAAATGCGCAAATGTCCCTAATGAATTAGCCGTCGCCGTTTCAATCGTTAAATCAGATACCGATGCAATACTGGCTAACGCTTCACCCCGGAAGCCGAGTGATTGAATTTTGAAAAGATCTTGACGCGTCGTAATTTTACTTGTTGCATGCCGCTTAAATGCCGTTGGTACATCTTCCGGATCAATACCATCGCCATTATCAATGACTTGAATCAATTGCAATCCGGCTTGTTCAATGACAATATCAATTTGCGTACTATTGGCGTCAATCGCATTTTCTGCCAATTCTTTGACCACCGAAGCTGGGCGCTCGATTACTTCGCCCGCCGCAATTTGGTTGCTTAATATTTCTGACAGTTCATGAATTTTCCCCATTAGCGTTCTCCTTCCGGTAAAATCAGTTAATGTTCAGAAGCGTTGCAAACGCACGCTTATTTTAGTTCCTTTTGCCATTTATATAGTATATTGAGGGCCTCTAACGGTGTGGCGCTCATTAAATCAAACGCTTTGACAGCCGCTAAAACTTGGGCTTCTTTAGAATCAACTTGTGGTAGCACTTCTGGTTCAAATAATGAAATTTGTTCTTCAACGGCTTCAGCAGCCGGGGCAACGGCCGCCTTTGGTTTATCTTCTAATTGATTCAAGATGACATCAGCGCGATTCAATAAGGGCGTTGGCATTCCCGCTAATTTAGCCACATGAATCCCATATGATTTGTCAGCTGGCCCTGCAAGCATCTTGTGTAAAAAGACTAACTCGCCATTTTCTTCAACAGCACCGACGTGGACGTTTTTCAATGCTGTTAACGAATCAGCCAAACTAGTTAATTCATGATAATGCGTTGAAAAAAGCGTCTTGGCATGCACGTTGTCGTGAATGTACTCAATAATTGCTTGGGCCAATGCCATCCCATCATAAGTCGCTGTCCCACGGCCAATTTCATCAAAGAGAATCAAACTATTTTGGGTAGCATTCATAATCGCACGATTAGCTTCCATCATTTCGACCATGAAAGTACTTTGACCGGAAATTAAATCATCGGCCGCACCAATCCGTGTAAAAATCTGATCAAAAATCGGCAAGTGCGCAGATTTAGCCGGTACAAAACACCCCATCTGCGCCATAATAACCGTCAAAGCCAGTTGTCGCATGTATGTGCTCTTCCCAGACATGTTAGGACCGGTAATTAAGAGCATATCCGTATCGGGCCCCATTTGAACGGCATTAGGAATATATTTTTGCCGACCGAGTACTTTTTCAACCACAGGATGCCGACCGTCCACTAAGTCGATTTCACGACTATCAACTGTTAGCGTTGGCTGAACATAGTGGTAATTTTCACTGACTACGGCAAAGCTTTGCAACACATCAAGGGCTGCCACGCTCTTAGCGAGGGTCTGAAGGCGTTCAATCTCTAACTTGACGGTTTCACGGACTTGCGTGAATAGCTCATATTCAAGCGCGGTTGAGCGCTCTTCCGCCTCTAAGATGAGTTGTTCTTTCGCCTTTAATTCCGGAGTAATAAACCGTTCAGCATTGGTTAAGGTTTGTTTGCGCTCATAGCGTCCTTCAGGTAGTGCGTCTAAATTAGCGCGCGTCACTTCGATATAGTAGCCAAACACGCGGTTAAAGCCAATCTTTAAATTATGAATTCCGGTAATTTCGCGTTCTTTAGCTTCTAGTTGTGCCAACCATTGTTTACCGTTGGACATCGCATCGCGATAATCATCTAGGGTTTGATTATAGCCAGATTGAATAAGCCCACCGTCTGTCACTGAAATCGGTGCATCGGGATTGATGGCCGTTTCAATGAGGTTGCGCACATCATCGACTGGATCGAGTTGGTCTAAGGCCCGGTCAAACGTTTGATCGTCATTAATCCCCGTCAAAATCGTTTTGATGGTTGGAATTTGTTCCAGCGAAGTCTTCAACTGAATTAAATCACGGCCGTTGACACTTCCAAAGGCGACCCGCCCAGCTAACCGCTCCAAGTCGTACACTTTTGTGAGGGCGTCTTGTAAGTTCGTTCGTTCAAAATAATGATTCATGAAACTAGCGACTTGCCGTTGCCGATTTTGAATCGCCTTTAAATCCAATAAGGGGCGTTCTAACCATTGTTTTAATAAGCGCCCACCCATTGCCGTCTTAGTTTCATCCAATAACCACAATAATGTCCCGCTCTTATGACCAGTGCGCAATGAAGCCGTTAATTCAAGGTTCATCTTAGCGGAGTGGTCTAATTTTAAATATTGTGATGGTTCGTATTCTTGCGCCCGTTGTAGATGTCCCAAATGGCGTTTTTGCGTTGTCGCCAAATACAAGACCAGTTGTTTGATGACGGCTAGTTCAAGCGGGTGCACGATATTTTGCGACACAAAGCTGACTTCAGCGGTTGCAGCGTCATCTTCTTGATACGACACGAGAATTTGTTGTTGGACAAACGCGTGCACCACTTCGCTAGCGATATCGTGATTAATCACGACCTCTTTGGTTTGCAAACTCAACATTTCGTTCAGCAGTAAATCCAAACTCGCAATCTGGCTAACTTTCATTTCACCGGTTGATAAATCGGTGTAGGCAAATCCAAATTGCTCCCCGTCTGAAACCACTGCCGTTAAGTAGTTATTTTGTTTGGCGTGGCCGGCTTTTTCGTCCATCATTGTTCCTGGTGTAATCAACTGCACGACTTCCCGTTTTACCATACCTTTGGCGGTTTTAGGATCTTCCATTTGTTCACAAATGGCAACCTTGTAACCTTGATCAACTAGAATATCGATGTAATTTTGAGCTGCATGGTGTGGTACCCCACACATTGGAATTGGATCATCCGCGTTTTTATTCCGCGCAGTTAGTGTGAGTTCCAATAATTGCGAAGCTTTGACAGCATCATCATTAAAGAGTTCGTAAAAATCACCGAGGCGATAAAATAAAAAAGCGTCCGGATACTGATCCTTGACCTTTTGATATTGCGCCATCATTGGCGTTTCTTTCGTTTTTTGTGGCATGTTATTAATCCCTCTCTCATTGGCATGGTCTGCTGCTAGGATGCTTAAAATTGCGTATAAGGGTGATCTGGTGAAATCTGGATTGGCTTAATCGATTTAGCGTGACCCGTCTTGTCATCAACTTCAATTAAACAACCATTCAATTGACCAGGTCCTTCAGTAACGAGTTCAAAGCGTTCTGGGCGTTGTGTTTTGAAACGATTAATAATTTTTTCGCGTTTCACACCTAGAATACCGTTATAAGGGCCAGTCATCCCGGCGTCCGTTAAAACGGCTGTGCCGGCAGGTAAGACGCGCGCATCGTTAGTTTGAACATGCGTATGCGTCCCGACTAAAGCTGAAATCCGACCATCAAGGTACCAAGCAAGTGCAAGTTTTTCACTCGTTGTTTCAGCATGGAAATCAACAAAAATACAATCTGTTGATTTACTAATTTCAGCCACCATCGCATCTATCATTTCAAATGGATCACTTAGCAATTCATTCATCAAAGCGCGGCCTTGTAAGTTAATCACTGCTAACTTTGCTTGATTAACGTTAATCATTGTCATTCCTTGGCCTGGCGTTCCTTTCGGAAAATTGGCAGGTCGTACTAATTTGGGGGCATCGTCGATGAAAGTCAAGATATCCCGTTTATTCCAAGTATGATTCCCCATCGTAATCGCATCGGCACCAGCTTGTAAAAGATTCTTATAATCCTTTTGCGTCATGCCCTTCCCATCGGCGATGTTTTCGCCGTTGATAATGGTCACCTGTGGTTTGTATTGTTGCTTTAATGCTGGTAGGTAATCATTGATCATCTTTTGACCGATTGTGCCCACTGTATCACCAATAAATAAAATTCGCATGTTGCGCCCCTTAATGTTCTTTTTCAGACTTTGATATAGCTTCTATTGTAGCAATTTTTACTCAGAATAAAAAGTTTTGCTGGACGCGTCGAAAAACAAAAAAAGCCCCGCGCACCTTTTCGGTATGCGGGGAAAATAACGTGCTTTTCAAGCCATATTGCTATGCCTACACAAGGCAAATGATGGCCAAGCACTTCTTAATGTTTCAAATGGTAACTATATGTCGCAATAATAATGTTCTCGCGGTTTGCAAATGCCGTTCTTAATCTTAGGCTCGATTGGTTATGCAAGATGTTTTGCCATGGTTTTCTTGGTACGAATTGTGGTACCAAAACCGTGGTGGTAAAGTTCCGTTTTTGCGCATTCTTGCTGACAATGTCTACAAAACGCACAATTGGTTTTTGAATTGAACGATATGATGAATGAACATCAACAAACCGGACGTTAGGAAAATCTTGCTTAAATTCAGCTTGAATTTCACGTTCCTTCGCTGGATTTTCATCCGTTGAAACATGCATCGCTATGACGTAATCCCCAATTGATTGCGCATAATCAAGCGCCCCCCGGGTTACTTGCGTCACGTTGCTGACCAAGACGATGACCGTTGAACCGTCATAATCATGCAAGACGGCTTCTTTAGCACTCACGCGGAGTTGAAGTGCTACTTTCTTATAATGATCATGAATCTTATAGAAAATCCAAATCATAACCGGCATGATGATAAAAAATGGCCAGATATCAGGCAAACGATAAACGAAGAGAATAACTAAGATGGCAAATGAAATCAAAGCCCCAACGAAATTGGCAATTGATTTACCAAACCAGTTCTTTGGTCGTTCAACCCACCACTTACGCAACATCCCTGATTGAGACAGCGTAAATGGAATGAAGACCCCCACCGCATAAAGTGGAATCAAGCGTGATGTATCCCCGTTAAAGATGAAAATCAATGCCATCGAACCAATGGCTAATGTAATAATTCCGTTTGAATAACCTAAACGATCACCACGATCCATGTACATGTGCGGCATATATTTGTCTTTTGCTAAATTATACGCTAATACCGGAAAAGCGGAGAAACCGGTATTCGCAGCCACAGCTAAAATAAAGGCCGTTGCAAATTGCACGATATAGAAGAAAAAGCCTTTTCCAAAGGTGTGTTGTGCCACTTGTGACAAGACAGTTACTTTTTCTGCTGGCACAATCCCGTACCAGTAGTTTAAAAATGTAATCCCAGCAAAGAAGAAACCTAAGATGGCTGCCATGATGGCTAAGGTTTCAGCCGCGTTAGTTGCGCGTGGCTTCTTGAAAAACGGTACGGCATTACTGATCGCTTCGACCCCGGTTAACGATGATGAGCCTGATGAAAAAGCCCTAAATATCAACGCCATCGAAACACCTGGTACAACCGCCCCAACGGTTGAGGTGGCATGAAACGGAATGGCCCCTGTGAAGATTTTATAGCACCCAACGATGATCATTAAAGTCATCATCAAAACAAACAAGTAGACTGGCACCATTAAAAATGACGCTGATTCACGCATCCCGCGTAAATTCATCCCCATCAAAATTAAAACGATAATGAAGGAAATGCCTACTTGATGCCCATACAATGACGGGATGGCTGACGTAATGGCTTCTGCCCCCGCAGAAATACTAACTGCAACGGTTAACATGTAATCCACAAGCAGTGAACCACCTGCCACTAACCCTGCGTTTTTACCCAAGTTTTCGCTGGAAACAACATAGGCCCCACCACCACCTGGATAGGCATGGATTACTTGGCGATATGACAAAGTTAATGACAATAGCAATACCAGCACGAAAGCTGCGATTGGAATTGAATACCAAATTGCCGCGGCCGAAAGGGTCGTCAAGACGATGACGATTTCTTCTGTCCCGTAGGCCACTGATGACAATGCATCAGAAGATAGCATCGCTAACGCTTTAAAGCGTCCTAATTTTTGATTACCCTCATCGGAAGATTTTAACGGTTTCCCGATAAAAATCCGTTTTAACTGTTGCATAGCAATATGACCCCTTTAAATAATATTTCTAACATAAAAAGCCCTCATGTGAATATCATTCGTCGCAATCCACACAGTGACTTTTGAATTTCTCTATAACTTAAAAAATAATTGCCGTTTATTCAAACAAGTCGTATTCTACTATAGTTATCCATGAATTACTACCACAATTTAAAAAAGAACTGATCAAGGTAATCGAAATGCCTCGATTCTTGATCAGTTCTTATTTTTTATGATAAACGACGGGCAAAATCTGGTTTGTAATCCGCAATTTTAGTAATCCGAACTTTATCGCCAGGTTGTGGTGCTTGGATAAAGTAGCCATCACCAATGTAAATTGCAACATGGTGGGCGGTTCCGACACCGCCCCAGAATAATAAGTCGTTTGGTTGTAATTCATTGAGCGGGACGTCTTTACCTAACTTACTTTGATCCTGTGAAACACGTGGTAATTTAATCCCATTTTTAGCGTAAACGTATTGGACTAAACCAGAACAATCAAAGCCCTTTGGCGTGGTTCCACCCCAAACATAGGGGACCCCCAAATATTTAATTGCCTCTTGGACAATCTTATTGTTCATCAAGTCCTTATTACCAGTGATTAATGCTGCACCTGCCTCACTGGCCGCTTTTTGAGCAGCCGCTTGCGCCTCTAATTCTTTTTTAAATTTCGTTTGTAGTTGCGTCAATTGGTCGTTAGCTTGTTGTTTTTGTTGATTTAAATCCTTAATAGCAGCATCGTTTTCTTGCGACAGCGATACAAGCTTGGCCTGTTGTGCTTCTAAGGCAGTCTTTTGTTCCGCCTTTTTTTCAGCTAACGAAGCTGTTTCAGCGGCATTGTCAGCCTTAGCGTCCAACAGGCGATTAATGATTGAGCCTTTTTGGAATAAATCACTTAAACTTTGACTCGACAACAAACTATCAATCATATCAAGGGTAAAACTACTATCGCGCGTTTGTAGTTGTCGCAGATTACCTTCAATAATTGCCACTTGCTTTTGATAATCAGCAGATGTTTGGCTAAGCTCGGCCTGTTTTTCTTTAATATCTGCTTGTTTTGCAGTTATTTGGGCATTCAGTTGCGTTGTTTTGAGCGTTAAATTACTAATATTGTTATTCAACTCAGATAAGTGATCTTGGGCTGTTTTAATGGCAGTTTGCGTCTCTTCGGGCGTTGCTTGGACCGTCTGTGGTCGCACTAGAAAGAAGCTACCCAACATTAAACACGCAAGTAATAGCCACCGGTTTTTAAAATGCATTGTCAACACCTCCGATTATATTATACTGCAATTAAAATTAATTAACAGGGTTGCTGACAATGATATTTACGCATTTTTGAGCGCAAAATAAAAAAGTTCCAAAACTGTTGATAGTTCGGGAACTTTTAGTTGGGGCAACCATTGCCGGTTAATATAAAATGGGCAGTCATCCCAAAATCTGGATGACTGCCCATTTTACGATTAAGCCTCAAAGCCGGTTTAGCTTACGCCACACTTCTTTGATTACATCATACCGCCCATTGCTGCTGGATCCATTCCGGCTGCTGGAGCTGCTGGTTTGTCTTCTGGTTTGTCAGCAACCACTGCTTCGGTTGTTAACATCAAGGCAGCCACACTAGCTGCGTTTTGTAATGCTGAACGTGTCACCTTAGTTGGATCTAAGATTCCCGCTTCAATCATATTTTCCCAATTGCCGTTGGCTGCATTATAGCCGACTTCAACTGGTTGTGATTTAACTTTTTCAACAATTACTGAGCCTTCAAGACCAGCGTTTGTTGCGATTTGACGAACAGGTTCTTCCAATGCACGAAGGACAATGTTAATCCCGGTTTGAACGTCGCCTTCTTCTTTAAGAGCCGCCACACTTTCGATAACATCAATTAATGCTGTCCCACCACCGGCAACGTAGCCTTCTTCGACCGCTGCCCGCGTTGCGTTCAAAGCATCTTCAATGCGGTATTTTTGTTCTTTCAATTCTGTTTCTGTAGCAGCACCGACTTTGATAACTGCAACGCCCCCAGCTAATTTAGCCAAGCGTTCTTGTAATTTTTCACGATCAAAGTCTGATGTTGTTTCAGCAATTTGTTTCTTAATGTTTTCAACTCGTTCAGCGATGGCATCTTTGCTACCAGCACCTTCAACGATTGTTGTATCATCTTTTGTAACTGTTACTTTGCCAGCTGTCCCTAATTGATCAATTGTTGTTTCTTTCAATTCTAAACCAAGGTCACCGGTAATTACTGTTGCACCTGTTAATGTCGCAATGTCTTCTAATTGTTCCTTACGACGATCGCCGAAACCAGGGGCTTTAACAGCAACCACGTTGAATGTCCCACGAATCTTGTTCAAAACAAGGGTTGGTAATGCTTCACCGTCAACATCATCAGCGATGATTAATAAAGCCTTACCTTCTTGTACGATTGATTGTAATAGTGGTAAAACATCTTGAATATTTGAAATCTTTTTATCTGTAATTAAGATATATGGATTATCTAAGTCAGCTTCCATTTTATCGTTGTCTGTTACCATGTATTGTGACAAGTAACCACGATCGAATTGCATCCCTTCAACAACGCTTAATTCAGTATCAATTCCTTTTGATTCTTCAACTGTGATGACCCCATCGTTGCCAACTTTTTCCATTGCATCGGCGATTAAGCGACCAGTTTCTTCGTTAGCTGATGAAACAGCAGCTACTTGAGCAATTGCATCTTTACTTTCCACTTTGTGTGAAATTTCGTGTAATTTCTTAACAGCTTCTTTAGTTGCCAATTCAATCCCACGACGAATGCCAACTGGGTTAGCGCCAGCTGTAACGTTCTTCATACCTTCACGAATAATTGCTTGGGCTAAAACAGTAGCAGTGGTTGTCCCATCACCAGCGATGTCGTTTGTTTTTGAAGCGACTTCAGAAACTAATTTGGCACCCATGTTTTCAAAATGATCTTCTAATTCGATTGCTTTAGCGATTGTCACACCATCATTAGTAATTTCTGGTGACCCGTAAGCTTTTTCCAAAACAACGTTACGCCCTTTTGGTCCTAATGTTGTTTTAACAGTATTAGCTAATTGATCAACACCTGCTAACATCTTTGAACGTGCGTCTTCTGAAAATTTAATTTCTTTTGCCATAATTTATTCACCTCAAAAATTTTTATTTATTATTATTTAACAATAGCCATAATATCTTTAGCATGGAGCACTAAATATTTTTGACCTTCATATTCAACTTCTGAACCTGCATATTTATCATAAATCACTTCATCGTTTTCTTTAATATCAAGTGGAATTCGTTTGCCGTCACTTGTTAATGTGCCGGTACCAACTGCGACTACTTTGCCGGTTTGTGGTTTTTGTTTAGCGTTACTTGCTAAAACAATCCCACCTACTGTTTGTTCTTCTTCGTCTTTAACGGCGATAATCACACGATCTTCTAATGGTTTTAACACTTAAAATCCCTCCATCAATTTTACTTTTTTAGCACTCTATCATTACAAGTGCTAATTACAATTTTTATCATAACATTTTTTCAGAACATTGCAAGTATTATGTTAGCACTTTTGCAATTTGAGTGCTAATACGCTAAGCTATTGTCACAATCATCTTTGAGGAGCTTTCCCATGACGCTATACAAGCAAAATTTTTCAATTATCATTAGTTATTTATTCATTTTATTGATTCCCAGTGCAGTCGTCCGCTTTAGCCAGCTACCTGACTCGTTTTTCCTCATCACAACCATCGTTGATTGCCTCGGTGCTGCTTGGTTACTCTATCTGAATCAGCGGACACAGGCCAATGCAATTGAACGCCAGGCTTTGGCCCTCAAACCTATTTTAATTTGGGGGGTGTGCGGGATTATACTGGTCTTATTGATTCAGATTCTGGCCAGCTTCATTGAACAAACGCTCTTTCATCTCCCAGCCAAATCACTCAACACAACCGCACTAATGACCACGATGCAACACCAACCATTTCTGATCTTCGCAACAACCATCGCCGCGCCAATCATGGAAGAAATCACATTTCGCAAAGCAATTTTTGGCGGTTTAGCCAGTGGCTTAAAGCTAACTTTAGCAGCCGTCATTTCAAGTCTGCTATTTGCCTTTTTACATCAAGACGGGCATTTACTCATCTACACGGCGATCGGTCTTTTCCTATGTTGGCTGTATCACAAGACTGGTTCGATTTTCACCACCATCATCAGTCATGCCGGAATGAACCTGATTGTCATCTTACTGTATCGTTAAAAAAGCGTTCAAACAGCTAGCTACGATTAGCAACTGGTTTGAACGCTTTTTTATTCTTGATTTTGTTCGTCAGTATAATTATCGAGGAAGTAAATCAAAGTTTGTAATTCTTTAGCCAAATCAACATTTTGAATCCGCACGTTGGATGGTACAGAAATCCGAATTGGCGTAAAGTTCATAATCCCCTTAATGCCAGCGGCCACTAGTTCGTCCGTGACTGCTTGAGCTTCATCAATTGGCACTGTTAAAATGACAATCTCAATCTGTTGGTTTTTCAATTGTTCGGCCATCTCGTCCATTGAATAGACAGGGACGCCCGTTTGAATTGTGCCGACCATTTCGGGTTTCACATCAAATGCTGCACTAATCCGAATATTATTAGTTTGCTTAAAATTGTAGTTCAATAAGGCGTGCCCTAAGTTCCCCACCCCAATCAATGCAACGTTTGTCAATCGATCTTGGTTCAAGGTCTTCTTGAAAAAGTCTAGCAGCGAAGCAACATCATAACCATAACCACGTTTACCCAGTGCGCCAAAATACGAAAAATCACGACGAATTGTCGCACTATCTACTTTAACTGCTTCGGATAATTCAGTAGAAGAAATTTTAGTTTTCCCAGAATTATTCAAAAAGTTTAAGTAGCGGTAATATAAAGGCAAACGTTTGGCCGTTGCTCTTGGGATATTATTCTCAACCATTTGAAAACCTCCTTTTTGATTTGCTTGTGAAAATAGTGTAGTACTATACTGAAATCATACTGAATTTTCTTGTGAAAAGCAATATATTTACAATTTTGCCTGTCCATCGTTTAAATCTGTTATGATAGTGGACAGTAGTCTTACTAAAATGAACGAAACTAACTTTAAAAAACACTGCACGAAAGGATTTTTAGCCGTGATATTATTACAAGTTCAACAAGTCGCACGCAGTTTTGGCGGCGATTACCTTTTCAAAAATGCCCAACTCGAAGTCCAAGACCACGCTAGAGTTGCCTTGGTCGGTCCAAATGGGGCGGGTAAATCAACCTTATTAAAAATGATTGCCGGCATCACAACCCCTGATGAAGGACAAATCATCCTTGGTAAAAACGTTCAAGTCGGTTACTTAGCCCAAGACAGTGGCTTAGACTCAACGCGAACAATCTATGCAGAGATGTTAACGATTTTCGATGATCTCCGTCAAATGGAAACCCAAATGCATGCCCTGGAAACAGCGATTGCTGATGGAACCATCGACCATGATAGTGAAGAATATGCAACCTTGCTAAAACGCTATGATCAAATCCAACACGACTTCTCTGAAGCCAATGGTTACGGCTATGAAACCGAAATTCGTAGCGTCTTACATGGTTTTCAATTCCCAGAAGACACCTTTGAAAAGCCAATCAGTACGCTATCAGGTGGCGAACGCTCTCGACTTGCATTGGCTAAGTTACTCCTTGAGAAAAAAGACGTTCTCATTTTGGACGAACCAACAAACCATTTAGATATCGAAACGCTAACGTGGTTAGAAAATTATCTCCAAACTTATCCTGGCGCCTTACTCACGGTTTCGCATGATCGCTACTTCTTAGATAAAATTACTAAAGAAGTCTACGACATGAGTCGCCACACGTTAACCCATTACACGGGGAATTATAGCCACTTCCTCACTTTAAAAGAAGCTAACCTCGCTCTTGAATGGAAGGCCTACGAAAAACAACAAGCTGAAATTGACAAACTGCAAACCTTCGTCGATAAAAATTTGGTGCGTGCAAGTACCACGAAACAAGCGCAAAGTCGCCGACGCCAACTGGAAAAGATGGATAAATTAGATCGCCCTCAAAACGAAGCTAGTAAGATTCATTTTCATTTTGAAAGTGAACATCCCAGTGGTAATGAAGTCTTACAAGTAATCGACGCCGCTGTCGGCTATGATCCAGACAAAATTATGGTGGCACCAATCAATTTTGAAGTGAACCGGCATGAGCGCTTAGCCATCATCGGCCCCAATGGAATTGGTAAATCAACCCTTCTCAAAAGTATCTTGCACCAAATTCCGTTTATCAAAGGCCACGAAAAAATCGGGAGCAATGTTTCAATCGGCTACTACGATCAAGAGCAACGCAACTTACACACCAACAAAACTGTCCTCAACGAATTATGGGATGAACACCACACAACGCCTGAAAAAGATATTCGTACCCTACTTGGTAGTTTCTTATTCACCGGTGATGATGTGCTAAAGGTTGTTTCCCAACTCAGTGGTGGTGAAAAAGCCCGCTTACTCTTAACGAAACTCGCAATGAACCATGACAATTTCTTAATCATGGATGAACCAACGAACCATTTAGACATTGATAGTAAGGAAGTCTTGGAAAAGGCGCTCCGCGAATTCGATGGCACCGTCCTCTTCATTTCACATGACCGATATTTCATTAATCAAGTCGCCACCGGCATTATCGAACTATCCGATGCCGGTAGCAAACGTTACTTGGGTGATTACGATTATTACCTCGCCAAAAAAGCCGAAGAAGAAGCCTATGCAGAAGCCGCTCGTCAAAATAGCGTCGTTGTCCAACCGAGTACCAATGCTCAGGAGGATTACAAAGCAAGTAAGGAAAATCAACGTGCACAACGAAAATTAGAACGCGAAGTGGCAGCTTTAGAAACAAAAATGGCCGAATTAGAGACGCAGGCCAACGCAATCCAAGAACAAATGACCCAAGCCGACGTCATTACCAAACCGCTCATGCTCCAAGAACTACAACAAGATTTAGAAAAAGTCCAAGCCGAACTGGCTCAAACTGAATCAAACTGGGAAGTCCAAGCAACGGCATTGGAAGAACTAATGCAATAATATATTGATTGGAATCAGGACGTTAAAAAAAGGGCGCGATCAACATCGCTGCCCTTTTTTATTTTAATTAATTTGTTTGCCGAACGGGCTTAACGATAACGCCGCTAGCTTAAAGTGTTGTCGACCAAATGGTATCCCAATAATCGTGATCGATAATAATAGTCCCCAAAAGACATGACCCGCCCACATCACAAGGCCCCCTAAGAAAAACCAAATGATGTTTAGTAAAAATGAACCGGCGCCCCCGGTTGAGACAACAGTTGCGTTAAATGGCATCAAGGTTAATGCACCAATCTTAAAACATTGTAGCCCGACTGGAAGGCCAATAATGGTAATGCTCCAGGCAACTCCTAGAATAAACCAGCCAATTGCTTCTACTAGTCCCCCGAACAACCACCAAATTAATGTACCAATTAAATTCATTAAATAAACTCCTTTATACTTGATTGCCTTAATTATACCTGATTTACAAATAAAAAAAGCGGTGGCCGCCTAAAAATAGACTGCCACCGCTCTTCTTAATTTGTTTAACCGATCAATGCTAACGCTTGTTTCAAGACTGTTTCGCCGTCCATCATACCGTAAGCCTTCATATCAATTACTTCAACGCCGATTCCTTTTGGCGCCAATTTTTCTTTAAATTGACCTTCCATGAAACGCACTTGAGGCCCCAATAGGACACAGTCAATTTGTTTAGATTCGAGTTGGTTATCTGCATCTGAAGCGCCGGTTGCAAAAATTTCTGCGTCTATGCCTTGTGCTTCAGCAGCCTTTTGCATCTTTGAAACTAATAAACTTGTTGACATGCCTGCTGCACAACATAACATAATTGTTTTTTCTGCCATAATGAATTACCCCTTAAATTTTAATTGATTAGAAAGCGACAAAAGGCTTTGTAAAAGCGTTTTCATTTCTTCTATGTTTTTAGTATAAGCGCTTTCTTTATTAATGTCAATTCACGTTATTTAAAACCATATCAGCCGCCCGTTTTGTCGTTTCATCCCGATTGTTAACCTGTCACCTGTTATTTTATCGTCCGAAAAACAGCGGTTAATGTTCGCACTAAATGAAAAAAAGCTGCTAACCGATGCCTAAAAAGGATCGGTTAGCAGCTTTTAGCTATTCTGATTGTTTAGTATAGAAGCGTTTTAATTTGGTTTGGCAGCGCGATTGGGCCCGTTTCATCTGTTCAAGCGTACAATCGAGCTGACTACACGCTTGTTCAATCGCTAATTGCCCCGTTAAAACTCGAAAGGCCACTAGCTCTAAAGCTGATAGGGTCTCTAAGTAAGCCCGCATTTCAACCGTTGATTGATAGTATGCTATGGTATCTTCAGCGAGCGCATTACATTCTGGACAACAATCAAACAACAAGGCTTGCTGATCGACTTGCCGTTTCTGAGCAAGCTCTTTGCGAATCAAGTTCAATACATGGTGGTGAAATCGTAATTTATAAAAGGCTCCAAAACTTTTGCCACAGTTTTGGTCATAACACTGACAAGTCTCATAGCATACGATTCGCGCTTCTTGTAACCAATCGTCTTTATCAAACAAGCGAACATAATATGGCGTAAAGGTCCGATAAACCATCGGTAGGTAGGCTTTAAATAAAATATCTAACGCCTCAGAGTCGTTTTCAACCACCGCTTGAATTAAGTTTGTATCACGTTTTGCTGATTCCATTAACGAACCACCTTTCACGCAACTCCACACCATTATCTTAACAAGTTATTGCATATTTATTAAGAGAACGTTTGTTTAATCATCTTTTTCAGCGCTTAGTTCATCCCGCATTCGGGCAAGCTGGTCGAGTTGGGTCGGATTCCAAGGCGTATTTCGTTGCAATGTCCGGTCATGATAATGCTTGGCATCGTGGTCAATTTCTCGCCGGGTACGCCGAATCTCACGATAGAAATCGTGCGAAGACACACGTAATGCACCCCGTGAAAAAATCGTCCACTGCTCCGCTTGATCGCTTGAAACTACCGTCACCTGATTAATTGGTGACATTAGTTTACCAGCCAAGCCTTCAATATAGCTATCGGCTGTTTCATCCTCATCGGTGAAGACTACTTCTAAATTATACTGGGCATAACTTTGCTTAATTCCCGGAACATACATCGCATCGAATACTAAGATAATCTCGATTTCCCGAAATTTACGATACTCCGATAATATTTGTAACAAACGATCCCGTGCATCGGCAAGATGATCGCTTTGTTTCAACTTATTCAGCTCTGGCCAATTCCCGATAATATTATACCCATCTGCAATTAAGATCTGCTTTTTCATCAGCTATACCAAAGGTTGCCGGCTGTTATAAGCCTGATACATTAAAACACCCGCAGCAACACTGGCATTCAAACTTTGCACATGGCCCACCATTGGAATCGTCAAAGTTTGATCGACTTCTTTTTTAACAATTGGTGAAAGACCCTTGCCTTCGTTGCCAATGATTAAACCAATTGGCCCTTTAGCATCCCACTGACGATAGTCAGTACCGGCCATATCGGTCCCAAAAATCCAGAGACCACGGTCCTTCAATTTCTTAATTTCTTGTGTCAAGTTGGTAACGCGCGCAACTGGCATATGTTCAATGGCCCCAGTTGACGTCTTGGCAACGGTTGATGTTAACCCAACCGCACGGTGTTTAGGAATGATAATCCCATGGACACCAACTGCATCAGCCGTCCGCATAATTGAACCTAAGTTATGCGGATCTTCCAAGTTATCTAAAATTAAGATAAATGGTTCTTCTTCTTGAGCTTTAGCCTTGGCAAAAATATCATCAACACTCGCATATTCAAACGGTGCGATTGCTAAAATAATCCCTTGGTGATTCTGCCGGTCACTCAATAAGTCTAATTTATTCTTAGGGACATTTTGAATGATCAGGCGTTTTTCTTTCGCTAATTTCACGACGTCGTGTACGAAATCAGCTTTTAGCCCATCTTGTAGGAAAATTTTGTTAATTTTCTTCGCATCACTGGTCTTTAATGTTTCCAAAGAAGCATGTTTACCAATGACAAAATCGGTTTGTTCTTCGACAACTGCTTCTTCGACCGGTGCTGTCGTTTTCTTATTGGCTGGGCGCCGGGTTGGCTTAGCCGTCCGGCGACTATTAAATTCGTTATTCTTTTGTTTGGATACTTGATTATTATTTTTTCTCATGGGTCCTCCCCGCGTCGACTTGTTGAATACACCAGTGGGCTAATTCAGCGACGCGCTCTTGTTGTTCAGTTAAGTATAGATAGCCAAAAACCGCTTCAAAACCAGTTGAGGTCCGATAAGTCCCAACACTGGTATTCTTGGCTTTCGTATAACTTTTGGCATTTCTACCGCGTTTAAAAATAGCCATTTCTTCTTCTGTCAAATAATTATCCTCGATCATCAAACCAATCAAAGCAGCTTGTGCCTTAGCAGAAACATAATGTGTTGCCACTTGTTGCAAGCGGGTTGGTTTGGTTAACCCCAGTTCTAGCAAATGGGCGCGGACGTACACTTCGTAGGCTGAATCGCCCATGTATGCCAACGCAATTCCATTTAATTGTAAAGCATTTTTCATGCGCGTCTCCATCTCATTCCTTGTGGTGTATCTTCCAAAATAATCCCTTGTTCTTTCAATTGATCCCGAATCGCATCACTACGGGCAAAATCCTTTGCGGCCCGTGCGGCTTGTCGTTTTTCAATCAAGCGCTCAATATCTGCATCTAATAGTTGCGCTGGTTTAAATTCAACGCCAAAAATCGCTAACAAGCGCGACATGCGAGCCGTTAAATCAGCTAACGTGGCGGCTTGCACTGTCGCACGTTCCAAATATTGATTGCTTAACTTAGCAAGTTCATACAATTTGGTTAATCCATTTTGCACATTAAAGTCATCATCCATGGCTGTCACAAAAGCAGCCTCTAAATTTGCGGCTTGCTTGGCAATATTCGTGTCAGCTCCCTCTTTGGCCGTCGCTTGGCGGAATGCTAAATTATCGAAGGTCGTCTTTAAACGATCAAGATTGGTTTGTGCTTCAGCCAATAATGATTCACTATAGCGAATTGGTCGCCGGTACTGCGTGCTACTCATCAAAAAGCGCAACGCTTGTGGATTAACTTCTTGAATCAGATCATGAACCGTTACGAAGTTGCCCAGTGACTTACTCATTTTTTGATCATCATCGCCAACTGTCACAAAGCCATTGTGCAACCAATAGTTGACGAAATGTTTGCCAGTCTTCGCCTCACTTTGAGCAATTTCATTTTCATGATGGGGAAACTCTAAATCTTGGCCACCACCATGAATATCAATCGTGTCCCCTAAATACTTGGTCGACATGACAGAACATTCAATGTGCCAACCAGGGCGGCCCTTCCCCCAAGGCGAATCCCAAGCAATAGCGGTCCCTTTTTCTGCCTTCCAAAGGGCAAAATCAATTGGATCTTCCTTGCGCAAGGTCTCTTCAGTCGCCGTATGCTCACTGGCCCCTTGTTCGAGCTGATCAAGATCTTGCCCTGAAAGCTGCCCATAAGCCTTAAACTTACGAGCCCGGTAATAGACATCACCATCAACAACATAAGCGTAGCCTTTAGCAATCAAATCTTCGATGAACGCAACAATTTCTTCAATATTATCCGTTGCCCGTGGATTGCGCGTTGCTGGTTCAATATTAAGCGCTTTTGTATCTTCTTTAAAAGCATTCATGTAACGTTCGGCTAATTCTGGTACCGTAATTTGTTCTGCATTAGCAGCCTTAATCATCTTATCATCAACATCGGTGAAGTTCGAAACATAATCGACTTGATAACCACGGTACTCGAGATAGCGACGAATCGTATCAAAGGCAATCGCACTACGCGCATTACCGATATGAATATAGTTATACACAGTTGGCCCACAGACATACATCTTAACGCGGCCTTCTTCAAGAGGTTTAAAGGTTTCTTTTTGACGCGTGCGGGTATTATAAACAGTTAGCATCCAATCATCCTTTCTACTTTAAACGTGCTTTTTTGGCATCTCGCTTAAAAGACACGCTTCCAAATAAAAAGCGCCCTTTGTTAATTAACAAAAGACGCCGGTTGAGCGTGGTTCCACTTTTCTTCGCAAAAATGCCTCAAACAGATAACGGTGTCCCGACTAGCAGGAAAAGGCTACTAGCATCTCCGAGGTGCATTTCGATTAATGCGATTACTTCTTCACAGCGCCCAGAAGCTTTCTGAAAATTCGACTAATCTACTTCTTCTCTTCATCAATTTATACAATTTAGTTAGTCTCAATCATACCGATTATTGGTGGCCGTGTAAAGACATCTGAAAACTTATTTTTCATTCAAGCCTTTTTGTTGATGCGCTGGTTTGGCAAAAATCATTCGGCCAGCAGCTGTTTGTAAGGCACTCGTTACAATTACATCTAATGGTTTATTGAGATAGTGTTGCCCATCTTCAACAACAATCATCGTCCCGTCTTCAAGGTAAGCTACCCCCTGTTGCCGTTCCGTTCCGGCTTTGACCACCGTAACGGTCATCGCTTCACCAGGTAAGACTGCTGGTTTCAACGTATTAGCCAATTGATTGATATTAAAAACCGGGACGTTTTGGAATTCGCAAACTTTATTTAAATTGTAATCGTTTGTGACCACAATTCCGTCTAATAATTTCGCTAACTTGACTAATTTGCCATCCACTTCCGTTAAGTCCTCGAAATCACCATCGTACATTTCGACTGACAAACTTTGGTCTTTTTGTAATTCATTTAAAATATCTAAGCCGCGACGGCCACGCGCCCGTTTTAAATTATCAGCAGAATCGGAAATTAATTGCAATTCATGTAAAACAAAATTAGGAACCATCAATGTGCCTTCGATAAACCCGGTTTTAGCAATGTCCTTAATCCGACCATCAATGATGACACTTGTATCCAAAATCTTGTACTTATGAAAATTATCATCCACTTTGCGTTCTAACACATCCGGATTGCGTTTTTTAGGCTGCAAGAACTTACGCCATTCATCTAAGCGCGTCGTCCCCACCTTAAAACCTAAATAACCGAGCGCAAACATCAATAGGATTGGTACAATCGTATTTAAAACAAAAATCGGCATCCGGTATAACGGAATCGAAACAACATTCGCTAATAACAAGCCGATTAATGAGAAGACACTCCCGAATAATAGAAAACTAGGGGATTGTTTAAACAACGCTTTTTCCAACTGACGCATTGCTCGTAACATCGGCGTAGCCAATACCAAGAATAAAAGATAAAAAATAATTGCACCTAACACAGCGTTGGTAATGCCGTTATTGAGATATGTCACTAAATCTAAATGAACAACCCGCCAAAACTCTGGAAAGGCCGTGATGCCTAAAGCGCCCCCTAGAATCACAAAGACAATCCCTAACACTCTTCTTTTAGTTAATGGTTTTTGTTGCATCATAAAACCTCCTCTCGTACCAACTTATGCCTAGTTGAATACTTTTTTCAAAGTTTCTGCAATGGTTGTAACGCCAACGACTTGAATATCAGTTGGTGGCTCCCAACCTTGCAAATTATTTTTAGGAACGTAAATGCGTTTAAAACCTAACTTCGCTGCTTCACCAACGCGTTGTTCAATTCGGTTCACCCGTCGAATCTCACCAGTTAACCCAATTTCGCCGACAAAACAATCGGTTGGGGGAATCTCTTTGTCCCGATAGCTCGAAGCAATCGAGACCGCCATCGCTAAATCAATCGCAGGTTCATCTAATTTAACCCCGCCGGTTGCTTTAAGATAAGCATCTTGATTTGAAAGCATCAAACTCGCCCGTTTTTCTAAGACGGCCATAATCAATGACACCCGATTATGATCTAATCCGGAAGATGTCCGTTTCGCATTGCCAAACAAGGTAGGAGTAATCAACGTCTGTAACTCAACCAAGATTGGCCTGGTCCCTTCCATTGATACCACAACTGCTGAGCCGGTTGCACCGGCCAGTCGTTCTTCAAGGAAGATTTCAGATGGATTAGCGACTTCTTGTAAGCCCGCTTCGCGCATTTCGAAAATCCCGATTTCATTGGTTGAACCAAACCGGTTTTTAACAGAACGTAAAATCCGGTAAGTATGATGGGTGTCACCTTCAAAGTACAACACAGTATCCACCATATGTTCCAAAATCTTAGGGCCGGCAATCGCCCCTTCTTTGGTCACATGTCCCACCACGAAAATAGTAATCTGATTGGTTTTAGCAATCCGCATCAATTCGGCGGTCACTTGGCGAACCTGTGAAACACTCCCGACTGCGGAAGTCACTTCTGGTTCACTCATAGTTTGAATCGAATCAATCACGACATACTCTGGTTTGAGCGTTTCGATTTGATGGCGAATATTACCCATATCCGTTTCGGGATAGAGATACAATTGGTCACCATTAACCCCTAAGCGATTAGCCCGCATCTTAATTTGTGAAGCACTTTCTTCACCTGAAACGTATAGCATCTTCCCCATTTTTTCCAGTTGTCCTGAAACTTGGAGTAACAAAGTTGATTTGCCAATGCCAGGATCGCCCCCGATTAAAATCAGTGAGCCCGGTACGACACCGCCCCCTAAAACGCGGTTCAATTCATTTAACTCCGTTTTTACCCGTGGTTCTTTTTGGATGTTAACAGAATTGATTTTTTCAGGTTCAGTGGCACGACCTGAAATTGTGAAATTTGATTTCGCCGCTGAGGCTGGTTGTTCTCGTTCTTCAACCATTTGGTTCCAAGCACCACAATTCGGACAGCGCCCCAAGAATCTGGGGGAACTGTAGCCACAATTCTGGCAGACAAACTGCGTTTTAACTTTAGCCACAAGCTTCTCCTTTACTATCCTGATTGTCTACTATTCTAGCACATATCGTCTATTGATTACCGTAGCACGAACTAACGACCAGATGAACCAAAGCCACCGGTCCGTTTAGTTGTCACAGCTACCTCATCATCAGCCACAAGGTAGGGCATAAAAATCCCTTGCCCAATTCGTTCGCCTTTGCGTAAGATGATATCGCGTGGGCTGAAATTCAACATTTGAATAAAAATCTCACCCTCATTGGCCTCATTATCGTAATAATCCGCATCAATAATCCCGACACCATTTGGAAGCACGAGCCCTTTTTTCAAGGGATTACTGGAACGATTAGCAATCATTAAATACTCGTCATCTTGCATATAAGCCTTAATCCCAGTTGGCACCAAAAAAGGTTTTAATGTTTTAGAAGCCCGTTCAAAGTCATCATCAACTAAAGGTTTCCCATTGCGAATCATCCGAAATAAACGGACAAAATTATAGTGCCAGATGGATGGTAAAACGAAGTCCTCCGCACAAGCAAAATCATATCCTGCTGAATGGGCAGTCGAGCGCACTGGTAAACTTAAGTTTGCTGATTGGTACTTAGTTACTATTTCGAATCCACGTTTTTTCATCTAAAAAGCTCCTATATCATTAACACCTAGTTGGCGCTATTTTTTACTACTGTATCATACCATGAAAACCAATGGACTTGAATAATCCTTCCGACCGATTTAATAGAAATTTTAGTAAAAAACACCCGTTTTAAAGCGCTTTTTTCCTCATTATTGCGTATAATGGACTTATTAACAGTAGAAGAGGTGTCTTTAATGGATAAGAATGCAATGAAAAAAATGGCTGCTGAACGCTCAGTGGCCTATGTCGAAGACAACATGGTTTTAGGGCTCGGAACTGGTTCAACCGTCGTTTATATGGTTGAAGCCCTTGCTAAGCGTGTAAAAGCTGAAAACCTCCACTTAACTTGCGTCTGCACATCAATCAGAACCGCTGACCAAGCCAAATCGCTTGGGATTCCAGTCAAAGCACTCAATGAAGTCGACCACATTGACCTGACAATTGACGGTGCTGATGAAGTCGATGCTAACTTCCAAGGGATTAAAGGTGGTGGTGCTGCTCACTTATTCGAAAAATTAGTTGCAACCACTTCAACCCGCAATATCTGGATTGTTGATGAAGCAAAGGTTGTCGATACGATCGGCCGTTTCCCATTGCCGGTTGAAGTGATTCCGTTTGGCAGTCAACAAGTTTACAACCGATTCGTTAAAGAAGGCCTTCATCCAGAATTTAGAACTACCGCTGATGGGCACCGTGTTTTAACCGACTCAAAAAATGAAATTATCGATCTGCATCTTGAAAAGATTACCCATCCGCATCTTTTAGCAGCTTGGTTAAGCGAACAAGTTGGCGTTGTTGAACATGGTCTATTCCTCGACCTCGTCAATGAAGTCGTAGTCGGCTCACCTGAAGGCGTAAAAATTTTAAAAGCCAGATAACGAACTAAACCAGAAAGCAATTTTTCAAATTATCATCTTAACGCTATTTGCGTTAGCATTGATAACTATTATTTTACCCAAAAAAGAGTTGATATAAATATCAACTCTTTTTTGTAATTAATATTAATTAAACATTGGCAACATCTAAAGACAATGTCCCTGTTAATTTGGCTTGATAAGTGGTTGGAGACTGAACGGTCGTAATTGCTAGTAATGATAAGTTGACATCTGCTGGGTGCCAAGCAAAAACCTCGGCCCCTGAATCTTCACCATCTTTTCCTTGCGCCACCAAAGCAGCACTTGTTAATTTTGTAAATTGCCTGTTGAAATGCCTCCCATTGATCTATTGGTACTTTAAACGCGCTTTATTTTTTTACAGTCCAGTAAGACTATCATTCGTATTCCGAAATTACTGCTTGCATGGCTACGGCGCTTTAGCCTATCAGTTAAATGCTTATAGTGCTTGTCTACGCATTTTATTTTGGGCTAAAAAACCAAATATTAAGATTGCTAGTAATTCACAACTCATAGTGACTATATTGTGTCCAAAGCCACTATCAACAGGCAGTAAATCAGTTATTAAGGTCACAACCACTTGGTATAGCCAAGATAATCCAATAAAAACTAAAATTGACCATTTGGCCCCCTTCATTAAAATACAGGCATACATCATAATGATGGTGGTCGTGATATAACTTAATAGGAATTTAAAAGCTTGCAGGCCATTTAAGTTACTTTTTATACTTGTCAATACTGAATCTAGTGTGCCACTAGTCATTTGAATTTTGATAATACAAATGACTAGTGGTCCGAATAATAAGCCGATAAAAGTCACTAAAGATAAGCCCAAAACCGTCACTAATTTGGCATAAAAAAGTTGTTGCCGCTTAATCCCAGATGCCATTAAAAGCCCCATAACCTGATTATTATAATCAATCGATAAGACATGAAATGGATACCAATAAAGCAGTATAAAGTTGATAATAACTAATAAGAAAAAGCTGAATATAATCAACCCTGTAAGAGGTTTGGCATTGGTTGCAAAAGTATTAATATTTTCAAAGTTAACCAGTATGCCTGTACACAAAATATTAATTAACGCGACCGTTCCAAATAAATATAAATAACTTTTTTCGTGAAAAAATTTGTAGAATTCTAATTTTACGACATGGCCAATAGTCATTTTTACATACTCCTTAATTTAATTGATGATCAAGTGCATTGAAAAAAGACATTTCTTTAATATCTATTTTGTTTTGCAACAACTGTTTTTGTAAGATTTGTAGGTCTTGGTCCTTTAGCGACAAAACAAGCCGTCCATCTGTTAAAACGTCATATTTATAATTTAATTCGTCTAATACTGTTTCAAGGCGCCGATTGTTACTAGTGTCAAGCAGTCGTAATTGTTGATTGACGCCTGCTTGTAAATCAATCACCTCAATAAACTGCCCCTCATTCAAGACATAAGCCTGGTCACAGAGCTCTTCAATTTCGCCTTTAATATGACTGGATATTAACAGTGTTAAATGAGCGTTGGCGACTAAATCTTTTAAATAAGTTTTAAACCAAGTGACTGTTTGTACATCTAGGCCTCTAAAAGGCTCATCTAAAACGAGTAATTCCGGGTTATTTAATAGCGCAATCATCAAAATTAGTTTCTTCTGCATCCCGTAGGAGTATGTTTTAACTTTTTGATCCAGCACCTTGGTTAAGCCGATATTGTTAGCCAATTCATTTGCTTTATGCTGATCAAAAGTCCCACGCAACCGACTAAAATATTTGATATTAAACCAGCCGGATTGATTGCGATACAATGAAACACCATCAAGTACAAACCCCGCGTTTTTTAAGACGGCCGGTTTTTGAGCGACACTTTGATCATTAATCGTAATTTCTCCCGAATAATTCGTTATAATATTCGCTAAGCATTTAAAAAATGTTGTTTTTCCCGCACCATTGGGCCCAATAATGCCGTAAGCGCCCGGTTTAGTAATCGCCATTTGACTGATATCTAAAGCAATTTTATTTTGATAACGAGCAACTAATTGATTTATTTTAATTTCCATGCACTATTCACCTCCGTAACCATTTCTTGACATTACAGATTAATTTCTAGATTGTCGCTAATATGACTCAATTCTTTAACCTCATGCAAAAGATGATTAATATCTTCGTTAACTTTTTTTTGAATCTCTAAGTAGACGTTTTTACCTTCAACAGTCATTTCAAGCCTAACAATTCGCTGATCATAAGGATTATCTCTCCGCTTACGAATGTAGCCTTTTTTCTGCAATAAATTTAATTTTCGCGAAACAGCCGGCCGCGAAGTTTTTTCAGAATTTGATAATTGGCCGGGCGTTAACGGTTCATTTTGATAAAGCTGATCGAGCATTCTAAATGTCGTAAAACTAAGCCCGTAATCGGCCGTAATTAAGTCTAACAAATTAATTATTTGTTGCACTTCGCCATACCATTCGGTTAGTAATTCAATATTATTTTTCATGTGACACCTCTCTGTTATTTTTCTGATAAACACCTTTCAATCATTACCGGACAGTAAATCTAAAAAGCATTTATTACCGCCGCTCCTAATCAAATAAATAACGACTAGTAAGGCGATCACGCCCAAAATTAGCGTCCTAATAATATCAGTCTCTATTAAGCTCTTTTTTATTAAAAAAGAAGCTGATAAACATCAGCTTCTCATTTTAAAGTGGTTTACTAATTGCTTGGTGTTGCGGCATCCGCAGACAAGGTCCACGTTAGTTTAGCTTGGTAAGTAGCTGGTGATTGAACGGTCGCGCTTGCTGGTAATGATAAGTTAATATCAGCGGGGTTCCAAGCAAAAACATCAGCCCCTGACCCTTCACCATCTTTTGCTTGGGCCACTAAAGCACCGTTATCCTTTGTATCAGCAGCTAAAGGCACGCTGATATTTTCGGTAACTGCGCTAACTGGTTTAGCGGTTGCGTCAGTCTTCCAATCTTTATCTTGGGCTTCACCGGTTAATTTATAAACTTCTTGAGTTTGTGCCTTAGTCGTGTTTTTAAAAGTCAAGTTTGCGTCAGCAATATCCCCATCAGACATGATATTCCCAGCGGTATCAATGCGGTTCAAATCACCGTCAGCTTTGACGTATAGTGACCATAAACCTGCTTTGGCTGTAATACCTTTTTTATCATCAGCGTTAGTTCGGCTAACTTGTTTATCAACCACTGTCGTCCAAGTCATACCTTGAACATTTTCTAAGCCCTTAGCGTCATTTGAAAGCGTTGGGGTTAAGTTTGTGTCCTTTTCTTTGTAGCTGGCAAAACGATCGTTACTACTATTACCAGTATTTTTACCGTCAGCGGTAAAGTTAGGGTAAGCCTTGTTAAATTGAACATGGTTCCCAAAGTCTAAGATTGAAGGCACTTTTTGGAGTCTTAAGTAACCGGTGTTCGGATTAGGACCAGGGTTCCCGAAAGAAATACCGGCTTCAGTTGTATCAGTTTGTGGTAACGCTGTGCCGCCATTAGCGTCCGCGTTGTTATTTGGTGTTGCGGCAAATGAAGCGGCCGGTACCATGAAAGCTGATAAAGTTGTTGCGCCCACTAAAGCAGCGCTTGTCAATTTTGTGAATTTCATCATGAAATTCCTCCCTTTGTTAATTTTTGCGATTCAATCGCAGTTTTTTATACCTCATTAAGTGACTAACCTTAATAAGGGGCATAAACGTCCATGAGAAATACGTTACTAACCCAACGGGTTAGTTAGAAGTTACATCGTAATGTTGGTGATGCTGGTTAATTCAATGTAGTACTTAACCGCAAACACAATGCTTGTAATAAAAATGATTGTTAGCACAAGGACCAGCGCAATCATGACATAGTTGACTTTTTTATAGCCAAAGCGATTAATTAATTTTTGCATCTTTTAACCTCGTTTTCTTAAAGTAGATTAAACAAGTGATTAACAGTAACAGCCCACTAAGGCCCGCCATTAAACAATATTGCAAGACTAAATATCGATAATTGTGGCGGTTAATAAACCGCGCCTGGTTTTTCGTAATTTTAACGGTCTTATTGATGGTATGGTGATTGTTATGGCTATCAATTTTAACTTTTAGCTGGTAAATCCCAGGAACTAGTCGTTTACCACCGAGCAATAAATTATTATCGAAACGACTATTCGGCGCGATTTTAACGTGCTTCCGGATGACATGATAACTAAAGAAACGGTATTTTTGATTGACTAGCGCCATCGCTAAGCGGCCGTTTAAAATATACGCGGGATCATGATTGGCCAGCTGAACACTGATTGCCGGCTCTTTTTTAGGGGACACCAGGCGGACTTGAATGTTATCGGCCGATAGCCCTTTTTGGTGGGGCGGTTTCAGTTTTTGGCCGTTTAAGACCAAACCAATAATATACACATACCGATTTTTAACAGCGGCCTTCCCGGCTGGTTGGTCAGCAATTAAGTTGAGTCCGATGGCCTTTTGGCCAACAAAGCCCCTTTTAGGAATTGCGACTTTAAAATGAACCAACTGGGTTGCTTGGGCCGGTAAGGTAATTTTTTTAGGTAATGCAATAAACGTCGTACCTGGTTGCTTTAGTAGTTGCGGATCATCTGGATGCGTCCCTTGATAATCAAGGGAGCCATTATCATTAGTGGTGGCATTATAAGCCTTACTTTTAATATGAATCGCTTGATTAGTTGGATTGATGACCTTAACCGCTAGATCAAGTTGTTGATGCGGTTTAACTGGCAAATTGAAATAGCCTAAGTGTTGCCCACCAATATTATCGGGGGGTAACTGCGGGGCCACCATAAAAGTCACCTTTTCAAAAGCGTGTGGCGGTTTATGGACCGCTTTTTTAGCGTGCACCGGTGTGACGAAGATACTTAAGCTTAAAATGAAGATTAAAAGAAGATAACCTTGAACCTGCTTATAAATAGGTCGGTACATTTTCATCAGCCTTTTAACCGTAATAGCCGTAGCCAAGCCACTAATGAGAGTAACCATAGTACGCCGGTGGCGCTGGCAATCCAAATCCATTGGTTAACGGGCTTTTTAAGTGCTTTTTGATTAATGGCATTCGCCTGACCAGCTTTAACGGTGAATTTTTGATTAATCGTCCAAGTCATGGGTAAATGATTCCAATAATTTTGCCCAATAATTTTAGCGTGCACCGTATAGGTGCCGGGTTTTAATTGATCGTAAGCCCATGAAACCGGTAAGGTGACTGAACTATTTGGATTAATCACCCGATTAGCGGCTTGATAGGTATACTTAGACGCAAATAACCCCTTTTTTTCAACTGAAGCATTGATTGAAACATTATTAAGGACCATCGGCTGGGTATTCCGCAATTTGACCCCCAGTGCCGGATGACTATGGTATAGAATTGGTTCGGTTTTAGCATATTTTATTTCAGGATAAACATGATAGGGACTACCTTGTAAAATCAGCCCCATGGAATAAGCGTAGTTACTAGCCACGGAAGAACGATCGTTCTTATTCCCCTTCATGTTTTCGATAAAGTACCAGTCGCCGTAAATCATACCGCGGTATTGATTAGCTGGCATTTTAACTGTCGCTCTAACAAATCGAGTTTCTTCCGGTTTGAGCTTAATCGTCGCGCTACCTTGAAGCTGAACGAGTTTGGTTAGCGGAATCTTTAAACTTGGATCGAGATGATTGTCACTGGCAGTAAAAGCATCTGCTCCACCGAAACCGGTAATCGCATTCCGAAATTGACTATGGATGGTAATTGTCCGCTCAGTATAGTTTTGAACTTGGAGCGTAATTTCATGGGTCGTACCTGGTTTAAACCTTAAATTGAAATAATTTAAGTTACGGTTAGTTTGATTTTGGTCAAAAACCGGTTGAATACTAAAGTCCGCATTTTGAGCGACCGAAGCAGCTTGCGCTGGGTGGCCAACGGCCACCAATAGCCCCAATAGCAGTAGACTCCAACCACCTAACCATTTAAGTTTGTATTTCAAAATAAACACCTCAATTAATTTTTAGGGGGCCACGGATAAGGACCACGTTAAGGTCGTTGTATAATCAGTGGCTTCCCGTTTGGTACTTGCCGGAACATGGAGGCCGATACTATAACCAGCGTTAGTCCTGTCGCCAAATTGATAAGCAAAACTCTTCACACCTGGGTTGTCATACTGCCTTCCAGTTGGGTTCTGATCATGGGCGGTAACGTATGTTCCAGCGTTATGGTAGCTCATCAAGGCGGTTGGGGTTTCATTACCAACGGGCAACTTAAACTGATCACCGCTTAATAAATCCAGTTGATCGCCTTGTGGATGGGTATCTTGGCCATCATCACTGGTTTTTTTGGCGTTAAGATGAGTGAAATTTAATTGAGCACCACTTAAAACGGTCGCCTTTTTATTAGTTGGATTAATGCCCGTGAACTGATGCTTTTGTTGTACTTTTAAAGTCCAGTCCTTAACGCCGTAGGCGTCATGGACATCGACCGTATAAGGTTTCGTTTTCCCATGAGCATCCTGACGCGCTGGTAGATAATAAGTCGCCTCGGTTTGACTCGTATTATAGCGCCCAAAGTTCCAATTTTTAGGCGCTTCCATCGAGAGGGCCGCTTTTTCATAATAATAAGTGTACGTTTGTGGCTTTTGCGCAATTACCGGGTCCGCTTTACTTGCGCGTTGGATGGCTTGGTCATCAATTTGTTCTTTCATCACGGTATAACCGTCAATGTAAGCCGGTGCGAGTTGATCATTCGTGTATTCGGAAACTTTATGGTCAACCTTCCCAGTCACTTGCACTGGATTGTGACCAGCAATTTCTTTGCCGGTATCCAGATCAACATATTTAAAGTTAACCGTGCCATCCGAGTTAGCCACCGTGACTTGCGCATTGTTGGTTTGCCAGTTAGGGAGTTGGTGATCTGGGTTCTTCCCATAGCTAGAACTCTCCATATAAGCAATGTTCTTAAAAGTGGTTCCAGCCGGTGCGGCTTGATCTAAATGAACTTGATAAACAATATCAACGTGCCCCCCGGGCACTACTGGATGGCTGAGTGCCACGACTTGATGACTATCAGGTGTTAGCACTTCCGTCTGATCGTTGATTATTTTATTATCAGCATCATAATAGTTGGCGGTTACTTTCTTGAGCGTTAACCCTTGATTCAGTTTGTTATCAAATGGATCTGAGAGTTTAATTTCATTTAACTCAGGGTCCTTAACATCTTTATTCGGCTTAATTTGAACCCGATAGTCTAAATCAGAATCAGGACTAGCTTCGAGTTTATCGGTATAAGCCGCGTCTTTGTCTGCGGCTAATTTAACCTGTTTAGTCATGCTTGGGTCTGGATATAAACTAATATTAGCCGTATTAGACGCCCAACCGTGCCCATCATTATCACCACCACTCGTACTAACAATATATGCCGTATTGGGAATTACGGTCCCGACAGGCGTTAAAATTGCCACTGTCCCCGTTGTAAAGTAAAGGTCAATATAAGCGCCGTTACCAATTTGATCTGATTTAAACCGCTTAGAAAAGTCAATTGTATTTGGATCTGTGAAATCTTCACCAATTAATTTAACTTTCTCATCACTAGTCCCATCATTATGGTGGATTAGCATATAGTTATCCGCCTTATCGTCCCAATATTCAGTTTGGTCCTTATCAAAATCATTATCTCTAAAAACAATATGGTCAGTCGTTCCGTTGGTAGCATTAATTCGAATGTGATATCTAAATTTGTCACCTGGTAAACCAGTCACATTATCTTTATAATCTGCATCTTTAGGGTTCGGAACCTTCGTTTGGTCCACCACTTTTTTGGTCACATCAAGACCGACTTTATCATCAGTCACTTCAAAATCCGCGGACAAGGTATCCACCGTCTTATTGGTTTGTACATGTTGTGTTTCTAAATTATCTTGTGACCAAACACCATAATTATCCTGAGCACGGACGTAGACTGTGTATTGGCCTAAATTCGTCAAGTTCCCGGTATTAATCGACCAATCGGTTTTGCCCGAAGCAATATCTTCACTAGGCCCTTTTTGCCACCCATCAGTTGATGGAGCTGCGTCTGGATTCGTATAAGGACTCTGCCCTTTAGGTAACACTTTGTACCATAACTGTAAATTCTTCACAGCTTTCACATTAGAAAGCCCATGACCTGTAAAGTTTAAACTGCCATTGACATTGACTTTGGTTGGTTCTTTAGTATTCAGCTTAATCTGAGTAGGATCCAGATATTGATAAACTAACAATGTATTGTCATTAATCGGGCCCTTCTGTCCCCCCCAAGCCTTGCTAGGAGGAGCGGTCCCGTTATAATAAACCTTCATCCATTGATCATAATAGTTATCCATATCACTATAATTTGCCAACGGAATCTCTGTCGTGTTGGGATCATCTGGGTCACCAGTTAATAAGGTTGCGGTTAAGTTCAATAAACTAATTTTTGGGGTAATGTCTGCGCGCTTAAAAAAGTCGATAACGCGGACAAACTGGCCGTGATCATACTTGGTAAAGTTACCATCTTTAACATAATCCATTACGACCCGTCGTTTTTTAAAATTAGCCCCCGGCAAAGACATCGTATATTGATCGTTATCGATTTCTTGGAATTCTTGTTGCTTATCATTATTGATATATTGTCCGTTTGCATCGACTTGGCTTTGTGTGTTAAGGCTATCAGCTCCTCGATTGCCATCAATTGGTGAGAAGTATGAACTCCATGTTTGAATATCTTGATTAGGAAACGGGTTTTGCTTACGCATCCCTTTAATAATATATGCGTATAACATATCTCGTTTGCTACTTGGCACAATAAGCCCAGGCCCAGAGTCGACTTGTGTATTATCTTCAGCATTATATTTAAGTAAAAAACGATTGGTTTCAGATGGTGATAAAGCATGCTTCGTCAGTAATTTACCTGGGCTATTATCGACTCCTTGCATAGTAGGGTTGAAATCATTACTTTTAGGCGCACCTTCAGCAATCATTTGTTCAACTTCACTACTGGAAAGATTACCACTATAGTGATCTAAATTAAATTCACCATGTCCTTCAACTGGGCCGTCGGTTGAAGCACCAATATTAGTATCGATTTTAATTCCAAAAGGTAAAAATTTATTAATTAAATTAACTATTTCGCTAAGCCCTGGAATCTGATTGATGTTAAGTCGCCCCAACGAATCAAACACAGCGATAAAAGAAGCATACCCGCCAGTAACAAGTGGGACATCCGGCAGTAGATTTTCTGGTATGTGTAATTCACGTGCCACTTTAGGGTAATCAACACCTCGAATTGGCATATATAAAGAGTTGGGATCTTCAACCGACCAACGTGCCCACCGTGGATACCACTGTAATGGGAAATTGACATAAAGTCCCATATCAAAAACTGGGCCAAATAATTTCTGAATGGTATCAGCTATACCATTACCCACTACTGGAACTAGGCGAACCGCACTAATTAAATCTTCAACGTTGACTCCTAGAAACGACCATGTCAAATGAGAAGCAGCCCCGACAGTATCCCAATTAATTGCTTTTCCCATCGCTCGCGCATCTGTCCCAGGCGGAAATGTGAAACGCACGTAGGCCCCATAATTTCCATTGGGAAAGTCACCAAGCGTACTCCCGAATAGTGAGGCCGATACTGGGTATAGTCCATCAAAATCAAGTTTGCCACCTAACCAAGGTTCATTTTGACTTTTAGGAATGAAAGTTGATTTAAAATTACCTTGTAACCCAAGTGATGGATGAAAGCTTATTTTCATGTGGGATAGACTTGAATAATCGCCAATATCAGAAAAAATCGAATTCCCTTTAACAGGCTCATTAAACTTAGTAATATATGTTCCATCCTTATCGCGTTTCATATCATTCGGCCCGTCTAAGTAATTAGCTGTATACTCGTGGACGTCAGCAACAGTATTTTTAAAATGAGGACTTTGATTCTTATGAAAAGTAACGCCTTCTTCATCGCCTTTTTCAACATTATCGGTTGCTGGATGAGGATAGACCGGCTTAATGCCAGCTGCAAAAACGTTGGTCCCCATTAAAAAGACTAGACAGCAAGTAAATGCAATTATAAAAAATGCTACTATCGTTTTCTGATATTTATATAAATTCAACGTTATTACCTCTTAGCGAAATGTTCTATTATTTAACCATTGCTATGATAACAATTTTCAATTTGTTTTTTGACTACATTCAAGCAACTTAAAGTTACATTCATGAAAAAGTAACGGCGTCCGTCTCAGCGATGCAAGTGAAACCTTGAAAGCTATTATTAATAAAAGATACAAAATAAAGCTGACCATCTCGGTTTCAATTGAAATCCGGATGGTCAGCTTTAATTAGTTCAACGCGACAGAAAAAGTAACGCTAAATTCCGATTGAGTTACTTCAATGTTTAGCCCACAATCGTTGTATTGTTTACAAATCTGATTAATATTCAATAGCCCATAGCCATTACTTTTATATGCGGCATCAATATTAAATGCTCCTTTATTTTTTATGGTAACAATTTGATACCCGCCGATGATGTTAACATCAATCTTGATCAACCCTTCTCCGACTGGAAAATCCTTTTCCGCTTCCGTTGCATTATCTAATAAAATACCTAAAGAACGGACATAATCAAATAATCCCATACTGATTTGATCCGTATAGGCGTTAATCCTTACATTTACTGGAATCCCTTCATTTTCAGCCGCAGCTATTTTGTTATAAAACAACGACTTTACATAAAGATTGGGAATATTAGTTAATGCTTTTACATGGTCTGAACCAACCGCATTATGCCCATAATTTTCTAATTGGCTGATTAATGTTAATGCTTTTTGATTTTCGCCTTGCTCAATTAACAAATATAAACTGGTCATTAAGTTTTTATAATCATGTTTGAATCGATCCGCTTTTTTGTTTTCTTCTTGTACTTTAGTGTACAAGGCTAATTGACTCGCTAATTCATAATTTTGATAGGTATTTTTTAAATAGAGTTTAAGCATAATGGTTAACAGAAAACTAATTAGTATCACCGCTACTAATGAACACCAATACAGGTAATCATTTATTCCCATACTCAACACATTAGCAACAATCAAAGCATCTGCAACCAAACATGCTAACAGCACCTTGTGATAGGCGCCATCTTTTATGACTAAGAAATACGCCTTAATCGTGTTTGAATTAATAATATGCGCTGCCATTTTAGAGAGGTATATGACCCCCACAAAGTTGACTATCGTCAGTAGCCCCAGGATAAATGGTGTCTGGTAGTTAATCCCGATTATAAATTTAGCGATGCGTGGCATAATATTAAAACCGATTGTCCAAGATATTAACGCAATATCACTAATAATTAAAGGAAATAACCTGCTATAGATTAAAGATTTAGAGGCTTTGTAAACCTTGTAAAAGCTAACTATGAAAAAAAGATAAATGGTACTAAAAATAAGGAGCGTATTACAGTCATCTTTCAAAAAAAATAACAGCGGAATAACGACAATTACTGAAAATATGACGCAGGAGCGTTCTCTGGCCGTAAAATATTTTTTTAGAAGATAAACCATGATAACGATTATATCAATTAGCAAAATCACTTCCGTGAATTGGATCGGCACCTTATTTAGCATACATGCTCTCCCATACTTTTCGTACTTTATTAATAATTCTTTCGCCCACATATAATTCTTTATGACTACTAAATATGATGGCGTTTTTTCGCGTATCAATTTTCATTATATTATTCAAATTTAGTAAATATGATTTTAAGCTCAGCCACGTTCGAACGTCCGCTAACTGTTTACGCACCGTTTTTAAAGATATATTAATAATAATGTCCGTTTCAGAATTAACAATTAGCACCTTGTTCCGCTCACCTTTCAAAGTCTCGAAGTAGTCGATTTCTTTATAGGGTATTTTATAGTCGACGCCTAAACTTTTAACAATGAACCACTGCCCCGTATTCATTCGACTTTGAATTTCTAAAGTGATGCTTTGCAAACTATCATGGAGTTGTTTTCTCACTTTGTCTAAATGAGTACTTTTGACAATATACCCGGTAGGTCTAATGTCGTTATTAATCACCTTAATGGCTTTGTGATTATCAGCTGTAATAAAAACAATAAAACAAAATTTATTCTTCGTTCGGATAATTTTACTAATTTGAATCCCGTCGATATACTGATTCAACTCAATATCAATTAAAAAAATGTCATTATTGCCGATCGTTAACTGATTAACAGATTCCTCAATATTTCTTAAGCCCGTCAATGCGACGATCTTGTCTTCACCATACTGTTCTAAATAATGGATGATTTTACTACGATGAATGAAATTATCTTCAATGACGTATACAGTATTCCCTAACATTGTCTCTCCCCCTAAACAAACAAAAAAAGCCACTAAAATAATTAGCAACTTTTTTTGAGAGACTCTTGATTTAATTTGACGCAATTTAATATTAACATATTTATAATTTTTTTAAAAGCCTAATTCCTCAGCTTCAATACTAAGAATAAAATAATAAAAATAATTAGTTCTAAAATTAAATACAGATAAAAGGTCCGATTTCGATTCATCATTTTCCCCCAGATATTAAAAACTTATCATCTTTCTTATATCATACAAGCAAGTCGTTCTAAAGTATAGTGCAAGTGAAGCGGGCTGCACTGAAGCATTATTTAAAGTGTTTCTCTTAACATGCCAAAAAAGACGGACAATCGTCATTATCCGTCTTTTGGCTAGCAACGCATCCCATTATAGGCTTAATTGACTAATGTTTACAATCATTGGCGCTTGAAGTGCGGGGGTCTTGCATTTAAGCAATCCCAGTTGCTAATTCCCATGTTAGATTTGATTCATAGACCGCGTTTTTGACAACTGAAGTGGTTGGCATCGTTAATTGAATATCGTCTTTATTCCAACCAAATACATCGGCCCCTTCACCTTGGGTATCAGCAGCCGTAGCGACTAATTGATACTTGCCACCAGAAGTCAGTGGTAATGAAAAGTCAGATGTGATTGCACTAGCATCAAGATCTTTATTATCATCTTTAGTCTTATCCCGGTTGGCGAAGTCTTTATCTTGGTCTTCCGATGTTAAGGTATAAATATCCAAAGTTCGTCCGTACGCAGTATCTTTAAATGACAACGTTGCATCATTAATATCTTCACCGTTAATCACGTTGCCCTGATCATTTTTAGCTTGCAGTGGCCCGTCCGGTTTGACGCTTAATGTCCACGTCCCAGAAACTGACGTATTTGGTGCGGCGAATTTAGTCGCATCACGCGTAACTTGTTTATCAACCACCGTTGCCCAAGCTTTGCCCGCAACATCCGCCAATTTTTCATCTTGCGTGTTTAAAATAGCGGTCTCGTTAGTATCGCCATTTTTGTAGTTTGGATGCCGGTTATTATCATTTTTGCCGTAGTTTTTACCATCAGCAGTAAACATTGGGTATTGCGCGAAAAATTGTTCATGATTCCCAAAGTCAAGTACGTGAGGCACCATTTGAAGCCGTAAGTAACCAGTATTACCACTAGGATTATTATCACCAAAAGAGATCCCGGCAGTTGTTGTATCGTGTTGCGGTAACTCAATCCCGCCATTGGCATCAGCGTTATGTTCCTGCGTTGCCGCAAATGAGGTTCCTGGAACAATGAATGCAGATAAGACGGAAACCCCCAATAGGGTGGCACTTGTTAATTTTGTGAATTTCATTTTTGAAATTCCTCCTTTATTTGGTGCGCTAGGCACTTTTTTTATAAGATCCTCAATCAAGAATCGTTATAACGATGAATGGAAAAACCAATACTAGTAACTTATCAAAAGTTGCTCTCCAGCAATCACATGGTAATTGTCGTATAAGAATTAAAATTGATATACGTTACAATCGCCAAGCCTAAGCTAATCATAAAAATGATTGATGATCCGACTATCAGCGCAATCATGATCTTTTTAAGTTTGGCATAACTGTATTTATTAATGAGTTTTTGCATGTTTTTTCCTCCTAGACAAGCCGCCAATAATTACCACAACACTTATCAATATGCGTATTCGATTCTGTAAATAAACATAATTTTGCCGATTAATAAACTGGGCTTGATCGTGCGTAATGCTGACGTATTTAGACAGTGTCTGTCGATGCGTTTGATCTTTAATTTCAGCCTTTAATCGGTATAGGCCAGGTACTAAGCGATAACCGGTTAGATCCAAATTATTATAAAATCGTGATTGCGGCGCAATTTTTAAAGCCGCTTTGTGGTCATGATATTGGAAAATAGGCCACTTCGTATTTTTAAGGGTCATTTTAATCTGGGCATTTTGCCAAAACCATGGTTGCTTATTCGTGAATAAGACACTCAACGCCGGCTTCCCCTCTGTCATGCGGACAACAATTCGATTAGCTTGTAAAGTCGGCTTAGTAACCAATGACTTGCCCTGCAGAACCAACCCGACAGCATAGGTATAATGATTCTTAATCGCTGTCTTGTGTCTGGTAGCGGCATCATAAAGATTAATTGCCATTACTTTTTCCCCTTTGAAGGGTTTATTAACCGCCTTGATTATAAGGGGCACCTTTTTGGTTGCCCCCGGCCCCAAATGAATTTTTGCCGGCACTTGCACAAAATGTTTCGCCGGTTGCGGTAATAATCGCGGGTCATTTTTTTTAGCCCCCGTGTAGTTAATAACGCCATCATCTAAAGTATTGGCGTTAACCACTTTAGCTTGAATCGTGATTGGGTGATTCGTAGGGTTGTAAACCGTAATGTTCAGCCGCCGTGTTTGCTGCCAAGTCATTTTAAGATTAAAATAACCTAATTTTGGGCCCCCAATATTATCAGCTGGTATTTCGGGTTGAATCATAAAAGTGACTTCATGAAGCGCTTGGGTTGAGCTTGGCACCTTTTTCGCCTGAACCGGGCGACCACTCATGATGATTAATAATAATGTGCCAATCACCGTTAGCAATCGTGTTTGCAGCCTTCGCATTATGCCGCTCCAATCTTAAGCAGTTTCAAATAAGCAATGACACTGATCAACATTACTAAGCCACTAGTGGTGGCCACAAGCGCCCATTTATTAATCGGCTTTTTGATTGCTTGTTGATTAATGACTGCCGCATCACGATCTTTGACCGTAAAAGTTTTGTTGAAATGCCAAGTCATTGGCAACTTGTTCCAATAATTTTCACCAGTCACTTTGACCCGTGCTGTATAGGTGCCAGGCGATAATTTATCATAAGCCCAGGAAATTGGCAGTGTCAGTTGTGAATTAGGGGCAACATTCGTATTAGTTGTTTTATAAGTATATTTCGAACTAAAAATGCCCTTTTTAACAATCGCCGCATCAATCGCCACTTTAGAAATTGCCATTGATTCAATATTTCTTAAATGAATGCCAATCGCTGGATGCTTATTGTAAAGCAGCGGCTTGACTGAACTGTATTTTAATTCGGGATAAACTTTATAGTGGGCCCCTCTTAAAGCGACCCCAACTGAATATGAATAGTTACTAGAAATTGCAGAAGCCCCGTTGCCACTGGCATGTAAATATTCGATAAAGTGCCAACTACCATATATCAAGCCACGATATTTATTTTGCGGTAACTTAATATTCGTTTCTAAGACAGTTGTTGCTTGCGGCGCTAAGTGAATAACGTCCTCACCTTTTTTTAATTGAGCAATTTTGGTGAATGGTATTTTAAGACTCTTATCCAAATTGGTTTTAGGGGTAAAGTCAATGCCCCCGCCAGCTTGCGTAAAAGCATTGCGCAACTGAGCATGAACCGTAATGGCATGGTCTGTGAAGTTCTGAATCCGTATTTTAATTCTTTGATCAGAACCCGGCGCACATTTTAAATCAAAGTAATTTAAACTATCATCAACTTGTTGATCTGGCAAAATGGGTTCGACCTCAAAGTCAGCCCGTTGTTGATCAACCGTAGCTTGCACCTTCCCCAAGCCGTGGCCCATTAAGCAGCCTAACCCTAAAAAAATGAGTGCCCCATATTTAACAATATTTTTCAAAATTAACACCTCACGATATTCTATGGCGCAATTGCCAGTGTCCAAGTTAAATCAGCTTGGTAGTGTGTCTTGTAGCGTTTAGTCGTTGCCGGTACGTGTAAGCCGACACTATAATCGGCTTGTTGTTGACGCCCAAATTGATACCGCCAAACGTTCCAGCCTGGGTCATCATATTTTTGACCATCGGAGTCAGTCGCTACATGCTGATCAAAATGGCCTTTTTTAGAATAAGTCACCACGGTTGTACTTTGTTTGGCTGCAGGCTCAAGCGTAAAATGGCTTAAATTATTAACTACATCTTTGGCTGTACTAGCTTCATGGGCCGCTATCTTCTTTAAAAGTGCATTGTTAAACTGTAACTGAGCGCCCGTTAACTCATGCGCGTGTCGCAGCGCGGGATCATGACTATTAGGATCAGCTTGGGACTTAAACTGACCGGTTTGTTGAACACTTAAAGTCCAACTATCAGTGCCGAAGTAATCTTCTACGTTCACCCCACTAGGAACTTTTTGATTAGCCGCATTTCTAGTAGCAGGTAAGTAATAAATTGCATCACGTTGGGTATTCAGATATTTACCAAAGTTCCATGTTTCTAGTGCTGACAGTGAAATCATTGCTTTTTCATAACGGTACGTAATGACTTGATCTTGTTTGGCGATTATTGGATTAAGCTTCTCAGCTTGGAAAAAAGTCGCGTTTGTCAAATCAGCCGTTTGGGTCACATCAATAACCGTCCAACCTTTAATATGTTTAGGGCGCATTGGTTCTGCATTGATCGCCGAGACCTTTTTACCAATTGGTCCCGATACCGTTACTGTATCGGCAATCTGAGCAGGATTTTTCATATTAGATTTTCGATCAATGTATCTAAAGATCACTTTCCCTTGCTCACTTTTAGCCACTTTAATATCCGCTTCACTTTCTGATGAAGGGGCCTGAACGTTGGCCGACGTGGTCCCGGAAAAGTGAGCTGTATTTTTGATCATCCCCGCTTCTTGTTGCGTAATCTGGGCTTCAAAAGTGACAGTCACCGAATTACCTTTTCCAAGTGGTTTGAGCTGAATATCATTAGTATCTGAAGGCGATTCCGAGGACCCATCGTCATATGTCACTTTGATTGAACCTTTTTTTAAGACTAACCCTTGGGGAAGTTCATCCTTAAGATCACCAGTAGCTAAAGTAGTGGTACTATCTTGATCAACACCATATTTGATTTGATAGTCGACAATATCCCCGTATTTACCAGTAGTTGCTTGTTGGTAATCAGGCTCTTTTTGTGTTTCATTTTTGACCAACTTATCCAGGTGACCACTATAAGGCACCGACTCAACAGGAACATCTACAAAAGCAGTCGCTGTTTTTACTGTGCCGTTGTCATTATCATCAACGCCGGTTGCAGTGAATGTATTTCTAATCGTTTTTCCAGATGCAGCCGGTAAGATTTTAGCTGCAAACGTCACTGCGACCGATTGATTATCAGCAATAGCTTGGTTTACCCCCACATTTAATTGATGTGTAGTGGGGTCATAGGCACTAGCTGGTACTTTTACGGTACTGCCATCAGCGTTAATTAATTTAATTGTGTTCGCATCAATCTGAAATGCCGTTGGTATTGTATCGGTGAACTTCACTTTCCCCCATGACGTCTTATAACCTTGGTTTTTAGCCGTTAATTTAAATTGCACTGTATCGCCGACACGATTTTTATGATCGGTACTGGTACTATTTACATAACTTTTATGCGCATATGGCACAACATACGGCTGCTTAGTCATCCCAATATCTTGGCGATAATGGTCGACACCACCAGGTTTCAATGCGTGCCAATCCCATCTTGCTGTGTAGGCTGAATCTTTTTCGGGAAATAGTTGCTCACCATTCGGGGTGGCTTTAACCGGGTGACTTGGATTCATAAAAGAACGCCCCTGACCCGTAATATTTTTGGGCACAAAGCTATCGAAGACATGCGTTGCATCTATCTTACCTGGGTCTCTCCAAAGCGTCGCGGCATAATCGGTAGGTCCATCTGGTACATGCATATTCATGAGAATTTTATAATCAGGATCTTGCATATATATACCGGTACTCGAGCCTTGTGAAAATAAGGGAATATCATCATTTTTATTCAAGTCAGTATCTAAAGATAGATAAGCGCCATAAGTTAAATCAGTAGTAGCGGTATTTTTAAGATATAATTCTTGTTGAATAACGGGGGCGCCGTTCGTGCTAAAACGATATAAAATCTCAAACTGATACTTATTTTTAATATTGTCGACTATTTTTTTAATTGCCATTCGTCCTTGACTATCAGTCCCAACGAACAAAGTGGGGTCAACGTTAGCATCTGGGGCATTTTCTTTATAAGTATCTGACTCTAACCCTTCACCTTTTTCATTAGGGGCATAACCACGCCAATTTTGATCAGATGGATTAGCAGCTTTATCCGTGACAATCCCAAATGAATTAGAGGAGTCAGTTGCAGAGCTGAAATTACTATAAAGCGCCCATATGTCAGTACCATGATCTACAAGGTAAACGTTAGGTTGTAAGTAGATTGGGGTGGGATTGCCAACGCCCGGAAATTGGCTTCCACCACCTAGTGCGCCAAAAGTAAAGGCTAATGAGAGGTCTTTATTAATCGCATACGTAGCTTCTGGGGCGGTCGTTACTTTTTGCCAGTTAGTAATTCCATCATCAAATTCTTCTGGATTCACTGCCAATACCTTAGGCGTTTGATTGTCAGTCGTCGTAATACATAAACGATTAGAGCTCATATGCGGCCGGTTCAACTGTAAGGTTAATTGCCCCGTTTGAATCAATTTAATAACGAGGACTACTTGATCAGTATTATTTTGCTGTTGTGGCGTAATCGTCAACATATTATTTTCTAGTTTAAAAGTATATTGTGGGTTCAGTTTACATGTCGCTTGAACATTTAAAACCGCTTGTTGGGCGTCAACCGGAATTGCAATGGGTGTCTTGATTATCTTTTTAGCCGTAATCGTTACCTGAATAGTATTATTGACAACTGGGTTCAGTTGATTAGCCGTTAAGTTATAGCTATCCGTAGGCATCGCTGTGGTCCTAGAGGTGTCGGCGCCATCTTGGGTTTTATGCAGATTAGTCCTTATTTTATCCGTCCCACTGCTTGAAGTACTGCTAGCTAACTGGGGCGAATGACTCGTATATGACTCACTTTGACTATGCTTTGTAATCGCTACAGGATGGGCCCTGCTTGTTTGATGACTCTCCGCCAAGCAGTTTTGAGTGGATGCTAATAAACCATCAACGCTACTGATTAATAAAATGACCATTAGAACCTTGTACAATAATTTCATTTACCACACCACCTTCTAAAAGCATCTTGTCTGTTAATACTTAGTTGCGTAACTTCGAGTTTTTTTATCCGTTCAAATGTACGAGGAGGATTAATTATTAGGTATGCTGTTATAGTCATACCCGCCCATTTAATATGCTCGATTGATAATATTAAATTGATTAGTATAACAGGCGCGAAAGGTTCACAACTTAAGAGTTGTGGCCCGTTAAATTTATCATTATGTAACATGAATAATATTTCCTTTTCGGAATTAAAAACATTTAAAAAAAAAAAGCTAGCCGTCCTTGTTAAACCGTTTTTTTAGCAACAATTATGGTAAAGAAAATTATATAAAATAAGCTTGCATTCCATTAATCAATGGGGTAAAATAGTCAATAAATCGAAAGACCGCAACTCTTGAGTTGCGGTCTTCCATTTGTAATAGCCCATTGGCCTAAATACTCTAAAAAATTAATAACGACCTTCTCCCCTCAATGATTAAAGCGAAAGCTTTAGTCATTGGGGGGATTTTTTAGTGACTAACCTTCGAAAGAGCTTAAAATCAGGGAAAAACGCGTCATTGCGATCAACTTTTTTCCTGATTAACTAACTCACCCTTCTTTAAAAAAGAGTATCCGAGTAATAAAAATGATAAATTTTAATGCTTAAAAAATGCGCTCTCTGCCTATTAATAGCCCTTTGTTGAACATATTTTTAAAATTAATATAGTTTTTCGATAGCGTTTTCTTTGATAATCGCGGGGGCCGGGCGTTATATTTAAACTGTTCAACAGGTTATATCAAATACAAACTAATCAGGAGGTAACACATGGGAAAAACATTTCATCGGCTATTATTAACCACCATTATCTTAGGTGGTACGTTATTGGGCGGCACAATGTCAGTAAACGCTGCAGCTGTCTCTAGGGGCTCGGTAGGTGGGGAGGCTATCCAATCAGCCTTTAAAAATCTAGTTAAAAACGGGGATTTTAGCACTGGGCTCACCAACTGGCAAGTCGGAACATACAATACTGGCACCGTTACGGTTAAACAAGAAGGCACTCATAATTATGCTGAGCTCGCGCACCCTACAGCAGAATCGGTCGCAGCAATCGCACAAGATATGCCTGCCACCCAGCTGAAAAAATATAAATTAAGTTTTATGTACCAAGGAACACCGCATGGGCAATTAGTACTTGAGGCTAATAGTTCAACGTCTAATCAGCATCAGATGGTGGGGCTTTTTGATTTAACCGCTAGCTCAGCAACGTGGCGGCAATTTAATCAAGAAATTGTGATGCCCGCAAATGGCACACGCGGAAATTGGCATTCACTCACAACCCTTTTTGTAGCTGGCAACAGTGAATACGCGACTAACCCACCACTAAAGATTAGCGATGTGCAGTTAGTCGAAGTTAACTAACGGATACTGAGTTAGCTCATATTGACTGTTTTAGATTTGTTGTCAATATGAGTAAGCACCATTAGACATGCCATTGTATTTTCAAAGCATCGAGGTTTTAAATAAAATTTTAAATAAGAAGGCAGATTAATGAAAAAATGTTTAACTAGATCAATAACAGCCGCTATGCTAATTCCTGCAACCTCAGCAATGTTGGTTCATGCTTTACCGACACATGCTGCAAGTGTCGGCCACCAGCCAACTGCGATTGCCGCAACTAACCAAGCTAATCTAAAAACGGTATTTGAGCAGGCAAGTAAGGCTGTTCAGGGACAATCTATTAATACCCTAAAAGCTAAATATCATCTACAAGCAACTAAATATGTGGATCAGGCAAGTTATCTAGACCACGTCAGCGATTTTTATCACAGCTATAATCCCCAATTGGGGGCGCAACGATTTATGGAAGAAATACTAGCACGTCAATTAGTTGATAAAGCCTTTAATCTTAGTCATGCTAATGATATTAGCCACGCTTGGTCAGCTTATTTTCTTTACGATGCAGGGTTTGATCGCAATGGTAAACTATTCCAAATGATTGGTCCTAGTCCACAGCCAGAACCCAATTTACCGAAAAGACAAATTCCAGTAACTGAACAAGCTACTGGAAAATTAATGAATTTGAATGCCTTTTATCTCGATCAAGGTTCTGATACAACCATCGTTGCCACCGGTGGTTTCCGTGGTAATGGCTGGGATATAACTTCGCCCGAAGTTCAAATTTTAAAATCTTTTGGATACAACGTCTTAATGACCGAACCACGCTCTTCTGGGACTAGTCAAGGGACCTATATTTCTTTAGGGTATTATGAAAAAGATGATTTTGCAGCTTGGGTTCATGATGAAATCAATTTAAAACCAACTCAAAAAATCCTGCTCTATGGTGGATCGATGGGGGCTGCGGTAGCAATGGGCGCCTTAAATAATAATTTACCGCAAAATGTTAAAGGGCTCGTCGAAATATCTGGGTACACTGCAATCGACCAACAAATGACAGATGTTTATAATGCATTGTCTAAAACAATGGGCCCGACTGTTGCTGACCTCCTCGGTTTTACGGCGGTTCAAAGGGCAGCTACCTTTAACTTATTGGAGCAGCAACTATTATTACCAAACGTAAAGATGCCGTTTAAATCCGATTTACCACTTCAAGGGGTCCAATCAACGACCTTACCAAAACTTTTTATTCACGGCGATGCGGATAAAATTGTCCCAGAACAGAATGCCCAATTACTGTTTGATAAGGCTAGTGGGACTGAAAACCGCTTAGAAATCGTGCATGGTGCTACGCATGGTGGTGATATTTTTGTAGGTGACATGGGCAAGCAAACCCAAAATGCTATGCAAACTTTTTTCGAATCAACGATTAAGAATGCCGCCAAATAGTTTCTTAACCCAAATAATTTAAGCCACCGCTTTCCGCATCGCTTGTAATTTTCTTAATCAACGGTGCTGTTGGCATCCATCGTGCTTCCCCAGCTATAATTCAATCTTATTTAACGTAATTATTACTTTCATGCGCGTCAAATATGGATCGCCTCCAGGTTAATCCAGTGGACAAAATTTAAAAAGGCTTCAAGAAAGTTTTCTTAACCACTTTCTTGAAGCCTTTTGCTGTGTTTTACCGTCTTGTGCCAAATTATTAACAACTAATCGAAATCGCCATGATTTCAATGATTTAACAAAAAAACAGTAATCTTTAAAAGATTACTGTCCCTCTGTTCAACGATTTAAACGCCCATTGCGGATGGCCCGATGAACAGGCATTGATGATCCATCCAACCTTCATCGTCTTACTTGATACTTGTTGGCGGTTGCTCTGTTTTGTCTCCAATCAACAATGGCTTATAGTTGCCGGATAGCATAGCCTGTAAGGATTAATGCATCGTCAGATACTTCGTTGCCGTCATACTGGAAGCCAATCCGGGCAGAACTATCTAGGCCAACTATCACACCATAGTCCTCCCCGGTTGAGTCGACATCAAATGCATTGCTAATGACCCTTGAACGACCGTCTGTGTAGTGTATTACTAATTTTAATTTACTAAAATTTGAAGTATCTATCCTTCGCACCGATAGGGCTAAATAATATGCCCCAACTGGCAATGTCGTTTTATTAACCAGCGCGCCTCTATATAAGCTGGCGTAATTATTAATATTTGCCATTAAACTAAAATCGTCAGATACACTGCTGTTTTGGCCTTCCAAATTATATTTACTTAAGTCAATTTGTCAAGATGAGCACCAATATTCAGGTCGCTAAAATCAAAAGAATAGGTTTCTTTAATTTGTTTCACTTCATTTAATTTAGTAGAAAGGTGACTATTGGTACTTGCCTGCGCAATATTAACCATGGGCCCGGTAACAACTGAGCCTAACATCACTGTACTTAAAATCAGACTTGAAAACATTTTATTTAGTTTCATAAAAACACCTCTTAAAATTATTTTTTAAATTGTTGTAACTGTGCCCATTATCCTTTTATTGGGAATAGATAGCTAATGCTTAAAGTTATCTTGTAATTTTATGTGCGACAGCTAACTTTAACTAAACGCGTTTAAATAGTCAGTACTGATATCAAAATGACGGGCACTTCCTAATTCTGGGAAGTATAAATCACTCGCCCATTGCCAAGCAGCATTGTTAGTGTTTAATAAATTATCACTTGAAGGATCCATTGGCCATTGGGCTACCCAACAATTTTTTTCACCTAATTTTGACATATCTAATAAGGCGTCGAAATTGTTTTTAGACGAATAATGATAGACGTTTGTGTAACCGGCATTTTTAAGCGTTTGTGCAAATGCTAAAGAATTCTCGGTTGATTCAGGAACGGTTACCGACTCATAGTCGTTTACAAATGATGTATTTTGATCTAAATTTAATTCTTTTGCGTAATCGAGGAAATAGTTGGCTTCTTCAGCAGCTTCTTCAGCGTTAGCAAACCAACTAAAATGATAGACACTCACTTTCAGACCAGCAGCTTTGGCATTGGCAATTTGTGCTGGTGCCTCTGGATTTCGGTATGAATCGGCCTCTGTTAATTTAACAATTACCCCTTTAATCCCATATTTATCTTTCATTAATTGGAATTCATCTTTTGAAATGGCCCCATTATTACTTGAAATATCAATAAAATCCTTTGAAGGACGGCCCGTTTCAGCTGCTGAAATTCCTGATTCATCAGCAAAAGATACTGTTGTACTTTGTTTAATCAAATCACCCATCGCATGATTATTTAATTGATTAATCACCATATGGGTCTCAATATTCTGTGCACCGGTAGTTGTAGCAGCGTGCACCATATTTTGCGTGAGTAACGCACTGGATAGTAAAGTAGTACCTAATGTTAAAGCGACAAATTTTTTCATGTCGACCTCCTAATATTTTTATTATGATAACAGGAACCATATTTCGTATAATTTTTTATTTATGGTTACCATACGCATATTATTAATTAACGCAAACGAAAAAGCAAGCATCGATTGTGCACAATCTAACGGATTGAAATAAACTTTATTAATCATAAAAGCGAATATTATTGTACTGTAGCGTAATAAATTTTAAACAACGCGTTGATATTTTTGTTGCATGTCTTAAAAAAATAGTTAATAATACAGTTATGGTAACCATAATAAAAAACGAAAAGGAGGTGACGTTATGCGTAAAACTTTAATTGGATTAGGCGTCCTCACACTAGGCGTTATTTGTTTAAAAGGATCTGTTTCAGCTGCTACGGCTGATCAAAGCTTGAAAACAGTCGAGACTGAATTAAAGAGTTATTTGAAAACGCGAAAAATCCCATTCACCGGTAGAGGTTATAAAACATATCTTTTAAACCAGTTAATGTTTCAAAAGGATAAAGTCCTGGCCAAAAAATCAAATTATCAAGATCTATTGGTCTATATGGCGGCTTATCTCGATAATGAAACTAATCAGCACCCTAATTTTGAATTACAAACCGTTGATGGGCATGTTAAAGAATATCAGCGAGTAGCCTCGGAGAAAACGACGCCATTAAGTGAAGCCGTTAAAGTCAACCCTGAAAAAGTAAAAGAATACACCCAAAAGTGGTGGAATCACCGTAACCCAGAGTTCCAAGACTGGAACCCCAATAACTGTATGAACTATGTTTCCCAATTATTGTTTGCAGGCGGCGTAAAAATGGCGGCGCCGACGCCAGTTCCTGATGTGAATATTTATGGTGGCACACATTGGTATAGCTATCGAAAACCCGATTATGTTAATCAATATTGCCAATCTGTCTCTTGGATTAATGTCAATGCTTTCTATGATTACTGGTCGCAATCACAACCCGTTATTGAAGCGGCCCACTTAAACATCATGCAAGATGCAGAAGTCGGCGATGTTGTTCAACTACAATCGACTGCCGGCGGGGATTGGTACCATGCGATGATGGTAATTGATAAAGATCAAGAAACGGTTTATTTAACGGGAAATGATAACAATCGTGAAAGAATGGACATCAGAGATATTAGCAACACCAATTTCCGGTTAATTAAGTTCACTTAATGCTAGTACAAATAATAATTTTTAAGTTTAACGACACTTTGAACGGTGTCGTTTTTTTTATTTCGAAAATAAAATTAGGCAGCACACTAACGATAAATATCGCTAATGTGCTGCCTAGAAAGGACCACTAACTCTTGATTTACTTGCTCGGTCGTCCTAATTCATGCTGCTGGTACTTCCGGTTGCGTGCTATTAAGGGTCCATGTAATTTCACTGGCAAAAGTTTCACCAATTTTAAGTTGCAACGCTGGATTGGCGTTCAATAATAGATTCCCCGTTACCGACCAAGTATTTGAAGACTTACCCGATGCAATCGCTGTTTCACTATTGTTATCAATTAGCCCGAGGTTCGCAATACCTGGTAGCCCACTCATATTAATGGTTGTAGTACTCAATTGCTGACCCTCTTTAGACGCCATTTTAGTCATTTTAGCGGTTAATTTCCAACCCGGCTCAACTCTCGTATCGGTAATTTTTAACCTATCACTGACTGCATAGCGCTGTTTTTGAGCACTTGTCCCTGCGTAAACATCTTTGGCTAAAACGTTCCCAAATCTAAAATTAGGCACTTGATCCAACGTTAACTTACCTAGTGCTGGCTGCACTTGTAATTCAGCCTTATTAGAAAGTACTGCCACTTCTTTTTTATTCGCAGCTTCTTCAGAATTAACACTAGTGGTCAATGTTAGCTGTGCTTGATAACTCTTGCCACTAGCTGTTGCGGCCGCAGCTTGTTTCATAAAGGAACTGTTTTTAGCAAACGTTAACGGTTGCGCCGTATTTAAATCAGCCAAATTATTAATATCACCGCTACTGTTAGTCACACCACTATTGGCAGGTAATGGTATGGGCCGTTCAGAAGAAGTACTTGGAGAAGCATTAAAAAAACATGACCGAAGCACGTACCAACTTTCAACGAAGTTTACGCCACAAATTGCCGATAGCAGCGATAACCCAGTTGAAACCATGTTAGATGCTAGTTTGAAACGCCTAAACACTGATTACATTGATCTTTATTGGATCCATAATCCGGCTGATGTTGAAAAATGGACGCCCTATCTGATTCCATTATTAAAGAGCGGAAAAATAAAACATGTCGGCGTCTCTAATCATAATATTGAACAAATTAAATTAGCAGATCGTATTTTAGGTGAAGCAGGTTATCGTGTAGAAGCTGTTCAAAATCATTTTAGCTTACTTTATCGTAGTTCTGAACAAGCTGGTGTCCTTGATTATTGTCAGGAGTATAACATTAAATTCTTTGCGTACATGGTACTCGAACAAGGCGCATTGACAGGCCGCTATAATGTTGATAACCCATTACCGGCTGGTAGCGATCGCGCTAACATTTATAATGGGTTACTTCCACAACTACAAGCTTTAACAGACCAGATGCAAGCAATGGGGGCAAAACGTGGTGTTTCCACCGCGGATATTGCGACGGCATGGGCCATTGCAAAAGGCACTACTCCGATTATTGGGATTACTAAACCTAAATATATCGATGATGAAATCTTAGTTAATAAAATCAAACTCACTGCTGAAGAAATCAGTCTGTTGGAAAGTTTGGCTGACAATGCAAATGTTGATACCCGTGGCGGATGGGAACAACCAATGGATGCCTAACAAGCAACGTTCAAGAAGAAGGTCATATGACCTTCTTCTTTTTTCTTCTAAAACCACCAAAATTAACCGTCAAAAAAAGCAAGACAGCGGCTGGCCTCCGCTGTCTTGCCTGAACACTCTTTCTTGATACCTCATAATCGGTCATTTAGTCTGGTATTGATAATATCATGACTATCAGTTAATCGATTTTTTAACCGGCTTAGATAATTTGATACTTTTTCAAAAGTGCTAATTTTCTGCGCTTGCTAACGCTTTGTCGCTTAGAAAATACATCGTAGTGGTTGCGTCTAATTTCATTTAATAACTCTCGATAGATAACCACCGCACTCAATAATGCCTTTTGCGCATCTTCATCGACCAACGCCATCATACTTAATGAACTTGTATATAAAGCTTCCGCTCTACGCGCTAATGACTCCCACAATTCGATAAAATGCGTCGTTACTTTCCCTTCAGCTAACATTTTAGGCGTTACTGAATAAGCTTGCATCTCTTCTTTGGGGAGATAAATTCGGTTATTTTGTAAATCTTCACCTACGTCTCTTAAGATATTTGTAATTTGCATTGCTTGACCTAACTGTTTTGCCTGTACTTTTATTTTTGAATAGCGACTAGCAAGAATCGGTAAAAGCATCAACCCAACGCTACTAGCAACATAGTAGGCATAATCTAATAGTTGTTGGTAAGATGTCGGTTGCTCGAATTGATAATCCATTTTCTGACCAATTAACATATCTTGAAAATATTGGGTGTCCAGTGAATAATGACTAAAAACGACACTTAACGCTCTCCAAATGGGCGTATCAGGTTGCTTATTATTTTTAAATAAAGTGAGTTGCTCTTCCAACGCTATTATTTTTTGAATAGCGCCCTCTTCATCGATAGCGTCGTCAGCAACCCTACAAAATGCATATATCGCATACACACTTTGTGCTTTAGTTTTAGGTAATTGTGAAAATGCTGTGTAAAAAGACTGCGAATGTTTTTTAATAATATTCTCACAGAATTTGAAATCTTCTTGTCTACTCTCAAATGATTGGGGGTCAAGGCCGGTCATCTTTAACTAGCTCCTCTACAGCTAACTTAGCACTTTGCATAACGATTGGGACACCTGCACCAGGATGCGTGCTACTACCACAAAAATATAAATTTTCAGCATACTTAAATTTGTTATGTGGCCGATAATAGTTACTTTGAGAAAGGGTTGGTTTTAACCCAAATGTCGCCCCATTAAACGCATTAAAGTTGTCTTTAAACTTCTTGGGGGTATAGCAGTCTTCGAATACTATGTGTTCCTCAATATCTTTAAAAACTGTTCGTTGTTTAATCAAATCAATAATCTTATTTCGATATTGATGTTGCATTTCGTCTGACCAATCAGAAAATTTAGAAAGTTCCGGTACTGGGACTAACACATATAATGCTTCTTGGTTATCTGGCGCTAAATCTGCATCCATTAATGATGGCCGATATAAATAAAATGAAGGATCTTCGGGTAAAGTACCTTTTTCAAATAACTCATCAACATTTAACTTGAAATCATCCGCAAAATAGATATTATGCACGGAACTCGTTGGATACTTTTTATCCAAACCTAAGTAAAGGACAAAACAGGAACAAGAATATGCCATATTATCAATTTTTTTATTGGTATACTTCCCACGTTGCTTTTCATCTGGAATTAATTCTCGCATGGCATACGGAAAATCAACATTACAGATTACAGCATCGGCATTAATCACAGTATTGTTCACCTTAATGCCCGTTGTTTTGCGATTTTCAATCACTAACTCTTCTACGGGTGCATTATAGACAATTTCACCACCCAATTCCTTAAATAGCTTAGCGACAGCTGTTGCTACCGTATACATGCCACCTTTAATGTAGTGAACACCGTACAGCAACTCAATCATCGGAATAATCGTATAAAGTGACGGGCCTTGATAAGGTGATATGCCAATATAGAGGGTTTGAAAAGCAAGCGATTTTCTGAGACGTTCATCTTTAACGTACTTAGAAATTGAAGAATACGCATCATTAAACGTTTTTAACTTAAGCCCTGCATAAATAGACTTAGGATTATAAAAGTCCAAGGGGCCCCGGAAAGATTTGGTCAAAAATGCATTTTTAGCAATGAGGTAGCGCTTATAAATATCGGTCAAAAACTGCAAATAACCTTGCGCATCTTCTTCAGATATCTTTTCTAAAGTCTTAACAAGCTGAACCAAATCACTAGTAAATGATAGCTTTTCTTCATCCCGGAAGAATAGGTCTAACATCGGCTCAACTTTTTGCATCGGGATATAGTCATCCGGATTACGATCACAAAATTCAAAAATCTCTCGGTAAATATCCGGCATCATAACGATTGTCGGCCCTACGTCAAAAGTAAAACCACCAGATTTTATTTGGTTCATTTTACCACCAGGAGTGGCTTCCTTTTCATAGATAGTGACGTTATAGCCTAATTTTTGTAGACGAACCGCAGCAGTGAGCCCACCAATGCCGGCGCCAACCACAATAATATTTTTCATGTTAATTTGCTTCCCTTATTTAATTATATTTACGTTACTATTGTCATCAATAACCTGTTATTACTCTTCAAGTATAGCAATTGAAACTCTAAAATTGTAGCCTATAATTTTTAAAATATAAAAAAAATGCCATCATAATACTTAAAAATTACACATTCTGACAAGCTAATAATGCTTAAACTAGTTAGTGCTGGCTGTTGCGTGCGAGAGTGCCCCATAAAAATCATTCTCATATTAACCATTCATGTTCTCATTTTATCCTTTTAAATAATCACCATCGGCTACTGATCCTATGTTTACTTATCCTATTAAATCAACTAGAATTAAGATAGCTTTAAATTAAGGAGTGATTAGATGACTCGCGAAATTACACATGCTAATTTAATGAAGATGCGCCAAGCACTCGCCGCCACGCCGCAAGCCGCAACATTACGAAATGCCGTTATGAACAACGGCATTAACGCGGTCGCTCAGCGCCCTGATGCTGCCGTAACCCTTGATCCAACCTATTCAATCGACTTGCCAACTGGTAAGGTCAGCTTCCAAAAAAAGAGTGGTCGTTGTTGGTTATTTGCCACCCTCAATACCCTTCGCCATGATTTTGAACAAAAATATCATGTGAAGCACTTTGAACTATCTCAAAACTATCTATCATTCTGGGATCGAATTGAAAAAGCTAATCTTTTTTATGAAAAAATCCTCGCCACAGCTACCAAACCCATTACGGATCGGGAAGTTGCTTTCGCGCTTGCTGGCCCTAATTTTGACGGTGGTCAATGGGATAACGCAGTCGCATTGATTCAAAAATACGGTGCCGTCCCTAAATCTGTTATGCCCGAGACTTACAACAGTGACTTAACAACTGAATTTAACAGTACTTTAAACCTTAAATTACGCAAAGATGCCATTAAACTTCGCCAATTAGTTGCTAATCAAGCCTCTGCTGACAAAATCAGCGAAACCAAAACAGCAATGCTAAGCGAAATTTACCGCCTCTGCGTTTACGCGTTTGGCGAACCCGTTGAAACATTCGATTTCGCCTATCGCGATAATGATCAACAATATCACCTTGAGCAAGGATTAACACCGCTGAGCTTCTATCAAAAATATTTGAATCGTCATTTCGATGATTACATCACAGTTGTCAGCAGTCCGCAAGCAAGTAAACACTATAACCAACTTTACAGTTTAGACGCACAAGATACTGTGGTTGAAGGCCATCCAATGCGCCTGTTGAACCTTCCACCCGACCGGTTAAAAGCACTAGCGATTCAAGCCCTTAAAGCTGGCGAAACAGTCTGGTTTGGTAACGATGTGCTCGCCGACTTAGACCGGCAAAAAGGATGGTTAGACAGCAATCTCTACGACTACTCAAGCCTCTTTGGCATTGATTTAACCATGCCTAAAGACCAACGACTCGACTATCGCCAAGGCGTTGTTTCGCATGCGATGACCCTCACTGGTGTCGATCTTGTAGACGATCAACCAACTAAATGGAAAGTTGAAAATACTTGGAGTGACCAAGTCGGTTATAAAGGTTACTTCAGCATGAGCGACGCTTGGTTTGACGACTATGTATACGAAGTGGTTATCAAAAAAGAAACCCTCACAAAAGAAGAACAAGCTCTACTCAACCAACCCCCAATCAAACTAGCCCCATGGGATGCATTACAATAGAATAATGGGACAACTTTTAAGCATTCACACAGGGCGGTGAATAAATAATACAAGCTAAACACAGCCGTATGGTTTGGAAAGCACCTTAAGCAATATCAATAATCTAGCTCAATTCCTAAGGAGGTTTTTTTCAATGGTTCAATCAATTACACCCGAAAATATTCAACAGTTTAAAGCAGACTTCCAAGCAGTTCCACAAGCAAACGTTATTAAAAATGCTGTGATGAACAATGGCTTTTTAGCCAGTAGTCAAAATACAACTTCAAAGGCCTTAATGGCCCCCGTTTTTTCAATCGATCTAGAGACTGGTGCTGTTTCAAATCAGAAGCAATCTGGTCGTTGCTGGATGTTTGCCGCGTTAAATACAATGCGCCACAGTCTTCAAAAGCAATTCAATATTAAAGATTTCGAACTATCCCAAAACTATACCAACTTCTGGGATAAATTCGAAAAATCAAATTACTTCTACGAAAATGTTTTGAAGACCGCCAACCGACCAATCGGTGACCGGAAAGTCGATTTCTTAATGGCCACGCCGCAACAAGATGGTGGGCAATGGGATATGTTATGTGCTTTGATCGAAAAATACGGCATCGTGCCTAAGTCGGTGATGCCCGAAACTTACAACAGTGAAAAATCGAGTGAACTCAATAGTGTTTTAAACCTTAAGCTCCGTAAAGATGCCGTCGCATTACGGCAACTAGTGGCCGACGGGGTCAGCGAAACCGATATTCAAGCTAAAAAAGATATACTATTAACCGAGGTTTATCGGATACTCGTCTATGCCCTTGGTGAACCTCCCGTTGAATTCGACTTTGAATACCGCGACGATAATCATCACTACCATATTGAAAAAGGACTTACACCACAAACGTTCTATCAAAAATACGTTGGTTGGGATTTGGAAAATTATGTCTCATTGATTAACTCCCCAACCGCCGACAAACCTTACAACCACTTATACAGCGTTGAAATGTTGGGAAACGTGGTTGGGGGCCGTGAAGTTCGTCATTTAAACCTTGATATCAACACTTTCAAACAACTGGTAATTAAGCAACTCCAAGCTGGCGAATCCGTTTGGTTCGGTAGCGATGTTGGTCAATCATCTGATCGCAAACGCGGCATCATGGATACTGAAATCTATCAAGAAGCTGCTATGCTGGGGATGGATCTTTCAATGTCAAAAGACCAACGTCTCGATTATGGTGAAAGCCTCATGACCCATGCGATGGTCATCACCGGTGTTGACCTTGTCGATGGCCAACCAACCAAATGGAAGGTTGAAAACTCTTGGGGCGACAAAGTTGGCACAAAAGGTTATTTCGTGATGAGTGATAGTTGGTTTGACGAATTTGTTTATCAAATCGTGATCAACAAACGCTTCTTGACAGATGACATGAAACGGATTGAAACCGAAGAATACGATCACCCAACCGTTCTTGCCCCATGGGATCCAATGGGCGCCTTAGCAAGTCATTAAACATTAAAAGACCCGGATAATTTAAATTATCTGGGTCTTTTTTATTTACCAGTCCCTACTGCCAGTAAACTATCATAATAAATCTGCATCATCATTTGCCAATCACTGAACCGTAGCCATTCATCGCCTTTATGCGCAATGCCTTTTTGGCCTGGAAAGGATGGCCCAAACGCGATGATGGTCGGTAACGCCCGGGCATAAGTCACACCGGTGGTTGTGACCGGTGTCCCGTCTAAACCGGTATCCGTCGCATAAATCGCAGAAAGCTGTTGAATAAACGGTAATGTTGGATCAGTGTCTTTTCATTTAAAGATAGCAACCAATTAGCATTCCCACGAACCAAAAAACGTTGAAGATAATCAAATTCTGAACCGCTGTGCCAAACACAACCCGTTTTTCCTGACTCTTTTGTAGTGCATGGCCATTGCGCAACAAAGTCGGGAGACTAGCAAACGCTAGTGCTGCTAGCCATGGATATAACTTCAAACCAATCCCGACAATCATCACTACATAACAGCTGTACATGTTGAGTTGATAAAGTTGAATACTGCGTTTTTTGCCGATATAACTAATTAGTGTGTGCCGACCATTTTCTAAATCGACTGTGGCATCACAAATATTGTTCATTAACATTAAATTAGCAATTAAGAAGACCGTCGGTAAACTCGCAACAAACACCAAAAGCACCTTCAGCCAATTCAGTTGGACTACCACCAACTGCCCCGCAAAGTGCAAATCAATCAACTGGTCCGTCGGAACGTTAACATACACCGTTAAAAAGAAATTACCAAACCCTAACACCAAACTTGATAGTAGTTCGCCCAATGGTAACCGCGAAATTGGAAAGGGTCCGTAAGTATATAAAATCCCAATTAAGATGAACAAAACACTGATGGCTAACACGATGAAATTTGTTCGCCAGACTAAAATCAGGCCCAAAACGGTTGCCGCCCCAATAAAGCCGATTAACCAGCGCAAAGCAACTTTAGGCGCAATATTTTGCCGGCCCAACGCACTGGTTGATTGCTGGAGCGTTTCATTTTTGGCGAGATGATAGTCGTTGTAATTATTCCACCCCGTTGTGAAAACATCAATCAACACCAGTGCACAGAAGTACAGCACCGTATTAATGGGATCAATTTGATGAAAATAATACAACGTAAAGAAAAAACCAGCCATAAAGGGCATCACGCTACCCACTTTAGTGCGCAATTCGATAAAATCTAAAAATGCCTTAACCGACATCTACTCCGCCTCCGCTATTATTCAATATAGCCATTTTACCAGAGAAGCGGCCCTAAATAAAAAAGAGTCTGACAGCAAAATTACTTTGTATCAGACTCCTTGGATTTTATTTTGTTTTTAAATCTTCAATCGAATTAATATTCGTCATATACTTCGGTACAGCTAAGCCGACCTTGGCACCTTCTAAGTTTGGACCTAAGTCTTCAAACTGGCCTTTGTAATCCTTGTAGTATAAGCCAGAGGTCTTGGGTAGCCATGCCGAAACTTGTGCATCGGCAGCTTTCGTTGCGACTGATGCCCACATGGGTTGAATTTCCATCGCTTGAATGGTTGGTTGATAACCTTGTTGGCGTAAAACTTCCGCCACCACGTTCGTCGACGCGATTTCTGAATCCCAAGCCACGTAAGTTAACTTAATTTTCGTCCCATGGACCTTTTTAACGCCTTTCGTCCACTTAGCAACTTGTTGGGGATTTGCTTTAATCCAATCACGTGCTGCCTTTTCAGGCTCAACCCCATCATTGACTTTAAGCATCACTGACGACATTTCCTTTGGTGTCCAATGGAAACGATCCAAGATGGTATAGGCTTCTGGCATATCCTGTTTCAATCCCTTACGGACAACTGTATTGATGTGTTCAGCTTGACCAAAAACATTCTTCGGGTCTTTGAGAAACTTAATTGGATATTTGGTAAACATCCAGTGCGGTTGCCAACCAGTAATCACGATTGGGCGTTTATCGGCAATCGCTTTGTCTAACGTACTGGTCATTGCAGCCGTTGAACTGGTTTGTAACTGCCAGTTTTGATCATCTAAATGATACTTGCTGATGGCAGTTTGCGTGGATGCCATAATCCCAGCACCCGCATCAATGCCGGTAATCGTGTAATTAATTTGGCCCCCTAATTTCTCATCGGCGGCGTATGGTTTCGTTTGTGAACTGCAGGCCGTTAAAAGTGTAACGAACCCCACTAAGGTAAGAAAAGCTATTAATTTATTCTTCTTAATCACTGAATCCCTCCTTAATGTTTGCGTTGCCGGTTCAAAGCTTGCGTCAACCGATCAATAATAATCGCTAAGATGACGATTGCCAAGCCGGCTGCAAAACCGCCCCCAGCATCGTTCCGACCAACAGCGAAGTAAACCCGCGTTCCTAAGCCCATTGCCCCAATCATTGACGCAATGACGACCATTGATAAGGCGAGCATCATACTTTGGTTGACCCCCGCCATTAAGGTTGATTTCGCCAATGGTAACTGGACCTTGATTAACTTCTGCCATTCGGTTGAACCGTATGAATCAGCAGCTTCGATTAATTCAGTTGGCACTTGGCGAATCCCAAGGTTCGTCATTCGAACCGTTGGTGGCATTGCAAAAATCACTGATGCGAAAACCCCAGGTACCATCCCAATTCCAAAGAAGGCAACGGCTGGAATTAAGTAAACAAATGCCGGCATCGTCTGCATGAAATCTAAGATGGGTTTAAATATTGCTTGAGCAATGTCACTTTTGGCCATCCATATTCCAAGTGGGACCCCGATCACGAGTGAAATCAGACTCGACGTTAACACCAATGTCAAGGTCTGCGTCATATCCCGCCAAAAATCAAGGTTCCAAATCAAAAGTAAGCCGAGGACTTCAAAAATAATTAAGCCCCATTTTTTTGTATCGCGATTCGCTAGATATGTCACACCGGCGATAATCACAATGAATAGCCAAATCGGAATTAAATCAAACACCCATTGAAAAGCGTTAATAATTCCCCCGATAAAGTTCGTAAGGCCATTAAAAAAGCCGGTGAATTGTGTGAGCCAATCGACAAAATGATCCATCCAATTGGCAATCGGTAACTTAGCAATCATCATTAAATTAAGCAAAATGGTTCACCTCATTTCCTGCAAGTGCCCCTAAGACAGCCCCGCGAATAATAATTCCCCGTAATTGTTGTTTATCGTTTAAGACAGCAAACGGAATGCCTGTTTGCGAAATATCATCTAAGATATCGGCAATTGGTGTCTCTTCATCAGTCGTTGGCACTTCAGTATTCACAATTGATTGTAAATCACGGCTTCCTTTGCGGACTAATTCAATCACATCACGGGCATCAATAATTCCCACTAATTCGCGTTTACTGTTGACAACGTAAGCATTCGAAACTTCATTCTCACGCATTCGTTTCAAGGCCAAACGCGGACCATCTTTTTCAATATTCACGGTCATTGGCCGAATCATAACATTGCCGGCTGTATAGACTTTACTACGATCAACGTTTTCGATGAATTTCTCAACATATTCATCAGCTGGACGCGTCAAGATATCTTCCGGAGTCCCAGTTTGAACAATTTCGCCGTCCTTCATAATCATGATATGATCACCAATTTTGAGCGCTTCGTTTAAATCATGACTAATAAAGATAATGGTTTTATGCATCGTTTCTTGTAAGTCGAGTAGTTGATCTTGCATGTCCGAACGATTCAATGGATCAAGCGCTGAGAAAGCTTCGTCCATTAATAAAATCTCAGCATCGTTCGCTAACGCCCGTGCTAAACCAACACGTTGTTGCATCCCACCGGATAATTGCGTAGGATATTGATCCCCGTAACCATTTAAGCCAACCAAGTCAAGGGCTTCATTGGCTTTTTGTTCCCGAGTCGCCTTATCAATTCCCTGAATTTCAAGACCATAGGCGGTATTTTCGAGAATGGTTCGATTGGGAAAAAGCCCGAAATTTTGGAACACCATGCTCATTTTTTTGCGCCGGACTTCACGTAATTCCTTCTTATCAATCTGCATTAAATCCTCGCCATCGATTAATACACTACCTTCAGTAGGCTCAATCAACCGGTTAATCATCCGAACCAATGTTGATTTACCACTCCCAGATAGGCCCATAATGACAAAAATCTCACCTGATTCCACTTCGAAGTTAGCCCGGTCGACACCGATTGTCGCACCTGTTTCCTTTAGAATCGCCGCTTTTGTTTTTCCCTGTTTCAGTAATTCTTTGGCACGCACGACACGCTTACCAAATATTTTGGTTAGGTTTTTGACTTGTAATTTGACAGTCATAGAATCCCCCTTTGATTTCATTTTCTGAAAACTATATGTAAAAAGTATACAGGTTTATTGTGAAAGTTACACACCGCCCATTTTTATTTTCATTAAATTCTAATATAATCGTCTGGTAATCAACTTTCGCTAAAATTTAAAAATCGCTAGATGGGGCTTTATGTTAGTCTTTAAAAATCGGATTAGTTCTAAAATGGAACCAATCAAAAATTGCAACTAATTTCCTTGCAACATTAGAATTTAATGAGATTTTATTCCTTCTAAAATTCACAACCGCTCAATTCCCCTACCAAAAAAACGTCGACCAAGTTGGTCAACGCTTTTAAAAAGTTATGCATGTCTCGTTTTTCGTTGATAACGGTGATACAGGGCAAGTGCCATGATTGTAAAGACAATCGGGCCGATGACCATCCAGAAGGCATCTAAATATTGCCCCTCTAACACTGGTTGAATAATTGTAAAGGCAATTCCGAAAACGAGCACTAAATCGACCACAATCGTCACCGCCTTAACCGCAACTGGTGACTTAAAGAATTCATAAGGTCGTTTTAAATCTTTGCGTGCCTTGAAATAAGGAAAAGCTGTCACTAAGAAAAGGTAGGGCAACGATGTCGAAACGTTAGACATCAAGGTCAAGACGTTATAGAAATCACCGGCAGCTTTTCCACCAAATGAAATAACAGCGATTAAGAGGCAGACTAATAACGCTTGCGCCCACATTGCTTTTTCAGGCATGCCATGTTTGTTGACGCCTGCAAACCCATTCGGCCAAAGGGCTTTAGGGGTTCCAAGCACAAACGACTTTAATGGTGAATAGATTAGGACGGCAAATGCGCCTAAATAACTGATAAACATGATTAACCCAGTAATCCGAGCAAAGGTCGTCCCAATTGTCAGCGCAACGGGTGTCGTCATCCCAAAAGCATGTCCGAATTGATAACCCAAATTGTGCATTAAGACATAAGTAATGTTTCCCATGTTAGCTTTATTACCGCTCAAGACGTGCTGCCAGTTTGTTGAAATTCCCCACATAAAGATGGCAACGGCGTAGATTAATGTAATAAAAACGGTCGCAATCATCAATCCTTTTGGGAAAGTCTTTTCAGGCTGATCCATACTGTCGGTAACCCCACCCATGGCTTCCATCCCCGCATAAGCAAAGATTGAAAAGACCACAAACGATAACATACCGATTGGTGTTTGATAGCTACTCATCGGACTCTTAACAAAGGTTGTTGTGCCATGAATCGGTTCTGCTAAATGGAACCCTGTCTTAAGCCAAGTAGCCACACTAATCACTAAGAATGCAGCAAATAAAAAGGCAACAGCCACCCCACTGAACGACGCAAACTTTTGAATCTTATCGACTCCTCGACTTGATAAAAAAGTTAATAACAAAATCCAAAGGATCCCTAAAACCCCGACCACTTGAGTCCCGTTCATCCCTAATAAGTGCCAGGCTGCTGTTTGATCGGATCCTTGGAGGAACGTTGAAAAAGGCACCCATACTTTGGCAGCCGTGGACACCATCCAGACAATCCATGACGCTAACCAAATGAAAGTGCCAATAAAGGCCGCTTTTTTCCCAATGGAGGCTTCGAGCCACGAATAGATGCCCCCGCGTGATTCTTTCAAAGAAGAACCGAATTCAGCAAACATTAATGAGGTTGGCAAGAAAAAGAAGATTGCCGCCAAGATATACCAAATAATGCTGGCATAACCCATTAAGTAGAAAGCAATCGTGGTATTCGCAAAGCCAAAGATTGACCCAAAAATCATCAATACAAGCCCTTGAACGTTAATTTTTTTTGATTTCGCCATTTTAATAAGTCCTTTATATTGTATTAAGTAGCATAAATATACAATTTAAAGAGCATAATGTCAATTATTATTGAATAAATCAACCGTTTAAAGCGGTTTTATTCATATATTCATGATTATATGCAATTCATAACAAAAAACGTTCACTTTACCAAGGATTTTATTTAATGTTAGCAACCTTAGCGACTTGACCACTATTGGCACTTGCGCTAATTTTCCCTTCTTGACCATCATTGATGCCAAATTGATCAGTTGCTTGACACCGCGGACAAGTCGTTTCAATGCGAAACTTAGTTGAGCCATCTGGATTAGTTTCGAATACCGTCTTCGTCGTGATTTCCATCGCCGGGTGTTGACACTTATGACATTGAAAAACAATAAACCGTCGTTCTACAAATTCGTCTGCTAAACGCATGTGATTCATCCTTTCAACAAGTTTATTTAAGGTCATTCTAGCAGCCTGCAATCTTATAAGGTATCTTTTTGCTCACATCCTGCTTTCTGCGTGCATCAATTAAAAACGAACAATTATAAAGTTTAAAACCATTATAGTATGTGATATACTTTAAACACATTATTTAGAAGGCGCGGGGTAAAAGTTTGTTATTCACACTAAAAGCAAGTCATTTTTATACAAATTCGCATAATTACAGTTCATTTCACGAAGATTCACCGACAGAAACCACTAATAGCGGTCACATTACAAACATTACCCATCAAAAGGTCTCGGGATATCAAGAACGATTACTGGTTGCACGCCAACATGACCATTTAATCACGTTCGCGCCCGGACACTGCACATAGTCCCAGCGCATCACTAAACACACTGTCGTGACAGCAACTGGGAAGACGATTATGTGCTCAAACGGTTCGGCCATACAGACTCTGAAATGTTGCAATCATTTGGTTTATTAAACCAACATTCGGTATCAGCACATGCAACCCAAATTACAAAGCAGGTCCAAATAATTATTAAAACCGAACAAGCCGTAACGACATCCCAAATTCGACAAGATGGAATTGACACCCCACTGTAGCTGAACACCGTGGGGGTGCTAATAGCCGCATTAGCGCTAAACAGGCCTTTTATATGGCAACCGTTGGTGGTGCAGCTAGCCTTGGCATTCCAGCTGATGCCATTGAACCCGGTTTACTCGCTGACTTGCAAATTATTTAAGCCCCGCCACGCTTTGTCCGTCTTACCCCAGATGAACAACTTTTATTCCGCCACACCAAACAACAAATTAAGGCCGTCTACATCCAAGGTAAACTGGTCCACGAAAAGGAGCACAACTGGTATGAATGAAAATGAACAATCGCAAAAATTAATGGTCGGTCCGGATGAACCAATTTCCAATCAAGAAGCAGGTTTCTTAGGACTGCAACACGTTTTAGCAATGGATGTCTATGTGCCACCCGTTATTATCGCCGGTTTATTGGCAATGAGTCTCGATGCAAAAGCGGGCTTAATTCAAGCTACGTTCCTTGCTGCCGGGATTGGCACGATTTTGCAAACGAAATTCTTTATGCAAATGCCCGTTTCTCAAGGGCCTTCATTCGTTCCAATCGGGGCAATCGCCGGGATTTACTTTGCTAGTGGTGCTAAAGACGGCGGGATGGCAACGGTCATTGGTGCTTCCATTATTGGTTCAATTCTATTGATGCTCCTCGGCGTCACCGGGCTCTTCCAAAAAATTATTAACAGCTTAGTCCCACAAGTAGTTGGCGGGACGATCATTACAGTTGTTGGTCTGTCCCTGATGCCATCTGCTTTAGGTGATAACATTTTCAAAGCACAAGGAAACATCAACGAGAACTTACTATTAGCAGTGGTGACCGTCACCATTTTGATTCTTTGTGTTTCGCTTGGCATCTACTTTCCTAAATTACAAAAACTTTTCAAAGTCAGTTCCATCATCATCGCCTTGTTGGGCGGAACAGTTTTAGCGACCATGCTTGGTCAATTTGACTGGCAAAGCGTACATCAAGCGCATTGGTTTAGCCTTCCCAGTTTCACTGCATTCCACTATGGCGTGCACTTTTCCATGACAGCCATCATGACCTTTATCATTATCTACGCCGTTTTAATGACCGAAACAACCGGGACATGGTTTGCAATGAACGCCGGCATCATCTCAATCACTGGCGTTGCTAGTAAAAAAGTATTCGTTTCTGCCGGCATTTGGTTTATCATCTTTGGCTTCTTTAATAAGTTAGCTGCCTTCTTATCGGCGATTCCAGCGCCAGTCATTGGCGGCATTTTCGCCATCATTTGTTCAACCATTATGCTCAACGGGTTAAACGTCATTCGAACACTACGTACCCAAGAACGTGATATGTACATCATCGGAATTCCGATTATTTTATGTATCGCCATCATCATCATGCCGCCATCATTATTAAAAGCAACCCCCCAGATGATTCAATACTTACTCGAATCACCCATCTCAATCTGTGCACTGGCAGCAATTATTCTCAACCTAATCTTACCAAGAGACAGACCGATTACATTTAATTGAAATAAAAAGTTAAAAAGGAAGATCACCGATAAAATGAGTTTATCAGTGGTCTTCCTTTTTCATAAACATGTTCTGTCAGCCAGCATGCTTCTTTTAAACACTGACCATTCGAATTGTCATAATATTTTTGTTCATTGAAATATCTTCCACAATTTCTGCATATTGCATTTCCCGGGGAATTTCAATTCGATAAACATTCGTATAAATCGTATCGCGTTCATTTTGTGTTACTGAGAAATTCACATCGCGAATTTGAATCTGATGTTGTTCAAAATAATGCTGAATGAACTCCTTTGTTTCCAGTTTGTGCTTATACTTAATTTCGATTTTCTTCAACGTATTGATATGAATAATCTTTTTCAAAAAAACAATGACGAAAATGACGAAGACCGCACTAATGACGGCAATTTGATAATAGCCCATCCCAATGGCGAGGCCTAGGCCAGCAGTAGCCCAAAGCGAGGCCGCTGTCGTCAAGCCCTGAATCTTGTGCCGGGTGACAATAATCGTGCCCGCTCCTAAAAAACCAATCCCACTAACAACTTGGGCAATCAGCCGTGCTTGATCGGAGCGAATGGTCGTGCTAATTGCGCTATGCGCTAATGCAAACTGAACGTTTTGCGCTGCAATTTCCTGCTGAATCATTGCAATCACACAGGCACCAATGCAGACCAAGATATGCGTCCGCATCCCAGCTGGCCGATTCTTGTATTCCCGATCAGATCCAATAATCCCCGCAATTAATGTTGCCAGTAGTAGCCGAATAATAATTTCAACACTCGTTACTTCAAACAATAAAATCCCTCCAAATAATACCTTATCAATAGTCTAGCATACCTAATAAAAAAAGCGTTCGTTAACCCATAGCAATTTACGGATTAACGAGCACTTATTCATTAGCCAACTAGGCCGATTGTTTGTAGAATCAAATAGATATTTAAAAGCGTCAATACAATTGTGACAAACCATGCCGTATATTTCACCCAAGGGCGGTTAACGAATGGGCCCATGATCTTTTCATCACTCGTGAACATTGTCAATGGAATCATCGAAACTGGCAATGCAACACTCAAGAAGACTTGTGAATAAATCAAGAGATTTTCAACTTGTGCCTCATTACCATGGTAGTAAACCGTAAAAATAATAACCGGCAAGATTGATAACCCCCGGGTAATCACCCGGCGGGCCCACAATGGAATCTTCATCCGGATAAACCCTTCCATGACGATTTGTCCTGAAAGCGTTCCGGTGATGGTTGAGTTTTGTCCAGAAGCCAATAAGGCAACGGCAAAGAGTAAACTCAACATTGGACTAGCAATATTCCCAACAATTGCTTTATTTTGTAAAGCATTGAATAAGTCAACAAATCGTCCTAAATCACTGTTAGTGCCAAAGAACATTGCTGCCCCCAAAACTAATAGTAAACAGTTAACGATAAATGCGACTGTCAATTGAATGTTTGAATCAATGACGGTGAACTTGATTGCTTTCTTCTTTTCTGCGTAATCGTTACGGTCATATTGTCGTGCTTGCGCAATTGACGAATGTAAGTAGAGATTATGTGGCATAACAGTTGCCCCGACAATCCCTAACGCTAAGAATAACATTTTCTGGTTGGTAACAATTTGTGGGCTTGGTATGAATCCGCGCATCACATCCCCCATGTTGGGTTGCGCTAAAATCACTTCGTATAAGAAAACGAATAAGATAACAGCTACCAAGGTTGCCACAATCGCTTCGATTTTCCGGAAACCAAGTTTCATTAATAGTAATAATAGCAAGACGTCAAATGCCGTAATCAAGACACCCCAGAGCAATGGAATGTTGAAAATCAGTTCCAATGCAATTGCCGAACCGATAATTTCGGCGATGTCAGTCGCCATAATTGCTAATTCGGTGACAATCCAGAGGAAAATCCCCATCTTTTTACCGGTTTTAGCGCGCGTCATCTGCGCTAAATCCATACCGGTCACAATCCCTAAACGCGCTGCCATCGCTTGTAATAACATCGCAATCAAGTTTGACACTAAGATAACACTAATCAAGGTGTACGCATATTGCGCACCACCGGCAATTGACGTGATCCAGTTCCCCGGATCCATATAACCCACGGCCACTAATGCTCCCGGCCCCATAAACGCCATCAATGTCCGCCAAAAACCAGCGTTCTTGGGAATCGCAACCGTGTTATTAATCTCTTCAAGACTCGTACCATCAGCATAGTGTATGAATTTCTCATGCTTTTTTTGATTAAGTTCACCCTTTTGTGAATCTTCTCGCTGCTTCTTATCCATATAAGTACCTCTTTCTCTTCGATTGAGTCGTTCAACTATTAGGATTCAATGACTTTGGTTTTAGGATGACCTAACTTTGATCGTCTCCAGTGTTCAAATTAATCCTTCACTATTCTATCATATCTCCTTAACATTGTCCCCGAACAAGATTAAAAAAAGCTATTTCTCAGCGTTTTTTTAGGTAATCGATTACAAACAATTGCCCGTCTTAAACACTATTCAAAAAAACGTTGACTGTCTCTAACAGTCAACGTTACTTAACTTTTTATTTAAACAACTAAACTCAATAATAGAACACCGATTAATCCAACAATCGAAATCAATGTTTCTAAAACAGTCCACGTTGCAAGCGTTTCTTTGACGCTTAAATCAAAGTATTCCTTGAACATCCAGAAGCCAGCATCATTCACATGAGAAGCAGCTAAACTGCCGGCGCCAATTGACAGGACCATCAAGGCAGGGTTTACACCAGCTGATCGCATTAGTGGCAAGACCAAACCTGCCGCTGTCAAGGACGCAACCGTTGCTGATCCTAAAGCCACGCGCAAGACAACCGCGATTAACCAACCTAATAACAGGGGCGATAAGTTGGCATTCGCAAACAATTTTGTAACACTATCGCCAACTCCGCCGTCGATTAGGATTTGTTTAAACGCACCGCCACCACCAATTACCAAGAGTAACATAGCAATTGATTTAACGGCTTCTTCAATCGTCTTCATAATCGCTGGTGTTTTAATCCGGCGGGCCCAGCCCATCGTATACATCGCAACTAGTAATGAGATTGTCATGGCAATGGCAGGTGTCCCGATAAACCCGACGATTGAATCCAAGAGCGTTGGGTTCTTAGGTAATTTTCCCCCATTGAAGGCCATTTGATAAATGGTTGTCACAGCCATCAAAATGACTGGGAATAAAGAAGTTAATACACTGATCCCAAAACCAGGGGTTTCATCCAGTTTAAAGGTTTTCTGAGGGCCAAGTGCGCTCAGATTACCTTGACGTGCAAATGCATCAGGGACTAGGCGCTGGGCAATCTTAGTGAATAATGGTCCCGCAACAATCACCGATGGAACAGCAATCAAGACCCCATATAATAAGACATGGCCTGCATTGGCCCCTAAAGCTGATGTAATCGCAGTTGGTGCCGGATGAGGTGGCAAGAAGCCATGGGTGACCGAAAGTGCTGCAGCCATTGGAATTCCGAGGTACAAAATAGGCACACTTGCTTCGATTGCAATGGCAAAAACGATTGGTACTAACAAGACCATCCCGACTTCAAAGAATAAGGCAATCCCAATGATGAATGAAGCCAACATGATGGCGATTTGGAGTCGTTTTTTACCGAACATGTCGATTAGGGTATGTGCAATTCTAAAAGCCCCCCCAGCGTCAGCAACCAAGCGCCCCATCATCGCCCCAAAGCCAAAGACGATCGAAAGTTCTCCCAATTGACCACCAATCCCATTTTGAACACTGGTTGCAATGGCCGTGAGTGGCATGCCTAAGCCAACACCAACAGCCATCGCCGTTATAACCAAAGCGATAAACGTATTAATCTTAAATCGAATAATAAGGGCAAGTAATAAGATAATGCCCAATAACAGGACTACTAATGCCATAATTTTCCCTACTTTCAATAATGTTTGCGCTACCATAATATTGCTAAAAGTAACTGGGCGTTCCCACCCAGTTACTTAGTTACTCTTTAACTTGCATATGTTTACGTTGGAAATCAGCGATTGCACCGTATTCCGTATTTAATTCCCGTGTTAAACGAATCCAGATTGGCAATAGTTCACGATAAACTGCAAAGTTGGCTTCTTCTGGATGATGGACATTAGTAACCCCTACCATTTCTTTGACCGCTGATAAATCATCTACTAATCCTAAACCATACATACCTAAGACAGCAGCCCCTAAACATGAACTTTCGAAACTTTCTGGAATCGTAACGTCTTGTTCGAAGACATCCGCCAACATTTGGCGCCATAATTCAGAACGGGAGAACCCGCCTGTTGCTTGAATACTCTTTGGTTTACCAGCGACGCCTTCGATCATCAGCATCACCATGTATAAATTATAGACAATCCCTTCAAGCGCTGCACGCGCCATGTGCGCACGTGTATGTTGCCGGGTTAATCCAAAGTATGAACCGCGTGCGTCAGCATCCCAAATTGGTGCTCGCTCACCACCTAGGTAAGGATGGAATAAGAGGCCATCTGAACCCGCCGGAATTTCTGCCGCAATTTGTGTCAAAATATCGTATGTTGACACATGCATTTGTTTAGCCGTAATTTTTTCAGGTGCAAACAATTGATCGCGGACCCACCGAAAGACAATTCCACCATTATTGACTGGGCCCCCGACGACCCATTTATCCTTGGTCAGGGCATAACAGAATAATTTACCATTGGGATCGACCACCGGATGATCGACAACCACTCGCACAGCGCCACTCGTCCCAATCGTAACCGCGACTACACCAGGGTCAATGGCATTAACCCCAAGGTTTGATAAAACCCCATCGCTTGCCCCAAAGATAAACGGTACTTCGGCGCCAATGCCGGTTAATTCTCCATAAATGGGGTCGATCCCTTTGACATAATCCGTTGGTTCAACTAAATCAGGCAATTGTTGTCTTGTGACACCCGCCACTTCAAGGGCTTGTTGATCCCAATCTAAATTAAAAATATTGAATAACCCAGTTGCCGAAGCGATTGAATAGTCCATCTGATAAGTATGAAATAGTTTTTGGAAGACATATGTTTTAATATCGATGAATTGACTAGCTTGGTTGAACAATTCAGGTTGTGCTTCTTTCAGCCAAACTAATTTTGAAAGCGGCGCCATTGGATGGATTGGCGTCCCCGTATGTTTATAAATCGCTTGGCCCAATCCACTTTCTTTCAATTGTTGACTTGCTTTAGCAGCCCTATTATCCGCCCAAGTAATTGCTCGCGTTAACGGTTGATCATTTTCATCCATCAAAATTAAACTGTGCATCGCTGCCGAGAAGCTAACCCCTTGTAATTCACCGGCCTGAACGTTCCCCTTGCGCATCACTTGGCGCAACACTTCTAACACTGCATTGAAAATTTCATCTGGATCTTCTTCTGCCATATCGGGGACAGTCTGATATAAAGGATAACCAACGTTTGCATAAGCCTTAACGGTCCCTTGCAAATCGTATAAAACCGCTTTCGTGCTTGTTGTTCCAATATCCGCACCAATCATATATTTCATCATAATTACCTCGTTTATGTGATGTTTACTGACTACTTACTAGGATACCACTTATTTCTTATCAACGGCATGACCGCCGAATTCATTTCGTAAAGCAGCGACGACTTTACCAGTGAATGTATCTTCTTCAAGTGAACGGTACCGCATCATCAATGATAGCCCAATGACCGGGGTTGGCACTTGTAATTTCAAGGCCTCCTCTAACGTCCATTTACCTTCACCTGATGAATGCATAATCCCCTTTAACCCTTCTAAGTTAGGATCTTTGGCAAAAGCGGATTCTGCTAGTTCCATCAACCAACTACGAATCACTGACCCATTACTCCATACCTTAGCAACTGCTTCGTTATCGTATTCGAATTCACCATGTGCTAACACGTCAAATCCTTCAGCGATGGATTGCATCATGCCGTATTCAATCCCATTATGCACCATTTTGAGATAATGCCCACTGCCAGCTTTGCCGGTATAAAGATAGCCATTTTCTTGGGCAATATCTTTAAAAAGCGGTTCAATTTGCTTAAACACTTCAGCATTATCGCCACCAATCATGAAGTTGCCGCCTGCGTTAGCCCCGCTTGTCCCTCCGGAAGTCCCGACGTCGAAGAAATGAATGCCTTTTGCGGCAAGCAATGCATTGTGTTGTTTAGAATCCTCGAAGAATGAATTACCACCATCAATGACAATGTCACCGGCTGCCAGTTTAGTGCTCAATGATTCAATTGTGGCTTGCGTTGGTTTGCCAGCTGGTAACATACTCCACACAATCTTAGGTTGTGGCAATTGTGTCAACAAATCATCCATATTCTTTGCAGGCAGTGCCCCTAAGCGCGTTGCTTCTTGAACTGCTGCTTCATTCAAGTCAAAAGCAACAACCTCGTGCCCGTTACGCCGTAAGTTAGCGACTAAGTTAATCCCCATTTTTCCTAAGCCAATCATTGCTAATTTCATTTTTGCCAGTCCCCTTATCCACAATTTCATGTCACTTTTCTTAATAGCTTTATTATATGTAAATTTTTTTCTTTAATCAACCTTTTTTTAGAAAACAATTTTCTTTATAGCTTTTTATGCTATACTATCGATAATAGGAGGACACTATAATGACACAAAATATCGATTCCTTACTCCGTGCGTACTACCCGAATTTAAGTGAAAAATACAAACAAATCGCAGATTACATTTTAAAAACTAACCATTTCGATCAAAGTTTAACTATTCAAGAGTTTGCAGCTGACTGCGGTGTTTCAACTGCCACTATTTCCCGTTTTGCCAAAATATTGACCTTTACAAACTTTCAGGCCCTTAAAATGGCGTTGCTAGCTAAACAAGCTATCGCACCAAATAATCCAATCTTCCATGAAATTAGTAATAATGATGATTATCTGACCATGGCCGATAAAATTTTCTTGTCCAATACTAACGCGCTCAAAGCGACTCGTTCATTACTAACTGAAGCACAATTACGTCAAGCCGTTGACTACATTAACCAGGCCAAGCGTTTGAGTTTATTTGGCTTGGGTGCTTCTGGAATCGTTGCCCAAGATGGTTACCACAAATTTTTACGGACCGCAATTCCAACCGTCTACAGCCAAGACTACCATCTACAATTAATGCAGGCTACCCAACTCACCGACCAAGACTGTGCGTTGATTATCTCGCACAGTGGGCAAAATAAAGATGCTCTAGAGATTGCACGGATCTTAAAAGAACGTCACGTTCCACTCATTGTTATCACCAGTTTTGGAAATTCAACGCTCGCTAAATTAGGTGATGTGACGCTGCTATCCATCTCCGAAGAAACCAATTATCGCGCTGAAGCCTTACATGCGCTGATTGCCCAAATTAGCATCGTCGATAGCCTGTTCATGATGGTCGCCGTCAACAATGGCCCACTAACCGAACAACGTTTCAAAGCGATTCGTGCTGAAATTGATCGCACTAGACAATAAAGCAAACAAGCTCTCTTTAACGATGATATTCGGCTGTTTCACCCTGTTAACGTTTAAAAACACTATCGTCACTGTTAAAATTATTCCACTCTAGTTAAAAAACGATGCTCACAACATTAAACGTGAGCATCGTTTTTTTATCGTTATCTTAGTTGAAGACCATCCCACCATCGATAATTAAAGCTTGACCGGTCATGTAGTTAGAATCTGGACCAGCTAAATAAGCGACACAAGCTGCTACATCTTCTGGTTCTGATAAACGACCTAGGGTGATATCCTTGGCAAATTGTTGCATCCCCCATTCATCATCCTTACCTGCATTTTGGCCCACTTTATGTGCAATATCCATCATCATTGGGGTTTTAACGATACCAGGACAATAAGCATTCACTGTAATTCCTTGATCAGCTAAATCACGGGCTGCCGTTTGCGTGATTCCTCGAATGGCAAATTTAGTGCCACCATATAAAGCAAGTTCTGGATTACCAACCTGTCCTGCTTGTGAAGAAGCATTGATAATTTTACCACCATGACCAAGATCTCTAAAGGCTTTAACAGCTGCTTGAATCCCCCAATATACACTACCGACATTAATCGCATACACTTTTTCAAATTGTTCTGGAGTAATCGTTTCAATCGGAGTTGTTGGGCCGACACCGGCATTATTCACAACAACGTCTAACCCACCTAATTCAGCAACTGTTGTTTCAACCGCTGCAAATACCTGATCACGATCAGAAACATCAACCTTAACCGCAATGGCCCGGCCTGTTTCATTAATTTCTGCTGCGACTGCTTGGGCACCTGCTAAATTGAAATCAGCAATGGCAACTGCAAAGCCATCTTTCGAAAGACGTTGTGCAATTGCTTTACCGATTCCCTGTGCTGCACCTGTAATAAAAGCTACTTTTTTTGTCATAATCTACGCCTCCTAATTGGATAAGTTAATTATACAATTAAAACGGTTACAATGATAGCGTTAACTAATTTTCTAAGTTTTTTAGCCGGTCGGGGCATCTAAAAAGCCCTCCATGCTCATCAGATGGCATGCTATTATTTCATCTGCCAAACACCAATGAAGGAACAATACTAAATCACCTTTTCTGAGCGAAGTCGCAGCCCGTGAATTTGAATGCTGATCACTGTAACCTTACTAAATCGGGCAAATTTAAATTCAAAATCATTCCCCGTTAATTGATACCGTTTAGATTCCATCAATAAAAAGAAGTCATCAATTATGGGCCTTTTTTATTCAATTAGCGTTTGCTTAAATTATAAATTTATCGTACAAAAAAGCCCCCAGTTCCCTGGAGGCTTTAAATATCCTATTTAATTTCAGCTAATGTTTTTTCAAGATGGGCTAAGACCCGGTCTTTCCCTAATAATTCGATTGAATCAGGTAATGATGGACCGTGCATTTCGCGTGTCGTCGCAATTCGAATTGGCATATACAATTGACGACCTTTAATCTTGGTATCTTTTTGAATACCTTTAATAATTTGCATAATTCGGGGTGCTGTGAACAATGTCAAATCTTTTAAGCGTTCGCTGAATTCTTTCAAAACAACGGGGGCTGTTTCGTTATTTAATTCTTCAAGCGCTTGAGCGTCTAATTGTTCCGGTTCTTCGAAGAAAACATCCGCCATTTCAACAATTTGGTCTGTATAACTCATTTGATCTTGATATAACGCAATTAAGTGACGGGCCCATTCAATCGTTTTGCTATCGGGATTTTCAGCGATTTTACCCGCTTTAATCAAGCTGTCCAACGAAAGATCCATAATTTTGTTAGGGTCTGATTGCTTAACGTATTGGTTATTCACCCATTCGAGTTTCTTTTGATCGAAACTAGCGGGGGATTTACTCAAACGTTTTGGATCGAATTGCTTGATAAATTCTTGACGGTTGAACAATTCGCTTTCACCAACTGGTGACCAACCTAATAAGGCGATAAAGTTAAACATCGCTTCTGGTAAGTAACCCAATTCGCGGTATTGTTCAATGAATTGCAGTACTGATTCATCACGTTTACTTAACTTCTTACCTGTTTCAGTATTGATGATCAATGTCATGTGCCCAAAGACTGGTGGTTCCCAGCCAAAAGCTTCATAAACAGCCAATTGTTTTGGCGTATTAGCAATATGATCATCCCCACGCAAGACGTGTGTGATTTCCATCAAATGATCATCCACTACAACGGCAAAGTTATAAGTTGGCATGCCATCCCGTTTCATGATGACAAAGTCGCCACCTAAACGATCCGATTCAAAACTGATTTCTCCCTTAACGATGTCATCAAACTTATAAACGTGATTCTTAGGTAACCGTAACCGAACAACTGGTTTCAAGCCTTTTGCTTTAGCAGCTGCTTGACTAGCCTTAATTTCGTCATCACTCATACCTTCATATTCGTAAATGTAACGTGGTGCTTGGCCGGCTGCTTTTTGCGCTTCCCGTTCTTCAGCTAATTCATCTTCTGTTTTATATGATTCGTAAGCTAATCCCTTAGCCACTAATTCTTCAATTAAAGGCGTGTAAATTTCGCGACGTTCTGATTGACGGTAAGGACCAAAATCACCAGGCTTGTCTGGACCTTCATCCCAATCCATACCTAGCCACTTCAAGTTATCTAACTGACTGTTTTCACCGTCAGCAATATTTCTTTTCGTATCGGTATCTTCAATCCGAATCACGAAAGTCCCTTTGTTGTGACGTGCAAATAAATAGTTAAATAATGCTGTACGAGCATTTCCGATGTGCAAATGACCTGTTGGACTTGGCGCATACCGCACTCGGATTTTATTTTTTGCCATAAAAAAACGCCTCTTTCTAAAATTATACTTGTCTACTAGTTTACCGTTATTATGCCTAAAAATAAAGGCTCAGCGACCACTAATCCACAAAAAAACAGATTGGCTTGCGCCAATCTGTTCTAACCACCATTTTAACGGAGTGGTTCCCATTGCCATTCTTCAACTTCTGGTAAATCAGTACCTTCATCACGGATATATTGATTGTGTTTAGCAACCATATCATCCATTGATTGTGCGAATTGGCCGGCTTGGTCACCAAGCACGTCAACCGCAACTTCTTTGGCTAAACTGAAACGATCCATTTGGTTCAAGACCCGCATGTCGAATGGTGTTGTAATATCACCATTTTCACGGTAGCCATGAACATGAAGGTTATGGTTGTGACGATCAAAGAAGATATCCCGGATTAAGCCTTCGAAACCATGGAATGCAAAGACAACTGGTTTGTCTTTTGTAAAGTACATGTCGAATTCTTCATCTGTTAACCCACGAGGATCCACTTTAGGTGAACGAAGTTTCAATAAATCAACAACGTTAATGAAGCGAATCTTCATATCAGGATATTGTTTGTGTAAGATGGAGATAGCGGCTAGACTTTCAAGGGTTGGTTCTGTCCCAGCGGCTGCAATCACAACGTCTGGTTCAGCACCTTGATCAGTACTTGCCCAGTCAATAATCTTCAAACCATTCTTAACTAAGACTGTTGCTTCGTCAATTGAGAACCATTGTTGCCGTGGGTGTTTTGAAGCAACCACTAAGTTGATCTTTTCTTGACTCTTGAAGACAGTCTCCATTGTTGCTAATAACGTATTTGCATCAGCAGGTAAGTATTCCCGAATGAATTCTGGTTTCTTTTCAGCTAAGTGTGTTAAGATCCCTGGATCTTGATGGGTGTACCCATTGTGATCTTGTTGGAAAACAGTTGAGGTTGCAATAATGTTCAATGAAGGATACTTGTTGCGCCATGCTTGTTCATCAGCCTTACGTAACCACTTGAAGTGTTGGGTTAACATTGAATCCACAACGCGCAAGAATGATTCATAACTTGCAAAGAAACCATGCCGACCAGTTAGGACATATCCTTCTAACCAACCTTCAGCTTGATGTTCTGATAATTGTGAATCAAGAACACGGCCTTCTGAAGCCATATATTGATCATTTGGTTGTTTGATTGGTTCCATCCATTGACGGTTTGTCGCTTCAAAAATATGGTTCAACCGGTTTGACATTGTTTCGTCAGGCCCGAAGATTCTGAAGTTTTTATTTTGATCATTATCTTTAATGATATCACGAACGTATTCGCCTAAAACAATCATGTCTTGGGCAACAACTTTTCCGTGTTCTGAATTATCTACAGCATAATCCCGATAATCTGGTAAGCGTAATGGTTTTGGATTAATCCCACCATTAGTGATTGGATTAGCAGCCATTCGCATATTGCCTTTAGGGGCAATTGCTGCGATTTCAGGTTTTAATTGGCCATCCTCTGTAAATAATTCTTCTGGACGGTATGACTTCATCCAGTCAACTAACGCATCAACATGTTGCATGTCAGCACTATCGATAGGTACTGGAATTTGGTGCGCACGGAATGAATTCTCGATTGGGACACCATCCCATGTCTTAGGACCAGTCCAACCTTTAGGGGCGCGGAAGACGATCATTGGCCATACTGGACGAGATGTATCGCCGTTTTCACGCGCATTCTTTTGAATAGCTTGGATTTTTTCGATGGCTTCGTCCATCGCAGCAGCAGTTGCTGGGTGCATCTTTTCAGGATCGTCGCCTTCAACAAAAATTGGTTCCCAACCATTACCTTCGAAATACTTCGTCAATTCTTCATCACTCTTACGGGAAAGAATCGTTGGGTTAGAAATTTTGAACCCGTTTAAGTTCAAAATTGGTAAGACCGCCCCATCATTCTTCGGATTGATGAATGTGCTTGATAACCATGATGCAGCTAATGGGCCAGTTTCAGCTTCCCCATCACCCACTACAACGGCAGCAATAACGTCTGGGTTGTCTAAGATCGCGCCAACACCGTGTGATAATGAGTAACCAAGTTCGCCACCTTCATGGATTGAACCAGGTGTTTCAGGCGCCGCATGTGAGGCCACCCCGCCTGGGAATGAGAATTGTTTGAATAATTTCTTCATCCCTTCAGCATCTTGAGAAATTTCTGGATAGATTTCTGAATAGCTACCATCCAAATATGAATTTGAGACCATCACTTGACCACCATGGCCTGGGCCTTCAACGTAGAACATGTTTAAGTTATATTTATTAATTGCACGGTTTAAATGAGCATATAGGAAGTTTTGGCCGGAGATTGTGCCCCAATGACCAATTGGTTTTGCCTTAACGTCTTTTGCTTCCAAAGGACGTTTCAATAGTGGGTTATCTTTTAAGTATAATTGACCAACTGAGATATAATTTGCAGCCCGCCAAAATGCGTCAACTTTAGCAAGGTATTCTTTGCTTGAATAATCTGTCATTTTAATAGCACCCCTTTTTAATTTAAAAAAGTTCCTAGTAGCTTTACTTTAAGTTCCAGTTGCATCTTTTGCAACTTTATTGTTTCTGACTACTCTCTCATCATACTAGATTTCCAAAAAAAGTCAACCATTTTAAATATTGGGTCGTACCAATTTTTTGATTAAAAAAATAGCGGCTCTATTCGCGACCGCTAACCGTAACGAATGTATTATATTTCATGTATTGATAATGCAGACGCATCGTTGAAAATTCAAATGGCGTCCCATCGTCTAAGAAGAAAATGCCCTCCATAATGCCGACTGGTTCCGTCGGCTGTAACTTCAAATGTGCTTGATCGTCATCGGTTGATGGTTCTGCGAAAATTGACAAAAAAGCGCGTGTCACTTCTTGATTTTTCTCAGTTTCCAAGTAGTTAAAGATTGAACTCGACACAATTTTTTCGGTCAATTCCGGCATTACTTTAATCGGAATAAAGCCGGTTTCAATCATGAAAGGGGCGTCATCAAACAACCGGAGGCGTTTAATTTCATAGACAAAATCATCTGGTGTCAAAAACAAGTCACGTTGTAATTCCGCACTCGGCTTAATGACTTGGAAATCTAATAGTTTAATTCCCGGTTTCCGGTTTCCGGCTTTAAAACTGTCGGTCACCCCTAGGTTAGAGCCGTTGTAATTAAAAAACGAGCCTCCTTTTAAGTACAGTGGGTTAATAAAGGTCCCTGACCCTCGTTTTTTGAAAATAATGCCTTGATTAGCCATGACGTTTAACGCGCGTTTAACCGAGCTACGGCTTACTTGATAGTGTTCAGTTAACGACCGTTCGTCGGGTAATTTCATGCTGGGAAAAGATTCTGCGTTAATTGCTTTTTTTAAATCCGCAATAATGTTTTGATAAACTAAGTCAGCCATGCTAAACTCCTTTATAAATCATTTTATCTCTAGCTTATTATACATGATTCCTAAAAACCGTCTACAAACGGTATCGATAAATGGTCAATTGTTTTGTTAATCATCATCCGTTAAAAAAGAAGTACTGCGACACGTGCGGTATACCCCAAAAGTTAAAGTAAATATTTAGTTGTCTTTTCTAGGCGGCACGTTGTCGGTATTTTACCGGCGATGTGCCGCCTAGTTTCATTTGAATACGTTTTGTATTGTAATAGGTTATCCATGATTCTATTTTGTATTAAGCATAAACCATTCGGACCTTCGGTACGATATATTTCTTTCCATTGTTGGATTTGACGTACATTAATATAACCAAATTTAGCAGCGACTGCACTGTATGATGCATTATTTTGAATTGCCCAACTAGCAATCTTAATTCTAAAAGTGCTCGTAATTTTAGGTGGATTTAATAAAAAATCAGGGCCAAAGTATTCATACGCTACACACATCAAATTAAATCTTGTTTGATTTATGCCGTATTTTCTACTGATTTGATTCTTACTAAATTCTCCTTGATGATACTCAAGGATTGCTTTTAATTTTGTCTGTTTAGAAATTTTAGTCATCAAAATACCCCAATCATTAAAGTTTTTACTTTAACAATTGGGGTATAGGTCAACGGCCGCAGTACTTCTTTTTTATATCATATGCTCTAAATCGAAGCACCTTGCAAAAAAACTGACCCACAATACCCGCTTTTACTTAACGCGCTTGAAATTGGGTATGGTATTCAGCTAGCAATTGGGCAATCCGGTTGCCAGTGATGGCATAATTTTCAGCAGGTTGGTTCGCTAATGAGATTCGCAAGTAGCCATCATCCGTCCCCATTCCTGCGCCGTCCATCACAACGACTCCATATTTGGACGCTAATTTTTCTTCGAAATTAAGATAACTGACGTGCTTTTCGAAATAGTCGCGGAATGCATGCCCATATTTTTTTTCAGCAAAATCATAAATGTTAAATACCGCATAGTATTCAGCGTTTTCTTTAGAATGATCACATGCCATGCCCATCGATTCCCAAAAAGCATTGTACCGGGTATCAACCATTTTCTTGGAAGCTTCAATGTACGGATCCTTTTCACCTTCGTGAATTAAACTAGTCAAACTAAATAATGCCATCAAGATTTGTTGCGGTGTCGATAATCCCGCTGTATGGTACAACGCAATTTCACGACTGTCAGCTACTGTTCGATCAATGAATTTCATTGCTAGTGGCTTAGGGGCCACAACTGAGTATCGTTTTTCAAATTCTGCCTTAACTGCTGGGTCATCAGCGGTTCGCTTAGCAATAATTTCATCAAAAACATTATCTTGGTGCACTGCCAGCAGCCCTAAACGATGCCCCGTCGCCCCATAAAGTTTTGAATATGAATAAACTAACATCGTATTTCGAGGTGCAATTGCGTAAATTGTTTGGAAATCATTTACAAAAGTCCCATAAACATCATCCGTAATGATGACAATTTCTGGGTTTGCTTCAACAACCTCTTTAATTTTAGCTAACGCATGCTTACTGAAAGCCCGTGAAGTGGGATTTGTTGGATTAACAACAAAAAAGGCTTTAACGGTTGGGTCTTTTAATTCTTCAAACTTAGCGTCCATCATTTGCCAGTTGTCGTCTTCAACTGAACTCACATCAAACTGTTTTAATTTATATTCACTTAATTCTGGAATCTGTAAATAAGGGGTAAAGATTGGGGTATTAATGGCAATCGTATCGCCAGGGCGTAAAATGTGGCTAATCTTTAATTCCTTGAACAAGTAAACCATTGCGGCTGTCCCCCCCTCTGTCGGGAAGACATCCGTTTGATTAGCTAATTTTTCACCGTTGTATAATGACACTTCAAGGTATTTGTTCAGAATTTTTTCCACATTGACTAAGCTTCTAGAAGGCATTGGATAGTGATTGCCAAGTGCACCATCGACAAATTCATAGACCAACTCATCCTGATTGAGGCCCATACGTTTTTCGGTGTAATCTAAAAAGGCGAGTATGAATCGATCGGTTTTATGGTGGGCATCAAGATACGCATGCAACCGTTGTGCAATCCCTACTTTGTCAACATAACCGGCCATATCGCCATCAGCTTCGTTAATTTTCTTAGCTGCTTCTTCGATGCCAAATTCAACAAGCTTATTAAAAGCTAGTCGCGCGCGCGTATTGATCCAGTTAGGATCTCCGCGACCAACGTTAATTGGCGTATTATGCATTGTATTTTTTTCGGAATTTTCTAAGAACAAAGCGGCAACTTCAAAATTTGACATCTCTTTTAATCGCTCAATATCTAATGAGTGCATCATTTTTCCACCTTTTTCAATTACTTACTACATTCATAATCGTATCTAACGGCACTTTAACACTAATGGCCAGTCAACATAACGGCGAGCATGGTAAGTTATTATTTGCTTTATTATATCGTTTTTGCTACAAAAATAAAGCATTCATTCAAAAATTACATCATAAAGGCCACCGCATTGTTCCAACTTCATATTGCATCATTTACCACAAAGTGGCAACCCTCCCACGGCATTTTTCTAAGGCCACTAAAAAAAGCCCATCATCTATGAACGATGATGGGCTTTTTTAATATTTTGGGCATGTTATTCTTTATTTTCTTTGAAAAACTTCGCAAAATTTTTACGGTAGTTGTGCAACATCCATTTAAGCAATAACCATCGTTTAAGATTCATATCTTTGCTATATTCAAAAGTGGTGCCATAGCGCTTTTGTTTGATAAGTTCCAACGCTTTGGTTTTTTCAGCATTATTACGCGCGTATTTCTTAAAGACGTCAACTGAAACACCCAACCAGAGTGCGGGACTGTCTTCATCTTTATTCGCCCAAACTACTGGTTCATCTTGCAAGTCATTTAGCACATAATCTCTTACAACCCATTGGGCTAAGTTATAGCCGTTTAAGGTAACAAAGAAACTACTCCGGCCCATCCGTAAATTGATATCGAATAACTTGTAGGTGTTATCGCGTTCATCATATTTCATATCAAGATTGGCATAACCCGTAAACTTGATATCTTCGAGGAATTTCTGGACTTGTTGATAAATTTGTTCATTGTACTCAGGTAAAATCGCCACATAATTCCCAATAGCTGCGGGTGCTGGATCTTCTAATAATGGATGGCCTAAACACATCATCTTTACGTGGTGTTGCTGATCCACATAGATGTTCATCACGTGCATTCGACTGTCATCACCTGGAATGAAGTCTTGTAAGATCATATCCGATTGATAGCCATTATCGTATACTTTTCGCATAATATCTTGGAATTCGGCTTCATTTTTAATTGTGAAGGCTTTTTTGCGGCCTTCAAAATGCACGTCAAGCCATTCAACTGAATCAGCTGGCTTTAATGCCACTGGATACGGAAATGGCTGCTCAACTTGTTGATTTTCAACCATTTGCTTGGTAATGATGTGGGTCTTGGGATATGGTAAGTCATATTTGTCACAGATTTCGTAGAAAGTTTCCTTGTAGGTTAACTTTTCTAATAAATCATGATCGATGTATGGACAAACAAAAACGTCTTCTAATTCCGCTTTATGTTGTGAAATCAAGCTAGCATAGCCATCGCCACAGCCAATCAAAATGACTGGGCCATCACTATTGCGGTAGCGTTCCTTTAACTTTAGCATTTCAGTTATGAACCCCGGATCTTCACTAAATCCTGGAATCAATTCTAAATCGACAATTTTTGTAAACCGAGTTGGTGCTAATTCTTGACTTGCGTAGGCCTTAACAGGTTCATGATACATTTCATAAAACGAACGGGCCATCCCGTAAACGTTAAAATCACTCCCCAATAAAATGGGGGTAAAGTTTTTACCGTTTGCTTGCATGCTGTCACCTTCTATATCAATATTTATCGTAGTATACCAGACTGCCGTTCAATCAACGTCAACCCGGGATGCTCTTTGTGAAAACTTAATGAGTAATTGCTATTTGTTATAAAGTCCGTCGACAATATTTTGAGCAACCACTGTCATTGGATCAATCACTTTGTCAGGATACAAAGGGAATTCAGCTTGCGCGACACTGAGTTCGGTGCACCCCAGAATAACCGCGTCACAATCGTAATCAGTTAACATTGTATCAACAATTTGTTGATACTTAGCGTGACTGAACTCACCGGTAGCCTTGATATCATCATAAATCAAGCTCATCGTCATATCTTGCAATTCTTGGTTGGGCACAACACTTTCAAGACCAAAGGCGGCAATTGCTTTTTGATAAATGCCCGCTTGCCGGGTCCCAGTTGTGCTGAGAACACCGATTTTCTTCAAACCTGGAATTGTTTGTTGCATATGTTTGACTGTTTCCCGTGGCATGTGAATGATGTCAAAGTTTGCTTCAGCTTGTAATTCGTCGTAGAAGTAATGGGCTGTATTACAGGTCATTACCATGAATTTCGGCGCTAACAAATTCATTTGGCGAATATCTTTTAACATAACGGGCAACGGATTTTCTTGACTGTTGTCGAGGATATACGCAGTGCGATCTGGAATTTCAGCGTGGTTGAACACGACGTAGTTTAGATAATCTTGATCCTTTTTGGCCGGCGTTAATTCGTTAATTAGATGCACAAAGGTTTCGGTTGCTGCCGGCCCCATACCGCCTAAAATCGTAAACATTTCTTCCATGGCAATACTCCTTTACTTAATTGACTGCACTTGATTATGCCTAGTCCTTCTGTTTAGGGTGCACTTCAATCCCTAATTCTGCTAATTGTTCGGGTGTTACTTCACTGGGCGCATTGGTCATTGGTTCTGTGGCCCGTGAATTCTTAGGAAAGGCAATCACGTCCCGAATATTGTCGCGACCAGCAAGTAACATTGCGAAACGATCTAAACCAATTGCTAAGCCGCCTGATGGTGGGAAACCAAATTTCATAGCATTTAATAAGTGCCCAAAACGTTCTTGAGCAACTTCAGGTGCAACTCCTAAAACAGATAACATTTTTTCTTGGACTTCTGGATCAAAAATACGGAGTGAACCGCCACCTAATTCATAACCATTCAAGATGATATCGTATGAAATGGCGTGCGCCTTGTGTGGATCAGTATCCAATAATGGAATATCTTCATCACGTGGACGAGTGAACGGATGGTGTGCTGCAATCCATTTGCCAAAGCCTTCATCGTATTCAAATAATGGCCAATCGACGACCCATGTAAATGCAAATTGATTCTTGTCGATCATATCCATTTCTTTAGCAAAGTGTGTCCGCAAATAACCTAAGCTATCACAAACTACTTGGAAGTTACCGGCAATGATTAAGATTAAATCATCATCCGCTAAGTGCAGGCGTTCAACAAGGGCATCTTGATGTGGTAACAAACCTTTAGCAGAAGCGCCTGATAATTTACCGCCAGCGTATTTAGCCCATAACAATGACTTAGCGCCATACCGTTCAATATATTGTTGTTGTTCCTCTAATGCTTTACGTGAGTATTTAGGCGCAGCATGATTCACCACAATGGCCCGGACAAATTGGCCCGCTTCAATAGCTTCAGAAAATGGCTTAAATTCAGAATCTTTCACAATTTCAGTAATATCTTGGATTTGCATGTCAAAACGAACATCAGGTTTATCGGAACCGTACTTATCCATTGCATCTTGCCATTTCAAACGTGGGAATGGTGTTTGTACATCAATTCCTTTGACGTCCTTCATAACTTTTTTCAATAAGCCTTCTGTTTCAGTTTGAATTTCAACATCTGATAAGAACGTTGTTTCAACGTCGATTTGGGTGAATTCAGGTTGCCGATCCCCGCGTAAATCTTCGTCTCTAAAGCACCGAGCGATTTGGTAATATTTGTCAAAGCCAGCTGACATCAACAATTGTTTGAATAATTGTGGCGATTGGGGCAATGCATAGAAACTCCCTGGGTAGACCCGGGACGGTACCAAGTAATCACGGGCCCCTTCAGGTGTTGAACTCGTTAAGTTGGGGGTTTCAATATTTAAATAACCGTTGTTATCATAATAACTATGAACGGCACGTGTGATGGCAGCCCGGGTTTTAATGGCATTTTGCATTTCTGGTCTTCTAAGATCTAAATACCGATATTTCAATTTCAAATCTTCAGAAGCCGTGTTGTTATCTGAAATTTCAAATGGGAGTGTTTCAGCTTTGTTCAAGACCACTAAGTCTTTAACAATCACTTCAATTTTGCCCGTCTTCATATCTGGATTAATGGCAGCTTCATCACGCGCCATTACCGTCCCTTGAACTTCAACGACGTATTCACTTTTTAATTTACTTGCGATTTGAAAAATCGCTGCATCTGTCTCTTGATTAAACACCAATTGAACGATGCCTTCGCGGTCTCTTAAATCAACGAAAATTAAGTTCCCAAAATTACGTTGGCTTTGCACCCAACCGTGTAATACAACTTCTTGGTTAAGGAATTCTTCCCCAACTAATCCACAATATGTTGTTCTTGTTCGCATATCTGCCAATCCTCTCTGAATTTACATTTTATAAAAAATAAAAAAAGCACCCTCGTCATTTGACAAGGGTGCTTTATGCACGGTACCACCTTTAATTTCAGCTGTTGATAACGCTATCTGCTAGCGGGATATTCATCCAAGCCTCAAAAGCTGTCAACTTTAATCAATAAGTAACTCTCAACTAGGTTACTCTCTCTGTGATTGATTGCTAAAACTAAGTACTTTATCGATGGCTACATTTATTATAATGTTCAAAATATATCACAAAGCCCTTGAACCGTCAAGTTTGGCAAGTTGGATTCGGCTCACTGAATTCAAACTAGCGCATGCCAGGATTTCAAACCCAGTTGGCTTTGCGCCCAATCGTCGTCCGCTTTAGACTACCAAACAAATAAGCCAACTGTTGCAGCAGAAAGCAATGATACTAAGATGCCAGATAGCAACATGTAACCAACGTTTTTGGCAATCATATCATTCTTTTCACGGTCGACAAGCCCCTTGAAAGCGCCGATGATCATCCCAACAGTTGAGAAGTTGGCAAATGACGTTACAAACACCGTTAAGACAGCTTGATAATGTGGTGCGAAACTGCCAATTGAATGTTGTACCTTACCCATGACAACGAATTCGTTGGTCACTAACTTCGTCCCCATGAATTGGGCAAATTCAAAGGCATGATGCACATCAAGTCCCATCAACCATGCAAATGGGAACATCACAATTCCAAGTAAATGTTCAAGAGTAATCCACGGATTCACTAATTGGAGTACCTTGTCGATTAAGGCCGCCAACGCAACAAAGGCAATGACATTGGCCGTGATGATTAAAACTAATTTACCAGCATTTAAGATTGAATCGCCTAAAAATGAGAAGAAGGGTTCACGTTCTACTTTGCCTTCAACAATTTCGGTTGCTTCAACAGCGGCAGAACCGCTCCCACTCATTTTAGCAATCGTATCTTCTTCAGGGGTGACTTTCACTGGATTTAAAATATTGGTGACAATAATAGCGTTAATAATGTTGACCGGAATCGCCGTTAAAATAAATTGGCCCGGCATCATCTGTGTATATGCGCCGATGATGGAAGCTGTGACACAGCTCATTGACATCATCGCAAGTGTTAATGTTCGTTCTGCTTTCATTTGTTTCAATTGTAAGCTTGAAACAGCCAATGCTTCGGTATTGCCCAAAAACATCATTTCAACTGCAAAGAATGATTCAAACCTTGGTTGTCCGGTAATCTTAGCTAATCCGCGGCCTAACCATTTAATCACCCACGGTAAGACGCCAATATACGTTAGAATATCGAATAATGGAATAATCATCAAGATTGGTAAGAGCACACTCGCCACAAAATCCATTTGTTTCACATTAACCCAACTTGGCAACGCAAAAGCAATCCCAGTATAGGCAATTTGCACTAACCAGTTAAATCCATTTGCTGCGCCTAAAACAATGTCCCGCCCGATTGAAAAACTCGTTAAAAACCAAGCGAGGACTAAGTTAATCACTAACATGATTAGGACAGAACGCCAATCGATTTCTTTCTTTTTCTTTGAGAATAGAAAGCCGACTCCAATAAAAATCAGTAATCCAACAACATTTACAAGCAAATACACGACACGCCACACCCTTCTTTTTTGTCTTTTTGTATCGCTTTAAATGATACCGTTCCCCCTTATAAATGTAAACTATTGTTCACCCCCTAATCGTATAAATAATCACTTGCCAAACGTAACTAATTATCGCAATAAAAAAACGGTCCCCCGTTTGCCAAGGGACCGCTTTTCAATTCATTTTTAATAGCCTGCATGCCACTGATTTGTCGATTGTTGCGTTTGCCAAGTATTGGTGGTGTTACCAGTATTGTCACTATAAGTCGCACTATTCGAGTAACCATAATTACTTTGCGTTGTCGTTGTCGCACTCTTTTCACCATTCATCACTCTTTCGGGATAAACCGTAAATTCTTGGTGATTTTCTTCACCGGTAAAGTACGTGTTCAAATCATTTTGTTTAGTTTCTGCGTTGTTAATCGTTGTTTTTTCTAAGCCCAGTGATGTCCGCAAAACATCGGAAACCCGTTGAATCTCTTCATTTGTTGGGATTTGATAAGAGGCGCCATCAATATCTGCATTGCGGCCAGTTAAAACGTCAGATTTAATTGATTTAGCTGCCTTTCGATAGTTCGCTTGAATTGCCACCATGTCATCAAAACTCAAGTTAGTAGCGACACTATCTGATAAAGAGTCTAGGATGGACTCAAAGTTGGTCAAGGACTTAAGCGAGACTGCGGAATTAATCATCGACGTGATTACTTGTTTTTGTCGTTTTTGCCGACCGTAATCGCCTTCTGGATCGTCGTAACGCATTCGTGAGTAATCTAAAGCAGCTTTTCCTTTAAGATGCATTTTACCCTTAGTAAACTCGCTTCCATTCCATTCAAAGTTAAAGGGTACATCAACGTCAACTCCACCGACGGCATCTACAATACGAGAGAGGCCCCCCATGTTAACCGTCACATAATAATTGATTGGCACAGCAAACATCTTTTCAACCGTCGACATTGCCATATCAGAACCGCCGACATTATAAGCAGCATTAATCTTCTGCATATCAAACTGCTTTGCCCCTTGAAGTTGCGCTAGCGTATCTCGTGGGATACTAACCAATTTTACTTCTTCTTTATCGGGATTAACCGTTGCGACAATCATTGTATCCGAGTTTCCTTTATCAACCCGCCCCTCAGCACCGGTATCAACCCCTAACAACAAGATAGCGAATGGTTTGCTGTTTTTAATTGTTTTAGCGGCTTTTTTGGTAGCCGATGGTTTATAAATTTTATTTGCTGCAGACTTCACTTGATTACTGATACGTAACGCGTACGCGCCACCCCCGAAGAGGACTAGCGTTAGAATTAGTATCAAAACTTTCATCGTGCGATGCTTTTTAACCTTTTTGTAGTTGGCTTCTCGAGAGCCAAAAAATTTAGAATTCTGCATAGGTGTTCCCCTTCTATTATGGATCAATGCTATGTGCTATTATAGCGAAAATATCATTTCAAACAACGTCTTTTAAGAAAAGTTACATAATTTTAATATTTCCTTCAACTGTTGAATAACGCTTTCTTAATCGCTTTTATGCTAAAATGTAAGCAATTAGTCTTAATTAATGGAGGTTTCATATGTCAACTCAACAACTCCCTACCCGTGATGCTGTTTCAGAAAAGCTCACATGGGACTTAACCACTATTTTCAAAAATGATGCAGCTTTCGAAGCGGCCTTTAAGAAAGTTAAAGCACAATTACCGACCCTCAAAGCACTTGATCGTCCGTTTGAATCGGCCAGTCAATTGGTCGCTACAATCGAACAAAGCTTAGCTACTTTCCGCCAACTCGAAACGGTCTATGTTTATGCTAGCATGAAAAATGACCAAGACACTACCAACGCAATTTATCAAGGCTACCAAGCCCAAGTTGATGCACTAGCTGCCGAAGTTTCAGCAGCAGCGGCCTTTTTAGAACCTGCAATCCTTGCCATCCCTGAAGCGCAATTGATGGATTGGATTGCAAATACCCCTGCATTAGCAACATATGAGCATTTTATTCAGACCATTACTGATAGTCGGTCCCATGTCTTATCTGGGCAAGAAGAAGCTTTATTAGCTGCTGCCGGTGATATCTTTGGCGCCGCTAGTCAAACCTTCAGCGTCTTGGATAATTCTGACTTACAATTTCCGAAAGTGACTGACGAAAACGGGCAAACGTTGCAACTTTCAGATGGGGTGTATAGCCAACTCTTACAATCAACAAACAAAACAGTGCGCCAAGAAGCCTTTGAAGCACTCTATACAACTTATGGCCAGTTTAAAAATACGTTTGCGACAACGCTTGCGACCGAAATCAAAGGGCACAACTACTTGGCTCAAGTCCATCATTACGATAGTGCTCGTCAAGCTGCTTTAGCCCCCAAAGCTATTCCTGAAACTGTCTATACAACTTTGGTTGATCAGGTAAACCACCACTTACCACTTTTGCACCGCTATACTGAATTACGCAAAAAACAACTGAATTTATCTGAATTGCACATGTTCGATCTCTACACCCCACTTCTAGGAAAGCCCGCATTAACCTACACTTATGAACAAGCACAAGTGACCGCCAAAGAAGCCCTGGCTATCCTAGGACCCGACTATGCCAAACAGGTTGCCCATATTTTTGATGATCGCTTAATTGACGTTTGCGAAAATCAGGGGAAACGAAGTGGCGCTTATTCTGGTGGTGCCTATGATACCGATCCGTTTATTTTGCTGAACTGGCAAAACGATTTAAACAACTTATACACATTGGTCCACGAAACAGGCCATAGTGTCCACAGTGCCTTCACCCGCCAGACCCAAGATTACGTTTATGGTGACTACCCGATTTTTGTAGCCGAAATTGCATCAACAACCAATGAAAATCTCTTAACAGAATATTTATTGCAAACCCAGTCTGATCCTAAGGTCCAAGCCTATCTATTGAACTACTATTTAGACGGTTTTAAAGGCACGGTTTTCCGTCAAACACAATTCGCTGAATTCGAACATGCGATGCACACTGCCGCTGCCAATGGACAGCCTCTAACCGCCGAATTCATGTCGCAACAATATGCTGAAATCAATGCCCGTTACTATGGACCTGCCGTGGTTAACGATCCCCAGATTGCCCTTGAATGGACTCGAATCCCACATTTCTATATGAACTATTACGTTTACCAATACGCAACCGGATTTGCCGCAGCAACTACCTTGGCTAATGGCATTAGCACCAAACAACCGGGTGCCCTTGAGCACTACCTAGACTACCTAAAAGCCGGTAGTTCCGCCTATCCAATTGAGATTATGCAACAAGCTGGGGTCGATATGACAAGTGCTGACTATCTTGAACGCGCTTTTGCCGTTTTCGAAAAACGGTTAGCGCAACTTGAAACCCTACTCACTAAACTAAATTAAGCCCCATAAAAAAACGCCCTCAATCATTGAGGGCGTTTTTTTAACGACTAATTCGGCGATGATATAACAATGCAATAAAGTAAAAGCCAAACTCAATTGTTGCGATGAAGAAGGTCACTGGCCAGTTCGTTAGATAGCCAAGCCATAAACCGAGCCAAACCCCTAATAGCGCTGCGGCTACTGAGATTGCCAACATTCCTGGTACGCTCTTCGCTAAATATTTAGCAATGAACGCTGGAATCGTAACTAAGATAAATACGAGCAATGACCCAACAATCTGAGCGGCAATGCTAACACTAATCGCCAATAAAATTAAAAAATAAATCGATAGTAAATTGGTCTTTAACCCTTGGGCTTGAGCGCCAATCGGATCGTATGAATCAAACACTAAGTACCGGTAAAAGACAAGCAGCCCAATCATAATTGCCCCAGAGAGGATGACTAATTGATAAACATCTGCCAGGCTAATCCCGATAATCGAGCCAAATAAAATATTGGTCGCATAACTGGCATTCCGATTTGAAAGGGATAAAAAGAGAATTCCCAAACCGATAAACAAACTCGAAATGGCACTAATCGACGCTTCCCGGCGTGATTCTTTCGCGCTCATCTGTCCAATTGTAATTGAACTAAGTAATGTAAATATTAACATCCCGTTTAATGGAGCAATCCCCATAAAGACTCCGAATGAGGCCCCGGCAAATCCGATTTCAGATAGGGTATGCGCTAAAAATGACATATTACGTGCAACAACAAATACCCCGATTAAACCGCAGGTAATTGCGATAAAAGTACTGGCAGCAAACGCATGCCGCATAAAATCAAAAGTTAACACTCGCTTATCCTCCGCTTTAATCTAATTCCAAATTAGGATCCAACTGACTCATTGGACCGGCTTCATATTGATCTCGTTTTAACAATAAATATTGATCTGTGTATTTTCGTGCCAATTCCAGATCATGGGTGACAAAGATCACCGTCAAGCCATGTTCCCGGTTCAACTCTGCAACAAGCGCCATCACTTCTTCTTTGGTTTCAATATCCAAACTCGCTGTCGATTCATCTAAAATCAATAAATCAGGCTTACTGATTAACGCTTGCGCTAAATACGCCTTTTGCTTTTCACCACCAGAAGCGTTCCCCATGGTCGTCTTTTGTAATGACGTCAAATGGGTCTGTTCCAATATTTGATCAAGTGCTTGCCGTTCCTTGCGCGATTTCCACGGTAGCCGGCTCTCGAATTGATTTAAACTGACAAAACTACGAATGGACAACGGATATTCAGCTTCTAAATTTCTAAACTGTGGCACATAACCAATATTTAACGTTTGCTTATCTGGGGTAAACCTGAGCTGTCCTTCTGTCGGTTGTAAATTACCAATTAATAGGCGCACCAAAGTTGTTTTACCAACCCCGTTTGGACCGATTAAACTCGTCATACTACCACGTTCAATCGTAAAGCTGAGATCTTTTAGTACTTGGCGGTTACTAAAAGCAAGCCCTAAATGTTGTGCATTCACTAATTCTGTCATTTTGAGTCCTGAGCCTTTCTAACTGCATCAAATTGCTGTTGCATCCATGTTAAATATGTCTTTTTCGCAGGTAGCGTTTCCGTCACTTGCACAACTGGCACGCCTTGTCGATCCGCTAGTTCGTGCATTTGTTTAATAACGGGACTTTCTTCTTGCTTATTAATCACTAAAAAGGCAATCTGATGGTTTTTAATTAAATCCCGCATCGTTGTAATATCCTTCGGTGACGGATCAGTGCCATCTTCAATTGCTTTGGCAAAGTGTTGGTTGGCGACTGTGTAGCCCATATCGGCCAAAGCATAGTCGAAAACAGGTTCACTAACAGCCACTTGTTGTCCTTTGGCCCGCGCCTTTAGTTGTTGGAGTTGTCCGTTTAATACGGCTAATTTTTTTAGATACGCCGCACCATTTTGTTGATACGTTGCCTTATGTTGCGGATCGCGCTTACTAAATTCAGTCACCAAGCGTTTGGTCAACGTTGGCATCGTCTTTAAATCATACCATAAATGTTCGTTAGCGCCATTAGACTGTTGCATTAATTGGCTGACTGTCAATACAGTTTGGTCATCTGGGTGGACACTCTTGACTACTTTATTTAACCAGCTGTCGTATCCAAGCCCATTTTGAATCACAACATCCGCTTTAGCCACGCGTTTAGCATCATTGGTCGTTGCTTCGTACGAATGTGGATCTAAACTCGGACTATTGATAATCGACGTCACGTGGCCTTGCTGACCTAAAACCGCCCGAGCAGCCTCGCCATAAAAATCAAGTGACGATACGACCTGCATCCCATTCGTTTTTTTCGTACTGTGACCACAACCAGCTACTAATAACATTAGTAGTAAGATTCCCGCCATGATTTCCAAACCTTTTTTACGCATCTTTTGCTCCTCTTTTCTAAATCGTAATTGTTACGGTTTACTAAAAATATTTTACACGAGTCTCACTAATTGTCAATCGTTTTCCCGAAAACATTTAAAAAGGGATCGGGACAAAATTATCTTTTGTCCTAACCCCTTTTTTAATTGGTGACTTTTAAAGGTACTCTGTCGTCACTCTCCTCCGGTTAACCCTTTAATTACCAGATTTGTTCCACTGCGCCTGTTGCTTGAACAACAAAATAACCTGCGCGTGGTTGATCTTCATTTGGTACATAAATATTAATGAGATAGCCTTGTTGTCCACTGCGTGTGATTAAACCATTGTTCAAATACGATGCGGTTTGCCCAAATTGTGCGCCAACTTGTTGAACGACTAATTTAATCGCTTGGTTGCCATCGACGGCAGTTGTTTGTTGTGGCGTAGTTGTATTTGTATTCGTTGTTGGTACACTGCTACTTGATTGACTCGCAGATTGACTACTACTGCTGCTTGTCGTTGTCGCAGTTGATGATGATTCAGCGACACTTGCCGTTGATGAACTTGCTTGTGAGGATGCTACTTCAGTTGAAGATGCCGTTTCTGCTTTGGAACTGGCCTTCAATTGACTGGCGCTACTTGAAAGTTGACTTTCGCGTTTGGCAACGCTACTTTCACGTGCTTTGAGACTCGCTGTGGTCGAACTTTGCTTAGCATCAGCATCTTGATTGGCTGTACTACTTTGACCACATGCCCCTAATAGCAGTAGTCCTGATAACAAAACTGTACTAACTGTAACCATCTTTTTCATAATAACCCCTCCAACTCCTATTGGTTCACCTTTATTCTACGAGACACACATCAGAATAGCAATTAAATCTCCATCTGATTAAAAAATCTTAAAAAACCGTTGCTTAGCTCAACTTAGCAGCCACTTGCTTAGCAATCACCATATCAGTTGGATATGGCGTATCGACCCCACGCACTTTCTGATAAGCGTCGGCCCCTTTAGCCGCTAAAACAACAATTTCGCCAGGTTTACTTTCCGTAATTGCTTGTTCAATCGCTGTTGCACGATCAATTTCAATGGTAGTTGTCACCTTAGTCTGGTCTATCCCGGCCAAAATTTCAGCGGCAATCGCTGCTGGATCTTCAAATCCCGGATCATCCGTTGTCAAGATAGCACGATCTGCATATTCGTTAAGCACCTGCGCAAAACCAGCACGTCTAGAAACGCCTTTATCACCAGGGCTACCAACGACGACTAATAGCCGTGGTTGATTGTATTCTTTTTGTAAGAAACTCAAGAGGGCCTTCATACTGGCATAATTATGTGCGTAATCGACATACACTTGCCCATGCCCTGGAACGGCCAAAGTTTCCATTCGCCCTGGAATCCGCAAATCGCGCACCCCTTGTTGCGCTGCAATTAAATCAGCCCCCGCTAAACTGGCACCAATCACCGCAGCCGTTGCGTTACTTTCATTGAAATCGCCTATTAGCCGCAATTGGTAATCACCAGAAACGCCAAGTTGAATGGCCCGTTCAGAAGCTGCGGTAACTTTAAAGCGACTTTCTGCTAAGCCCGTTGCTAAATTTCCGAAGCGGAAGTCAATGACCACCGGGATCGTTGGTTGATAATTTGTTTCAGCAAATAAGTAAATTGATTCAGGATCGGTCGTCGCTGTTGCTGCTGCATAGACATCCGCAAAATATTGTGTTTGCGCATTAATCACGCAACGCCGTGAGTTAACCAATAATTGTAATTTACAGTGTAAATAATCTTCAAAATTAGGGTGCTCATTTGGCCCGACATGATCAGGCGAAATGTTTAAGAAGAAGCCAACATCGAATGTTAACCCATACACCCGGTTTTTCTTATACGCTTGTGACGAGACTTCCATCACTAAGTGCGTCATACCATTTTCAACAGCTTTGCGCATATCACGGAATAGATCCAAACTTTCGGGTGTCGTTAAATCCGATTTGAAGCGATCCTCCGCTTTAGGCCCTAAGACCCGGTCAATTGTTGAAAATAACGCCGTCTTGTGCCGTGTTGCCGCTTGTAGAATCGATTGGGTAAAGTAGGCCGCTGTTGTCTTGCCTTTCGTCCCAGTATAAGCCACGATAAATAAATCGTCCTGTGGATAGTCATAAAAAGCCGCTGATAAAACCGCCATTGCTTTTTGGACATTCGTGACGATTAAGGCATTCATCCCGTTGCCTTCAACAAGCGCTTGTTCGGCAACATATGTCACGGCCCCTAATTCTTTTGCATTTGTTAAATAGATGGGGCGAAAATTCCCTTTACAGAAAAAGAGCGTGTCCTCAGTCACTTGCCGTGAATCATATGCGATGCCAGTCATATTTAACGTTGGATCGCCATTGAGCGCCACACTTTTTAATAAATGATGCTCTTTTAGAATTAACGTACATGCATCTAATGTTAAAGCCATTTTCGTCCTCCTCAAGATTCCTGTGAATGATTTTAATTATAGCACGATTTAACTATGCTGCGCTTGAAACGGCTTATAATCGCATCCATAAAAAAACGCGCCACAATTAAGTGTCGCGTTTAAATGCTAACTAAAATAAATTCGTGAAAAATTCGTGAATGCCGCCGCCAATTAAAACAAATAAATTAGCTTTAGCATCGGCCGTCTTTGTCCGTAATTGATACTGCGGTGTTTGGCCAATATAGCGGTTTGACACACCATTTAGTTGCGGTGTCACTTGACCAACTTGTACATTCTTTTTAATGGGCGCTTGTAATTGTCGTTTTTGGCCACCTTTAATTGCTTGATAGTGCCAGTCAATATTGGCTGTGCTCGTGCCCTTCGGTACCCACATTGAGATTGCTTGATCAGTCACCAATTGAAGCGTCTTTTGCCGACCATATTTGACGGTTGCGGTCTTATACGCGGCGACACTTTGGTTAGCAGGCACCAATTGTTTTGGCTGCCAGCCATCAAAGACATATTGCATTAATTTATTGGTCTCAATGAACCGACGCCCCGTATTCTCACCATTAGCATGCATTACCACTGTTAAAATCCGTTGCCCATCTTTGGTCGCCGTTCCGGTAAAACAATCGCCCGCTTTATCCGTTGTCCCAGTTTTTAAACCATCAACCACATAGCCTTGCGGCGCATTACTTTCACCTGGCAACATTAAGTTCCACGTTGACATGGCCGTTTCATCACTTGTCTGGGCCCCAAATGTAAAATGCGCTTGTTTGGTTGTTTCAAGTATTTCAGGGTAATCAGTCAACAACTTTTGCGCAACGATGGCGACATCTGCCGCACTCATTTCATTTTCAGCGTCAGCTGGACTACCTGGATAGACTTCCGCACCAAGGAAGGTATTATTTAAACCTGAAACAGAATAAAGTTGGGCGTCTTTAATTCCCCAGTCCGCCACTTTCTGACGCATTAAATCAACAAAGTTCTTTTGTGACCCGGCTACTTGGTTGGCAAGCATCATTGCCGCATCATTAGCAGAAGCCACCATCATCGCTTGGAAAAGAGCTTTGACAGTATATTGGCCATCTACTTGAAGGGGGACATTCGTTAAATCCTTATTTTGACTTAATTGATAAATAAGCGCATCGGGTTTCACCGTTTGTTCCCACGTCAATTTACCTTGTTTAATTTGTTCTAATACGATGTAGGCCGTAATCATCTTCGTCATGGAAGCGATTGGTAACGCCTGATCTGCATTTTGTTCATATAATACTTGTCCCGTTGCTGGGTCAAGCGCGATTGCTGCACTCGCATCGATTTGCGGGGCGGCTGGTAAACTCACCGGCGTACTTGCCGCTGTAACTTCAGTAGTCTGTGCGCTCAAAAGCCCACCCACCGGTGCAATTGCCAGTAAGCCGACCATCATATATTGTACTAATTTTTTTAACACAACATTACTCCTTAACTGATTTTGCGCCAACAGTTTGAGGATCAATCTGCTGACCTAACTTCAAAGGTAAGTGTATCACAAAACTGGTTAAAGCTGGCGTTGAATCAGCATAAATATAGCCACCATGTAATGCAACAATGCTTTGGGTAATTGCTAGTCCAAGCCCCGTCCCCCCAGTTTCTTGTGAACGCGATGCTTCAACCCGATAAAAACGATCAAAGAGTTGATTTAATGAATCACTGGGAATCTGTTGCCCATCATTTGATACCTTAATAATCGCTTCTTGCCCGATTTTTTCAGCTGCTAACATAATTTTTTTACCACCTTTGCCATATTTCAAAGCATTGGCAATTAAATTATTGAATACGCGACCGAGTTTTTCAGTATCGGCTTCCATCATTAACGGTGCCGGATTACAGGTGACGCTAATCCGCATCCCCTTTTTGTTCGCTTCTAACTCGAAACTGGCCGCTAATTGTTCTAACATCTGTTCCATATCAAAGGTTGTTTTAGTAATGGGCGTCGATGTTTGCCGAACCTTCGTGTATTCAAATAAATCTTCAACCAAGACCTTCATTTGTTGCGCCTTCACAAAAGCAGTGTGGGTATATTTCATCAGCTCTTCCTTGGTTTGATACTGGTTATCTTCAATCAAACCAAGATACCCGATAATTGAGGTCAATGGCGTTCGCAAATCATGACTGACATTGGTAATCAATTCATCCTTACTCTTTTCAATCTTGCGTTCTTCTTCCATTGAGCGCACAGTACTATCGACTAGTGTGTTCACACTATCAATCACACGTTGCAAATCACGGTTAACCCGCAAATTAATCCGGTGATCTAAATGACCATCAGCAATGTAATGCAACTCACCAATCACGTGCCACATTTGCATTTGCCGGTAACGCCGAATAAGCCGCCAGTAGACGACTAAAATATCGGCAATTCCCATCAAGATAACAAACCAATTTTGCCAACTCCAGATATGCCATTCATTGGGCCCAATTGTGATGGCATTTTTAATCATCCAGACGCCACCGCTTAATTGTGGATTGTTCACAATGGCTTGTTGCAACAGCACCATAATTGATAAATTTAACAGCAATAACAAAATAATTGTGATGATTCCCTCGGCAAAGAGCTCACTCTTTTCCTTAGCGGTTAGTGCAATTTTTTGTAAGTTCTTCTCTCCTTGATAGTTAGCCATTAAACTTCTACCTTATACCCAACACCCCAGACAGTTTCAATCACCTTTTCACCATCTGTTGCTTCTTCAATTTTATCGCGTAAGTGACTCACATGAACCATTACCGTCTTAGCGGAAACGATACTTTCTTGTTTCCAAACCCGTTCAAAAATATCATCCGCTGAAAAGACACGATTAGGATGACTAGCGAGTAAATATAAAATTCCAAATTCCAACGCTGTTAATTGGATCTGCTTATGATTAATCGTTGTCACTTCATGTGAATCGCGTTTAATGATTAGTGGCCCAACTTCTAACACATCAGGCACTTCGTTGGTAACTTGTTGTTGGCTACGCCGTAACAACGACTTCACACGTGCCATCACTTCTAATGGATTAAAAGGTTTTGATACGTAATCGTCGGCACCCGTTAGAAGTCCTTGAATCTTATCCATATCGGTTGTTTTGGCAGATACCACAATAATTGGGACTTGGGAGTCTTTGCGAACCGCTTTGATGACCTCGATACCACTCATATTAGGCATCATAATGTCTAAAATCATCAAATCGATATCGGGATTCGTGGCAATTTTAGTTAAAGCTTCTTTACCTGTAAAAGCTTGAATGGGTTCATAACCTTCGTTTTTAACATAAATACTTAATAGTTCAACAATTTCTTTATCATCGTCTACAATTAGAATTTTCATAATCGTTACCTCGTTTAATTTAACATCATTTTGCATGATTCGCTTTCATTGTAACAAACTATCTTCTACTTAGGGTTAAAGAATTCTTTAAATCCGCCCCATCATTTAATCACAAAAAAAGATTCAAATCGTGCAAAATGCTCGACTTAAATCTTAATCAAAACGATTTGAATTAACGCACTGAATAGTTAGGTGCTTCTTTTGTGATTTGTACATCATGTGGATGTGATTCTGCTAAACCAGCATTTGAAATTTGGACAAATTGCGCATTATCTTGTAAGTCCTGTAAGTTAGCAGCGCCCACATAACCCATACCTGAACGTAAACCACCAAGTAATTGATAGATCACATCCCCAAGAGCCCCTTTAGCAGCAACCCGCCCTTCGATGCCTTCGGGTACCAGTTTGTTAGCTTCGTTCACGCCACTTTGGAAGTAACGGTCTGAAGAACCATGTGACATAGCAGCCAAACTCCCCATCCCACGATATGTCTTGAAACGACGTCCTTGATAGATTTCAAATTCGCCAGGGGCTTCGTCAGTACCAGCTAGCATGCTACCGAGCATCACAACGTTTCCACCAGCTGCAAGAGCTTTCACAATGTCGCCAGAATACTTAATGCCACCATCCGCAATAATGGTCTTACCATACTCGCGAGCAACACTGGCAGCATCGTAAATTGCTGTTAATTGCGGCACACCAACCCCAGCCACAATTCGGGTTGTACAAATTGAACCAGGTCCAATCCCAACTTTAACCACATCAACCCCAGCATCGTACAAGGCTCTTGTCCCTTCCGCAGTTGCGACGTTTCCAGCAATCAAAGTCGCTTCTGGGAACCGTTCACGAATTTCACTAATCTTACGTAACACACCAGCTGAATGACCATGCGCTGTATCGATAATGATGGCGTCGGCACCCGCTTTCAATAAGGCTGCCGCCCGTTCAAAAGTATCACTTGTAACACCGACAGCGGCCGCAACTAATAACCGCCCATATTGATCTTTAGCCGCATTCGGGAATTCTTGTACTTTTTCGATATCCTTAATCGTGATTAATCCGGCTAAGCGGCCATCATCACCGACTAAAGGTAGTTTTTCAATTCTGTTTTGTTGGAGGATTTGTTCAGCTTCTTCTAAAGAAGTGCCAACAGGGGCGGTTACAAGCGCTTCGTGCGTCATCACGGTTTTGATTTCAGCAGAGAAATCAGTGATAAAGCGTAAATCACGGTTGGTAATAATCCCGACTAATTTAAGATCGTTACGATTTGAGACAATTGGGACCCCACTAATGCGGTATTTACGCATTAAATCTTCAGCAGCACTAACGGGTTTATCCGCCGTTAAATAAAACGGATCAATAATCACACCGTTTTCTGAACGTTTAACCTTCAAGACTTCATCCGCTTGGCGTTCAATACTCATATTCTTATGAATCACGCCTAACCCACCTTGACGGGCCATGGCAATTGCCATCGGTGCTTCCGTAACGGTGTCCATGCTAGCACTCATAATCGGTGTGTTTAACTTGATATTCTTTGCCAGTTGGACGCTTAAATCAACTTCGTTGGGGAGTACATGACTCTCCGCAGGTATTAATAAGACATCATCAAACGTAAACCCTTTTTTTGTAAACTTTGATTCCCATGCAGACATAATCTTCCTCCAATTTATGAACTAAATTAACCACCGACCTACTGATTGTTCGTATTATCTCCAATCAATAACCAGTTTAAAATTTGATAAAATACTAGCAGATTTTTCTGCAAACGTCAATAAACTATTATTGAAAATTCATTTTTAGCCATAGCCGGTCCGAATGAATCACGAACATTTAAAATAAGGGTGCACACCACTTGGCTTCGTTATACAATAGAAATAACTAATAACAAAGGATGGATTGGCATGCAAGAACAACAACGGGTTCTCAATTTGACACGCAGTTATAATCTCCGCGAATTAGGTGGTTACCAAACAGTTGATGGTAAAACCGTTCGATGGCACAAATTACTGCGCTCAGGTAGTTTAAATGCCCTGACCGCAACTGATATTAAAGACCTCTTAGATTACGGTGTTGCTTACGATGTCGACTTCCGTTCACGCCACGAAATCAAGGTAGCTCCCGATCCATTTGATGACAGCCAACTGACTTACCATCGTCTTTCGGTATTTCCATTCACTGATCAAGATGCTGCCCCTAAAAAACCAGTTAAAAAAGGCTTAATCCGCTTTTTTGGTAAAAAAGAACCAGCCACTCCCGAACGATCGAGTATGGAGCGGATGTACCAGCAACTAGTCACCGACGCTCATGCTCAGGCAGCTTACCGCGATTTATTTACCGTCCTATTAAATAATCATGATCCAAACGGCGCGGTTCTTTATCATTGCTCAGCCGGAAAAGATCGCACTGGTGTGGCAACCTTTTTAATTCTAAGTGCCCTTGGCGTTGACTGGGAAACAATCGTTGCCGATTACATCCTCTCCAATGAGGTTTTAGGGCTCAGCTCAGCAACTTCGACCCGGATTTCAAGTAATGATAGCCAAGTCGCTTCAATGAACGCTAAGCGCGTTACCCGGACGAACCTAGAGCTTGTCCGTGAGACGATTAATCAAGCATATGGTACCGTCGACAACTATCTATCAAAAGCAATGGCGCTCAAACCAGAAGAAATCAAACAATTAAAAGAAGATTACTTGGAATAGCGTATTGCGGATTAGTGTAAGCGACTGTGCCATCACCGCGCCGCCAATCCCACCCAGTAGCAGGCTGCCACACCGGCGAATTTAACTACATTACTGAAAAAAGCTAGGCCAAAAATTACTTTGGCCTAGCTCTTTTATTTTTAAACTGTTTTTGAACGAATTCCTAAACCATAAATCAGGGCCATCACGCCGCCAATCATGACGATATACAGCGGTAATCGACTAATCGATCCCGTGTGCAATAGACTCATGCCATACGTCAGAGCGCTGATTGCTAGGTAGTAGCCGAAACTAAACAAACCACTTGCCGTGCCAATCACATCTTCATAACCAACTAACGCTAAATTCAAGACGACTGGCAAAGTCGTGTTCAATCCCCAAAAGACAATGAAGATTAAACCAACCATCCACCATAATTGGTTCGCAGCACTCGCAACCACTAGGCCAATCCCACCGATTAACGCGCCAACCAAACCGGCTTTAGCGGTTGTGATTGCCCCAAACTTGGGTGCGCCGTAATTAGTCGTCATTGCCCCAATGATGCTAGCGGCCGCCAACACCATCCCGAGCCAACCATACTGCACCGTGCTCATTTGGAAGTGACTGATAAAAATAAACGGAGTTTCAGCATAATAACTGAACAAAATCCCATTGATGCCACTAATCACTAAACCGTAGATCCAAACCGTTCGATCAGTCAATAAACGCTTTATCACGTGCCACCCATTGACTTGTCCCGTTGTCACAACGCGTGTTTCCGGTAAACTAGCGCCTGCATATAAAAGTGCAGCTACTGCCATCATGATTAATGCTGAAAAGACATTCCGATAACCAAAATATGTTTGCACCAATCCGCCAATTAGCGGTCCTAAAGCTGGTGCCAAGGCCATTGCTGCCCCCACTTTAGCAAAGACTTGCGCCCCACGAACACCACTAAAGGATTCACGCATAATCGTTTGCGTCACGACTGAACCAACGCTCGCACCAAAGGCTTGAACGAGGCGTGCAAGGATTAACCAACAAAATTGTGGCGCAAGCAATAGCCCACAATTACCAATTAAATAGACCCCAATTCCCAATAACATCGCCTGGCGCCGCCCAATTTGGTCGGATAACCAGCCCCAGAATAAAACACCGGCTGCAAAGGCGATGAAATAAATACTCATCGTTAATTGTGCAGTTTGGGCACTGACCTGTAATGCTCGGCTTAATTGCGGTAATACAGGGGTAAAAATTGATTCACTAATTTGGGGAAATCCCACCAATACAACCATCAATAGAATCGATGGGCTTTTTTTTGAGACGTTTTTCATTTTAAAACTCCTAATTAATTTAATCTGCTGAAAAACGTCTTTAGTCACTTACCGTTGCACTTTGGATAAACTGCGTATAATTCATCTAATTACCTCCATTGATTTCATCGTCAACTTGTTAAATAATTCCTAACAATATATCAAATAGCCAGACTTGTTTCAAGACAAATAAAAAAAGGTCGCAAGCTGACCTCTTTAACGCTCGTTTTAATTCGCTATTTTCGGCGCTTTATTCCGTTAGTCAAATGACTAGCAAAACTGGCAGTTTAGCTAATCCCCGGAAAATAGCCGCCTTTTCTTAGCAGTCAGTTGCTTACCAGCTCGCTTTTTTGACGCCTGGGATGTGACCTTTGTGGGCCAATTCGCGGAAATTGATACGACTCATGCCGAATTGCCGCATGAAGCTTCTTGGACGCCCGTCAATGGCATCCCGATTACGTAACCGTACCGGACTAGAATCCTTAGGCAATTGAGAAAGGGCCATGTAATCGCCCTTTGCCTTTAATTCTGCCCGCAAGTCAGCGTATTTTGCGACAAGTGCGCGTTGTTTTGCTAATTTTACAATTTTTGATTTCTTGGCCATTGTTAAAACTCCTTCTTCATGTGCTTGAATGCACTTCTATCTGATTAGATACCCGATTGAAATAGCCTACGCCAACTATTTATGAAATGCAATTAAAAAGACTTATAAAAAGTAACCATTTTTCGATACCGGCCTATGCTATACTAAATATAAGTTGATTTTACAGAAAGGGGCACTTTCCTATGGCCCAAAAAAATATTCTTCAATACTTAATTCTCGGACTGTTAAATCAGTCGCCCAAAACTGGTTATGATTTAAAACGTATCTTCGAAGACGACATCGGTGAATTTTGGCAGGCCCAACACAGCCAAATCTATCCTGAACTCAAGCGGCTCGAACAGGCTGATCGGATCACTCACGTCGAATTGATTGCCGGGAAAAAATTAAAAAAGAAACAGTATTCAATTACCGCAAGTGGGGTTGCCTTTTTTGACGAGTGGCGATACTCACCGACCCGTGAAATTATTGCTAGCAAAGACGAATTTATTTTAAAATTGTACTTCATCGACTCCAAAAATGATGCGCATCTAGACGCAATGTTTACCGAGCAAAAAAGCTTGCACCAAGCTAAGCTAGAGCACCTCCTCAACCGGCGCCAAGCCCTTTTCAGCCAACAAGCTGCAATTGATGCACACTATGGTCACTACCTTATTTTAGAGCATGCGATTAACCGCGAACAAGACTACCTAGATTGGCTAACAACCACGCGCCCGTAAAATCACCCCTTAACAAATTTGAGATAAGTGCTATCCTATTGGTGAGAAGTAAATCAAGTTAGGCTGTTTCTTCATTTGTATACGTTACAATAATGCGCTTGTACAGGTGGTCAGTTGACCAATTGTATGGGTGCTTTTTTGTTCAATCTAGCAACCTAGACTTTAACAAATTCAGGAGGACTATTATTTTAAAGCGCAAGAATGTTGATCAAGTCGTCTTCATCCCCACGATGTTGCTGTTCGGGATTGTCTCCGCATTTTTAATGTTGGGTGGTGATACGCTTCAGCAGTCGATTTCGCAATTGCTCAATGCGCTGACGAACCATTCTAAATGGCTTTACATTGGTATTTATATCATTAATTTTATTTTTCTATTTTGGCTAGGGGGCAGTCACTATGGTCATATTCGCCTTGGCCAACCAAATGAAAAACCAGAACACAACGACTTCCAATGGGGCAGTATGGTTTTTGCAACTGGAATTGACGCCAGCATCCTAATGCTCAGTACCACCGATCCTCTGCAATACTTGCAAAACCCGCTATTTGGCGCTAAACCTTTTTCGACTGAGGCATATCGCTACGCCAACGTTTGTGGTCAATTTCACTGGGGACCTATGGCATGGATGATTTTTGCTACCGCGACTATCGCGATCGGCTACGCGCTTTATGTTAAGAACTTACAGGTACAACGTTTAAGCGCTGCAATTGATTTGCTGGAAGGCCCACAACCTTATAAACAATTAATCCGCAAATTAATCGATCTCATCGTTGTTTTCGGAATTATGGGTGGTATTGGCTCATCAATTGGGATGGAAATTCCCGTAATTTCTAAAGTTCTTAGCACAATGATCGGTTTGAATGACACCATCTGGCTTAAACTCGCCCTCTTCGTTATCTTACTGGTCCTGTTCACCCTCACAGTATATGCCGGTTTAGATCAAGGGATTAAGAAGCTAAGTGCTTGGCATATTTATACAGCAATCGGTTTTTTACTACTTGTCCTACTTATCGGGCCGACATTCAAGTTAATTGGTGCTGAAGGCCGTGATATCTTTCATCTCTTTGGTAACTTCGGACGTTTAAGTTTAAACCAGACTGGGACCCACAGTACATTTGCGCAACACGAAACCCTTTTTTACTGGGGCTGGTGGTTATCTTATATGCCTGTCATGGGCCTATTCATCGCTCGGATTTCACGTGGCCGGACCATTCGACAGGTGTTATTGGGGATGGCAACATATGGTGCGTTTAGTTGTATGAGTTTTTATGCTGTGCTTGGTGGGTATGCACTTTTTTTACAACGCTCCGGTCAAATTAATCTTGTTCATCTATTAAATACTCAAGGTCAGGCCGCTGTGATTGCCGCGGTAATCGCCACCTTACCGTTCAAAATAATAATGTTGGCCATTTTCTGCCTTTCATGTTTCATTTTTTTGGCCACAACCATTTCTTCTTCGGCTTTTATTGTCTCCTCATTGACCAGTCTTGAATTAAAAAGCGGGGAACAACCTAATCGTTGGAATCGTATGGCTTGGGTAATCATTTTCATTTTGTTTTCACTTGGCATCGTGTTTGTTGGTAGTTTTCAAACCATTCAAGCGATTTGCGTAATTGCCGGTTTTCCGTTGATTTTTGTCTGTGTATTGTTGCTCATTTCGATTTTCCACGTTGTGCATAATGGCGAAACTGGAAAAGGAAAAAATATTATTTTCTGAAAAAATGCTTACGTCGAATTTTTTTTTGTGATACGGTAATATGTGTTAACTTTTCAGAAAGAAGGAATTTAAAATGCCAACCAATAAAAAAGAAGGTATTATTTTTACAACATTAATGTGTTTTAGTATGGTCCTCGGAATGAGTATCTACAACTTAGTTTTACACGACAGCCTATCATGGAGCGCCTTATTTACCGGCTTGATCCCAGGCTTCATCGTGGCATTCATCCTCGATGTATTCATTGTCGGCGCGATTGCTAAAAAAATCGCATTCAGCTTACCACTTAATAAAGAAAATAAATTAATCATGATTCTTACGATTTCATGTTTAATGATTCTTGGCATGGTTACATGTATGTCACTTTTCGGAATTCTAATCGAAGGCGGCATCCCTGACAACTTAGGTAGCGTCTACCGCCACACATGGTTGATGAACGTCATCGTAGCATTACCATTACAACTCATCATCGTGGGACCCTTCTCACGCGCCATTCTTGGCAAGATTCAAGCCAACGCAGCCGAAACTGAAACGGCTGAATAAAACCCAAAAACGACGACTAGCTTACATGGCTAGTCGTCGTTTTAATTATGCTAAAATTTTTTGAATACTAGTTAATTCTTCGGTCGTAAACGTTAAGTTATCTAGGGCATGGACGCTGTCTTGCAGTTGACTCAAGCGCGACGCTCCAACCAACACACTGGCCACAGTTGGTTGCTGTAAATTCCACGCAAGCGCCATTTCAGCCAACGTTTGGCCCCGTTGTTGCGCAACTTTGTTCAATTTTTGAACTGTATTGATTGTCTGGTGAACCTTTTCAGGTGACAGAAAGGGACTATCTGGCCGAGCCGCCCGTGAATCAGTCGGAATTCCATTTAAATAGCGATTGGTTAATAGTCCTTGCGCTAGTGGGCTAAATGTAATCGCGCCAAGCCCTTCATCCGCCAATACATCCGTTAGACCATCTTCAATCCATCGATCAAGCATATTGTAACGTGGTTGATGAATAATAAATGGTGTCCCGAGCGCTCTGAAAACCTTAGTAATTGCCTTGGTTTGCGCCGCCGAATAATTTGAAATGCCAATATATAACGCCTTACCTTGGTGGACCAATAAATCCAAGGCTTGCGCCGTTTCTTCGATGGGTGTCTCTGGATCTGGACGATGATGATAAAAAATATCGACGTAATCTAACTGAAGTCGTTTTAACGATTGATCACAGCTAGCGACAATATTTTTCTTAGATCCCCATTCACCGTAAGGACCGGGCCACATATAGTAGCCAGCCTTCGATGAAATAATCATCTCATCGCGATAGCGCCGCAGATTATCATGCAAAATGCGGCCAAAGTTTTCTTCGGCACTGCCCGCTGGTGGCCCGTAATTATTCGCCAAATCAAAATGGGTAATGCCCATATCAAACGCGCCAAAAATAGTTTCTTTTTGGGTCGCCATCCTATCCGTCTCACCAAAATTATGCCACAACCCTAATGAAATCGCCGGTAACTTTAACCCAGAATGACCGACACGGTTATATTGCATTTCTTGATAACGCGTTTCTAATGCGTGATACATACACAACGCCTTCTCTACTTAATTTCAATTATTTAACCAATCGTTTTAATGGCAGCTTCCACTAATCCCCAGAACTTCTGGTGATCAAGTTTGACCGCTACAGATGTGTGACAGTCTGTTGGAATTGGAAATCTAAAATCGGCGACCGTCATCCCACGCGTCAATGTCCCGTTGAGTTCAATATCAACAGGTACTTTCTTAGTTGTCATGACACTTGGATCAATCACATAGGCCACCGCACATGGATCATGAACGGGTGGGGCATCGAAGTTTTGGCCTTTCTTATACATATCGCGGAAAAAGGCTAACAAATCAACCACAAACTTAGCCGTTTCAGTATGAATCCCTTCAATTGATGCAACAATATCTGGTGTTGCCAATGCTTGATGCGTTAAATCCAAGCCGACCATCGTGACGTCCCACCCCGCATTAAAGACAATTTTAGCCGCTTCTGGATCAAATTTAATGTTAAATTCAGCCACGGCACTTGCGTTAGCTTCATGATAGCCGCCACCCATGAGAACGACTTCTTTAACCCGCTCCACAATCTTCGGTTCCTTGCGCACCGCCATTGCAATGTTAGTCAACGCACCTGTTGGCACCAATGTGATTGTTTTCGCTGGATGACTCATGATTAAATCAATCATTAAATCGACGGCATGTACTTTTTCAAGTTCGACAGTTGGTTTGGGTAACACAACCCCATCAAGGCCGGTTTCTCCATGAATATCAGCCGCCACTTTAATTTCTTCAATTAACGGTCGCGAACAACCGGCAGCAATCGGTACATCGTGCATGCCGATCATTGTCGCGACTGCGAGGGCATTACGTGTCACTTTCGTTAACGTTTGATTAGCGGCCACCGTTGTCACTGCCATTAAATCGATTTCTGGATTGCCATACGCTAACATCATGGCAACGGCATCGTCATGACCTGGATCACAATCAAGAATAATTTTCTTTGCCATTGGGAAAACCTCCACTCTATTTCACTTCGTGCATACTATCACTATAGAATTTAAGCGATTTCAAGTCAACCATTAACTTAGCGCTTCACCTTTTAGAATCGTCGGTTGATCACTTATCGAATTTTTTGCGTCGGGTATCGTAAATGCACCGTCTCATAAAATTCGGTAAACTTGCTTTTTGGTTAGGCATGTTCTAGAATTGACACTAATAAATGACTAGTCACCAAAAGGGATGACTCTGTTCACTCTAAATAATGAGTCAATCTAGAAAACAATTCCAAGAACGTCATTCAACATACAATAAAATTCAATTATGAAACGGAGTCTATTATGCGCATTGATACTGGCGAATACCCTACCGGCGAAAAAGCCGTCCATCCTAAGAAAGTTAAACGGTTAAAATTACTTAGCAAAGTTGCAACAATCACCTGTATTGCAATGTATGTTTCATACATCCCCCAAATTATCGCTAATTTTTCAGGATCCCCCGTCTCACCTTTACAGCCCTTAGTCGCAACAATTAATGGGTGTCTATGGACCGCCTATGGTTGGAACAAAACCTATAAAGATTGGCCAGTTATTATTTCTAACGTCCCTGGCGTTATTTTCGGACTCGTTACTGTAATAACGGTTTATATTCACTAAAATTGTTGGTTAAAGCCACGATTTGCGTCAAATAAATTTAATAACTAACAGAGAGGCAATCCATCATAAGTTGCTTCTCTGTTATTTTTTTGCCCCTTTACCCAGACATAAAAAGCCAAGGTGTTTCCTTCGTTTACCGAAAGAAAACCACCTTGGCTTCATTTTGAAGCACCGACTATGTGCTTAGTCGGCCTTAAGTGTATTATTTTGCTGCTCGTTTAACGTATGTGCCGTCTTGGGTATTGATTTCAAGTATTTCGTCAGCACTGATGAAATCAGGAACACTAACGACTAAGCCGGTTTCCATGGTTGCTGGTTTACCTGAACCTGTCACAGTTGCCCCTTTAATAGACGGTTGTGTTTCAACAACGCGTAAGTTAACGGTTGTTGGTAAAGTAACACCAATCACTTCAGACCCAAAGAATTGAATCTTGCAGTTCATGTTTTCCAATAGATATTTCAATTCTTCTTCAATTGCTGAAGTTTGAATTTCATATTGTTCGTATGTTTCAAGATCCATGAAGAATGCTACGTTATCTTGTGTATATAAGTATTGAACATCCTTTGTATCAATCATTGCTTGTTCTACTTTAACTTCTGGACGCATTGTTGTTTCAACAATCGAGCCAGTCCGCAAGTCACGTAATTTAACACGCATCACCGTATTACCCTTACCTGGTTTGTGGTGGTTAGCTTCTAAAACTTTGATTAATTTGCCGTCTTGTTCAAACGTCATTCCTGCTCTAAGGTTTACTGCTTCAATCATGGCTTGATCTCCTTTATTTTAAAAAAATATTCATCTCTAACTGTACCAAATGAAAGCCGTTTTATCCAGTCCTCTTAGCAGTTATCCTATTTAATGTCTAGTTTATAAATTTTATCCGTTGCTTGCGGTTCATAATGTTGATACATCTTTGTAATGGCCACCTTAGGTAACCCTGATTCGCTAATATAAATATTGGGTTTAAGGTACTTTTTATTTTGCATGTCTTTTAAGTGATACTGTTGAATAACTTGTTTTTGATGGTCAGTCGATGCTTCATCTTGCCCATAAAATTGAATCTTTGCTAACGGCAAACTAATAATCGCACGATTAATCTTGAAATAAGCAATATTGCGATTGCTGCCAAGATACGTCATCTTTTGTTGTTGATCAGCTTGATAAAATTGTTTAATTTGCTTCATACTGTGATTATCGACAAGGCGCACAATCGGTTGTTCCCCTTTAAAAAGGTTTAAACCATCTAATGATTGGCGGACATTTTGAGCATTCAACATTAACCAGATAATCACTAGCATACTAATAAAGTACACAATATGTAAGCTCAGGCTACTAGCGGCATGATTCAAACTAAAGGTATAGCTATCCTCTAGGTCTTTATTCATAATTTGGCGCCGAATTCGTATCGCAATAATTTTGTACGATAAATACCACACCCCAAGCGCGACTAAGGTTGCCCCAAAAGCCGTCAAAATAGTATTTTTTAGAATCTCTGAATCCGTTAATAATGGACTAAAGCCGCTCACAAGTTTAATTGTGAGGCCACCAAGGATTAAAATGACAACCATTTGGAGTACAAAAAAACGCGTCCGAATACTTTTGCCAATCTTCGTGGCAGTTACCTTTTTCATCTTATCTTCCATACCGTGAATCCTCCCTTGTTAACCTACTTATCATTTTAGCATAACGTTTCCTTCAAGTTGATTAAAAGTCCCTCGTTAGCTAATTTTTTATAAAGGCATCTTTCTTCTAAGGGGGCTGTTCAGTGTGCTAAGGTGAAGTTAATCAAACGGAGGTGTCGATATGTTATATCCAGAAAGCTTAACACAATTACTCGCCGACTCAAATCAGCCGGTTATCTCGTTATTCATTAACTTAGAGACTGGCGGACAAGCTATTAATGCAAACAAAATTAAGCTCAATAGTTATTCGAAGCAAATCCGGGAACAGCTAACCACCGACTATCCTGAAGCAAAGAACTTACGTAGCCAACTCGAAAGCTTATTGAGTACTGCACCGCAGGAATTGGCGCATATACAGTCCGTTGCTTTTTACATCACGGCTACTGGTCACTACAGTCAACCCCTTCATTATCCGATAACAACTGAATATTTCCTGATTGCTGACCAACCTGATTTGCGCCCTCTCAGTTCAGAATTAAGTCTGAGTCTGAACGGGACCATTCTATGCCTCAATAAAACTAGCTTTAACTTAAAATCAATTCAACAAAATGTCATCCGGGATTATTCCTTACCTAAAGACGCCCCCACAACCATTGAAATTGGGATTGGCACAGAGCGCAAGGGGGAAGTCGTTCAAGGTTTTTCAAGTCCCACCCACAGTTTTGTTGTAAAGGAAAATGAACAACTTATTGATCAAACCAATTATTTTCGCGTAATTGGGCGCTATCTCGATGAATTACTACCTGAAAAAGCCCCCATTTACGTGGTCACCTTGCCTGGAAATCTAAAGCTCTTCAAGGAACTCATGACTAATCCTAATTACCGTCTGGATCAGGCAATTCAAACCTCTCCCGATTCACTTTCAGATGATGACTTACTTGACAAGTTGCTCACAAACGCGCGGCATGAACTTCGTCACAAGGCACTTACACTAGCAGAGCGTGCTGCTAGCGCTTATCACAACGATTCCCAGTTGGGCGATCCCGAAATTATCCTCTCACGCATCAACAATCGCCAATTAACTGCCCTCATCATCCCGACTGCCCTGACACCATCAGCAACCATCAGTGCTGAGCAAATCATGACACTCAACCACCTGATGGGGGCGGCCATTCAAACCGGCCTCCCATTCTATCCGGTACCAGTAGAAAATATGCCGACAGGCCTTGTGGCGATGGGCATCTAACCCAGAAATAACGCCTCAATGAAGTGCATAAAAATTAACCTAGTCGTAATTTTTTAAGGACTATGGTCTTAATGAAACGCGTTTAAACCCGCTACTAATTAGCAAAATCACGTAAACTTACGTCTCATACCACTGTCTTTTACAGACGATAGTAATTAATATTCATTAATTAAAGCACGTGCCAATACAGTAACGTATATTCAAGCGTTGTTGTACTGGTCCGTGTTTTTTTAGCAGCAAATACTTGGTCTAAATAAGCTGCCAGTTGGGGCGTCGGTAATTCTTCATAATACGTTTCTAGAAACGCCCTATCAAACACCTCACGCGTTTGGTACTGAAAAGCTTGGTCCTGGACCCGATAACCGGCGGTCGTTAACATGTTTTTCACAGCTGAAATAATTGCCGGTGCAGTGTTGGGATCTTCTTGCTCAATCCCAAAGTAACGTTCAAGGGGGGTGAACAAGTCATCCTCGTTTTTGGTGAGCCGTAAAAATGCACACCACTGGCGGCTCTTCTCGGTAATCGTCAGTAATTCTCGGTTGGCTTGAATCGCCGGATTTAAAGCCATCCAAATTAAATCATACGTTCTAGACGCTGTCTGCTTGGTAAATGTCGTAACCGATTGCTGTTGATAAGCAATCGGTTGGTCTGGCACATGCTGTTTTGCCTCTTGTTTGGCGTAATGTAGCATTTGTGCCGAAATATCGACAATCGTATAAGCTTGACTATTTTGCGCTAACAGTGGCAAATATCGCCCACTGCCACCACCTAAGTCAGCCACCTTATCAACAGGAAGTAATTGCCGACTCTGTAAAAAAGCTACTACGTCAGTGACAATCGGTACCTGTGATTCTTGTTGAATCTGATAGTATTCCGCTGCAAAATCATCCCAAAAAGCCGCCACTTCATTATCCACTGTATATCCTCCAATTAAACTTTATTTTTTAGCTTAGCACATAAAAAAGATGCCAACAAAATAAATTGCTGCCATCTTTTTAAAACGTGCTTTTTCAAAAACGTTTTCGTTATCTTACTACCAATACCGGGATTGGTGCGTATTTTGCCATGTAAGCGGCCTGGCTACCAAAGTATTTGGCGACACCTGTCTGGGATTTTGAACCAACAATTAATAAGTCGGGTTTAACCTTGGGAATCACATCTTCGATAATTGCTTCGCCTGGTTCACCTTCTGCGATTACTGTTGACACGTGACTCACGCCCCGAGCATAAGCTTGATCTTGATATTCGCGTAAGTGTTTTTCCAGGTCTTCATATTGACCGTGGACAAAATCCTTGTTTAATGCTTGATAAACATTCATTTCATCGTTTTCCAATACTGAAACAACCACTAATTCTAAATCCTCGCGTTTAGCCCGTTCAATCGCATAATCAAATGCTAATAACGCATCCGCTGAATCATCGACGCCGACTAAAATCCGCTTAATTTCTAAAACTGACATGTACTCAACCTCCAATTAATTTTCAGTTGCTAATTGCTGTTCAAACCGCTTATTACCTTTATACAATTCAATAATCATCCAAACTAATAATGCCATCACACCGGCAATCAATCCATAGGCAATGTGGTCAGCTGTAGCCAATTGTGCAGCGCTTGCGTGATCACCATAGAAAGCTTCGATTTGTCCAGGCAACCCCATCATATTTAAATAGGTCAAGCCGATGACGGATAACCAACCTAAGCTTTTAATCAACCAACTGTTTTTGAAGCGATCGCCCATTTCAACCCGGCTATCGGTAAACATCAATAGTGGCAACATTGAAAATGGTAAGGCAAACGCTAGAAAAACTTGGGAGTTATTCATCAAGGTATTGAGCGCCTCGTGTTCTTCCAAGGCCGGTTTATTGCTAGTCATCATGACACAGATTAATACGGGAATCACTGACAATAAACGTGTTACCAAGCGCCGTAACCACAGTGGCATTCTCAAATGAATGAACCCTTCCATGATGACTTGACCAGTTAATGTCCCAGTAATCGTCGAATTTTGTCCAGAAGCAAGTAATGCAACGGCAAATAATGTTGATAAGATCCCAGTCCGGGCAACACTCGCAAGAATCCCATTACTCATTGTCGAGGTATCTGACAAGGCTTCAAATAACCCGAAGAATGATGGGTCTTTCACTGCTCCTGTTTTGAAAACCGCAACTCCCATGATTAATAACAAAGCATTAACGAAAAATGCCATTGTAAGTTGGATGTTCGAATCCCAAGTAGCAAAACGCACCGTTTGTGCAACTTGCGCTTCGTTGTGACGATCAATCTTCCGCGTTTGCGAAATTGCAGAATGCAGATATAGATTATGCGGCATGACAGTTGCCCCAATAATTCCTAACGCACCGGTCAATGGTGTTAAACCGCCAACCGCTGGACCAGTAGCAAAGGTCTTAGCAGTGGGCACTAACCCAATAATAACCCCTGACCAATCAGGATTCGATAGCGCTACTTCGTAAGCGAAAACCACAAAAATCACGACAATTAATGCGACAACAATTGCTTCAATCTTACGAAAACCAATTTTCGTTAACAGTAATAATAGCATGACATCTAAAATGGTAATGAACACGGCAATCAACAGTGGAATCTTAAATAATAAATACAATGCAATTGCCGCCCCAATAACTTCGGCAATATCAGTCGCCATAATCGCTAATTCTGTCAAAAGCCACAAGACAATGCCCAATGGTTTACTTGTTCTTGCGCGAATTGCTTGCGCTAAATCCATTTGAGTTACAATGCCTAGTTTAGCCGCCATATATTGTAATAACATCGCGATTAAACTAGACACCAAAATCACGGACATTAACAGATATTGGAAACTCTGTCCACCAGTAATCGATGTTGACCAATTCCCTGGATCCATATAGCCCACTGCCACCAACGCACCTGGTCCTGAATACGCTAGTAGCATCTTCCAAAAGCCTTTGCCCTCTGGCACTTCGACCGTTCCGTTAATTTCTTCAAGTGATGGGCCGTTGGCATATTCAACCAGTTTGTGCTTCTTGCCCTTTTCTTGTTGAGTCATTATCCTCACTCCTCGTTTTGATCTTGATAACAGTTTTATTGTACGCCGTTTTAACGAAATGTAAATAAAAAGTTAGGCTATGCTAACTTTTTTTATTTAAATAAAAAACTTTATTGTTCATGATGGCGCATTTTAAATTCCTCTCTGTTCAAAAGTGAATATCGTCCATAGCACAATTCATTTTCAAAGCGTTGTATCCAGTAGTATTAAGTTATAGTTCTTATAATTGTGTAAAAGCTTCCGCTCATGTAAACTGTCATTGAAGGAATCAAATAAATTTAAGCTACAGGCTAATATTAATGATTAAGGAGTTGAGGTTGTATGGCTAATAAGCGTACCAAACACACGCTACTAACATTATTAGGTTTCATTGTAATTATCGAAGGAATCGGGGGGTTATCTAGCTTATTTGCTGGTGATATCAAAGGTATTTATAATGGCCTGTCACTTCCGCCCCTTGCACCGCCGGCTTATATTTTTGGGATTGTGTGGCCGCTGTTATACGCAATGATTGCGATCGCTGGTTATTTAATTTATCAAGAGCTGCTTCCCAAAAAAGTTAAGTCAGTAACCATCATTCTTTATATTACACAGTTAATCCTAAATTTCGTATGGAGTATTATCTTTTTCCAAGGATATTACTGGATCGGATTGGTGATTATATTATTACTGGATATCGTCGTCGTTTTTTGCATTAAAAACTGCTTTGCTCTGAATAAATTAGCGGGAATCTTACTGGTTCCCTACCTAGTATGGCTTATATTTGCAACTTATTTGACGGTAGCAGTAGCAATCCTTAATTAACCGTTACTAAAAGTTTGATTCTAAATCATTTTTGCCAATTTCAGATCATCGAAATAACCAGTTATTCAATAGCATTATCGTAGAAAAAGCGCCGTCGAAATTATTCTCGACGGCGCTTTTTTATGCGTTTTAACTAGCCACTTTTTTCAATTAGCATACCAATTTCAGTGGCTAATTGACCTTACCTTTTCTACAGCAATACGACGCCCACCATAACTAATAAGCCAAGCCCGTACACAATGATGATGATTGCGCTCGCTAAATTGACACCCATCAAGAATTTTGGTGAGACTTTTTTCCGGAAAAGGCTAAAGACAATCGCGATGCCAAAGAACCAAGTCGCCGTTGCCGAAACGACGCCCACGATAAACGGAATCGCTTCACTCCTGCTCATCCCACCACGCAATGCGCCTAACATTAACGTCCCATCAATTAAGGCTTGCGGATTCCCCCATACCGCAACAAATGCTGTCAAAATAACCTTACCCAGTGGCATCGGTTCTAACGCCCCAAACGTCACGGTACTACGAGCACTTCTTAAAATGGTATACCCAATCCATAGAATTAAAAGCCCGCCAATCCCCATGATGGCAAGCCGGATTGCATCATTTTGAACAATCAGTGCACCAATCCCATAAAACGCCACTAACGAGAAGAGCGCATCAAATAGCCAGATAAACAAACTATTGAACACCGCCCGCCGCGTTGTATTCGACAGGGCATTATTAAAAACAAAAATATTTTGCATCCCGATTGGTGCGACAAACGCAAAGCCCATCAAGATTCCTTTTAAAAAGAACATCTGTTACCCTCCTTAGCAAGTTCCTTTCAGCGTAACATATCCCTGCTAAAGTTTCTTGTCTAGATTAAATTTTAGAATGAGCATCGTCATTAAAAAAGCCCAGCAAAATAATCTTGCTGAGCTTTTGCCTTAATTTTCTGCATCGCCATTAAAACCAGCGAGTTGATTGGCATAAATTGATAAACGCGTCGCATAACTAGGATGGTCATTATTTTCCTTAACCACTTCTTTAAGCGTCGCTAATTGATCGGTAATAATGCCATCAACGCTAGTGAATAGCATGCGCTGCATCACATCCTCATCGTTGACCGTCCAAGCATACACCGTCTGCCCTTTACTGTGTGCTTGATCCACAAAAGTCGCGTTTAGTGTCGTGGCTTCCATCGTATAGCCGTTAGCTGGTGTTTGCGGAAATGTAATGTTATACGGCAAAATAAAACTAACAAACAGTTCGGGCGCTTTTTGTTTAATTTCCGCCACAATTGGATAACTTAATGAATGAATCCGACTATGATCCTTCAAAAGTCGTTTTTCGCACTTATCGATAAAATGTTGCACCATCTGCGGACTGTCTTCATTCGTCGTTTTAATTTCAACGAGCAGTTTTTGATGCTGTTTTTCAGCTGCTGCTAAATATTGATCAAAGCTGGCAACTTTGGCCGAATGACCATTTTCACGGACAGTCAATGCCGTTAGTTCAGCAAGCGTCATATCATGGACATCGCGATCAACGCCCGCCAAGTGGTTTAAATTGTCGTCATGCATCACGACAAATTGTTGATCCTTAGTTTCGTGCACATCCATTTCAACATAATCCGGTTTTTCCTGTGCCGTTTTTTCAAGTGCCGGAATCGTATTTTGTACACCGTTACCATCGTCAACACCCCGATGCGAAATCAAAGCTGGCTGATCGTCCAACATACCTTCTAAATAGACGTAATTGTATAATGCCACGCTCCCAGCCACGGTGACAATTAAGCCGATGGTGACAATTTGACGAAGAATCGTCAACTTAGTCCGTTTTTTCACCTTTGCTTGGCGAACAACCGTCGCCATTGCGGGAACTTCCCCATATTGGTTCAATACGACCTGTAAGACTAGTACCACCGTTAATGCCAGTAAAATCTGACTAACAATTTCGAGCATAAACAGATTCAAAATAGCTAAAAATAAAGCTTGATGGGGCAAATGTTGATCATAATACTCTTGGCTGATAAATAAAATCAACCGAAAGCCCACGCCAACAAGCACCACCGATGTTGTTAATACAGAACCCTTTAGGAAAATACGCCAAGCTTGATGTTGAGTGGCTTGCCAGCAGCGTTTAAGCGTGGTTCTTAATTTCGCCTTTGGATGCGCAATCGTTTCTGGTAAGAACGTGATTAAGCGAATCGAAAGCACTAACGCACTCACGTAGACCAAGATAATTGGCACCCAAATTTTGGGTGATGACCACATATCCTGAATAATAAACGCTGGCACGGTCACCTTTGATAATAGCACTGGTTTAAAGAGGACCTGTCCAAATGGTAAGATTAATAAGAAATACAGCAACCCAGCCAACATCGTGGTTGGTCGTAAAGCGACTAATCCACGAACTGTTTCTGTAAAAATTGTCCAATACGTTTCTTGCGTTTGCTTTTGAATATGGCACATACTACGCAACAAAAACGTCATTTGCAGATAAACTGCCGCACAAATCAAGGCTAAAATAATTAATAAGCTAACCAGTAAAAGCGGATGGTGCAGCATCACCGGCCCTATGTTGGTGTAGGTTAAATATGTTACACCATTGAACGCCATCAATCGTTCTACAAGCCACGTCAACAAAGGTGCCACCACACTACCAATCATTAAATTCGTACCGACGAGCAGTAATAAATAGACACTCCAATGTTGGCTAAATAGCCGATAATTGGCCCTCAAAAAAGATATTAAACGGCGCATAGGCAATCCTCCCAAATTGTTACGTTAAAATAATTAGTAAATCTTACTTTCCATTAGAATCATCACGACCCTGTCCAAAATTAAAAAACTGCCGGTCATAATGGTCACAATCATATACACCCCAATGAAATCATATCTGGCAAAAAGACAACAACCAATTAATAAAAAGGCTGTTCGTTTTTTCAAAGACATGACCTTATTCCTTATCCGCAACACGCTTAGTTTCTGGTTGATTCCTTCAGTATATCAAACTATGAATTTAATGTACGCCTTTAACGAATGGACGAACAAAACTGTTAGATGAACACAAAAAAACGCAACCAACTAAGTGGTCGCGCTTTTTTGGGAATGGCTAATAGTTTAATTTGCCATTTATTTCTAGAATTTCATCAATATGCTTTGCATACCATTCTTCATAGGCCTGACCGACGAGCTTTAATACTTCTCTACCTTTATCAGTGACCGCCAATGATACCCGTCGCTGATCGTCAGGTGTTCCAAATTCTTTGGTGATTAACCCTTTGCGGTAAAGCGTGTTAATCTTACGTGACGTCTTAGGCGCGCCACCACCAATTTCCTTAGCGAGTTGGCCCGGTGTGATTGCTTGTTCTTCTTCGATTAACTTTAAGATTAAATGGCTGTCAAAACTGACACCATATTCTTCACCAATTTGATTAAGTTTGAATTGAATCGTTTTGATTGCATTGACCCAATCAACAAATTCTGTTAAATCTTTCTTTGCATTATTTTCAGCCATTTTTTATTCTCCTACTAAATTCTCATTACCATCATTTGTATAATCAGCATTTACTTGATAATAAACCAAATTATAATTTGCCAAAATTATAATAATAATTATTATCAAGTTTATCGCGCTATTGTCTTTTGTGCAAGGTATTGTCGCCAATATTTCATAAAAAGTAAATATTTTTTTAACCTACTACGTCAAGTGCGGTTTTCAGACGTGGTTTATTTAGAAATTACCAAAATTCATATTAATAAATACCCTTTTATGACTAACGTCACGCAAAAGGGGATTCTAGTCTTAATTGCTATTTTATGCTATAAAAAAGGCCCGCATCTTAGATGCGAGCCTTTAATCATTAATGTCTAGTTATGAATATAAGTAAATGCCCCAGCATTTGAAATTGTTTGGGTGTTAGGACCAGCAGGGTTGCTGAAGCCCATCCCACCTTGGGTGATGGTAATTGTCCCCGCTGCGGCATCGTATGATTGAACATAAGCAACGTGACCATATGTCCCATCTGCTGCCCATGAACCTACCATTTGGCCACCAGCAAAGCTAACGATTGCGCCTGCTGCTGGTGTGTGATCAACACGGAAACCAGCGGCAGCGGCTGAAGCGCCCCATTGCGCGCCATTCCCCCAGTTATTACCAGCCCAAGGTGCAACGGATTTAACATACCATGTACATTGACCCCATGCGTATGAATTACCAGCTGAATTACCAGCTACCATTCCGCTACCACCAAAAACAGATGTCCCTTTCTTATCTGATGGGTTATCAACTGATGTCAGTTTAGGGGTATCTTTTTTGGCGTTGTTGGCAGCCTCCGCAGCTTTTTTAGCGGCAGCGTCTGCTTCTTCTGTGCTTGCTTTGTCAAAGGCCGCTTGCAAAGCTGTTAACTGGTCTTTGTTTTCATTGATTTTTTGTGATAAAGCTGCTTGTTTTTGATCAGCTTCACTCTTCAATGATTCTAAGCTTGTCTTTTGTTTTTCTAAGTCAGCTTTAGTTGCAACTAAATTTGCTTTAGTATTTTCTTGCTCCGCCTTTAAGCTACTTAATTTTGTCTTGGCGCTATTAACATCATTTAAAGCTTCTTTACTTGCTTGATTTAATTTATTGATGGTAAATGTACGAGAAACCAAATCGGAAAGATCATTTGAGTTTAAAAGAAAATCAACATACACGTTACCGCTGACAGCGTCGCCGCTCTTTTCTTGTAAAGTCACCAATTGCTTCTTCAATACCACTGTTCGTTTAGAAACTTCTTTTTGAGCATCGGTAATTTGACCTGAAAGAGATGCAATTTGATTATTTGCTTTAGTGATTGCTGCTTCTTGGTCAGCAATTTTAGCGGAGTTGGTTGAAATCTTTTGATCTAAACCAATCACTTCTGTATTGGCTGATTCAATTTGTTTGAGCAAATCATTTGTTGTGTTCTTATTAGCAGTAATTGCTTCTTGTGCTTCACTTGATGTTGTAGCAGATACTACGTTTGTTGAAAGAAATGAAGCTGTTAATAATCCAAGTGCAATTGTCGTCGTAATCGTTTTTTTAAATGACATGGTTTATTTTCTCCTATTAGTTAAGAACGAACTCTGAAATTAAGTATATAGGGCGAATGTTACATTAATATTACACAGATATTATGCTTACTTAACAAATCGCAAGTTATCTGCTCACCAAATGCGCCTAACTTAAGAAATAGCATAAAAAAGGGCGCTGAAATGAATCCAGCGTCCGCTCATGTTAATCCTTTATAAAGGTTACCTCTTCATGTTGCGTCCAACTATCCAAGCGCGCACTTTTTAGTTCAATTGCGTAAATAATTTCTCGTTGGCGATCTTCTGGTGACAAACTGTCCATAAAACCCGGTACTTGAGCATTATAGTAATCAGCCAAATCATCTAACTTGTAATGTGAACGGTAAACACGTAACCGGTTGCTAGCAATCGTCATCCCTTCTTTCGTTGGCAACGTATGAATTGCCGCCAAGCCACGATCGAGTTCTTCAATCTTAGGGGTGTCCGGTGCCGTCCCGAAATACCACACATTTGGCTCATCTAACACGATAAATCGCATTTGACGACTCGATGGTCGTCCATCTTTGTCCGAAGTACTGAGCATCATTTCATTAGTTTGATTAACAAACTTCCGAAATTTCTGTAAATCATTTTGATGAATATGGGGATTAGCATTTTGTTCATCAATATACGCGATGACTTGATCAATCGATGTAAATTGAGGTTTTGTCTGTAAAAAATACAAAATCTGAGGAATCATTCGTGAAATTTCCCGCTTGTGGTAATAAAATTGCAACCATCGTTTAGACGCCAACAGTGCGCCTGCATATTGAACCCGTAAATGATTATTGTAGCGTTTAATGAGTAATTGCATTGGCTTATAGTTCACCAATCGCTGCCAAATATAAAAATTGAAAAATAGCAAAATCACCGTCATCAACACATTCACTTGAATAATATTGATAATGGACAAATTATCATATCGTGCAAAGCCAATATAGAGCACCCAAAAACCGACCGTTGTTAAAATGGCAGCATACGTCACTAATCGTTGTTTAAACAGTCGGCGCTTATGCATGATGACCCCAATCACGCGTTGCCGGTTTTTCATATTCCGCTCACGAACAATCATATCATCGACAATTGCTTGATCTTTTTTAGAAAGCATCTTCTTCCTCCTCAAAATAATCAAATCTTTGCCGTAATTCATAGGTGCCCACATCTGCATAATCCGGAATAACAATCTGTGGTTGTTCATGGCGCATGTCTAATGGTCCGTATTTCAAGAGATACATATCCTCCGCTAAATCGATACGTTGTCTTAAGCGCGCTGGATCATACATGCGTAGTGTTCCTTTTTGCAACCGATATTTTTTTAATTTGTTCAACAAAAAGAGGCCTAAAAAGAAGGCTGCAAATACGGCAACGTACAATAAAAAGTAATAATTAGTTTGTAATAAAATCTTTCTAAAGGCCGTTAAGTCAATTGGTAGTGGCACCCTTTTGGCAGTATATAAGACCCCAGTGATGGTCATTGGTACCAAACACATTAGCCACCCAATGACAATCAAAACCCCCTGCCAGATTTTTTTGCCCGTCTTTTTCTTCGTAAAAAACCAATTGGTGGTCAACGATGCCTCACTCACTTGATGCGTGATATAGTCTGGTTTAGTCATCTTGATCGTCCTCCTCTTTTGACTTAGTAATGACATCGACTGAACGTTTGGGTGACTTCCAAACACCAGCATCCTCACCTTTAAGAATCTGAATAATCGTTGGTCCGATTTCAACCGCCACGGTGTAGGTGTTCACCATCCAATAGATTAGGATGTACCATGGTGCAAACGCGATATATTTTAATGATTGCCCGTGGTCATTAAAGTAAGATGCCATAATCAACTGAATTAAGCCCACCACAATTTCAATTGAAATAAAAATCGCTGCAAAACAGAAATTGGTGATTAACGGGGCCCAAGCTCCTTGCACCAAGTACAGCACCTGAACGCCAACAAATGCAATCATACTTAACCAAAAAAAGAGCGACCAGACAACGCTTAAACTGTAATCAATAATAATGGGAATCATCGCCAATTGTTTGAGCGGGTGCCTAAAGACATCCATCGATTTCGTTAATAATACATGGATCCCCCCAGCAGTCCACCGCCGTCGCTGTTTGACTAACTCGGGCAAGGTTTCAGGCACATCCATAAAAAAACGGATATGCGGTGCGAAATATGCTTGCCAACCATGCACTTGCATATCCCACGAAATCGCGATATCCTCCGTTGGTTGTTCCGCTTGCCATCCCCCGACATCTAATACCGCCGCCTTACGATACATGGTATTAGCACCAGAAAACGCAAATAAACCGCCGTATGAAAGCTGCGACCGTTTAATTAGGCCGATGATGGAGTTCAATTCGTTTTGTTGGGCTTCAGCCACCAACGATGTTTTGTTGATTGACAACATATTGCCAGTAATGGCTCCTAATCGATCCCCGCCCTCGCGTTCGAAATAGTGCATGTATTTCCACAATGCATCCACTTCTGGTTTGGAATCGGCATCATTCGATAGTAAGAATTGTCCTTTTGAAAATCCGAGTGCAATATTAAAACCGGCTGCCTTCCCCCGATTATTAATGATGGTAATCACGCGCAATCGCTTCTCACCATACCGAATCTGCAGTCGATTCAAAATGGCCCCTGTTTGGTCAGTTGAGCCATCATTGACCACAATTACCTCATACTGATCAGTTGGATAATTCATTCGCTCTTCAAGGTGTTCAATTGTCGCTTCGATCGAAGCTTCTTCATTATGTGCCGGCACGAGAATCGTAATAAACGGCGTTCCTTTTTCCAAGTAACGTGGCATATCTTTGCGTTCTAAAAATAACCAGTAGTAAAGACTGGAAACGATAAAGGATAAGCCCCCGACAATGGGGTACGAAACAATTGTATAGATAAGTATCCTTGTTATGTAATCTGAAAAAGCCATGTAGTCTTCACCCAGTCCTTATCGGTGTTTATTTTTAATAAGCACCAACTTCCTCTTGAGCAATCAATTGCTCTGCAATGAATACAATAACACATTAAGTTCACGTTATTAAATATAGTGTTCAAAATTTTATTAAACTTAAAATGAAAACAGATTTTCCACATCGGGCATTAATCGTCATTTTGACACCGGCTAGCTTTTTTGTTGCATATACAACAAAAATGTTTTATACTATTTTTATCGAAACGAGGTGGGTTACCATGACTGAAATTCTTCGCCCCATTGGGGTAATTGCCCGCGCACTGGAATCGATTGCTAATATTGAATTCCAACAATATGGTTTAACTCGTGGGCAATACCTTTACTTAGTCCGTATTGCAGAACAGCCTGGCATCATTCAAGAGCGTTTAGGTGAATTATTAAAAGTCGACCGAGCAACAGTTACGCGTGCTGTTCAACGATTAATTAAGACTGGCTTGATTGAACGACAATCTGATGAAACCAATCGGAAAATCAAACATCTATATCTCACCAAGGCTGGGCAAGCTATCTATCCCATCATTAAAGCTGAGAACGATTATTCAAATCAAATAGCCCTAGCTGGACTAACTCCCACCGAAGCTGATAGTCTTGAACAACTTTTACACAAAGTTAGTCATAACGTCGCCGCCAACTGGGATTTTGTCAAAAAAGGAAACAACCGCCACTACTACAATAAAGGAGACATTACAATGCCAATTCAACCTGTTACATTCGACCAACTCCCCACTTTACAATTAATTAGTCGTGAGACTTTCGCCGCAACTTTTGGAAATGAAAATTCAGCAGAAGATCTCGCTAAATACCTAGAAGAAGCCTATAATACAGACCAGTTGACTGGTGAACTTGAAAATCCCAATTCGTTTTTCTATTTTATTTATCACGATGACCAAGTCGCTGGCTATTTAAAACTCAATATTAACGATGCGCAAACCGAAGGGGCCGCTTTGGATGCGTTGGAAATTGAACGCATTTATATTCGGCAATCATTTAAACGGCTTGGTTTAGGAACGCAATTGATTAACCATGCCTTAGCCGTAGCGCAACAAACACACAAAACTAACGTGTGGCTCGGTGTGTGGGAGCACAACACTGCTGCACTTAGCTTTTACAAAAACTTTGGCTTCAGCCAAGTTGGTGAGCACGTCTTCCAACTTGGGAGTGACGCACAACGTGATCTGATTATGCAAAAGACACTAACCCTTTAAACTTTCAAAAAAAGCAACCGCCGCTGGCCAATCATTAACAATTGGGCAGCGGCGGTTGCTTTTTTCAATAAGAACCAAGTATGACATTAAGTTAAACTTAACTAATCCGGTTTTACGCAGACTAGCAGCTACTCAAGTAGTCGCTTTCAAGCAAGTATTAATTAAGATGTAAGGGTTTTATCTTTCTATTTTAAGTATTCGCGGTATACTGTAGATAGATATTAAAAGTAGTTAATGAAAGGAAGCGAGCAATATGAAAAAATTCTTATTAGGCAGCCTTATTTTTGTCGGTGTTACAGCAACTGGCGCTTGTTTATTAGCTAAGAAAATGGAACTTTTTAGAGATGATTCCGTGGATTACGAAAAATTCGAAAGTCGTTAGTCACTTATCATTTCTAAACTGAATCTAGGAGGTTTTTCATATGATTAAGAAAAAAGCAATTATGATTGGCGCTGGCCTTTCTAACATGGCCGCAGCTGTCTATTTAATTCAAGAAGGCGGTTGGCCTGGTGATGCGATTACATTCTATTCATTAGATGACCACGGTTCAAACGATGGGGCCCCAGTCTCGGAAACAACCGATGAATATTGGAATAAAAACCATCCTCTCGAAAATACTAAGGGCTACGTTGCCCGTGGTGGCCGGATGCTTAACTATCGGACTTATGTCGATTTAATGGATCTTCTAGGTCGCATTCCTTCTGCAACTGAACCGAATATGACGGCTGAAGAAGATACCCGTTCATTCGATGCCCAACACCGCACATTCGACAAAGCGCGTTTATTAGAAGGTAGTAAAGGCATTTTAGATGCCGGACACCTTGGCTTCAATAATAAGGACCGGTTATTAATGACCAAATTGATTATGATGCCCGATTCTGAAGAAGAAAAATTAGATAACGTTTCAATTGCCGAATACTTCAAGGATGATCCACATATGTTCCAAACTAATTTCTGGTACATGTGGGAGACCACCTTCGCTTTCAGAACTCAAAGTTCCGCACAAGAATTACGACGCTATATGCACCAAATGATTTACGAATTCACCCAGATTGAACACTTAGTCGGCGTTAACCGGACACGTTACAATCAATATGAAAGTATCATGTTGCCGCTTATTAACTACTTAAAAAACCAAGGTTGTCACATCATTCTCAACCGGCGGGTTACGGATCTAGACTTTAAAGAGACTAAGATGACCGATGAAATCACAGTTACAGGTATGACGATGACCAATACTGAAACAGATGAAGTTGAGCATCTTATCGTTGATGATGATACTGCCGTCATCTTTACGAACGGTTCCATTACTGATTCTTCCACACTTGGCGATTATCATACACCAGCCCCAGAAAATATGGATTACGGGGCTGCCGCTGGCTTGTGGAAGCAAATTGCTTCTAAATTTTATAATCTTGGCAATCCCGATAAGTTCTTTGCTGACCGTAATGCGAGTGAATGGGTCAGCTTCACTTTAACCACTAAGAACCATATTTTATTAAACGAAATCGAACGGATTACAACGCAAATTCCTGGGAACGCTTTAAATTCGTTCCTATCAACAAAACCAATCACCCCCCTTGGTCAAAAAGACGTGAATATGTCGATTGTTGTTCACCATCAACCACATTTCACGACGCAAAAACCAAACGAAACAGTTATCTGGGGCTACTTCCTCTATCCACGGCGTAATGGTGAATTTGTGGACAAACCTTACATCGAAATGACAGGTAAGGAAATGCTTCAAGAATTAATTGGCCAATTAGCAAAAGTCGATCCTGATCCAATCAATATTCGTGAAAAAGAAGCTGCAATTATGGACAGTGTCATTAATAACATCCCGGTTTACATGCCATATGCTTCAGCGCTCTTTAACAATCGTGCCAAGACGGATCGGCCCGAAGTCATCCCTGAACATTCAACCAACTTAGCCTTCACTGGTGAATTTGTTGAACAACCTTATCAGATGATTTTTACTGAACAAAGTGCCGTGCGTTCTGGTGAAATTGCGGCTTACCACTTTGCTGGTATTCCAATGGCGAAGTTAGTCGCTACACCACGTTACGATCGGGATATCAAGACATTGATGCGCGCTACCAAGAAAATGTTTGAATAACAATTAAAAAAGCGTCGTTCAGATTTAAAAATCTGAACGACTCTTTTTGTGGCTATTGATTAAGCTTCAATCAAGGCCATATCCGTTTCTTGAAATTGTTGAAGTTGCAATAACTGCGCTTGGTTAATTTCAGTGTACAAAACACTAGCAATCGTTTGATTAATATAGCCAGCATTAATCCCTTGTTGCACAAAATCATATTCGTGTTGGAAAGCTTGCACATACAAAATATCGGGTACGACTACCGCATTCTTTTGATAGTCGTGTTTAATGTGCGCACAGAAGTGATTCATTGTCCGCCGAACGAGGTAGACAAAGTCATTATCGCTGTGTTTTTGCTTCAACCGATTCGTCAAAACAGCATCGAGATATTGGTCAATCGTCTCCGTAACTTCACTGTTGAGCGCTAATAAAGCATCCCGCGTTGCTTGCCAAGTCGCAACCCGTTCTGAATACTGTGGATTATCGGCCATTCTAGCAGCGTGGAAACGTAATTGCTGTTTCTTGGTAATTACGCGATGACTCGTGTGCCAGAAAAACTCCTTTTGCCAATGTTTAATCGTATGTTTCATGCGTAACCCAAGATGGTCACGCTTAGATTCAACTAACACGCGCTGAAAGATTCGATCATACAGATTAACGACTTCCGGGCTATATCGGTTATTCACGTCCTCGCAGTGTAGGAAATTATCAACGACTTCTTTAGTTTCACTCAATAGCACAGTATAGTTGGCCGTCGATTGGGCACGATCGACAGTTAACCGATTACTCTTTTGGGATTGTAATTGATCGGTCAATGCTTCACGGACGGCATGGTCTTCAATTTGTGACCGCATTTGTAAGATGACATAATCAACCATCTTGTTGCGAATATGATCCAGATCGGCCATTGTGTAAGCTGCCGTCTTTTGTGGTAACTTACGGGGTAAGACAAGTGCACTGACTATCATACTGATTAAGATGACAAACGTCGCAATCGCAATCAACTCATTACGATACAAAAACCCATGCCCCGCGATTTTATTTGGCAATGAGAAAGCCATCGCCAGCGTCACTGTGCCGTGAATGCCACTCACCGCAAATAGATGGGCATAAAATGGGCGCTGGTCACCTTTAGGATCACCGAAGAATGCCGAAATCCACGGACTATCCCCACGTCGCACCCAAACATACCGAACAATCCACATTGCAACGTAGATTAAAACACTAACCCCCAATAATGCCAAAGCCCCGCGCCAGCCCATTTTCATGACATTACGGGCCACTTCTGGCAATGAAATCCCTAAAATCAAGAAGACAAAATCATTGAGAATGTCTGATAAAATATTCCAAATCGTCCGCGAAGTGAGTTGCACATTGGTTGACGTTAATCGGAGTCGATCAGCTTCCCAGTTATGTTCAATGCCAGTTGCAACCACGGCCAAAATCCCAGAAACGCCAAAATGTTCGGCCAATAAGTAAATCGCAAATGGTGTCAGCAAACTGATTGGAATTGTTGTTAATTCAGGATTTTTACCATGGCGATTCAAATTAAACCGGAGCATTACCAATAAGAACCCACCAATAATACCGATAACCACCCCACCAACAGCGACAAAAAGGAAGTGGCCAATCCCTTGAACAACTGAAAAAGTGCCTTTTGAAAGCACTGATAACGCAAGATCTAGCAAGACCAATCCAGTCGCATCATTAAAAAGGGATTCCAATTCAAGGGCTTCGCCAACCCCTTTGGGCATCTCGTTACTACCAGTCATCGACTTCACAGCCACTGCATCGGTTGGCGTGACAATCGCAGCCAGTGCAAGCGCCAGTGGCAATGTCCATTGTGCTTCAATTTGTTTCGTAATTAGGCCAACTGCAATTGCTGTGACCACTGCCAAGGCCACTGACAGCAGCAAAATCCCTTGGAATCTCCTGCGAATATTGGCAAAGGATTGCTTTTGCCCATCAATAAACATTAACGGTGCAATAATCAATAACATAAAAAATTCAGGTTCCAATTTGAAATTATGGAACACTGGCATAAACGATAGCCCCCAACCCATCGCAATTAATAAAAAGGCCTCTGGTATCCGTGGCACAAGTTGTTTGACCACATTGACCTCGATGACGCCAACTAGCAACAGGGCCACTAAGTAAAATTCATTCATTTATCTATCTCCATTACGTAAAACTTTTTGTTGATTTATGATGTACCGACTGATTAGCATTGCCTACTATTATACCTTAAAACGATTAACAGAGCAGCGCCCCAAACAATTGGGCACTACTCTGTTGTTAAACGTGCTTTCACTAACCGCTTCCTGGGCCTAGCCTTAATGATGCACTTTAAGGCAAGTCCCTTTTTCAAAAAAATTCAACAATCACCATTGCCCTTAAATCATCTGATTTCGTGGATCTAACACCAATGATTCCGCCAATAAAATCTCACTATAAATTTCGTACACATAATCTGAACTGACTAGGTGATTTTTTGCCAAACCATATAAATAATCTCGTTCAGCATCAAAGGCCTGCATTAAGGCGCGGCGTTGTTCAACACTTTGTAAATTGGTAATCACCGTTTTATTTGCTGTGAACCCGTGCCATTGTTTAAAGAACGATTTCAACGTATTTTGCTGAATCTGATCATGTAAATCATAAAGCACACTTGATTTAACCGTCGGTGAAAGTGTTAAGGATTCTAGCGATTCAATGCCCACAGCAACCATTTCATTTCGCATTTTAGCTAATTGTGCCGCTCGAATTGCTGCATCCCCATCAATCGGTAATAACCATTTAAACAATATCGTGGGGACTAGCATGCTTAAAATAATCACGACCGTTTCAACCATCATCACGAAATTAAATAACTGACTATCTACCTGATTAGCGATTGAAAATGTCATCGCAAGGGTCACTGTTCCATGTACCCCACCCAATGCAAATAAAATGGCCGTTTGATGTTGATGATCGCCAATAAATAGCCGCGCATAGCCATAACGACAAACTAATAAGCACCCATAAACGGCCACCCCAACGACTAACCACTTCGCAGAGTTAAACAGAATCGGCGTTTGACTATGGAAAATTCGTGCCAAACTAATTCCCAAAATAACAAACACTGCGCCATTCAAAATTTCAGTACCAAAATTGCTGAGTTGCAGTCCTAAATGCATCTGACGCGGTGAAGAAAAGCGACTGCGATTAGCCTCACTATTATGCACTAAACCTGCAGTAACGACTGCAATAATCCCAGAAACCCCTACTTCTTCCGCTACGAAATAAACACAAAAGGGCGTCAGCAAATAAAATAAAGTCTGTGACGAAATCACATTATAGGTAGAACGCACAAAATATTGTCGCAAAGTCATCAACAAGAATGCTAAAGCAGCTCCCAAAGCGACCCCACCAACCGCTGATTTGAATAAGTCAACTGTATTTTGCCAAAACGACAATCGGCCGGTCGTTAACCACAGGATACCGGCCTGTAGTAAAATAATGCCTGTCGCATCGTTAAACAGTGATTCCATTTTTAAAATGTTTCGAATCGCTTGTGAAATTTTCCGTCCTTCAACCACCGCATCAAAAGCAGTCGCATCGGTTGGGGTGGCGATTGCGACAATCGTTAACATAATCGGTAAAGTAATCATCAATAGCTGACTTGTAAAAACTGTCGCTAACGCTGCCGAAACAATCGCCAGCACAACCGCCACCCCCAGTATGCGTTGCAACTTTTTACCAACCATCAATAAAGGTGTCGTCTGGCCTTCAAAAAATAGTAATGGCGCCAAAATCATAATCATGAAAACATCATTATCAAACGCCAACACTAACTGATTGGTCCACGGAACAATCGCTATAATAATCCCCAGTAATAAATTAATGTACGTGCTCGCAATTCCCTTAACATAACGTGCAATGATGTTACTAATTGCGACCGTCAGCATAATCACCAACGTTGAAATTAAAAGATTCATCTTTAACTCCTTCATATTACTTATTAATTCATAGTATATACCACTTATTTAGCGACACCAATTATCATTTTCGCGATTCGCAACAATCATCCATACTTTATTTGACAACGCTTACACTTATTGTATATATTGAATATATTAAATAGCGTGTTACTGATCCGAACAGGCATGACCTACTAGCTCATCACAACAGTGGTCCTGTCGTAATGAAAAGCCCCTGACAAAATGTCAGGGGCTTTTCATTATTAATTGCCAGCATTCAAGTGGCACAATAGCAATCGCGACTCATTTAATCGTGATCCCGAACTGTCTCAAATTGATTTCAACTTGCACAACGTGACTACCCACACTTGGCGATTGCTTCATTGACAGCCGCTTTTTGATCTTCAATCAGCGCAACTCGACTTTCAATGACTTTAATGTCCATCGTAATTTCCCGGGTTAAACCTGGTATATTGCGTTTAGGTTCAAAGAAGGCTTTGAACTCTGCCAAACGTTCTGGTGTCTTAAAGATTGCCGCAATCGCGGTAATGTACGTTGTAAATTCCATATCACCGCCAACTGTGTCTTCTAGCCATTGCCAATCGTTGCGAATCCAATCCCAAGTTGCTTGTTGACTCACATCATTAGCGAGTAAACCGCGGAACCAAGCTCGTAAATCTTGTGGTTTGATTGTCCTAGCATCTTCAAATTTAGTGATTAACGTGGCGATTAATTCCGGATCAGACGTACGGGTTAAGGCCGCACTTAAGTCGTTCTTATAGCTAGCATCGCTTGTTTGGCGATAAGCGGCTAAGAGCTGGTTATAAAGCGGTCCATTACCAAAGTTTTGGACTTCATTCATCAAGACCAGTACCCGAACCGCAGCTGGTAAGCTCCCCAACTGCGCTTGATTTGCTTGGAATAATGCGTGAGCGGCATCGATGGTGGCTTGATTTTTAGCATACAAGGCTGCCCGCAAAACAGTTGGCCGCATCAATTGATCATCATTAGTATCAGTTGCTTGAACAGTCCACCCTAAGCGTGCGACATGGCCTGCACTCAATTGGTTGAAAAAATTACGTAAGTGTTGTTCACTCGCTTCACCCGGCGTCACAAATTTTTTCAAGTTGTCGGCCACCGTGTAAAGCGCATTGGCCACCACATTCGAATCACTCTTAGCAAAGGACGCTAAAACAGGTACAACATCCGCGTACGAAATTTGGCGGCCTTCAGCTAATAATCGTAAGTCTTGCAATATTTGAAGTTGCGCAATTGGTGTTCTATCAGCACTATTATTCAAAATATCATTTAATAACGTTTGATCGTAATTAACGATAAAATGTGACTCATTGCCAACATTTAACCGGAATGGTTGCCCATTAGCAGCGCGTAATTGGGCGTAATCACCCAGCACTAATTCACGATCGGTCATCAATAATGGCGCAACAATATAATTACTCTTTAACGGAATTTGCCATTTTCGCCCGACTTCTTGGCCTTCACCGATAAAAAATTGTTGTTGACTAAGCATCAATTGCCCGTCAACAACTTTAGCTGTCACCATTGGATAACCGGGCTGTTCAAGCCATGAATGCATAATGGCCCCGACATCTAAGTTAGCAGCTTTACCAAGTGCTGCCCATAAGTCAGCCCCGGTAGCATTATCAAATTGATGGGCGGCAAAATATGCTTGCAAGCCTGCGCGTAGGGCATCATCACCAATTAAAGCGCGAACCATCACAAGCATGCGTGCGCCTTTAGCGTAGACAATCGCACCATCAAATAACGCATCGATTTCAGCTGGATTGTTGACTTGGACATGAACCGATTGAACACCATCAGTCGCATCGCGTTGGAGGGCAGCAGCGGCTTCTGAAGTTTGAAAACTTTCCCAAATATGCCAATCAGGTTGTAACGCATCGATGGCAACATATTCCATCATATTGGCGAAACTCTCGTTTAACCAAAGATCGTCCCACCATTGCATTGTCACTAAATCACCAAACCATTGATGCGCCAATTCATGTGCAATCACGGTCGCCACACGATGTTTAACATCTAACGCTGTATTGTCCGGATCGAGCAATAAGTAGGCTTCCCGATAAGTAACTAACCCCCAGTTTTCCATCGCACCGGCTGAAAAGTCAGGCAATGCCAACTGCCATGAATGCGGAAGTGGATATGGAGTTTGATAGAAATCTTCGAAAAATTCAATTGATCGTTTGGCGATGTCCAATGCAAAATCGAGTTCGTTGATTTGATGTGCCTTGGTTGCAAAGACGCCAACTTGAACGCCACTTTTAGTCTTTGTCTGGATGCCTTGTAATTCACCAAAAGCAAACGCTACAAGATACGTTGACATCCGGACTGTCGTTTCAAAATGATGAACACCATCGATAACTGCTTTTTCTGGCATATTGCTCAAAATAGTCTCGCCTCTGTGTTCATCAAATTTAATTGCTAAATCAAAAGTCGCTTTAGCTTCGGGCTCATCAACGCAAGGAAAGGCTTGACGCGCAAAGTTAGTTTCAAATTGCGTCCCAATTAATTCTTTTTGCACGCCATTGACTTGGTAATAAGAAGGATAGATCCCCATCATCGAATCCGTTAAAATAGCGGTATATGAAATGACCAACGTCACTTCGCCAGGTTGACCGACTTCGACTCTCAAGGCGTCCGCGTCATTATCAACTATAAAAGGTACGTTCTGACCCGCAGCTGTCACTGTTTCAATTTCTAAACCGTTTTGATGGACTGAAACAAGCGCTTCTTTAGCATTCCCCGTAATCGTCGTGCGGCCACTAAATCGCTTTTGAGCCCGATTAATATCTAGAAAAACTTGATAATGTTCCGGTTGAAAGCTTTGATAAAAACGCATCAATTCTGCCATATTGTAATCTCCAATTTCATTTAGAATACTGTTATTATACGACTATTGGCCCCAAAAAGCTGTCGTCATCTATTTCGCCCAAATAAACTGGATTAGTTTTCGATTAACTTGCTGATTATGATGTAACTTCGAATGTTGTGCCTGCTTGCCATTAACCTTCATAACTTCGTAATGACTAACCCCAGGCTGAACAAGATATTTTAATGAACGCGTGGAAACATTGGCAACCGTCCCGTCAGTTTGATCACCCACATCACCAATGATATTTAAAACGGCGAGTTGCTTTTTAGCATATAACTGGCGGACCTTGGTCATTTCACGGTAAGAAGCATTCATTGGATGCGGCCGTCCTTTTTTATCCAGTTGCAGATGACTCGGCTGCCGAATCGCGGGCGGTACGTTGGCAAATTTCAAGCCAGCAAAGTGACCTGCAATATCGACTTGCCGTTTAATCTTAGGCATGTTTGCTTTATTACCATTCAATAATTCATAATAAATGAGCGAAATATTCCCAGCTGAATGGCCCACCATATTAATCTGCTTGAAATGATAGACGGTTTCTAATTTGCGAACAACATTCGTCGCATATTGACCGTACTGCTTAAAATCGACCGAACGATTATCCGCATAATTCACCTCAACAATGGGATTAATCGCTTGACCAGAAAGGTGGCCTTTCAAAGTCACCTTGCCATTTTGATCAACGAATGCCCGAACAACCGTTTTTGTTACGCCCGCCTTAACCGCTGCGTTCACCATGTATTCTTCAGCATGATAATTACTGCCCCCACCATGAAAAAATAACGTTGGTGTATGACTTTGTACATATTGATGCTGCTTAGATTGACTTTGCGAGCGATTTTGATAGATCAGTCCACTTGCTAACAAGATGATTGCTAGTGCAATGATTAGTTGGTAACTTCTTTTTTTCATTTTCATCTCACTCCTATTAAAAATGCCGGGACACCATTTTTCCCGGCATTTTTGGATATTAAACTTGTTGTTTGGCGGGACGAATTAAGACTTCACTGACAACGACGTGTTTAGGTTGGTCAATCGCATATAATACCGCGTTAGCAATGTCTTCTGGATTAAGCGCAAGCGCTGATTCTTCTGGCGCATCCATTAATTGTTTAACCCCTTCGAAAACAGCAGTATTGCCAATCGTATTCACCAATTCTGTTTTAACAGCTCCTGGTGAAACAATCGTTGAACGAATGCCATTGTCTTTTTCTTCTTGGCGTAAGCCTTCCATAATAGCGCGCACCGCATATTTGGTTCCGTTATAAACAGCAGAAGCTGGGTAAACCACGTGACCAGCAACCGAATCAGTTGAGATAATCAACCCATCTTGTTGCGCTTGCATCGTTGGCAAGACGGCGCCAATTCCGTTTAAGACACCCATGATGTTGATATCGAGCATCTTTTGCCATTGGTCATAGTCCCGTTCACTTAAGTTACCTTGAGGCATTACGCCGGCGTTGTTATATAAAACATCCACACGCCCAAAATGATCGCGTGCTAGTTGGACTAAACTGGCCATTTGTTCCCGATTAGTCACGTCAGTAACTTGATAAATCGCATTTTCACCAATTTCTGAAACTAACGCTTGCAGGCGATCTTCACGCCGGGCAGCAAGAACGACTTTGGCCCCCTTACTAGCTAATAATTTGGCAGTAGCTGCCCCGATGCCTGATGAGGCACCAGTAATGATGACAACTTTATTTTGAATTGACATGTTAAAACGCTCCTTTTAATGGTTTTTTTGATAATTTTTAATCGCTACTATAAATTTTTCTAAGCCCTCCGCTAGTCGTTCACGTGGGCAGGCATAGTTCCAACGAATAAACTGCTTACCATCCCCACCAAAGATAGCACCGTCCGACAAATACAAACCAGTCTGTTGCCTAATAAAGTGGCATAAATCTGTGGTATCGTCAGTTATTTGTGAACAATCAAGCCACGCTAAATAAGTTGCGTCGGCTGGCATCACCGTAATTGCCGGTAACTTCTCATTGATAGTTCGTTCAAGCAACTGTCGGTTCGCCTCTAAATAAGCAATCAGTTGCGCTAACCATTCTTGCCCATGATTAAACGCTGCTTCGGCTGCTTGAATAGCAAACGTGTTCGGTTCAGCCACTTCATCCGTGTTAATTCCCCGGTCAACTTGCTGCCGTAATTCAGCATTTGGCACCACAATTGCAGCGACTTGCAAACCGGCAATATTGAAAGCTTTGGTGGGTGCCACACACATGATCGTTTGCGCAGCAATTGCTGGTGAGACTGCTGCCATTGGTGTATAGTGCTTGCCTTGGTGTGCTAAGTCACAATGGATTTCGTCACTTAAAATTAAGACGTCATGTTTTAGACATAATTCCCCAACCCGTTGAAGTGTTGCGCGATCCCAAATTTTGCCAATCGGATTATGTGGATTACAAAAGATAAGCATTGTTGTTTCTGGTAATGCCAGTTTTTGCTCCAAATCAGCAAAATCAATCGTATAGTCCCCTTCTGTCTGTACTAACTGACTCTCGAGAACTACGCGCTGATTATTAACAATTGAATTATAAAAGATGTTGTACACTGGTGACAAAACGACAATCCGATCATTGACAGCCGTCATCTTGCGGACAATCGATGAGATGGCGGGAACTACTCCCGTACAGTACAAAATCCAATCAGTTTGCATTGTGAACGCATGTTGCTGCTGCCACCAATTCACAATACTTTGTTTAAAGCTTTCAGGGACGATATTATAGCCAAAAGCGCCTTGATCTAACCGTTTTTGAATAGCCGCAATAATTTCGGGCGCAGCCGCAAAATCCATATCCGCCACCCACATTGGTAATTCATTAGGCGCAACATTCCATTTATATGAATTGGTCGCAAAGCGATCGGGCGCATGGTCGAAATCATATTGCATGTAACGCACCTACTTCTTGCTCAATAACCGAGGCTTTCGAATCAATCTCAGGATCATCAAAAATAATATCTTGAATGCCCTTTGCATGAATGTGACCACTGATTGGGTTTTTAATACTGGTGATGGTTGAATCAATTTTTGCTTCAACAGTCGAATATTCAAATGCCAAATCCGTATTGATTAATTGGCAGTCAATCAACTGCACATTGTCCATATAACAAAGTCCTTGCTCACTTTCAATCACACAATTAATGAAAGTCACATCTTTAGAATTCCAGCCGAGATATTCACCGGTAATTGTTGAATTCTTAACCACAACATTCTCGCAATTCCAAAAAGCATCTTTAGCAATTAAGCGTGCATGGTCAATCTCGACATCTTTGGCACCATCGAACAAGTAATTACCGGATAATGAAAAGTGATCGGCCGTAATGTTTTGACTGTTCATCCCAAAATAATCGCCGGTAGCTGACACATGGTCCAAATGGATATCTGTTGACTGCCAGAATGTTTCTTCAGCATTAGGCATTTCGACACTTTTTAACGTAACATCTTGTACACGCCGAAATGTTTTAGGTGCTTGAATCAAGCTATCCGTTATCTGCAGATGTTGTGTGTACCAGATACCTGAACGCGCCGTTTCGGTGAACGTTAAATGGTCGGCCTTAATATTTTCGGCATACCACAATGGATATTTCCATCGAAAAGTTGTGTTGGTTAATTGAAGATCACGGCTTTCTTTTAACGGTGATTCTCCATCTTGAAAAATAGTAGCGGTAATCGCTAAATCGTGCGCTTTAAATAATGCGCGTTCTCCTGTTAATACTTTTTCTTTAATGACTTTCAATTTAATGCCTTCTTTCTATAAGACTAAGCCATTTCAATCTGGCGAATAATTTTAGCTGGGGTCCCGGCAACAATCATGTCATCGGGGACATCTTTAGTCACAGTGGCATTGGCGGCCACAATAGCATTTTCACCAACCGTCACACCCGGTAAAATTGTCGCTCCGGCCCCGATCCACGCATTTCTTTTAATATGGACCGGTTTAACGAATAATCCCCGCCGATCCTCAGGTTTTTCCAAATGATTAACGGTTATGAGGGAGGCCCGGGGGCCAATCAACACGTGATCATCAATTGTAATCCCGCCTAAATCAACAAATGAAACATTATTATTAATAAAAATCTGTTTACCAAACGTGATATGCTTCCCATAATCTGTATAAAATGGTAACGAAACCGTTACTGTTTCATCGACAGCTTGCTCCGTAATACTTTTTAAATAGGCTCGTACCTCAGCCGCATCATGGTAGCCAGTATTCATTTCCATCACCAACCGCTCATTGTTACCCTTGACTAAGTGTATTTCTTGCAATAGTTCTGAATCAGCATAGATTGGGCGCCCAATAATTCTTGATTGTAATGAATAGTCCATTTCAATCCATCTCCTTCTTGATGATTTTAGTATACTGCGCTACACTATCAATGACTAATACTTATATTGAATAGCCATGTATAACTTTTAACGATGGGAGAATTACTATGGACCTTCGCGTTTTGAACTACTTTTTAACCGTCGCCCAAGAAAAGACAATCAGTAAAGCAGCTGAAGTCCTCCACTTGTCACAACCGACACTATCTAAGCAACTGAAGGACTTGGAAGTCGAACTAGGGGTCCAACTTTTCACACGCGGCAATCGTGAAATCACATTAACAACTGACGGTATCTATCTACAAAAAAGGGGGCGCGAAATCCTTTCATTGGTTGCGGCAACCACCACTAACTTAACGCATAACACGGTTGTTAGTGGCACTATCAGCATCGGTGCTGGTGAGACACAGGCCTTTCAATTAATCGCGGTAATTATTAACGACCTCCGTAAACGTTATCCCGACATCAACCTTCAATTATTCAGTGGAACTGCCGACGACGTTAAGGAACGCATTGATCAAGGGCTTCTTGATTTTGGCCTCGTCATTGACCCTGTTGATAAACAACGCTATGAATACGTTCGCTTACCCGTATCAGATCATTGGGGGGTCCTTGTTGCTACGAATCACCCGCTAGCGGCCCAATCAACCGTCGATGCAAACACTTTGGCTAAATACCCTCTATTAATTTCCGGTCAATCCCTCGTCCGCCAACAAATTAGTAATTGGTTTGGTGCTAACCTTGATCAACTCGATATTGTTGGAAGCTATACCCTTTTATACAATGCCTCATTATTGGTGAAGACCAGCAACAGCGCCGCATTGTGTATCGATGGCATTATCAATACCAAGGACAACGGCTTAAAATTCATCCCATTCAATCCCCCCTTATCTGTCAATACGAATATCATTTGGAAAAAAGGCCAAGTCTTCTCAAGTGCTGGTCAAGCTTTTCGAGATGCCCTTACAAATCAGACAAACAAATAAATAAGTAATTTAGCAATTAAAATTAAACTGATATCAAAAAAAGCCGTCAATATTGACGGCTTTTTCGCTAAATTGATGGTGTTGCCCTAAAGGCATTCACCTTTTGATTTAAAACAACTTGTTCATCTGTTCCTGAATCGAGAATTGTATTTTGAACAGCGCCATCTTCAACAAGAACAGTCGTAACAGTTATTGGTGCCGATACTTCCGTCGTTAATAGGGAATCAACCTGGGCTGCAAAAGCTGAATCGCCACTTTCAGTATGTGCCTCAGTTGCCACTATGTGATTAGTAGCAATATAGTTATGATCACCACTAATTAACCGGATAATCACCGGTTTAGCACCCTCCGGCTTAATAAATTCACGGTCTAGAATTTCTGAGAAGTGATTACCAATAACCGAATTATTATGGCCTTCAATGGTTAATAAGCCAAAGAGGTCATCTAAACCATTATCGTGCATTTGCATTGGCTTCCAAGGCTCATGATCGTGTAAAAAGTGATTCCCGGAAACCAAATTTTCTGAACTGTTCGCCTTCAACATGACCATTCCTGCATAGAAGGCGTGCAAGATATTTCCGACAATTGACGAACGCGTGACACTATTAAATTCAATTGTACTTGCACCTCGTGGAAAAATATTATTACTACTAATCAACAGTTGTGCAAAATGTTCAGCATAGATTGAATAGCCTTTAAAGCCTGCCCCCATCAAGTTATTCGTTACTTTAGAAGCTTGGCCCCAACCACGCAATTCAATACAGTTCCCACATTCAGCAATAAAATTGTTATGAATTGTTAAGGCATCTGCATTATAGATTGTTACCCCATGTTCAAGATAAACCAAACCCATATCTGTAATCAAGAATGAATCTTGCGCACTCGCTACATAGATTCCAGTTTTCCCATTGACATAAGTGTTTTCAACATTGGGTTCGCCCATACCATCATCGACAAAGTGTAAGCCATCGATACAGAAATTATTGAATTCAACAGAACTAATTCGTGGATTACCATCCCGTTTAACAACAAACGCTGCCCCCTCAACTTCAGGTGCATCTAGTGATGTTTCAAGATCCACTAAAATTCGACTACCCCCTGGCCATAATTCGTGCAGATTAGGCACATCTTCTTCTGGGACATTAAACCGAATACTTGAAGATGTAAAACCATGACCAGCTCCCATAATTTTAAGAAAACTGATATTGATTAAAACTTGCGTTTTTAAGTGATAATCAGCAGGTGGTAAATAAATCACTGCCCCTGGTTTACCACCTTCGTTAAGATCACGATTATCCTGTTTCTTTTTAATATCTTCGATTATACTGTTAATCACTTGACCAACATCTTCAAAAGGGTTACCAATGGGCCAATTTGTTACGTCATAATAATATGCTTCTGTCATGATTTTTCCTCCAATATTTTCGAATTAACCGACCAATAATTTAGCAGCTAGTGCAAAGTTGCCAACGTTCGCTGAACCATTGTTTGGAACGCTCGGCATTGTTAAATAATTATCGAGTGCGGGAACTTGTACATAATCATTTAATAATTTCGCGAATTCTGTACGTACTTTTCCTAATAACACCGGATTAGTGACCCCGCCCCCAAAGACAATCTTGTTAGGCCGTAGTGTGAGGGTTGTTTGCAACGCAGCTTGTGCGATGTAATATGCTAGAATATCCCAAGTTTGATCGGTTAAAGGAACTTCTGCCCCTTTTTTACCGGTCCGGGCTTCAAATGTTGGTCCCGCAACTAACCCCTCTAAACAATCGCCATGAAATGGACAAATTCCTTTGAATCCTAAATCGTCAGGATGGCGTTTCAAAAGAACATGCCCCATTTCTGGATGACCGATGCCCCCAACTAGTTGACCGTTAATAACTGCCCCAGCGCCGACACCCGTTCCAATTGTGTAATAAACGAGCGAATTAATTTTTTCATTGAATAGCGTAGCCATCGTAAATTCTCCGTATGCAGAACCATTAACATCCGTTGTCCAAGCCATTGGCACAGCCATTTCTTGTTTTAAAAAGCCGATAAAATCAACATCTTGCCAACCAGGTTTAGGCGTTGAGGTAATGTAACCATACTTTGGAGATGTTGTTCTAATTTCAATAGGTCCAAAGGTAGCGACCCCAAGAGCATCAATTTCAAACTGTTCAAAATAATCGACAACCTTTGTTAATGTTTCTTCGGGGGTGGTTGTTGGAAATTGCACCTTATCTTTTACTTGGTAATCATCATTACCGACAGCACACACAAATTTTGTCCCACCTGCTTCAATACTACCTAGTAACATTAAGCCATTCCTCCGAGTTGATAAATTTGGATGGTATCAGTCGATACCGCACTAATTGTTTCAATATGCACAGCTTGTTCACAATAAATTCGCTCTGAGAAACAAGCTTCGCCCTGATTAGTAAATAGTTCGATCGAACTCGTGTCCATTAGCAAATGCACATCAAATTGACCTGTTGTTTCAACCGAAGCTACTCGTTGTTTATCATCATTATATTTTTCAAGACTAACTGTGTGTTCATTCGCACTGTATCGTAAAACAATTAATGACTTACCATTTTCTGCAGCCACTTTAATCGTGACATCATGGTGGCTATCAAACTGGCCTAAATATTCTAAACTCTTAGTGGGGGCTTCAAAAAGATTGGCTCCCGTTGTTGCCAATAATTGTTTTTCTCGTAATTGTGCTACTTCTCTCACTGGAGTCATCAACACCTTATTCCCAGTAACCGTTATCTCCCGTGGAAAGGTTAAGGCTCCTGCCCAGCCATCTGCTTGTTCAGGCATCACACTTTCCCACATCGCTAACCAACCAAAAAGAATTCGGCGACCGTCTGGGGCAATTGTTGTTTGAGTTGCATAGAAATCATGGCCATGATCGAGTTCTCTAAAGGCACCATGTTCGAATTGTTTGCTATTCTGATTGTAACGCCCCGTTAAATAACCAGTCTGATGAAAGTTACGGTATTTCAATCCCTGGGGTTTAATCCCTTGTGGCGACATAATTAAAATATCCTGATCTGCCATTTTGAAGAAATCAGGGCATTCCCAGACATAGCCTTCTTCATCAACTGATTTAGCCGTTGCAATCGGTCCGATATAGTCCCAATCAATTAAATCTTTAGATTGATATAATAAAACGCGACCTAATCCAGCTTGATCCTTACTCCCAATCACAACAAAATAAGTTTGCCCATCAAACCAAACCTTTGGATCTCTAAAATCGCGCGCATTATCAGCTGGTGGCGTTGCAATCACTGGATTACCTGCGTACTTTTCAAAATGAATGCCATCATCGCTGACTGCTAAGTTTTGCGTTTCCCAATATTGTTCTGGGTCATTATTCTTCAAGTGTTGGCCGGTGTACATCAAATATAAGCGACCATTTTTTTCAATTGCACTGCCCGAAAAGCACCCATCTGGATCTTCAGCATCTCCAGGGAAAAGCGCAATTGGTAATTGTTCCCAATGCACTAAATCGCGACTACGAGCGTGTCCCCAATGCATTGGCCCCCATTTAACTGATTCCGGATGATATTGATAGAAAATATGATAGTAGCCTTTAAAGAAACAGAAACCGTTTGGATCATTAATCCAGCCTGAAGGCGCCATAATATGATAATTTAAACGATATCTATCATTTGTTATTTCGGGGTAATTTAATTTCTTTGTCATCATCATTCTCCTTTGTGTCAACCGATTGACATTTTATGCCAAAGTAAAGCGTAAGCTACTACGCCGTTGTCCCCTGATGGACTGTCACTGGTAATACAATTTTATGAGGTGTTTCTTTACCCTCAATTCGCTCCATCAAAGTTGATACTGCGACTGCTGCCATTTCTTCTATCGGCTGAATAATCGTTGTTAATTCGGGTTTAAATAAGCGAACCATGTCTGTCCCATCATAACCAACCACTAACAAATCTTCTGGGACTTGCTTTTGAAATTCGGCAGCAACTTGAATAATCAGACTAGCATCAACGTCGTTTGATGCGAAAATCGCATCGATTTTTTGATTTTCTTCAAAAATCTGGCGGAACGTTTCTTTCTTCTGTGTATCGGATGAATCAAGTGCGACCGTATAGACAACGGTTGGTAAATTATTAGCCGTCATCATATCTTCGTAAGCACGCCGACGATCTAAAGCTGGTGACTGCAAATCGGTTGGGCCATCCGTATGCACAATATGCCGTGCACCACGTTTTAGCAGTAACGTCATTGCCTTTTTACCGCCATCATAATTGTCAGAAGCAATCACTGGAATATCGTCATTCATCACCCGATCAATTGCCACAATTGGTAAATTAGTATGGTTATATTCCGCAATATTTTGGTTGTGCGCACCAACAATCAAACCGTCTACTTGATTAGCCAGTAATTTCTGTAAATATTCCTTTTCTTTTAAGGGATCATTCATTGAATTACCAATCAATACTTTATAACCAGCGTTGAAAAGTTTCATTTCTAACTGCGCCGCCATCTGACCAAAAAAGGGATTCGCAACGGTTGGAAAAATTAAACCAACCATTTTCGTTTCTTTTGTAAATAACTGGCGCGCGACATCATTAGGTTGATAATGTAACGCTTTCATTGAATCGAACACCTTTTGCTTTGTCTTTTCACTTAGATAGCCTCGATTATTTAATACTCGCGAAACAGTTGTTTTAGAAACGCCTGCTAATGCGGCGACGTCTTCAAGTTTGGGATTTTGCATTTTCTACTCCTATGTCATTCATACTAAACACTTTCGTTTATATTCTAACATAAAGCGTAAAAAACGCTGATCCTCCTTAATGTTGTTTTGCTAATTCAGCTTGAACGACTGTTTCATTCTTTTCAAATTTTGCATAGAAAAACATTGGGATAGCAGCAACCAAGAATAAAATAGCTGGTAACCAGACAAAACTAAAATTAATACCAACTAATGAATGTGCAGACTGGGTATGATTAGGTACATATCCAAAGTATTCCATAATCTTAGAAGGTACAAATCCACCAATCCCACTACCTGCTTTGACACAAAAGGCACTTCCGATAGCTGTTAAAAAACCACTTGCTCGAATACCATTTTTCCATTCGCCAAAATCTACCGCATCAGCAAGCATCAAAAATGGCATTGCTGCAGCAACCCCCGTGCCAATTGAACCTAAACAATAGAGAACCACCACCGCCACTTGATTAGCCCCAACAATTTGCAATAAGAGGTTGGAGACAGCAGCAAGGACTAAGGCCCCAATTAAAACTGCGCGTTTATTTGTCTTTTTAACAAATAATGGAATTAACATCATTCCAACTACCGCAACTGCTGATAAACCACCCGCTACTGACACCAGAGCTTTAGCATGAATATTGTATTGGAAATAATAAATCATTGCTGAACTTCTAACAGTTGTGCCAATCCAATAAAATAAATTCGTTAAAACAATTAAGACCCAAGGCCAATTACTTCTAGTTGCTTTAACACTTTCTTTTAAAGAAATAGACTGTGTCGATACTGCATTTACTTCTCTTAAATTCCAAAAAGCGATTAAAAAAGCTACAATCGATACAATTCCCATAACAATCATTGTTATCGAAAAACCTTTGCGATCATTGCCTTGTCCAAAGAGTTGCACTAATGGTAACACCACACTATTGGCAATCAATAGTCCGATATTGCCTCCGACCATCCGATAAGAATTCAACACCGTTCGTTGTTCTGGATCATTGGTTAAATTGGGCAAAATCGATGTCATTGGGGTACTAATACCCGTGTATAAAATGCCAGCTATGACATAGGTTATTGCTGCATAAACCACCTTTGTTGAGCCCGACAAATTTGGCGTTGTAAACGTTAGCCACGTGAATACTGCAAACGGTAAACATAACCATAAAAAATATGGTCGACTTTGTCCCCAACGTGTATGCGTATGGTCAATTAAAAACCCCCAGATTGGTGCATCGAACATATCAATACACCTTGTCAGCAGTAGAATAGTCCCAGCAACACCAATTGAAAGACCAAACACGTCCGTATAAAAATAAAGTAAGTAAGTACTAATGCTAACAAATAAGACATTGCCTCCAAAATCCGTCAGTGAGTAACTTAGCTTTCGAAATAGTGGAATTTCTTCTTTTTCCCGGATTTCTTTATTAATAACAGATGCCATTTTTTCAACTCCATTCATTTTAATGTTCAAAATCAAATCATTAACCTTTACTCGTAAAACCTCCAATGAATAATACCATTCAAGAAAAGCGCTTTCTTTTATTGGAATAACTAAATTATAATCGTTTTATCTTATATGTCAACCGGTTGTCATAAAAATGACTTTTTCCCTTCTAAACCACTTTATTTGCATTTTTTTATAAGCTATGTCCGTTGCTTTCCCTAAATGCGGGCCCTATAATGCGTATGTAATCTTATCTGGAGGTCTTTAGCTTATGGAAAAAAATGAAAAAATCGCGATTCTAGAAAAACTAGTCTCAATCGATACAACCGATCAAGCAGAAAGTGTTGTGGCTGATTATTTAGCCGATCTTTTTGCTCACCATGGCATTCAGACCGAAAAAGTGGCTTCTAAACCTGGCCGTGAAAACTTAGTGGCCTACTTCGGTGCAGCAACTGACAAGGTGCTCGGCGTAACTGGTCATATGGACGTCGTCAGTATTGGTGATCGTCACAAATGGACAAACAATCCTTTCACCCTAACCGCTCGCGATGGTAAGCTCTTTGGCCGTGGGGCAACTGACATGAAGTCCGGCCTTGCTGCCTTGGTCATTGCAATGATTGAATTACATGACGAACAAGTCCCACTAGCTGGTCAAATCAAATTACTTGCAACCGTCGACGAAGAAAAAAACGAAACTGGTGCCCAAACGTTAACTGCACAAGGTTATGCTGATGATTTAACAGCCTTGTTAGTTGCTGAACCTTCTGGCGTTAATAAACAAACTTTGGCCCACAGTAACCTCAAAATTCCCAAAGAAAATCTTCAAACGCTACTAGCTGCCAATCAAACAAACGAACAACATTTTCTGATTTTTGCGCACAACGGTTCCCTTGATTTCAAGGTGACTGCAACTGGTAAAACTGCCCACAGTTCAATGCCGGCACTCGGAATTAATGCCATCGATCATTTACTCACCTACTACAACCGCCAAAAACAATACTTCGATCAAAAGCATCCGGTTGATGATGTCCTTGGCGATATTGTGCCCGTCACAACTTTAATCAATGGTGGTGAACAAATTAACTCAGTACCGGGGCATGCAGAGTTGACTTGCCGCGTTCGTACAACACCTGCATTAACTGGTGACCAAGTGATTGCTGATCTCAATGCCATTATCGCTGAACTTAACCAGCAAGCAGATCTAAACCTAGAACTGACCGTCATTAATAACCAACCACCCGTTAAGAGCAATCCTCAAGCCCCATTTATTCAAACCGTCCAGAAAATCGGCCAGCAAACATTAGCTCAAGATTATCCACTCATGCACGTGGCTGGCGGCACTGACGCCGCCCATTTTGTTAAGAACAATCCTGACTTACCAGTGGCAGTTGTCGGCCCTGGAAATGATTCAAGCCATATGATTGACGAATATGTCGATGAAGAAATGTACCTCAGACATATTAACTTTTTCAAAGCTGTTATGACTGCGTATTTAGAATAACAATCCAAAGATACCGTACGCGATTTAATATGAAACACCATAAAAACACCTCACTTTTAAACGTTGTATTACTAACGCTTAAAAGTGAGGTGTTTTTCGATTTTAATTACGGTTCTCGAACTCTAGTAAGATTCAGAGCACAACCGATTAATGCGTCAGAAACTAATATAGAAGTACCACCAAACGATAATTTAAATGTTTTGACGCAATTCTCGTTTTATTCCTTGACAATTAAATCAGATAGGCATATTATAAATATGTAATCAAAATCATGTAATTAATTACATGAAAATTATATTTTAAAGGAGCGTTATTAACATGGAAAAAACTTTTAAAACTTTAGACGATTTTTTAGGCACACACTTTATTTACACTTATGATAATGGTTGGGAATACGAATGGTATGCTAAAAACGATCACACTGTTGACTACCGAATTCATGGTGGGATGGTTGCTGGCCGTTGGGTTAAAGACCAAGAAGCTGATATCGTTATGCTAACCGAAGGCGTTTATAAAATTACTTGGACAGAACCTACTGGTACAGACGTTGCCTTAGATTTTATGCCTAACGAAAAGAAACTACACGGGACAATTTTCTTCCCTAAATGGGTTGAAGAACACCCAGAAATTACGGTTACTTTCCAAAACGAACACATTGATTTAATGGAAGAATCACGTGAAAAATACGAAACATATCCTAAATTAGTTGTACCAGAATTTGCTAACATTACTTATATGGGTGATGCTGGACAAAATAACGAAGATGTTATCGCTGAAGCACCTTACAAAGAAATGCCAAATGACATTCGTGAAGGTAAGTACTTTGACAAAGATTACAAGAGAATCAATAAATAGATAATTTTATTGTAACTTCTATCCCCGCATTAACATTAGCCATAACAGCTAATATTAATGCGGGGATTTTGCTTAATAATTTTTTGATAAATAGATTAAAGGAGCGCGTAATTTCAATGGCTAACCAACAACCAGCGTTAGAATTTAAGTTTTCAATTAAAGTGTCCGTCGATAAACCGGTCTTTGTAGGCCAATCAGCCGATCAAGGTCGGCGGCAACTCATTCCAATTATTGACGGTTTAGTTGAAGGTGTCATTAATGGTCACCTTCTTTCAGGTGGAATCGATTCACAAATCATCCGACCTAACGGCGCTACAGAAGTGAGTGCGCGTTACGGCGTGAAGTTAGATGACGGGCGCTCATTTTATATACAAAACGACGGGATTCGTACCGTTCCTGCAGAATATGTTGCAGAGGTCTTAAAAGGTCATATTATCGATTCAGATAAAGTCTATTTCACCACAGTCCCTCGCTTCGAAATTTATGATGAAAGCCTGAGTTGGTTGACAACTAATATATTTATTTGTCAGGCTAAGCGATTACCTGACAAAGTCATTCTCAATTACTATTGTGTTAAGTAGTAAACCTATTTAGCCTAGTCAGTATTAAATGCATCATTAGCAGTATCTGGATACCGAGTACGGTGGCTATCATATGAGCCAACCTAAAAAGCATTTCGTTAGTTAAGATTTAGTATTATCAATCTTAAAAGCGAAATGCTTTTTTGGTTGGTTAAAAATATGCCATCAGGGATTGACATGGATTGAAGGCCTTCGCAAAATGCGGTCGTTATCCTCTATTCAATACCGCCATCGCATAGCTTAATTAAAATTTTTGTGAACTTCCATTTCAGTCAGTAATATTGAGATCAACGGCTTGATAAAATGCATTAGAAGTATCTTCAATGTTCCAAACGCCTAACAAGACATTGTAACCAATGCGATTATCCGGAATATTAATTGTCTGGGTAACATCTTTTGCAGGCAGTGCCCCGTGGTCGTCGATTGTAGCGATTTTTTCAAAATTAAGCATGCTTAAGGGCTGATTAGGGTTCCAACCGGGACGAGTTAAATAATAATCCCATGATTTCGTACTATGTTGGGCTGTTAAATGCCATTTAATCGTCATTGTCCCCTTCTTTACTTGATTTTTATACCATCTAGTATCTGATTGCTCATCTAGTTGATGAAAATTAGCAATATTGGCGCTAGCAATTCGACCGTCTACAAATGTATCCTTTTTAGCTTCAATACTTTGTGGTTCATATTGAACTGGCCCGATATTTTTATTTAGTGGTTGTTGGCCTGTAGCAGCTGTAAAAGCGTTACTACCTAAGTAAGCCCGGCTCCCTGGTTGCGTAATATAGCCATGGGCACTAGCCTGGCCGCTTAACATTGTCACGCCACCAATTAAAGAACAAACACCTACAACAGCCCAAGTAAATCCTTTGCTTTTCATATCATCATCTCCTAAATATATAATTGATATTACATTTATAGAATACACAGTCGGTGTAAGCGTTGTCAATTTTTAAGCTAATTCTAAATAACTTGATGTTCTAAATAAATTATTTGTCAGTAATTGTAATTAAGCTAACCAAATTATTATCAAATTAATACCAACGACAGCCGTTGATTTGTCCGTCATTTTTTATTTGAGCAAGCGCACTAGCGCAATGCGAAAAAAGTTAGAAATGCTCTGTCATCCCACAAAAATAACCGTATCTCGATGCTGACTCATTTTTATGCGTTTACCTTAAATGTTTTGTAAGAAGTATAAAAAAAATGTAAGTAACCCTATAAGGCCGCTCGTCTTCCCTCATCTATACTATAATCTCTATGATTACTAATATGAGATATGGAGGGATAATAATATGATAAGAAGAAATTTGAAATTTGCGAGCGGCATTATATTGACCATTCTAGTAATAGGGCTAATCATCGCTAAGTACACTGAGAATAAAGCGGTTAATACAATTAAAACGGGGTCTAGCGCTGTTTCTAATCAAATTAACCACAGTCAGCCAATCTCGTTTTTACTACTAGGTGTTGATACGGGTTCCGATGGTCGAATTGATCGTGGTCTATCTGACTCTATGATGGTTGCGACCATGAACCCTAAAGCTAAAAAGACGGTTGTTTACTCAATTCCACGCGATTCATTGGCTGAAATTATGACGAATAGTGATAAAGCAAATGTGCAAAAAATCAATGCTGCCTATGAAGTTGGGAAATCTTCCGTCGCTAAAAAAACGGTCAGTGCATTCTTAGGGGTCCCGCTTAATTATAATGTCACAATTGATATGGGAGCACTCAAAGAATTAGTTGATTTTGTCGGTGGGGTAACCGTCAAAACAGATATTGATGTTAGTTTTGATAATCAGACCATCACGAAAGGTACCCACCATATAAACGGCAAAGAAGCATTAGCTTATACAAGAATGCGTTATCAAGACCCTCGCGGAGATTATGGTCGCCAATTACGGCAACAAGAGGTTTTGAAACAAGTTGTTGATAAACTACGGACACCACCGTACTTAATTAAAATTCCGGATTTAATGAACAAGTTAGGCTCACACATTAATACCGACTTAACTGCCCAACAAATCGAGAAACTCGTTAAGGCTTATCATCAATGTAGCCAGCATGTTGTAACAGGTCAATTAATTGGCCGTGGCGCGTGGATTAATGGTAGTTCCTATCAGATAATTGCGACTGATAAACTACAAGCTGCTTCAAATCAATTACGAAACAATTTAGGTTTAGCGCCCAAAACGTTGGATAATACTGAAACGAGACTCAATCAATTAAATGATGCTTTCTTCAATAATGCTAATAGTACAACCTATAATACGAACGGATTGGATTCGACTTACTACACAAATAATACTCACTAAGCGGGTACATGCGAATATGAACGTTAATCTTGAATTGTTTAAAACAATTAATCAATTAGCCAACCATCAGAAAATCATTGATCAGCTGATGATTTTCTTAACTAATCAAGCCCCTGTGTTGTGCGGGATAACTTGGCTATTAATGTTACTTTATACTTTAAAAAGACACTTAATTACTCAACGAACGATTTTATTATGGAGTGCATGTGCGACTGTCGTTGCTTTACTCATTAATTACGGGATTGGTCATTGGTATTACTCAGCTAGGCCCTTTGTATCAACGCAAATCAGCCATGTCACTACATTAATTGGTCATAAAGCGGATTCTTCTTTCCCTAGTAAACACACAACCGGCAGTTGGACCTTGGCATTCACCAGTCTTGGCGTTTCAAAAAAATTATCAATTTGGCTTTTTAGTTTAGCTTTCATCATTGGCTTTAGTCGAATTTATGTTGGCGTCCATTGGCCGAGTGATATATTAGGCGGGATTCTACTAGCTGCCGTAGTCGCTAGTGTTACTCGCCTAGTTAGTAATAAAGTACAACGATAAATGAGTACAGGAGAGGCACATATGCGGATTAATCATAGTATTTTATGGCTGATTGCCATCTTAACAACTATTGGCTGTATTAGTATTTATTATACAGCTTTATACGATGGTCAAAACGCAAAGCATATGGTGATGATGCAGGTTATCTGGCTGACTTTAAGCGGGGCTACTGTATTTATTATGACTAACTTAACTGACGAGCAATTGTTTTATCTAGCCATCCCCATGCTGGATCTAACGTTGTTATTGTTAGTAGCCACGTTATTTTTATATAACAAAGGTATCTATTTACAAACAGGTGCAAAGGACTGGCTGGCAATTGGTGGGGTATCACTTGAGCCATGCGAATTTGTCAAGCCTTTCTTTATACTATATGTCGCCAGAGCCATGACAATTCATGATATTCAAGCAGCTGAGCCGACAATGAAATCCGATTGGCTATTTATCGTAAAAATCATGATTCTAGTATTACCACTCCTTTTTGTTTTACATCTCCAACACAATTTAGGGACAGCCCTTGCTTTTATGATCGTCACAATTATTATGCTAATATCAGCCAAACTAACTTGGCAAACAATCTGTATTATTACACTGATGACACTTAGTATTGTGCTCGTTAGTTACTTAATGTTTGTTACAAAACAAGGTCAAAATATTTTAATGCATCTAGGATTTAAAATTTATCAATTTAAACGATTAGATGCTTGGCTAAATCCAAGTAGTGATCCAAGCGGCAATCATTATCAGGTGACGCAAAGTATGAATGCGATTGGTTATGGCAATTTGAGTGGCCATGGATTTAATCATTTACATATTAGCGTTCCTGTCCGGGAATCAGATATGTTGTTTTCAACAATTGGTGAAGCAACTGGCTATTTAGGAACAACCTTCGTGATCGCGGTATATTTATTGCTAATTGTTTGTTTCCATCGGATGGCTATTGCTAGCAAGAATATTTTTCTTTCATATTATATAATTGGCTATATCGTCTTGCTGACTTTTCATATTTTTGAAAATATCGGTATGAATATTGGTATTATGCCGCTAACTGGAATTCCGTTACCATTTATTTCGCAAGGGGGTTCGGCCTTGCTATCTAATTTCATTAGTATTGGTATTATTTTATCTTTAGGGAAGAACAAGACACATACAATATTTGATGATAAACAGCACTGGCATATTAACTTTTTACCCCCAAAAATCTTCAACCACTTTTAAAGTTACTATTTTTCGCTGCGTTATTATCCAATTGCAGAATTGATAAATTAAAAAAAAGGCAAGCCCTATAATCGGTCTTGCCTTTTTATACTTATAGCTTATTTTTCATCTTTTGCAAAACGTACAAATTCTTTTAAAGCACCTTCAAGCCACATCCGTACTGCAGGTTCAGGGATCCGTAATGTCTCATAGTCAGTTGGTGAAAGTACATATCGGACGGCACTTTCTTCACCAGCAGCATGTTTTTCAACCCACTTAGGTTCAATAATCAATTGAATCCCCATGGCAACCAAGTCAGCACCAGCTTCTAAGGCTTCAGTGACCTGTTGTGCATTTCGCACACCACCGACAGTAATCAGCGCTACATCTTTAGGCAATGCTTCTTTGAACATTGTGACTAAGGGGCGCTTAACATTTTGATCGACAAATGGTGTCCCGACCGCACTAAATTGAGACAAATGGATGTAATCTAACAGACCATTTTCAGTTAATTTTTGTGCTAATTCGATTGCTTCTGTGTAATGATAACCATCTTTATACGTTTCTTCTGGACTTAGGCGATAACCAATAATAAAATCTTCTGATGCATATTTCTTAACAACCTCAGAGATTCTAGTGATCAAAGCGATTGGAAAAGCAAATTTATCGCCCCATTTATCCGTACGGTGATTTGCTTGCTGTGAGAAAAATTGTTGCGGTAAGAAACGATTAGCACCGTGGATTTCAATCCCACTAAACCCCGCAAGAATGGCACGTCGAACAGCTTGACCGTAATCCTCAATCGTTTGTTCAATTTCAAGCGCTGTTAAAGCGCGCGGTAATTCACCACCGTTGGGATCGGCAATTGCTGATGGGGCAACTGGTTGAGCGTCGTTTAATAATTGATGATTGGTTAAGCGACCTGCATGGTGCAACTGTAATACGGCTTTTGAACCATTGTCGGTAATTGCGTGCGCTAATTTTGATAAACTGGGAATTAGTGTGTCATTTGCAATGCTAATTTGTCCAGGAAATCCTTTACCTAAGTCATTAATATATGCGGCTTCGACAATAATCATGCCCGGCCCACCTGAACGTAATGCATAATAGTCGACCTCATCTTTAGAGATATGCCCATCATAAAAAGATGAGTCTAGCGTTGTTGGTGCCATTACAATTCTATTTTTCAAAATAGCACCGTGTTTTAGTGTTAAGGGGGGTTCAAAATTATAATTCATCGATATACCTTCTTTTTTAGTTATTGCTCAATACAAAACTTCACTGGACTGGAGTAAGCTTAATAGTCGCTTCAGCTACTTCGTCACTCGTCATAAGTTCAAGATATGAATCATATTTATTCTTATAAGCTTGATCAATAGCACGACGTACTTGACTATCCTTTGGGAAGGTTAGCCAGACATCTTTTTCAATATTGCCAATTGTAATGTGTGCTTTTTGTGTTTCTAGCGCGGCTTTATACCATTTAGATGCAATACCATGGGCACCACGAGCATAGAAATCTCCGTTAGCACTAACGCCCCAAATATAAGTTGGTTTGTGCATAACACCTTGGTCATCAGGTATCGAAATAAATAATGCGTCTTCGTGATCAATTATGTTTAATTCTTCTGTAGTCCAATTCATATTAATTTTTCCTACTTTCATTAGTTAGTTTATTTTCTAGATTAACCATATGCGTATCATAATGATCTATCTTATATTGTAAGTGTTCTAAAGTTGCTGTTAGTTCAGCTATCGTATCTTCGATTTCTGCTTTAGTTTCCTCGAGTAAATTGACACGAGCCGGGATTTTACGATCCCCTTGGGCAACCAGTTGCACGTAGTCAATAATTGTTTCAACATGGACACCAGCATGCCTTAAATCACGACTAAATTCGAGCCATTGGATTTCTAAATTACCAAATATGCGGTTACCATTTTGGTCTCTAGGAATAGCCGGGACAACCCCAATTCGCTCATAGTACCGAATTGTGTTGGGCGTTAAGTCGGTTAGCTTGGCAGCTTCTTTTATATTCATAGTTGTTGACCTCCTCTTGTTAATTACATTTAACACCTTTACCTTAACTATAAGGCAAGCGATTTATCCAATTTATTAATCCAAAACTTATTCACTTTGAATTATACTTCTAAAAATAGTTATTATTTGCCGGAATATAGCATCTCAAATACTGACCGTAAACAAAGACGTACCTTGTTCACTATTAATTTACATGGTAAACTAGCGCTATTCGTAAAATCGATATGATTAGGGAGCGACTAGATTGGATAAAAGAAAGCTTAATCCTCAATTATTGAAAGATAAGTTTATAAATATAGCCAAATACAAACAAATAGTAATCTATCTACTCATCGGATCAACTATTTTCAATATATATTTACGTTATATTTACAAGTTTTCAACACTTAATTATAAAAACACACCTAAAAGTTTTACACTGATAGATTATGGTCTGATTGCATTATTGTTGTTAGTTAGTCTTTTTTTTATATTACAAAAAAAGACCCACTTGTATAGATATTATAAATATATGACGACTTGTATCGAACTTTTTTTATTTTTGTTTTTCTTATTTGGAATATATCCTAATTTTAGCTATATTAACTATGGCTGGCACTTTCCCCTACATGACTTCTTTTTACCTCCAGTGATGCCGATTTACTCACCATTAAGTATGATAAGTAGTGGACTTCAGTTTTTATCACTAACTATATATTTAACGTTTGATTCTAATTTTTACAAATTTTTAGAAAAAAAAGGACTATTTAAAAAAAACAATTTACCTCAAAAATAATCGAGATAAATTGTTTCTTTTAAGCTGCAAATACTGCAAGTGCTATATCAGGTAAGAACTTGGCTAATATTGCAAGGAAGGCTAAAAACGCAACCCAAATAGTTTCTTTTTGGTTAGTCAACCAATCTAAACCAATTAATACGCCCGCTCGAATCTTTTCTGCATCAGTTTCTAAGACTTTTAAAGCATCATTAGCGGAAAAGTAGGCATTATAAATTAAAACTTTGTAGGTTACTTTACAATCAAGCGGTAAATTATCTTGATGCATCATACCCTTGATGCTTTCCTCCATTGTAATCAAAAGACCCCCTGTCGTCATTTCAGCACTAATCTTAACGCCGCCATTAGAGATTTTGGCACCAAGACTAGTAATGCCCGTTTTATTAAAAACAGTAACTAGTTCTGTCTCATTGTATGAACCAAATTGCTTCTCTAATTGCTTTGCCAATTCAACTTCCTCAATAACCCCGTTTTTGATTTTGACGGGTCCATCACCGGCGCCCATTTCGCCTTCAAAAGTAACTCGCATAAATTGGTTTGCGCCAATTAAATATTCTTTACCAAGCTCAAAATCAATGACATTATTGATATGTCCACCTAATAATTTGGCCATTGCAATAATATTATCCTGTTCAGTCGCTTTACCTGGTGTAAATGTTTTACAGCCAATATCGTGTGGTGCTTGATCATCGTTGACTGCCACTTGGTCAATTGGCGTACCCGCAATTGGATATTCAACAAACTGATCAAACGCCCATGGCTTGGCCATTGGATAACCTAGATTACCAGAGTAGCCTGTCGACATGTCTGACACAAAGGCATAAACAGCCAACCCTGAGTCAATCACGTGCTGGGCGACATTCCGTGTACCATAAATCCCAACACGGAATCGGCCAATTTGGTTAAATGCCGCGTTAACGCCTTGCATATAAGGAATGATAGTACCGCCGATTTCGCCTTCCAATAAATCTAAATCACAGGCAAAATAGATAATAGTATCATTTGTAAATCCTAGTACTCTAGCTGCACTAATTGCTTCAAGTCCATCGATCAGGCCTTGCGTATTGGTAAAATATTCTTTTTGCGCACCACCATCTTGATAGATGGCAAAAATACTTAAGCCACCTTCTGTAATTAATTTAATTTCTTGGTTAGTTAAATTTTTGGGGGTTTCATTAACACCGTTACCAACCGTTCCTGTTAAATAGCGACCAACAATTGAAAAACCATAGGTTTTAAGATTTTTGACATCACTTGCGGTGAGTTGTTTTGAAGTGTCGCAAGCAATTGAGTCTCGACTAGTATCACCATTAGATGTTAATAAGCCCTTCATAACACGATTTGGCGCCACTTCAGAATCAACAGGCGCTAAATTCATAATTTTCCTAAAGCCACGAACTGAAGCCCCAACGCTACTTCCATACGTGCCATCAAACGCCCCAGTATAAACTTTATTGACGTATAGGCCATACTGAAGGATTTTCACAACGTCACCAGTACTATTGATTGTTAAAGTTGGACATTTTGCAATTGTACCTGGACCGTAAACGCCATTGGCGACATCTGCCATACCAATCGCCACTTGAAGTCCATAAATTAGTGCAGTATTTGTTTCACGTTGATAAAAACCATCACATGGTAAAATACCGGTATATTTATAAAGTTTTTTATTCAAATCTTGTTGCATTGTCCGTATGCGACTGTCGCCACCTTGAATTAAGGTAAACTGACTCATGTCACACAAAGGTTTCATCCACATTGCACTCCACTTGCCATCAGGGGTTGAAAAACCAGCGTCTTTTTGTAATGATTCAAACGCCGCCTGAGTTTTTGTTGAGTATTTGCCATCAAAGCCATCAGGATTAATCCCCTTGGCCCAAAATCCACCTTGAATAATTTGAGCGATATTGCCATTATATTTTCCAGGAACAATTTTATCCGCAATCTTATCGAACGCAGCCTCAGTACCAGGTCCAAAATTATCAACCATTGGTAACCCAAACTCGTGTTGTAAGCCATACAATAAACCATACACTGTATTCCAACCAGTATTACCTGTTTCTGGAACCTTAGTCCATCCTGAAACACCACCATACGTTTTGTTTAACCATTGTTGAACCGCTAGGACCATGTCATCTTTTAATTGTTTTGTCATTTTTAAAGCCTCCATTATTTTTATTTACTTTCTGAGGTAATCCGTTAATGCAATCAATGGCCTCACCACCTCTCTTAATAATCTTTATTTAGACGATTTTGTAAGTAGCTGTTCAATTTGTTGAATGACTTGGCGTACAAAATAGCTACTGTTAGTCACTGGTAACTGATTTACAACAAAGGATAGTTGATCGATAATTGTTAATCCGGTGACCATAACCGCGATCGACCATTTCCATTCAATATGCAAATCGACTAATAATTGATCGATTGCGATACAACTACCAATTAATATCAAATTAACCAGTTCATTTTTTATGAAATCAACTATCTGTTGCCACCTAGCTTGGTGCTTTAAGTCTAGTAAGGTTAAAATGAAACGCAGACAGCAACACAACAGATAAGTGCCTACTAGACTGGTCTTAGCGCCAAAAATAAGCTGTTGGTGAATTATGATAAGCAACCACTCCCTTCTGTTTGACTGAATCGTCTACTTAATCCGTCGTAAGAAAATCTGATTTGTGACAAAAATAAGCAAAAAAAAATAAAGAATTTCGAAAAATTAAATTATTCTTCGAAATTCTTTATTTTTTTGTCACAATTTTTATTTTCCAACGACGTATTAAGTAGACGGACTTTAATGGGAGTTGATAATTTTGTGGCAAGCGGCACAGACAATCCTGGAATCAACTAATTATCCAATTGATGATAAGCAATTTATGACCATTTATTATCTGTTACGGGTACCAATCGAGAGGTTAATTGAGCATTATTATTATCGCGCAATCAGTAGTGGTGTGATAATTCCTCGAGATGATTTAAAAAGTATTTTTTTAGAAAATCTATGGGCGTGTATTTTAACCTGTCAAAAAGACCCTAATCTTTCACTAAAAAAATATTTTTACATCGGATTAAACTGAGAGACTCTGATTTATATCGCAAAAATCAAAGTATTGCTGCTTGCGATTCATTGGATACAGATCGTCAAGAAACGATTAATACCACGTCACTGGCAGAAAAACTAAGTGATCACTTAGCCTTAGTTGATAAAATCACCCTAAAAAAGATTCTTTCAGATTTTAATCGACATTATCCCCAGGAAGGTGCCTTAATTAGCCTATTAATTGCTGGCTGGACCCCTGCTGAAGTTGCCCAGATTGCCTATCACGATTCAAACTATTCGGCCCTGTCACGCCAAAAAATTTGCCGGCTCCGTCATTTGTTCCGTCAATTTTATAAACAGTACCAATAAAATAGGAGGGTTTATGATGACTACTTTATTTACCGATGTATCAGTGTGGAATGAAGATTCCGCACTATTCTTTAAACAACTAGCAACCCAGAACATCAAAGCTGCGGTTGTAAAAATCACCGAAGGTTCAGCCGATGGGACAAACTACGTTAATCCCAAAGCGGCTAGCCAAATTACCAACGCGTTGAATGCTGGTTTGCAAGCCCATTGTTACCACTTTGCCCGCTTTACAAGTGTCCAAGACGCCAAAAATGAAGCAACCTTTTTTGTGCAGCACGTCAAAGCCTTTGGCATGGATTCCACCACGATTTTAGTATTAGATGTTGAAAGTACCGACTTAACCACTAACCCCCAAGCTTTAACCGATCAAATTAATGCTTTTATGACGGTGGTTAAAGCCAATGGTTATCCTAAGTGTGATATTTATGCTTCTGCGTCGTGGTTTAACCAACCACGGTTCTATCGAGAAAAGTTGATTCCACAAAACTGCTGGGTCGCCAACTATGGCCGACCACAACCAGATGTTGATAATGCTGGGGCATGGCAGTTTACGAATCATTGGAATAGTCAAAACCTTGACATGAGTTATGACTTTAATGGCTTTTATACTAACTAAGTTTAGGTCCGAATGCTTACTTAAGCATTCGGATTTTTATAATTTGATAGAATTTAATTAGTAGACTTATTTTGAATGATTAATCTCAGCAAAGCGTGGTATTTCTGGTTAAAGTTTAGAAAAATAAATTTCGCAATATATCCGTCCTAAAGTGCTTAACTTGGGGACCATTGAAAAGACACCGCTGGGTAAAATGTTTATAATATGGGCAATTCAAGCTAGGAAAGAACATTCTATTTTAAATTGGCCAACCAAGACATTTAAGAAATAATTCAACAATAAGCATCGTCTAATATAGGATTATCTTCTATCACATTTTATTGCTCAGCATTTAGCCCGTTGAATAGATCTCAAACAATATTAGCCACCTCCAATTCATTTTTAACACCTAGGTAACACTGCTTGCCTTTATCAGTTATTTTAATTTTGACTAATCGTTGGTCAATTGTTTGGTCATGCTCTTTGTAAATAAATTTTTTTGCTAATAGTACATTTAATTTACGCGAGACTGCTGGTGTTGATACCTTTAATGCCCGCGCTAGCTCGCTTGGGGTTTCAATTTGATTATCAATAATTTGTTCTATTAGTAAAAACTGTTCGATCGTTAAATCATACTTACTGAGTATAATATTTACTTGGCTTATAATTTTTTGAACTTCTGTATACCACTGTTCAAAACTTGAAATACTTTTCATCTTAAAATAGTCCTTCCATTCAAAAAATAATAGTATTAATGTTTATTGAAAAAGAAAACAAACCAATAATCGGTTTGTTTTCCTGTTACCTATTTAATTGTAAAAGTAACTACTCTATTAGAATAAGCATCTGAGTAGTTAATTACATATTGACCTGGTTTGCCTTTTTTAAGTAATTCATTATATTGATAGAAATTACCGTTTTCAGTTAAATGTGCTAATTGGCTAATATCATGGCCATGATAGTCGACCGTTTTAACACCAGCTAGTGTCATTAAATATTGATCTTGCTGACTGGGTGCCAGAGAAAGAAGCTTGGCCACTTCCGCTTTTGTCAATGTCACATCATGTCCGGCAATATAATTGTCTGGATGAGTGCTATCTTTGAGAACAACTGTAATTGTTGAAGTACATTCAGCATGATCAACAACTGCAATTTCTAGGTGATAAATACCTGGTACGGCGTTTTCTAAATCGTGCAATGCAGCTGCATTTTGTTTAGTATCTGTCACTTCAATAGCCGCCATTGCATAATTATTAAGGTTGTAAGCAACCCCTTTATTATTAATATCTTGGTTAATCACCGTTTTAATATCAGCTTTTTGTAAAGCGCCTTTTAAGTTAGCAGTCGTAAAATTACTTGTATGGCTGCCGACTAAAAAGTCTTGATATTGGTGAATATTGTTATGAGTAGCTACCGCTGACGCCGTATCTGTATTGGTTGCGGCATCTACCGACATTGTACTGGTTGCCAAGGTTGATGCTGCTATTAAAGCTAAACTTGCGTATGCTAAATGTTTCATAATTTCTCCCTCAATCTCTTACTATATTAATTCAATAAAACCAATATCTTAAAAAAAGCAAGTGAAGCAGGGCCTCGCTTGCTTAAATTAAAGTATTATTTAACAGCATTTAGTGTCCATGTTAAGTTAGCTGTATATTCAGCGTTTTGAACTGAAGTAGCTGCTGGTAAGACTAATTGAATATCTTCTGGTGCCCACCCAAAGACATTTGCACCGGTACCCTCACCAGTTGCGGCTTTTGCGACTTCATGTTGTGTATCATTTGAACTCATGTCTACTGCAATTGTTTTATCTAGTGTTGAAACATCTTTTGTTCCAGGGTCAACTGCTGGTGTTTGTTTAGCTAAATTAGCCATATCATCTTTAAATGATTGATCTTGAGTTTCATTTGTTAAGCCAAAGACATCTTGTGTATGTCCATAATTCATATTTTTAAATAATAGTTGCCCATCAGCCAATTCTTGACCACTAGCCGATTTTAATGAATCATTTGCTTTTACGCTCAAAGTCCAATCACCTGATGCTTGGGTTGTTTTAGCATCATAAGTTTTATTTGGTGTGCGTGTTACTTGTTTATCAACAACTGTCGCCCATGCGTCGCCATTTTCATTAGCTTTTATTAATGCGGGATCTTGCGTATTTAATAAAGCAGTTTGGTTAGCTTTACCATTTTCATATGATGCTTGGCGATCATTTGATGGATTGGCATAGTTCTTGCCGTCAGCTGTAAATGTTGTATAAGCTGTATCAAATTTCGTGTGATTCCCGAAATCTAATACGTGTGGTACCATTTGAAGTCGTAAGAAACCAGTATTAGGATTGGGTTTATTATCACCAAAAGAAATACCAGCTTTAGTTGTATCGGTTTGTGGTAAGGCAACCCCACCATTATCAGCTGTCTTACCTTCAGCGGTTGCAGCAAATGCTGAAGTAGTTGGTGCTAGAATTGATAGTACTGTTGCGCTAGCTAATGTAGCGCTTGTTAATTTAGTGAATTTCATATCGAAATTCCTCCCTGTGTAATATTTGCGACGATGTCGCGGTTTATTTTTATAACTCAATAGCGATTATGCATTGAGATTATAAACAACTTTTGGTTAGTACGAGACAAGCCCAAGCGGGCCGTTAGAAGCGTTCAATCTACTTATAAGATTGAGCTTTTATTTAGCTAACTACTTAGTGTAATTGTGGTAAATGAGTTCAACTCAATATTGAACTTAATCGCAAAGTATAAACTGATACCAAAAATGATTGTTAATCCAACGACCAGCGCAATCAGTATCCACTTAAACTTTTTGTAATTATGCTCATTAACATAATGTGTTACCCATAATTTATTCATTTAATCGCTTCTTCCTACTTTTAAAATAAATTCGCATAACAATTCCATATATAATCAATAACCCAAGTACACCACCAACACCCATTAGAATTCGATTACGGTATTTTAAGTACAGATAATTATGATTATTGATAAAACGTGCTTGTCCTTTAGTAATTTCAACGTATTTATACGTGGTATGTTGATACTGAGTACTTTTAATTGTGATCTTTAACCGATATAAGCCTGGTACTAATCGTTTCCCCCCGAGTAAAAGGTCGTTATAAAAGGCAGAACTTGGCGCAACTTTTAACCCTTTTTTGGTACTTTGATAACTAAAAAAGGAATATTTTTGATTCGTTAACCGCATTTCGATTGTTGTATTCTGCAGATAAGTCGCATCAGGGTTCACTAACTTCACACTGATGGCGGCTTTTCTATTTTGAAGAATGCGAACTTTAATGCCTTCAGGTCGCAATTTTTTCATTTGTTGTTTCTTCAAAGGGCGGCCCTGTAAAATAATACCGATGGCATAAACATATTGATTTTGAATACTACTTTTCGGAGTATTAATACCACTAGCAATAATGTTTAAGGCTGCTGCTTTTTGACCTACAAATGCTGTGCTGTGCTGTTTCACCCTAAAAGCCACATTTCGACTAGTTTTTGGCTGTATATTTAATGCTTTAGGAGCTGTAATCATCGTTGAAGCTGGCACTTTTAATAATCTTTTGTCAATTTGTTGTCCACCAGTATAGTCAACAGCACCATTATCAACGGTGGTTGCATTGATAATTTTAAATTGAACTTTTATGATTTGATTAGTGGGATTATATAGACTAATTGTTTCAATCCGCGATTTTTTTGACACCACAGGAAGATCAAAATAACCTAAATGCTGCCCACCGATGTTATCTGCTGGTATTTGTGGTAAGACCTGAATTGTGACGGGTTCAGTACTATCTTGTTTAACTTTAATCCGTTGAGGTTTAGCATTAGCAGTGCCAATGTTCATCATGAATTCAAGTAATAAAGTAATTGTTAGTATGATTAACACTTGATTATATCTATTTAATTGGTTATTTAAGATCCTTTGCTTAAACATCATTAAACACCACTAGATAATAATTTAAGTAATTCCACTGACGCAATTACTAATAGAACACCACTCGCAACACTGACATATAACCACTTATTTTTAGGTTGTTTTAAAGCATTTTCGTTAATCTTAGCCACAGTGGCTTTTTTAACCGTAAATGTCTTTTTAAAATGCCAAGACATTGGTAAATGATTCCAGTCACTTTCACCTTTAACTTGAACATTCACTGTGTATTTACCGGGTTTTAATTGATCGTAAGACCAAGTAATCGGCAATGTGAATTTTGAATTAGGGGCGATTTTACTATCGGTTACATTAAAAACATGTTTTGAGGCAAATACCCCCGCTTTAGAGACGACAGCTTGGGCCGTGACATTTTGAATCATCATAGGTTGTGTGTTTCGTAAATCAATTCCCATACCTGAATGTTTTTTGTAGAGAATCGCTTTGGTTTGATCATATTTTAATTCGGGATAAACTTTGTAGTTAGTACCACGTAAAACAATACCGACAGCATAGGCATAATTACTTGATATTGCTGAACCACTACCCTTGCTGTTTAAATATTCAATGAAATGCCAATCCCCATAAATTTGGCCACGAGTATGCTCGGTGGGCATCTTCACAGTCGCTGAAATATCGCGAGTTTCATTAGGACCTAATCGCAATACCCGATCGGTGGGCGCAATATTTGTAATTTTTGTGAGTGGTACTTTTAAGCTAGAATCCAAATTTTTTATACTGGTAGTGAAATCTATCCCACCACCAACTTGGGTAAAACTATTGCCAATATCCGATTTAACGGTAATTTTATGATCTGTGAAGTTTTGGATCCGCATTTTAATGGTTGCTGTTTTGCCAGGGTCAATTTTCAAATCAAAATACTTCACATCATTATTAACTTGCGTATCTGCCGGTAAACGCTGGATCTCAAAATCCGCATTTTGTGTTTGAGTCGCCGCAAAAGTTGCCTTTGAACTGATTATAAAACCGGCGATTATTAAAAATACGCCTAATACTAAACCTCTTATCTTACTTACCAAAATTTTTCCCTCTTTACATACTTTCTTTAATTAAGGCGCAATCGTTAGATTCCAAGTGATTGTTGTCGTATATTTTGTTTTTTGGCGTTTAGTTGTCGCTGGTACATGCAAACTAATACTATAATCAGCCGCTTGTTGGTCACCAAAATGATAACTATAAGTAGCGAAACCTGGATTATCATATTGGTGGTTGTGGGTGTTGTCGGCTACCGAGCCTGCAGCATAGTCGCCTTTTTTATGATAGGACACTATGGTTTGTATCTGGTTACTTGGAACTAATGTAAACTGTCTTAAACTATCAACTTGATCAGTTGCGGTATTTTGATTATCCGATGTTAGCTGATCAAATTTCGCATTATCAAAATGTAATTCAGCATTATTTAAACGAACTGTTTGTGATTTGTTTTGTGCATTCAAAATGGTTCCTTCAAATTGTTGAGCTTGTTTAACGCCAAGAGTCCAATCTTTAACGCCATAATAATCAGAAATTGAAATCCCGTATGGAATTTTAGTTCCCTTAGTGTCTTTAATAGCTTTTAAATAATAAGTCGCGTCACTGTCGTGGGCAAGGTATTGCCCAAAATCAAAATCCTTTGGCGCTGAAAAGTTTAAACCAGAACGTTCATATCGAATTGTAATAACTTGTGGTTTATCTGTGATTACAGGATTAATATCCTTAATTTTATAAAAAGTTGCCTGATTTAAATTAGTTTCATCGGTGTAATCAACGGCCACATAATCTTTAATAAAGGCGGGGCGAATTTGATTAGGGTCTAATTCATCACTTACATTGGCAGTAGTTAAGTCAGAAACTGATTTCCCAATAGGCCCGGTGACGGTAACTTCTTGATTACCAATTTCTTGATTGGTTTGACGATCAAGATATTTAAAAATAATCGTACCGTTCTCGATATTCTTAACATTAATATCAGCTTCATTACTATTGCTTGTTGCATCTGTCCCAGAATCTGTTTTTCCAGATAATCCTGCAGTATTCTTAATTGGTGTTTTCGAATTAACCAGTGGTTTAGCTTGATTATTAATTTTAACTTTAAAGTCTATTTGAGCAGATTGCCCTTGTTTCAAAGCTTGAATTGTTAAATTATTTAAGTCATTAGATGTATTTCCCGATTGATTGTCACCAGTTATTTTTACTGATCCAGGTATTAAGTCAACCTCTTTAGGTAGAATATCTTGAAGAGTCCCACTCTTTAAACCTTGTGGGCTAGCGCTATCAACGGTATATATTAGTCGATAGTCAATCGTATCACCGATATGACCATCAACTGTATTTTCAAATGTATTTAGCTTATTAGTTGTTTCATTTTTAACCTGTTTTGTAAAATTTGATTTATAAGGGATATTTTTAATATTGATATCTGCTTCATTACTATCTTCTTTGCGAAAACCATCACTTGTATTCCCAGATATTTGCCCAGTATTTTTTATAATATCTCCGGCATTTGCTTTGCCATTAATCTTAGCTTTAAAATCAATTTGGACTTCCTTACCTGAAGAAAGCGGTCCAATAGTTGTGTTTATAACTCCTTGCCTAATTGATGTAGTCCCACCTGTCGTTTTAATTGAACTAGGGTCAACATCCAAGGTGTTAGGTATATTATCTGAAATAATCCCCGAATTAAAGCTACCTAAACTAACTTTATAGTCTATATGGTACGCAATAGTGTCACCTACGTGAGCATCTACGGTATCTTTATATGCTGTAATAGACCCATCAGATAAAACATTAGCAACTTGTTTACTAAAATTATCAATATAATTTGTTTTTTCTACAGGTATTTTAACCGAAGAGTTTTCACTCAAATTATTATTGTTTGATCCTAATCCTGAGGCGCTCATTTCATTAATAACTGTTTTTCCAGAAGCTGTGCCATTAACCTTAGCTTTAAATTTGACTGTCACACTACTATTATCGGGAATCGATTCATTAGTTTTAACGGTTAATTTTCGGGTACTTGTATTGTAGTCACTACTTGGGAGTGAACTTTCTTTGCCATCTATAGATAGTTTCAGACTATTTATATCTATATCTAATTCCTTTGGAACAACGTCATCGATTACGACATTATTCCATTTACTCTTATAACCTAAATTTGTCGCGGTAAGACTAAACTCTAGATTATCCCCTACTCTATTTTTGTTATCCTTACTAGTTAAATTAGTAAATTTTTTATTTGCTTGAGGAATAACGGTCGGCGCTCCCATAGCAGCTAAATCAATTCTATAATGGTGAACTTCACCAGGCTTAAAAGTTTCCCAACCCCATTTAGCAGAAAAAATATTGGGTCCTGTCGAAAGAATTTCTTGCCCTTTGTTAGTTTTATTTTCTAATCCAGTACCTGAAAAATCAGCCGGTGTATAGCCGCTGTATATATAACCTGCGTTCAATCGCCAATCGTTTGCAGGATCTATGGCCCCCTCCGTTGGATGATTAAATAAGGATACGGTGTAATTCAGTGGTCCATCTGGCACGTCAGTGTTATAAGACATTTTGTAAGTGCCATCGGCTGTATATGCCCCTAATTTCCCACCAGAAGAATAAAACGGACTATTCTCACCATCATTAAGTGAACTATGTTTACCAAAAATGATTTGACCAGTTTGATTAGCATTATTCATATTCTTTAGATATAAATCTACACGAACTGTAGTTGAATTTTCTGACGGTCGTAAGACTTCTTCTAATTGGAAGCCTTTATATTCACCAACTACTTTAAGAGCAAGATACTGCTGGTTTCCTAAATGCCCATCTAAAAAGCCGTAGTAGTATTTAACATTTTTTAAAACAGAATTTTTATATTGTCCAGTTTCTGGAGCATGAAAGGAACTATTTTGAACTGTTGGTTTTGTATTATTCTTATTTTGATTTATTCCGAAATCATATGAAGATTGCATGCCTGCTGATCCACCCCAAAAAGCAGATACATAATAATTAAAATGAGCCTGATAATATAGATTTATTTCAGGAGGAATCTTTATATCAGTATCACCAGGGCCAAAGGTATAAACTAGGGTGCCTTGTTCTATTGGAAATGTATTAACTCTTGTACGAGTCCCGTCATACCAATTACTAATGCCATCATTGAAGTCAGCGGCTAAAGCTTTATTATTTTTTAACAGAACACATAGAACTATTAGACTAAAAGTAAGGACAATACTTAAAAATAGTTTAAATATTTTTTTCAACTACAATTGCCTCCACGGTATTTTTAAGGCTCACAACTCATGAGTTGTGAGCCTTTTGACAAAGAAGGATTTTTTATGATTTCAGAAAACTAATAAATTTATTTATAAAACAAAAAAATTCTAAATACATCGCTCAGCCATTGATTTTAAAGGCTTTTTCCAATAGATAGTTGCCAACTAATGTTATATAAAATATACTTGCAAATAATTAAACAATGGTATAAACTAATGTCATAGATAAAGTTCGCAACTCATAAGTTATGACCTCCCATTAATGATTGTAAAAAAAGATTTTTTCAGAGGATAATTTGTAACCTCATCGATATTAGTTCCTCAAAGCCAGCAGCCCTAAACGACGATCTTAGTCTTTAACAATAGGAATTAACTTTTTCTAGCCGCTTGCTACTATCAAGATCAAGTCAAGCTAACTGTTGATGGTAAATTGATAACAACTAGTAAGGTTTATACTTTTAAATTAATCAACAAAAAAATCTCCACTATTCAAAAAGCGGGTGTAACACCGAGAATCGGTATTACACCCGCTTTAATTTTGTATAAAAGTACTTGCAGTAATTAGTTGCCAGCACGTCCCCTTCGTTAACTCAAAATTGTCTGTTTGGCGGTGGCTGCATGCAAAAAAACAATGAGGAGATCGGCTGTGAATTTGCTAGCGCATCGTTGCAATTAACCCCAGTTGCTTTGAAGAAAGCTACTGGTTGGGTAAAAGCACAAAAACATAAAAAAAGGCGCAAATTAAAGTGGACTACCAGATAATTTTTAAAAGTGAAATTACTTGCATTTGATTCCATAATTAAATACTCACAGATAAAATTGCGGGTTCCGCTTAAAATAATCCTCAGTATCAACTTCTATGCGAACTTTTTCAGTCATGTTTCAAAAATATTTTAAAGAATCATATCCAAATGTGGAATATTATCTTCAAGATAAACTTCAGAAATTGGTTCAAAACCAAAAGCGCTATAGAAATTTTTTAAATAAGCTTGCGCTTGAATACTAATTTGCTTATCTGGAAAAAGTTCTTGTGTTTTTTCGATAGTTGCTTTAACTAATGCTCTACCATATTGATTTTTCCTGAATTGCTTAGGGACCAAGACACGCCCAAAGGTTGCCTGCTCGCTATTTTTATCAATAATCCTCGTATAGCCAACTAAATTATTTTCACTATCTTTTATTATCAAATGATATGCATGCTTGTCTTGAGCATCAATTTCTTGATAGGGACAATTTTGCTCTACAACAAAAACTTTGATCCTTTCTTCTACAATTTTATAAAACTCTTGAACTGTCAATTCGTCTAGTCTTTTTACTTCTACTTGCATGTCATTACCTCCTAAATGAAAAACAAAACGCCAATCAACTTCTTCACGCTATCCGGCGTGCCCTAGTAGAAGTTGATTGACGCTCATAATAATATTAATCCGGGGACTAATATCGAGTTATATTATCGATTTAAAATCATTATATAATGATTTCGCTAGCTGTCAAACTATTTTAATTAATAGCCAAATAACCACCATGAATCCAAACCGACATTTCATATATTATTTTTAGTACGCTAATACTGGCTATTATGATAACTTGTTTGTGATTCATTACTTGACTCACTTGAATAAGCCCCTAAGTCATCATCGATCCTTACTTATTTCGTAAGCCATTATAGCGCGATTGCGAGCCATTTGATGATCAACTATTGGCATTGGGTAATCCTTTCCCAGAACAACACCAAAGTCTTTTTGTTCAATTTGGGTTAATCGACTCGGATCGAAAATTTTATTATTTGTAATTTTAGTAAGTTCTGGTAAATATTTTTTGATAAAAGCCCCTTGTGGGTCATATCTTTTAGCTTGAGTAGTTGGATTAAAAATTCTAAAATAAGGCGCACTATCAGTGCCCGTTGAAGCCGCCCACTGCCAACCACCGATATTACTAGCTGGATCATAATCAATTAAGCACTGTTGAAAATACTTTTCTCCCCAACGCCAATCAATTAATAAGTCTTTCGTTAGAAAAGAAGCCACTAGCATGCGTAAGCGATTATGCATCCAACCGGTCGTATTTAATTGCCGCATTGCTGCATCGATAATTGGATATCCCGTTTGACCGGCCTTCCACAATTCAAAATCCTGTTCATTGTTACGCCAATCTATATGGCGGTAACTATCAATAATCGCTTGTTCTTTTTGATTTGGGTATTTCGCATATATCATTTGATAAAAGTCCCGCCAACACAATTCTTTAATAAATGTTTGTTGGCCTTGACTTTCCGGCAACTGGGCCACGGCATGATAGATGGTTCTAATCGATATTTCACCGGTTCTAATAAATTTTGAGAGTTGGCTCGTCCCATTCAAATTTGGAAAATCACGGTTATTATCGTAGTCTTCGAGTCCATTTTTTATGAATTTTGTTAGTTGGACTTGGGCCCTGTTACTGCCTAGCATTTTTAACCTATCTTCGCCGGGATTACCGGATAAACTAATTAACCGTTTTTGATCCTCAAAATAGGCTTTACTTGTATATTGATTAATCGGCAAAGAAAACAATTTATTCACGCTAGGCTTGGGCAGCTGACGCCACTGCTGATAGTATGGTGTAAACATCTTATAAGGCTGACCATCCGGTTTAGTCACATCATTGACACTATGGAGTGTATAGTCTAGGTACTGATGGCTTTTGACACCTAATTCATCTGTAAAAAATTTAGCGACTTCTTGATCGCGCGCAAAGCCAAATCCGGATTCAGCCATATTAAAATAGACATCAGTCCACTGCGGCAATTTTGCTTTTAATTTCGAAAAAGCCACTCGTGGTGTTCCGTATAAGATATTTAACACGATGCCTTGTTTTTTAAGGTTATTTTTAAAGGCTAGTACACTTGAGAAAAAAGCTTGCTGATTCATACTTGATTGCTCAATAATTTGCGCAAGATTAATGTTAAAGACTAGTACCACATCCTCGGTATGCGATAAGGCATTCCACAAAGCAGTATTATCATTTATTCTTAAATCGCTTCGAAACCACATTACTGAAACCAAAATATTTCCTCCTCAAAGTGAAAAATAACCAATTTATAAAGCCGCCTACGGTAAAATAGGCGGCTATTGAGTTTTTTTAAGCACGGTGTTCTACCTTTTTAATACCGGAAAAGATTTCAGTTGACTTAGCATCTAGGGATTCTTTAATTGCCAAATAGGTTTCCTTACCTTTAGTTGTAATTTCAAGTTTAACAAGCCGTTGATCATGAGGATCGTCTCTGCGCTTACGGAGATAGCCCTTGGCTTGTAATAGATTTAATTTCCGCGAAACTGCCGGGTGGGAAGTTCTTTCGGAATTCGATAAGTCACCGGGGGTTAACGACGCATTTTGGTAAAGCTGATCGAGTATTCTAAATGTCGTAAAACTAAGCCCGTAATCAGCGGTAATTAAGTCTAGCGAATTAATTATTTGCTGCACTTCGCCATACCACTTGATTAGTAATTCAATATTGTTTTTCGCCATGGTACACCGTCCTTTTTCAGTTGTTGGCTAGGTTGCTTTCAATGACTGCTAGACTAAAGTTAAGGGTCCGCAAGTCTTTGATAAGTTGATTTATTTGACGATCCGAAGTTTCCTTAAAAAGCTGATGATTGTTGCGCTGAATGCTAGTATTAACTTCCTTAAGTAATTGGGTTCCCGACGCTGTTAAGACTAAGTTAAGCGATGGGTGATTGTCAAGGTTGTAGCCTAAATTACTAATGTAGCCTTTTGAAGAAAGAACTTTAACATAATGTCTAACGGTTGGTTTTGAAATTTTTAGAGTTTCCGAAAGTTGGCTCGAAGTAGCTGTCTTATTGGCAGATAAAGCCGTTATTATTAAGTATCCGGCACTCGAGATGGGGCACTGCTTAAATAAATAACGATCAATTTGGCTAATGTTTCGACTTAAAATTATTAATTCTTGGCATAATTCCATAAAGGCATGTCTTTCCTCTCTATTAAAAAAGAAGCTGATAAACATCAGCTTCTCAGTTTAAAGTGGTTTACTAATTACTTGGTGTTGCGGCATCCGCAGACAAGGTCCACGTTAGTTTAGCTTGGTAAGTAGCTGGTGATTGAACGGTCGCGCTTGCTGGTAATGATAAGTTAATATCAGCGGGGTTCCAAGCAAAAACATCGGCCCCTGACCCTTCACCATCTTTTGCTTGGGCTACTAAAGCACCATTATCCTTTGTATCGGCGGTTAACGGTACGTTGATATTTTCGGTAACTGCGCTAACTGGTTTAGCGGTTGCGTCAGTCTTCCAATCTTTATCTTGGGCTTCACCGGTTAAATCGTAAACCGCTTGAGTTTGAGCCTTGGCAGTATTCTTGAAAGTCAAATTAGCGTCAGTAATCGCTCCATCGGGCATGATATTCCCAGCGGTATCAATGCGGTTCAAACCACCGTCAGCTTTGACGAATAGTGACCAAAGACCGGCTTTAGCGGTGATACCTTTCTTATCATCAGCGTTAGTCCGGCTAACTTGCTTATCAACCACTGTGGTCCACGTCATCCCTTGAACATTTTCTAAGCCCTTAGCGTCATTTGAAAGCGTTGGGGTTAAGTTCGTGTCTTTTTCCTTGTAGCTGGCAAAACGGTCGTTACTACTATTACCAGTATTTTTACCATCAGCAGTAAAGTTAGGGTAAGCTTTGTTAAATTGAACATGGTTCCCAAAGTCTAAGATTGAAGGCACTTTTTGAAGTCTCAAGTAACCGGTGTTCGGATTAGGACCAGGGTTACCGAAAGAAATCCCGGCTTCAGTATCGGCTGTTTGTGGCAAAGCAGTACCACCGTTGGCGTCAGCATCGTTATTGGGGGTTGCGGCAAATGAAGCGGCCGGTACCATGAAAGCTGATAAAGTTGTTGCGCCTACTAAAGCAGCGCTTGTCAATTTTGTGAATTTCATCATGAAATTCCTCCCTTTGTTAATTTTTGCGATTCAATCGCAGTTTTTTATACCTCATTAAGTGACTAACCTTAATAAGGGGCATAAACGTCCATGAGAAATACGTTACTAACCCAACGGGTTAGTTAGAAGTTACATCGTAATGTTGGTGATGCTGGTTAATTCAATGTAGTACTTAACCGCAAACACAATGCTTGTAATAAAAATGATTGTTAGCACAAGGACCAGCGCAATCATGACATAGTTGACTTTTTTATAGCCAAAGCGATTAATTAATTTTTGCATCTTTTAACCTCGTTTTCTTAAAGTAGATTAAACAAGTGATTAACAGTAACAACCCACTAAGGCCCGCCATTAAACAATATTGCAAGACTAAATATCGATAATTGTGGCGGTTAATAAACCGCGCCTGGGTTTTCGTAATTTTAACGGTCTTATTGAAGGTATGGTGATTGTTATGACTATCAATTTTAACTTTTAGCTGGTAAATCCCAGGAACTAGTCGTTTACCACCGAGCAATAAATTATTATCGAAACGACTATTCGGCGCGATTTTAACGTGCTTTCGGATGACACGATAATTAAAGAAATGGTATTTTTGATTGACTAGCGCCATCGCTAAGCGCCCGTTTAAAATATACGCTGGATCATGATTGGCCAGCTGAACACTGATTGCCGGTTCTTTTTTAGGGGACACCAGGCGGACTTGAATGTTATCGGCCGATAGCCCTTTTTGGTGGGGCGGTTTCAGTTTTTGGCCATTTAAGACCAAACCAATAATATACACATACCGATTTTTAACAGCGGCCTTCCCGGCTGGTTGGTCAGCAATTAAGTTGAGTCCGATGGCCTTTTGGCCAATAAAGCCCCTTTTAGGAACTGCAACTTTAAAATGAACCAGCTGGGTTGCTTGGGCCGGTAAGGTAATTTTTTTAGGTAATGCAATAAACGTCGTGCCTGGTTGCTTTAGTAGTTGCGGATCATCTGGATGCGTCCCTTGATAATCAAGAGACCCATTATCATTAGTGGTGGCATTATAAGCCTTACTTTTAATATGAATCGCTTGATTAGTTGGATTGATGACCTTAACCGCTAGATCAAGTTGTTGATGTGGTTTAACTGGCAAGTTGAAATAGCCTAAGTGTTGCCCACCAATATTATCGGGGGGTAACTGCGGGGCCACCATAAACGTCACCTTTTCAAAAGCGTGTGGCGGTTTATGGACCGCTTTTTTAGCGTGCACCGGTGTGACGAAGATACTTAAGCTTAAAATGAAGATTAAAAGAAGATAACCTTGAACCTGCTTATAAATAGGTCGGTACATTTTCATCAGCCTTTTAACCGTAATAGCCGTAGCCAAGCCACTAATGCGAGTAACCATAGTACGCCGGTGGCGCTGGCAATCCAAAGCCATTGGTTAACGGGTTTTTTAAGTGCTTTTTGATTAATGGTATTCGCTTGACTAGCTTTAACGGTGAATTTTTGATTAATCGTCCAAGTCATCGGTAAATGATTCCAATAATTTTGCCCAATAATTTTAGCGTGCACCGTATAAATGCCGGGTTTTAATTGATCGTAAGCCCATGAAACCGGTAAGGTGACTGAACTATTCGGATTAATCACCCGATTAGTGGCTTGATAGGTATACTTAGACGCAAATAACCCCTTTTTTTCAACCGAAGCATTGATCGAAACATTGTTAAGGACCATCGGCTGGGTATTCCGTAATTTGACCCCTAGTGCCGGATGACTATGGTATAGAATTGGTTCGGTTTTAGCGTATTTTATTTCAGGATAAACATGATAGGGACTACCTTGTAAAATTAGCCCCATGGAATAAGCGTAGTTACTAGCCACGGAAGAACGGTCGTTCTTATTCCCCTTCATGTTCTCGATAAAGTACCAGTCGCCGTAAATCATACCGCGGTATTGATTAGCTGGCATTTTAACTGTCGCTCTAACAAATCGGGTTTCTTCCGGTTTGAGCTTAAGCGTCGCGCTACCTTGAAGCTGAACGAGTTTGGTTAGCGGGATCTTTAAACTTGGATCGAGGTTGTTGTCACTGGGAGTAAAAGCATCTGCCCCACCGAAACCGGTAATCGCATTCCGAAATTGACTATGGATGGTAATTGTCCGCTCAGTATAGTTTTGAACTTGAAGCGTGATTTCATGGGTCGTACCTGGTTTAAACCTTAAATTGAAATAATTTAAGTTACGGTTAGTTTGATTTTGGTCAAAAACCGGTTGAATACTAAAATCCGCATTTTGAGCGACCGAAGCAGCTTGCGCTGGGTGGCCAACGGCCACCAATAGCCCTAATAGTAGTAGACTCCAACCACCTAACCATTTAAGTTTGCATTTCAAAATAAACACCTCAATTAATTTTTAGGGGGCCACAGATAAGGACCACGTTAAGGTCGTTGTATAATCAGTGGCTTCCCGTTTGGTACTTGCCGGAACATGGAGGCCGATACTATAACCAGCGTTAGTCTTGTCGCCAAATTGATAAGCAAAACTCTTCACACCTGGGTTGTCATACTGCGTTCCAGTTGGATTCTGATCATGGGCGGTAACGTATGTCCCAGCGTTATGGTAGCTCATCAAGGCGGTTGGGGTTTCATTACCAACGGGCAACTTAAACTGATCACCGCTTAATAAATCCAGTTGATCGCCTTGTGGATGGGTATCTTGGCCATCATCGCTTGTTTTTTGCGCGTTAAGGTGCGTGAAATTTAATTGAGCGCCACTTAAAACAGTCGCCTTTTTAGTAGTTGGATTAATACCCGTGAACTGATGCTTTTGTTGAACTTTTAAGGTCCAGTCCTTAACGCCATAGGCGTCATGAACGTCGATTGTATAAGGTTTAATCTTCCCACTAGCATCCCGACGCGCTGGTAGATAATAGGTCGCCTCAGTTTGACTCGTATTATACTTACCAAAGTTCCAATTCTTAGGGGCTTCCATCGAGAGAGCCGCTTTTTCATAATAGTAAGTGTACGTTTGTGGTTTTTGTGCAATTACGGGATCCGCTTTAGTTGTTTGTTGGATGGCTTGATCATCAACTTGTTCCTTTATCACGGTATAACCGTCAATATAAGCCGGTGCGAGTTGGTCTTTGGTGTATTCAGAAACTTTATGACCAACTTTACCAGTCACTTGAACTGGATCGTGACCAGCAATTTCTTTGCCGGTATCCAGATCAACATATTTAAAGTTAACCGTGCCGTCTGGGTTAGCCGCCGTGACTTGCGCATTGTTGGTTTGCCAGTTGGGGAGTTGGTGATCTGGGTTCTTCCCATAACTAGAACTTTCCATATAAGCAATGTTCTTAAAAGTGGTCCTAGCCGGTGCGGCTTGATCTAAATGAACTTGATAAACAATATCAACGTGCCCCCCGGGCACTACTGGATGGCTGAGTGCCACGACTTGTTGACTATCAGGTGTTAGCACTTCCGTCTGATCGTTGATTATTTTATTATCAGCATCATAATAGTTGGCGGTTACTTTCTTGAGCGTTAACCCTTGATTCAGTTTGTTATCAAATGGATCTGAAAGTTTAATTTCATTTAACTCAGGGTCCTTAACATCTTTGTTCGGCTTAATTTGAACCCGATAGTCCAAATCAGAATCAGGACTAGCTTCGAGTTTATCGGTATAAGCCGAGTCTTTATCCGAAGCTAATTTAACCTGTTTAATCATGATCGGATCAGCATAAAGATCAATATTAGCCGTATTAGACGTCCAACCCTGACCATCATTATCACCATCAGCAGTACTAATAATATGGGCCGTGTTAGGAATTACCGTCCCAACGGGTGTAACTAAACTAAAAGTATTAACAGTAAAGTAAAGGTCAATATAAGCCCCCTCACCAATTTGGTCTGATTTAAACTTCTTCGAGAAATCTATTGTATTGGGAGTAGTGAAATCATTAGCCGTTAGTTTTACCCGTTCATCGGAAGAACCATCGTTGTGGTGAATAACTGCATAGTTTTCTGAATCTTCATCAAAATTGACAACATCAGTTAAATCATTATCTTTAAAAATAATGTGATTGGTTGAGCCTGAAGAAGTATCTAGGTGAATATGGTATCTAAACTGGTTACCGGGTAATCCTGTCACACTATTTTTATAATCTGAGTCTTTAGGATCAGGGACTTGGTTTAGGTCAACGACCTGTTTAGTTATTTGGGGCGAAGCACTGGTAATATCAAACTTGTACGTTTCGATATTAGTATCTAAATGAAACGCATCAGTCCCTTTGACATTGACTGTATGGGACCCTAAAGCTAAATCATTGCCTAATTCCATATTGAATTTCCCAGACTTGTACGAATTTACTTGTTCGGTAGTCCCTTTTTGCCAGTTTCCACCATCTAACTGGTAATAGATATCTGTCATATTTTTATCTGCAGTATAGTGTTCGCTGGAAGACACACTACCAGTTATTTTAACCGCTTGATTAAGCGGATAAGTTTTGGGAAGCTGATCAAGTTTTAACGTAGGCGGCGTCACTTTTTGATAAATTTGTAATGTATTGGATTGAACGGATTGTAACCCAGCTGTTGAACCATCCTTATAATGGGCTTGTCCATTATAAGTCAGGGTAACCCATTTGTTATATTGATCCGGATTACCACTGCGTGTGACGTCAACATATTGAATATCACTTTTACGATTTTCTCCAGAAGTTGGCTTGTGAGTAACATTTTCTTTTGTAAAAAAATCTATTACTCGGTCAAAACGACTAGGATTATCAATAAACTTTCCATCTTTAGCAACATCAAAATTAATTTTGCGCTCTCTAAAATTAGTCCCTGGAAGCACTTTTGTTTGCGAACCAGTCTCGTCAAATTCATTATCTGGATCTGAACTGACTAGCTTTGTATTAAAGGTGTTTTTATTATCCCAAGGTGACATGTACGCAGACCAAGTATCTACATTACTACTTTTTACATGCCCTAAATCCATTTTATTCCTATTGACTACTGCGTCATCAATATTATCTAATTTTCCATCACCTTTCCCTAAAGTAGGGGACAGCAAACTATTACTTGTATAAATATTATAATCAAGTGAATATTTATGAGTAGGTGATGGCGGTAATGTTTGGCGCGTTAATATTTTTTTTGGACTATCATCTGCACCGATAAATACGTCTGGATTTGTTTGTTTATTATATCCCATGTTTTCAAGTTCTTTAGTAGAGTAGTTACCAGAATATTGAGATAAGTCAATGTCAAAATGACCAGACGCTTTACCATCAATATCACCAAATGCCCCTAATAGTTTCATAACACTAAGTACAACTAGAGGATCTTGCTTATACCGATATCCTAGACTCCCATTAGGATGCTTGTTTAGATTAACCCCCCGAACCCCAACATAAATTCCTTGCGGGTCTTCCTTTAGATTAATTCCAGTAAAATTAGGATATGGAGTAATCGGATAATTAATATCAGTAAAGGGTAAGTCAATAATTCCTAATGCTGAAAGTACCAAGTCACTGGCTGCTCCTGAACCTGAATCTGAAAAATCAAAAGATTTTGCCATTGATTCAATATCCGTCGGTGTAGGGAATTTAAACCTAACATAGCATCCATAGGCACCAGAATAATAGTTAGTTCCAACAGATCCAAAAGGATCCAAAGGATTAACAACTCTTGCCCTAAAGGGAAAATAACCTGATATATTAAAAATACCATTATACCAAGGCGTGATGGCGTTTACGGGCTTATATGTTAAATCAAAATGTCCTTTATTGAATAAAGCACCATCATTTAAAGAAAGTACCATATGTGTCATATTTTGGTAGTCATTGTCTTTATGATTAAAAATACCCCCCTCACTCTCAGGCACACCAAAGGTTCTTTCAGCAACTGAGGTTAAGTACTGCCGATTAGAATCCAACCTATTCGCTCCAATATCTTTCTCCGTCGGATATTCAGGACCAACACTATTGCTATCAGCGTAGCGTTTAACTAAAATTGAATTTTCTTGATAAAAATGCTTACTATCCAACATCTGTGTAACTACGTTATCAGTTTCCACTTTTGGAAGGTTAACATCTTCATTGCCCTTATGAACAATATATGTCTTCCCATCATTTGAAATCCTTAATTTTCCAGGATTGTGTGTCAGCAACCACTGTTCTGCTGACGAGCTACTACTATCAGCAGCTACAACAGAATTTGTGTATGAACATAACAAAAAAAGCAACAGTAATAGACCTACCAAGAAAGAGGCAATATTAATCAAACTTTTTTTAGATTTCAAGAGAATATCCCCCTTAAAGTAGCTTGTTTAGACTACAAGTAGCTTAAATATTTGCGAATTGAAACAGATAATTTAAAGTACCTTACCCTATTGATATTATTTTAATTAAAGAGTACTAAACATGATGTCAATCTCATTATTAATTTTGTAATCTTAGATAACGTTTTTTATATCCGTTTAAATGTACGAATGATATCATATTTACATTCACCTATTTCTAAATAAGGGTCACAACTCAAGAGTTGTGGTCCGTTAAATTTATCGTTGTGTAGCACACACAATATTTTCTTTTCGGAGATAAGAATAATTTCTTTAAAACAGGCTATCGACCCTTATAAAACAGTTTTTCAGTAATATTTGCGGTAGAGAAAATTATATAAATTAAACTTGCATTCCATTAATCAATGGGGTAAAATAGCTAAGAAATAGAAAGACCGCAACTCTTAAGTTGTGACCTTTAGTCTGCAATAGTAAACGTATAAAATCCTTATAGTTCAAGTATCTTATTAAAGCTTGTTCTTTAATAAGATACTTGAACTATATTCTGTAAAAAGATTTAGTGGCTAACTTAAAACCCAGTGATTAAAGTGGATCCCTTAATCATTGGGTATTTTGGTGACCAAAATGCGAGTCATTGATATTAAAATTTTATCTAATATTAATGACCCACTTTACGGCAACATCTTTAAATTACCCTAACAATATTATATTATTTAGTGACTGCTATAGGTTTAATATTTAGAGACATCGTTTTGACTACAGTTGGAATATTTATCTATGACAGTAGTTACTATCATAACCATGTAGTAGCGCGACATGAGCAAAACTACGTAAATCAGTAGCGGTTCGGAATCTCATTTCTGTTTTAGTTGTCATATTTACTCCAGCAGTATGCGATGCTAACGTTGTTACGCTATTAGAATTAGCATAGTTAATATCCAGTGTTTGCTCTATATCAGTCGAGCTAGTTAAATCTGAATTCATTTGCAGCCAGTACCTCATCATCCGTTATTTTCATACCATCATTAGCATGAATTTCAGGGTTAATAAACCCGATCCAAGAACTACAAAAACCAGGAAATTCACCTTGGCTTATTCTTCCAGAAGAAAATAACTTAAGTGGATAACAATCTGAAAAAGTTTGATTGTTCATTTCTAATTACTTCATCAAGATTTTCGTAGTCATCTGTTACTGAAGTTTTTTTGTTAAAATTTGTTGTTGAAATATTGGTGGTATCACTTGATTTTAGTGTATCAACAGAATTACTTATTACTCTATCAACCCTAACGGCATGCACAACTAAACATGTATTGATCAACAGTTCTCCCAAGTTAATAGCTGTTGCAAAAAGGGATAGTATATTTTTTTATAACTCTGATAACGTCAAATCTATCCTTCATGTGACGAATATTATTATATTTAGGATTTATTTTTGACATAGTTAAAAATATAAAGGATTTTTAGACTATTTTGAAATAATCATACTTATACCAAAATAAATGATGGTCACTGCTAAGATAGGTGTTAATACATAATTTACTTTTTCAAAATTTAGCTTCTTTAATGTAATTGGCGTAATCAAGTTTCCTATGATGGCTCCAATAATTAGTGCTACCCCAACATGCCAATTAATAGTGCTTGTAAATAAATGAGCTAATAAACCAATTATTGACATAATACAAAGTATATAAGTAGACGTACCTGTAGCTTCTAGTGCAGGTGTTCCGACAACTGTTAATCCAGCAACAACTGTTGCACCACCACTCATGCCTCCAGTGCCGACCATTATCCCGCTAAGTAGCCCAGATAAGAGGATAACAAAAAAACTTTTATGGTTTAAGTTTTCTAATGAAATATGACGATTTTCTGTAGATCTTAAATCCTTTAGAAATTTAATTAAAATGATTAAACCCATAATTAAGATTAAGACACCCACTACTAAGTTATATACAGCGATTGATATATACTTGCTAAAAATAGTACCAATAATTATCCCAGGTATCGCAGCTATAATCATTCTATTTCCCAATTCAATTTGAACATTCTTATTTTTTTTCTGAATTAAAAACCCAAAAAAAAGCGGTGGAATGGCTATTAATAAAGAAGTTGGCACGGCAATATTTATTGGAAGACCTAATTTTGTTGTTAAGACACCTAAATATAATGCTGCTCCTCCGCCTCCAAGCAAGGAAGTAAATATCCCAATAACTAAACCATATAGAACAATCATCATTTAGTGGCCCTCCTTGTTAACGATATATTGTTTCAAAGATCCAATTTTCAGTGCAAATACAATTTTGAAATTCTATGTTCATTGTAGAGAGTAATTAAAGTGCCCAGTAGTATAACTAATATACCGTATAGACTATTTCTAGTAATAGTTTCGTTCAATATTAGAAAGGCGATTAAAGGTGATACGACAGGTTTTAAATAAAATATTAGTGCCGCAGATTCAACTCCGAAATCTTGTAACACTTTCATAAATAGGCTTAAGGCAATACCTGTTACAAAAACCCCAGTATAAATTAAAATTGGTAATGACTTTAAATTAATATTGTATAAAAAAGGAATTTTATAAAAAACTGGTTGATCAAGTAATAAGCGATTGATTACTGAAAAATGACTAATCAATATTAAAAAAGCCAATTCTAACGCACCGCAAACAAATGTAAAACTAGTAAATGCTATTCCCGAAATGTTAACTGACAATGCATACTTATTAGCCAGTACACTATATAAACCAAATAAAACTGACGAGACGATGCCATACAAAATACCCTTAATTGAGTTGCTATTAACTGGTAGTATAATAATTAAAGTCCCAATAATCGTAATAAAAGACGTAATAACTCCACTTTTAGGGATTTTCACTTTAAATAAAAGATATTGAATCATAATACTAAAAATAGGGTTGATACTTAGAAGAATTGCGATTATATAAGCCTTGGCATTTTCAATAGCTATTTGATAGAATCCCATGCTTAACACTACACAAATAAATCCTGTAGTGAGGGCAAGGGAAAGAACACGCTTAAGCCTGATTTTTGAACGCTCTTTAAAAGCAAAAGGTGCCAAACAAATACCACCAATAAAAAATCTCCAAAAATTAAGCTGGATGGGGTTAAAAGTAGTACCAGCAATTTTTAATGCAACTTCCATAGAGCTAAACAAGATTAACGCTATAATAATTTGTAAGCTTTTAAACTTTTTCATTTCTTCACTGAGACCTCACACTGTCCCTCAGCTAACACATGTTTACCAATTTTTTTATAAAAATCATTTAAAAAGTAACCGTGGGGCATGTTTAGTTTTGTATCTAGAGCATATACAGTCAAAGTATATTTATGTGTCGTATCGGGTGGCATTGGTCCAACGTATCTTTCAATTATATTTATATCATCTATATCTTCATAACCAGTACAAAAACTATTTTTCCCTTGGATTATATTACCGAACCTACTAATATCTTCTGGAATATTTTCATTGACTGGAATGTTACAGGCACACCAATGAATCCATGCAAAACCACATACTGGTATAGAATCATAATCAATGAAACTAAGCGCTAATGACTCTGTATTTTCAGGTATTTCTGCAATATTAATGGGAAAAGACACGACAGGATAATCCTGATAAAGATCAGATTCTAAAGCATGTTTAGTGTATTTGTTAGGTAGATAATTGTTTGAGTCTTGCGGGACAAATACTTTCATAATTACTTCCTTTCTAATTTTTACTTAATTTGTATAGACGAAACCATCCATAATTACTCTAGCAGTTCGATATACTTCTGCTTCATCTAATTTAAACTTTTTTTCTTTTTTTGTAACACGTATTTTAGCTTCGATTATTCCACTCGGATGCCCGATAGAGATAACTTCTCTAGTAGTATTTTTACAATTATTATTTACCACAGTTCCATCTATACGAGAAGCAGTTCCGAGAGCGATAGTACCAGAAACAGGATGTGCTTTGTGGAATGCCCCCATAACAACTACTCTAGATACGACATCTGTGTCTTGTTTTAAAATTTTGCCACCATTTATTGCCTCGTAACTACATGATTGATTAATTAGAGATACTAAAGGTGTTAATGGTGATTGTTTTTTGGCTAAATTTGGGCTTGAAGATAGTCCTAATTTATAGCAAACCACTCCTCGCAGTTTTTCAAGTTTAAGAAGTAATTCTTTGTTTTCCGAAAGTTCACTCAAGGACTCAGTACCAGTTAAACCTAATTCTGTGCCTTCTAAGAATAGAACCAAATTACCAGCGTCTATGATACTAATATGATATACTTTTCCTTCAATCTCTATTGTGTCTAAAGGATTTTTGGTAGGTAATATATTACCAGTTCGTTCTCCACCAAAATCTGACCAATCTAAGCTGATTTTTGCACCAGTTCCTGGAACACCATCTATCTTATAGTTGCCCAATGCCTGAGGTTCCCTTTCCGAAACTGGAACCCGTATAGTTAAAATTTTATCTGTATTAACCATTCTTACTCTAATTGTGGTTATCGGTTCCATAGCAGCAACCAATCCTTTATGGATTGCATATACGCCTACTCCAGCAGAAATATTTCCACAGTTTCCTTTATAGTCGATATATGCAGTATCAATACTTACTTGGCCAAACAAGTAGTCAATATCTGCATTATTGTCTGTAGACTTTGATATGATAGCCACTTTACTAGTTAATATATCTGCACCACCTAACCCATCTATTTGTCTAATATCAGGACTTCCAAATATCTTCAAAATTCTTTGATCTCTTTCTTCTATTTCCTCAGGCAAATCTTTTTTTAATATATATACGCCTTTGCTAGTTCCTCCACGTACAATTGAGACCTCTGTCTTATCAGTCATATTTCTCCTCCTCTCAGATTCCACTTATATAGCATACTGCAGGTGAAAAAAAGTATAAAATAGTCTTTGGGAAGATTAAATATTCCTTTAGGGAATATATTAAATGAGTTACCTTGATACACAATCGTAGTTTCTATCACTCCAAAATAAAAAGGAGAGCTTTGTAATGCTGTTACAAGATATATTAAATTTCATAACCATTGAAAAATCAGGATCAATTAGCTCAGCTGCCGATAATTTATTTTTATCGCAGTCATCGCTAACAAAATCATTACAACGTTTAGAAAGCGAACTTGGAATAAGGCTAATTGAAAGATATCCCGGAAAAAGAGAAATTACTTTGACCCCATCTGGCAAATTATTCTTACTTTCTGCGCGTAAAATTAAACAAAATATAAATGAAATAGAAGACAATTTTTTAAAAAAACAAAATAACTATACAATATTATCTTCAAATCCAATCTATGCTTACGTTGTACCTGGGCTCATTAATTCGAGTGCACCCGTTAATTTTAGAATTTTAACTGATGAAGATCCTTTTAACTCTAAGCAGACTTTTGATATTGCTATTATTGAAGCTAATAGTCCATATAATTTTAGACGTCATAGCTACTTACTTTTAAAAGACCGTAACTACCTATGTGGTGCAAGTAGTAATAAAAAATTCCTGAACTGTAAAAGTATAAATAAATTAGACAATATGAACTTTATAACTTTGAACCAAAAATCAGCACAAGCAAGAATGGTTCATAAGTTTCTAAAGAAGAATAATTTAAGGAAGGCAGAACAAAACGTAATAGTAGTCGAAGATTTACAAACACTTAAGACTACAATTGCAAACAGTGATAATATTACTATTTTGCCATTTTTGTTCTTGGGACCAAGAACAGATACTGTATTAAGGAGCTGCGATTCGCTAGATAAATACTCTTATTTTTATGCTTTATTTAATAGGGATAACAAGGTGCCCGAATCTGAATTAGAGGTAATACATTTTTTGAAAAATTTGGTAAACCACACAAAGGAGCATGCTCAAGTAAATTCGTTTCCTAAAATATTGTCAGAGATAAATTAAATTTTACTTATAGGAAGTATATACCCAATATAGAAGACATCTTTATTTTTTAGAATTTAATTTAACTGCCTCTACGTTCTAGAAATGGTTAACGAGTCTGTTCGACTTTTATATAGTTTATCTATCGTGTTTGGTAAAAATGTCAATCTTTACTTATTTTCTCTAGTTTCTCCTATAAATAGAGTATTGACACTAAAGCAATAAAAGAAGTCTGTCATTGCGATGTGGAGTGAACCTCATGCTTTGGAAGAAAATAAAGGGGAGCCAAGTGAGTTATATAAAACCTAACTTACTTGGCTCCCCTTTTTAGATCTAAATAATCTTTTGAATTAAAGAAAGCCGTTGTATCCGAATGCTATACAATTAGTTTCAGAAAAATTAAAAAAAGTATGGTTTGTTGAAAATGTTATTAACGGCTACATCTATCAAGTGAACTTACTTGAAGAAACTTTTTTCAATATAATAATGCTTGCGGTGCAGATTTATCTTTATGTTAGGCGCTATTACTCCTCTATTAGTAATAATCAAGATAGATTGTATAAAAATATCTCTATAAAAAAATAAAAATTTAATCTGAATTTTTTAATTGGTAATAAAATAAAGTCTGAGTCAGCCAATGCTGAATTTATTTTTACACTTTTATGCCGGTGATTTTGTGGTTTTAATATTAGAATAAGTTCATACGATTACCTAAAAATTTTGATATTGTCGTCACTTAACAAATCACATTATAGCCCGCACTTCTCATAATATTTATGTGCTAACATTTCTATTTAAATTACTTATTTACCTCAGACAGTCATTCCCCACAATCCAACTTGCTAACTAATCAATGAAAAAAGTCATTCAATAGGTATATTCAAACTTTAATTTTTTTATTTATTCGACCTGATGAAATACTATTAAGTTTTACTTTGAACAAGATTTATTAGCGTTATAATATCGAACAAATTTAAGTTATAGGTTAACAGCATATTTATTGGATTAAGTTGTGTACATTGTTAAAATATAATTATAATAATAAAGGAGTGATACAAGTGAAAAAACTTTTGTTTACTTTAAGCGTACCATTTTTACTGTCAGCTTCCCTCATGTTAAGTACTACGAGCGTTAATGCTTCTATATCAGATTCAAATAATTCTCAAGTACGTTCAATAATTGGTAAAGATGAGCGTGTGAGAATAACCGATACAACTTTAGCTCCTTATAATAGTACAGTTTTTATTGCTGCCGATGGAGCAGCTGGAAGTGGAGCTGTTATAGGAAAAAATACTGTGTTAACTGCAGCCCATGTTGTTAAAAATATAAGAGTTAATCCAGATAAAGATAGTATTTATGTGGTTCCCGGTAGAAATGGTTCAAAAATACCTTATGGCAAATTTAAAATTGAATCTGTGCATATCCCACAATCATACGTTGAAAAACCTAGCGTTGATAGTGATATAGCTGTATTAACAATTAAGCCGCTGAATAACAAGGGTATTGGCGAAGTCGTTCCCTCGCTACCTTTAAAATTGACTAACTCAGCTACTATTGGGGAGACACTTACGACGTCCGGCTTTCCAGGAGATAAGCAATGGGGAACAATGTGGGCAGCTAAAGGTTCAATATTAAGAGAAACTAAAACTCGAGTATATTATGATATGGATACTATGGGTGGGCAATCTGGGTCCCCAGTCTATAACTCTAATAATGAAGTTATTGCAGTACACACTACTGGAGCAGGAATTTATAATTTTGGGACAAAAATTAATGATGAATATTATCAATTTATTTCTAATTACTTATTGTAAGTGCAATTAATATTTATGCAATTGTTGATACAAGGTAAATGAATACCACTGAAACTATTCGAGAATTTGGCTTTCCTAACTAAAAGCAGTTGTAATATTGATTAAAAATTTAGCTCATGAATGTCGGCCGAAATGAAAGGAAACTTTAATTAGGTATCTATTCATTTAAACCTTTAAAAAGTGATATTACTTATCCATAGAGTAAAATAAAGAACTGAAGTCCCCCATATTGGAATAAAATGAAGGTCTCCATGAAAGTTAGACAAAATCTAACCGAATTGGAGTTCTTTTTTATGTCTAAATATTCTTTTAAATTAAAAAAACCATTGTACCCGAATGTCTAACTAATACGACCGGCTTCCGAAAACTTGAAAAAAGTATGATATTGACCGAAGTGTTATTAAAAGTTGAAGCTATCGAGTAAAGCTTTATGCTATAGAATCCCTCCTAACAGGTCAAAGCCTATATATAATTGAATATAAGGTATTAAATAATTTAAGCTTTCATACAACTGTTGCAAAATTTAGAATAGTATCTGGTTCCATTTATCAATGACAGAAAAAATTTTGATAACGGTGAATATGATACTTTAAATTCACAAGAAAATCGGACAACAAAAAAGAAAAAAGCAAATGTCTGCCTCCAAAATAAGAAAGAATTTATTGACAAGAAATCATAAAAAAAGCAAGCGTTTCATTCAAGAATGAACAAGGTATTATTAAAATTAATATTGTTCGTCGAGACTTTGTAGAATCGGGTGACCACAAGACCAATTTTATAGTTCAACAGCCGTTTTCAACCACTGATGTTACTCAGATTAATTTACTAGAAATTAAAGTCTATTTGGCAGCAATAATCAATTAGTACAGTAAAGAGGTATTAGCAGCATACGATATTCGAATTTTAACAAGCATGTATTAAGTAAGTGCCTGTATCGATCAATTACTTATTAAATTGCCAAGTAATACTAACGCTACCCTACACAGTAATCAAGTTACCAGATTATCAAAAGCGCTCGTGTCAAAATAGCTTGACTCAAAGTATGCCTCTATGGAAAGCTTCTTTAGTTTAGTAAAACGTGAATTCGTATGACATCATGAGTTTAATTCTGTTGAAGACTCTGTATAACGCTTTAGTAGATATTCTCACGGTTTAATAATATTCGAATAGCACGAAAAAGTGAGGGCTTATCCCCAGTTGAAATTAGGAATCAAACCCTCACTATATAATATTAAATGACTAACTTTTTTGGAACCCTTCATTTTGGACTAATATTGGGAGACATTCAAAATTTAGTTATTTCTATTAATCTGTTTTATGCCGAGATCACACCCTTAAGTTTCTGCATTTTACTACTATTGAGTTTAATTGAGCAATATTTGTTTTATCGATTGTTTTATCTAATTTAGATAAACTTTCTATAGCTGATAAATAGTTCAATTTTCCCATTTCTGTTATATAAATTCTGACCTTCCTTTGATCTTTTTCGTTATTTCTTAATTTCTGTATAAAATTTTGCGATTGTAACATATTCAATTTTCTTGAAATGGCTGGCCTAGAAATTTGATCAAATTGAGAAAATTGTTCGGGAGTTAAGTACTCTTTACCATATAACTGATGTAAGATTACAAACGTTCCCCAAGTTAAGCCAACTTTTTGAACAATATTTTCCAGTTCATTTAACAGTTGGCGCGCTGCATTACTCCATTCGACTAACGAGCTTCGTTTTTCATTCATTTAAAGTTACTCCTTGAATATACAAATTATTCCACTTTTTAAAATAAGTACTTAATGAATACTCTTTTTTTATTGTATCCGCCGCTGATTTTGAATAAGTTTTTAAAATATAACGTTTCTTCAATAGGTTAGTTAGTTCATGTTCTAGCGCGCTAGTATCACCTGGTGATAGCAAAATACCATTAGCGTGATTTTTTATAACTTGTGGCATCCCGCCAATATTCGTAGTGATATTCGGAACCCCATACGCCATCGTTTCCAGGACCGCCATTGGTAGCCCTTCATGGTAAGACGGCAATACATGGATTAAACTGTTTTTGATAGCTACTTTGCGATCATTACCGTTTAACCAACCACCTATTTTAACGTTAACTAATCCGAGCTGTTTGATTTTATGGCTTACTTCAGTAATCTCACCATCCCCGTATAAAATAAATTTTATCTCTGGAAACTTATCTTGCATGACCCCTGCAATTTTCAATATATCGTAGGTTCCTTTACGTTGACCCAATCTACCAAGTGTAATAATCTGGTTAGAATTAACATTATAGTTAACACTTTCGGGAACGTTAACGGCGTTTTCTATAACTTTAATTTTAGTTTTGGTTATTGCAGTATAAAATGTTTCCCATTCATCACTTAATGCAACAATGTAGTCTACATAATCTAGCCTTTTTTTAATCCAAATTTTTAGTGGTTTAGCCGCATGGTCGTAAAATACATCAAACTGTGAGGCATGCATATGAAAAATAATTTTTACTTTTTGGGGCACTAGTTTAGCAAGTAATACTTTCCGGAAGAAGCTACCGTTTTGTGCCACATGGAAATGAACAATCTCTATTTTATTTTGACGAATCATTTTTCGAATGGTGAATATTGCTTTTAACCCCGTTACTTTGGCATTATTTTCTGTCCAGGAATTCAAATAAAATATCTTATTAGGACCAGAATAGTATTCTTTAAAGTTCTTAATAACGGTTGCCATCCCGCCTTTAGCATTCGAATCCGGACCGACCATTAAAATATTCATTGCATTTCCTACACTTTCTACGTATTATTGGCGACTATTTATACTTCATTGATCGAATTTTTTGTATCAAAATAGTCAATAATTGCGTTTGCAATTCGTTGCGAAGCGTTCCCGTCACCGTACGGATTTTTAGCAGTTGCCATTTCCCGATAAAGCTGTTCATCATCTAACAACTCATAAACTGCTGCTCGAATAGTATCTGGATGCGTCCCAACTAATTTTAGAGTCCCCGCCTCGACACCTTCAGGTCTTTCTGTTGTCTCTCTTAAAACTAACACTGGCTTGCCCAGGGAAGGGGCTTCTTCTTGAACGCCACCAGAATCGGTCATTATAAAGTAACTTTGGGCAGCTATATTATGAAAGTCAATCACGTTTAACGGTTCGATCAAATGGATTCTAGGATGATTCCCCAGAATTTCGTTTGACAATGTTTGAATGACTGGATTTAAATGTACAGGAAACACAAACTCGATATCTGTTCGACGATCTGCAATGGCGCGCAACTCATTAAATACACGTTTCATTGGGGCGCCTTGATTCTCCCGTCGATGCATCGTTACCAATATCATCTTTTTACGACTGTCTAACTTATCGAGTATTTCATGATGATAATTAGTAGTAACGGTCTGTTTTAATGCATCAATAGCCGTATTTCCCGTCACAAAAATATGCGCTGAATCATGTTTTTCTAGAAATAAATTCTTTTTACTTTGTTCAGTTGGGACAAAATATAGATCCGTTAAAATATCGGTTAACTGCCGATTCATCTCTTCGGGATAAGGATCATACTTTTGCCAAGTCCTTAAGCCCGCCTCAACATGCCCAATCGTTACTTGATGATAAAAAGCACTTAAACTAGCCGCTAAAGTGGTCGTTGTATCGCCATGAACTAAAATAATATCGGGGACTTCCTGTTTAATAACATCATCCAGTAGGTGCATAACTTCATTAGTTATCGCACTTAACCCTTGATTTTTTTTCATTATGTTTAAATCATAATCGGGTACAATCTTAAATGCTGTTAAAACCTGATCTAACATTTCACGATGTTGTGCGGTAACAACAATGATTGATTCAAATGCTTTACTATTTTTTAATTCTATCGCGAGCGGTGCCATTTTGATTGCCTCTGGTCTGGTACCAAAGATTGACATAACCTTAATTTTATTCATTAAAAAAACTTCTTTCTAATCCATTTATAAATCCTTATTTTAGGAAATTTACTCGTTTTAAAAAGTTACCTACTGTCTCTCGATATATGATTAATATAACGATCACTAGTAGTAAACCGAAGCTCTCTGACACCCAAAAATTTTTATTAAAGGTTAAATAGCCAGCATAACTTGTCAACAGTATTGAACAAATCAAAAAATTTCTTACAGCATAATTGGCCTTAAAAAAGCGGCTTGAAAAATAGGTCCTTAAAATAAACCAAATAATATAAGAAATGCCCGTTGACATTGCAGCCCCAGTTGCCCCAATTTTGGGTACTAATAATATATTTCCTATTAAATTAATTAAACAGACAAAACCAGCGATTACTACTTGCAAGTATGTTTTTTTATAGAAATTCAATCCGCTGACTGTTATTTCAGATGGCGTAAACATCACTGGGATTAAAACTAGAAATGGCATTATCTGGACACTGTTATGGTATTCAGAGCCTAATAAAAAGATGATAATATCTTTAAACATTAGAACCATAACGCCGATTAATAGGGCAAAGAAAGCGACTACCTCAAACATCTTTTCAAAAAACTGAGTATTATTAGTATCGGTTTGAAATGTTTCATAACTTAAAGGTGTCCAAAAAGTTGTAAAATTGATTTGTAACATATTTAAAATGGCAATCACTTTGAAAGCCGCAGCATATAACCCCAACTCACTATAAGTAGAATATTGTTTAATAATAATTCGATCCGTTGATTGAAAAAACAACGTCATTAAAGCAGTTATCATTAGCGGCCAACCATACTTTATGCGCTCAATAGTTGTTGTCTTTAAGGTTTCAACTTTTTCCCCTTTCGGAAACCAAAAACGGTACTCTATAATGATTGAAATAATAGTTACAATGACCATAAAGTTAATTTGAGCATAAATAATGCTACGAAAGTCATTGCCTAACAGTTTTGTAAAAAAAAGAATACCAATCAATTCTAATAACTTATTTAGGACCTGTACGAGGGAAAATAATTTTCCTTTTTGCTGCATTCTAATTGTCAAAGAAGAGAATGTGCTGACTATCCTTAATAGCGTATAAATTAAAAGCAAAACAACTAAATCCAAACTTACTTCAGAAAATAGTAATTGCGATATCATCTGATAATTAGCTAATGTTACGATAGACAATCCCACAAAAATTATGATGGGCAATGCCAAACATTTACGTAACAAAATTGCTCGAGCCTGCACATCTTCCTCATAAAAAAACCGCATAAAACTTTGATCTGAACCAATCATTACAATGGTCGTCACGATATCAATAACGAGTAAAAATAGTGTCATCTTACCAAATTGAGTAGGCGAAATTAGCCGGGTTGTAATTGGTGTACTTATAAAGCCAATGCCCATCGCAATGAAACTGCCTATTGAAATAGATAGAAACTTGTTTAAAATACTGTTTTCTTTAGTCAATTATTTCGCTACTTTCTGTATTAAATACTTTGGTTACGATATACTTTTTAGCTTTGATATCGACGCAAGTAAAGTAATGACTTGGTCTTTTTCACTAGTCGTCCCTTCTTTAAATTGTCGCCGACAATCTGCTTTTAGTTCCTTATCCTGTATAAGAGCAATATTTTGTTCAAAAATATCATCATAAAACCCTGCTAATTTAGGATTGTTACTATACCAGTAATCTAGTGGATTCATATGCCACTTCGATTTTAAATTGAATTTTAATTTCTTTTTCAAAAATTTTAGCCCTGCTTTGGGGACACTAGTCCACGGAATTGGGACTCCTTTAATCGTAATAATCTTCTTATTAATTTTGCCGTTAACTTTCTCATAGACATAATCTGCAGCCTCTGGATAACACTTATTAACCCATTTGATATAAATATGATGACCACGCCGATATCTGATTGGTAATGATAGACAAAAATTCAAGAAATCAATATCCAAAAAAGGGGATATTGTTTCAGTATATTTTTGCATCGGAACTAGCCCGGCATTAATCCCAGTAAAGCCACGATTATAGAATTTAAACAACTCTTCATCCGAAATGTTAACCGCATTCTCTTTAGAATAATGAACCTTATCAATTAATCGATATGACTCAGCCCCAGCGCCTGAATAAAAGTTGTTTTTACGCCCTTCTTTATAATAAGTTCCTAAAACAACATCCCCTAATTGCCCAGTATGAACTAATCCGTACTGCTTGAAATTTATTTGGGCTAACATGCTTAAAGTATGGGTCAAAGAGGCACTACGACTCGTCCCACCACTAAGCGCGATGGCTTCATCAAAATAACGGTATAAATAAACCCCATTATCTAATGCTTTAAACAACCACTCGTGATTTAAATCTTGAGTGATTTGCTTTGAAATTTTTTCATCTAAATAATTAGTCTGTGAAAAAGTGTAGTTTAGCATTTCAGGATAACCGAGTTCATGCGCGACCCAGGTTGTCATCCGGGCGTCTAATCCGCCGCTTAAAGCAACCAAGTGCTTATAACCATACTCGCGATCTTTTTCAAATGCTAATTGGATAGCATTTCTGAAATAATCGTCAATTTTTCTAATTGCTTCCTCTTCGTCAATCTCGATTGGCTGATTTGAAAGCTGATAATAAGCACACTTTTGGAGCCCATCACCATCAAACATCAAGTAGTAACCTGGCGTTAAGCGACTAATTTCATTTACTAATGTTTCATTACATAACACATGGCCATGTGTTAATAAGCTATATGCCGCATTTTTATTGAGTGTTAATTCTTTTACCAAATGTTTCTGAATTAACCTAGCTAACTCAACGAGGCCCGTACCGAAATACAATGTTTTACTCTGATTATGATAGTAATAAAAAACTTCTTTATCCCCAATCTGATCAGTATATAAAAGAAATCGGTTTAATTGCTTATTTAAACTAGCACCCGAAAAACTACCTTTAAAATATTTAAAAAATAGTTCATCTTGTTTATTCAATATATTAATAACTTCAGTCATGCTAGTATTTTGAGGTAACTGCACTTGATGCTTAAGCTCTGAACTATTTAAGACAATACCATCTAATACAGTCACAGCAGTGTTATTTTCTTCAAACACCTTATCCCGCATAAATTTATTAACTGTATTTCGAAAAATGTGTCCATGCATATTAGCATATGAAAATGCTAAATGATCATTAACACAATATAAGCTATCTGAGATGAAATCCTCTAACTCAATTTCAGTATTTAATACTTCGTTATTTGGTGATATATACCCGAAAAAACCAGGCAAGTTGCCACCCCCTTCTCTATTCATTGGTGTTATTTAAAAGAACACATCCTATTATTAACCCGAAAATTGTTGCTGAGATTGCTGAATATAATACATGACCAGCAAAAAAACTATAGATTAATATTAAAATGAAAATAAAGCTATAAAGTGGATTTTTGTTCCTTTTACAGGACTCTTTTAAAACATAATTGATAATCATTAAAAATAATAAAATACCTATTAATCCATAGTTGAAGAATAGATCAAAAAAGTCCATTTCACTTAATCCCAGTCGTCCAAATTTTTCAATTCGATAAGCCGGACCTTGTCCAAAAAAAAGTGTAAAAATACTGTGAGGACCATAGATAAATTTTTCAAAGCTAGCTTTTAAATATTCACTACGAGAACTTGTTATTAGTCGAACTAAATCGCCATCATACAAATGATAGAAGTAAGTTATTCTAATCCAGGTCTGAGACAACATTGTAATTGCTGTCCCGATTCCTTTAAATATCAATAATAATGAAAATAACAAACAGCCAACTATAGTAAATCCACGATTTTCAACTGAATAGTAATCATCACTGAATAGAAGTAAAATCATTAGAAAAATTAGTATTAATAATGCATACACAATTCCCGTTTTCATACCAATTAATAGAAGACATGTTAAATCGCCTATAAAGACAAGAGTTGAAACAAGCAACCGCCAAGTCCATTTGATTTTTATTTCTTTTAAAAATTCTGAACAAGAAAGTGTTATCAATACAATAAATACACACGATAAATCATTCTGCGCATAAAAGTAGCCCTTGAATCCTGCTGCCGAAGCTTTATAAGTATACGTGCCTATTCCTAGCATAAACGGAACTAATAAACATAGAATAAATAAGCTATTAATTATTCTAAAATAAAATGATGCGTCAATTTCTGATAATTCTTGCTTTCTTTGATAACAAAAATAAGCTATTAATATCCACAAAAAATATTTTACTAAACTATTTAGATCACTAATTACTAAACTCAATGGGTTCTGCAAAATAATCGCTTGCAAAATAAGCAAAAAAATATTTCCAACAATAAAAATTCCTACAAAAAAAGTGAATCTCGTTTTTGGAAGACTATGGCTTAAAATACCAAGCACCATAAATAAAACAAAAATTAATCGGTAAGCTTGCCCAATTGGAATACTTGCACCAATAGTAATAAAGAATCCATTCAATGTATCAATTAATGGAAAAATTATCGATAGAAATATAAAAATATTAATTTCGAAATTATTAATAGTGGTATTTTTTGGATTGTTTAGTTGCATTTCAATGGACAACTTTCTCATGAATAACAAATTTTAAAAAAGTGATATTGCCGATAATATAACGGCGAAACATCCTTTTAGGCTCTTGCACAAATCTATAAAACCATTCCAGTCCAATTTTTTGAAGCCATTTAGGGGCACGCTTAGTCTTGCCAGCAATAACATCAAAACTACCTCCAACCCCCATTGCAAAAGGAACTTTCATAATCTCTTGGTATTGATTTATCCAATATTCTTTTTTAGGGCTTGGAAAAGCAACAAATAATATGTCAGCACCACTTTTTTGAATTTCCTCAGCAATTCTTTCTGATTCTGAGTCATCAAAAAAGCCATTACGATAGCCGACAACTTTTAGGGCTGGATACTGAGCTTGATGCAATTTAATAACTTCTTTAACAACTTGTTCCTCACCACCAAAATAAAAAACCTTATATCCCTTTTCAGCTGATTTACTTACTAACGCAGTAAATAAGTCAATTCCTGTAACTCGTTCAGGGACGTCGTAACCTAATAAACGTCCTGCCCAAACAATAGACTGACCATCTGCATTAACTAAGGGACAGCTATTAATAATTGTTCTAAGCTGTAAATCATTTTTTAAAATATTTACTTTGTTTGCATTTAGAACAACATGCTGAGTTGGCTTTCCTGCTTTTATAATATCTTCAATAATTTCTAAAGATTCAGACATTGTTAGGCAGCTTAAATGAGTTTTTAATATTTTAACGTCTTTAGTATCCATTTTTTTCTCCTACAATGACAAAAATGGTCTTAATCATTATTTTTATATCAGTCATCAGTGATCTTATTTGTATATAGTGCAAATCTAATTCAACCATTTCCTTAAAATCCAATTCATTGCGGCCACTAACCTGCCATAAACCTGTACAGCCAGGTGTAATAGTTAATCTTTGTAACTCATATGAATTGTATTTTGCTACTTCCCTAGGCAACGGAGGACGTGGCCCAACAAGTGCCATATCTCCTTTTAAAACATTAAAAAGTTGGGGAAATTCATCAATGCTAGTTTTTCGTAAAAAAGCGCCAACTTTAGTAACGCGAGGATCATTCTTCATTTTAAACATTGCACCCTCAACTTCATTTTTCTCTAATAAACTATTAATTTGTTTTTCTGCGCCGACACGCATTGTTCTGAATTTATAAATTTTAAATGGCTTTTTATTTTTTCCTAAACGAACTTGACTAAAAAAAATAGGTGCTTGCGGTTCTGACATCTTAATCATCATCATTACAATTATAAATAATGGTGATAACACGAGTAATGCTAACATTGAACTAGTAATATCTAGCAACCTTTTAATCATGTCATATAGCGTAATATCTGCTAAGGTTTGATGTTCCATACTAATAATTCTCTTTCTTAGAATAATAATATTGATGCTCTATTTTCTCTTTATCATTGTTTAAAATGGCGCCAATAACCGGAGAGCGACTCATCCTAAGCTGCTCAAGCACTTGGAACATATCTTCTTTTTTAGTTACCCCACTTTTATTTACAATGATCACCCCATCAGTGTACGGCGCTAATTCAAGTGCATCTGATACAAACCTTATAGGCGGCGTGTCGATAATAATAATTTGATATTGCTTTTTTAAATCATCTAATACTTTCGCCATTTTTTTAGATCCAAGTAATTTATTAGGGTTAGGCGGAATTGGTCCGCTTGACATTACAGATAGATTTTCAATATCTGTAATTTGAATTGAATCTAATAACGTTGTTTCCCCAACAAGTGCTGTCGATAAACCTTTTAAATTAGATTTTAAAAACGTTTGATGAACAGTTGGTTTGCGCATATCGGCATCAATTAAGAGTGTCGCTAATCCTTTTTGTGCATAAGTTATTGCGATGTTAGCTGAAATTGTTGATTTACCACTTTTAGCTTCTGGAGAAGTTACTAAAATAACTCGGTAATCGTTATCGATACCGGCAAACTCTATCCCCTTTCTGATTAACTTAAATTGTTCGGTCACTGGTGAATTAATTTTCAATTTTGAAATCAGACGTTTACTTCTATCTACTTTCATGCTTGCCCCCTGCTATTTCAACTCCGAAACAGATCCCAAAATATTTATATCGAATTGCCTTAAATCGTTGATGTCGTTGATTGTTTTATCAAAGACGGTTTGTACAAAAATTACCCCTAAACTGAAGGCTAGCCCCAATACAAAAGATAAAATCATCATCAACGCTTTTCGTGGTCTAATCGGAATGTTATTTTGATCAAACGTGGCTGTCGATAAGATTGTGACGTTATCAACACCCATAATTTGGGGAATTTCTGTTTTAGATACTTTGGCAATTGAATTAGCGATCTGTGTAGCTTTTTTTGGATTTTTATTTTCAACTTGAATATCAATCACTTGTGAATCTTGTGTAGTGGTGACTGTCACCTCATTAGTCAATTCTTTCAAGTTAGACTGAGTATCTAATATTGACTGGACTCTATTCAGTATTCTAGGGCTTTTAATGATTGCGCTGTACGTATTGACCAAATTTAAATCAGCTTGAACATCTTGTGTCTGTAAATTTTTAATTTTCTGCTGACTTACTACTAGCTGTGTACTACTTTGATAAATTGGTGTTGCTAAAAACGATAAATATATCGCCATCAATCCAATAAATAAGCCAGTAATTGTCATTAACAAAAATCTTTTTTTATAAACTATTTGAAATAAATTTTTAGGATTAATTGTGTTATCCATTGATCATAGTCCTTTTACTTATATTGCCTAAATTAAGTAAGGTCATATCAGTATCCGGTTGAATGATATTCTTAGTATCAAGAATCCATCTATGCTTCATTGTTTTAAGAGCATCCCTATCAATTATCTTAAATTCGTTGTGATCAGTTAATACAACTAATAAATCACTATTTTCTACGGCATGATCTAAATTATCTTCAATCCAATCTTGTTTAACATGTGGATCAAATACTGATACTTCATAATTATTTTCTTGTTTTAGTTGATCGATAATTTTTAAAGCTGGACTCTCTCGAATATCATCAACATTTCCTTTGTAAGCAACGCCTAAAATAGTTACCTTCTTACCATTATTTTTACTCATAATATTGTTAATCTTATCAACTACAAAGTTAGGCATTGAAGTATTAATTGCGCGCGCTTGTTGAATAAGTGGTGTTTGTTCAGGGGCCTCTGCAATAATGAAGTATGGGTCAACAGCTAAACAGTGCCCTCCAACCCCCGGACCTGGTTGATGAATATTCACACGTGGGTGCTTATTAGCCATTTCAATCACTTCAAGACTATCAATATCTAATTCATATCCAACTTTTACTAATTCATTAGCGAGGGCAATATTAACATCACGATAGGTATTTTCCATTAATTTGGATAATTCCGCCGCTGTAGCGGAAGAAGTGATAAGTTCACCTTCGACAAAAATCCCGTAAACTTTCTTTCCAGCTTCTACACAGGCTGGTGTAACCCCCCCGATAATTCGGTTATTAGTCCGTAATTCATTTAAAATTTGCCCTGGTAAAACACGTTCAGGACAATGAACTAAGAATATATCCTGCCCCACTTTAAAGCCGGCTTCTTCAATCATTGGCATAATAATGTCATTAGTCGTCCGCGGGGCAATTGTTGATTCAATAATCACTGTATTCCCTTTTTGCAAATATGGAATTAACGAATTAACTGCTGAAATAACATAAGTTAAATCACAGCTCATATACTGATCTTTTTTATTAGGTGTTGGGACTGCCACAATAAAAGTATCTGCATTTTCAACATTTGTTTGTGCCTTAAAATTACCTAATCGAATTGCTTCACTTAAAGCCGTTTGCAATCCTGGTTCTTCCAAGTGAACCCGACCATTTTGCAAAGACGCAACAACTTCTTTTTTTACATCAACACCAATTACCTCTTGTCCATAATTCGCAAACATAACAGCAGTCGGTAATCCAATATAGCCCAATCCGATTGTCAATATTTTCATTTCTTTTACGCCTTCTTTTAATTATTTAACTGCCAACTAATTAACACTTTATTCATTGGTTTATACTGTAAAGATTGTACTTTTTCGCCTTTATTAATTGAAAAATAAGCCTTACCAGAAACGGTTTCTCCTTCTGACACCTCATTGCCAAAATTATTTACGCGATCATCAATTTGATGGGTCTTTCCATCAGTTGTTTTTAAGGTAAAATCGATTGCGCCTAGCCCTTTTTTTGTACCTGAACTAATATTTTTCCCTGAAATATCAAATCCATATAAATTTTTAGAACTTTTAGTAGTCCCGTTAGCAGAATCAACCGTTTTTAATTTTTTAACAGTGATTTCCATTCCGTTAGCAACAATTGGTTTGTTGAACTGATTGGTGGTTTCCTTTTGTTTAGTTGTTTGTGCTGTATCGTTATTGGCCTTGGATGCACTATTTTCTTTCGTTGAACAGGCACCTAATAAAAGGATGCTACTAAAACTCATTAACATTACTAGTTTTTTCATAATGATCCTTCTTTCTAAAAAGAAAACCTACAAAGCTTCCTCTGTAGGCTATTCTTTTTAAATTCATTTATTCTGTAACATTTACTGGAACAGTTGTTACTTCGTTATCATTGCTATCATAACCAGCAATACGCACTGTATCACCTTTTTTAATTTTTCCGCTACCAATATAGTAAGAGAAACTTCCGTCACTAAAAGTGCCGCCCCATGCTTGCGCAGTACCATTAATTAGTAATCTTGCTCGTACAATATTACCAGTGTATGATCCTTTAACTGTCGTTTGACCAAGATAATAAGTGTCAGGGGTCAACGTCCCTGCTGCTTCGGCAATTGTGACGGGTTCGTCTTTATCTAAAACCTTATCGTCTGCATCATAAGCAGTGATTGTCACTGTATCACCAGCTTTAATCTTGCCAGCGCCAACATAGTATTTAAATTGACCATTTGTAAAATCACCGCCATAGGCTTGTACTTTACCATTGATACTAATTTGGGCTTTGGCTACCTTTCCGGTATAGGTTCCGGTAATTTGAGTATCACCAATAGTATATTTATTTGCTTTAATTGTGCCCTTTGATTCATCACCTTCTACGGTAACTTTTTTATCTTGATCAAGAACTTTTCCGTCTTTATCGTATGCAGTAATCGTTACTTTATCACCGGATTTAATTTTGCCAGCACCGATGTAGTAGTCAAATTGACCATTCGTAAAATCACCACCCCATGCTTGCATCTTTCCATTAATAGCTAGGCGCGCCTTAGCTACGTCACCGGTATATGAACCAGTTACGTCTGTATCGCCAACCTTATAGGTGCTTGGTGTAATAGTCCCCTTTGTATTTTGAGCTTTAACAGTTACGGGCTTGGTATCTAAAATTTTACTGTCTTTATCATAAGCAGTGATTGTCACTGTATCGCCAGCTTTAATTTTACCGGCTCCGATATAGTAATTAAATTGCCCATTTGTAAATGTACCACCCCAAGCTTGAGCTACACCGTTAACTGTTACACGTGCTCTAGCTACATCGCCTGTATATGAACCCGTAATATTAGTATTCCCGACAGTATAGTCACTAGGTGTGATTGTCCCTTTTGTATCTGGTGTTTGATTAATCACCACAGGGACATTTTCTTGTAGTAAATTACCATCTTTATCGTAAGCATTCATTGTCACTTTATCAGTGGCACTTAGTGTTTTTTCGCCAACATAATACGTGAATTTACCATTTGTAAAAGTTCCACCTTTAGATACTTGTGTTCCATTGATAAATAGCCGTGCTTGTGCAACATCGTCGGTATAGGTCCCTGTGATATTTCTTTCACCTAATTTATATTCGTTTGGGGTAATCGTACCTTTAGTATCAGGAACAACATTGTTGTTTACATTTATAACATTTGGAATTAGTTGTCTAACTTGTCCATTGTAGTAATGAACACTACCATTGTAAGTAACCGCGGTTTTTTTATTATCTTCTATTTTGCTTGGATTATGGCTTACTTCTACAGAATCAATATCACCGTTTTTCCCTTGAGTAACATCCTGTTTTGTAAAGTAATTAATAACACGATCGAATCGGTTTTTATCGAAATTATTAAAATTATCCCCTTTTTCCATCGTTATATTGCGGTTGAAAATTGATTCACCAGGCAATGCGCCGTTCTCATTTAATACTTCATTTTCCTCGGTAGTATTAGTGTTGTATTTTTTCTCTCTATCCCAAACTGATAAGTAGCTGTCCCACGTGTCTACCGCATTTGATGTTTGTGGATTATCATGCTCATGGCCTGGCTTAACTATTGCCTTACCAATATCTCCACTGCCCTCTGTTCCAGCAGTCAAAGCCTCTTGATCGAGTACACTTATAGTGAACTGTGCTTCCCTACTTTTATCAGGGAATAATCGTCCTTTAGTGAGTTGCTTATTCTTTGTTATATCATCTTTATTGCCGGTATATTTACTCATGTCAAACTTAAGCATACCTTCTGCCCAACCATCCATATTTCCAAGAATTCCGCCACCTGGAATGGCTCCAACTAATTCAAGGGCACTTGCTGTGATGAGGGGATTATACTTATTCCATTCGGTAGTACTTACTTCAGATTTTTTAATACCTCTCAGCATAATAGAAAATTCATTAGGGTTATTAGGATCAAATTTCACTGTATTTCTATCCCATTTCAGCCCCCATGTTAAATGGATAGGCGTGGGAATTCCTATTGCTTTGATATAAAAGTCATCTTTTGGTGTTTGATTAGATTGATCCCAGTCAATAGTGCTAAACATAGCTTGTGCATCTACTCCTTTGGGGAAGGAAACATTGATGCGGGCTCCATAATTACCATTTTCCCAATTTTTAATATGTTCTCCCCCGTTTACAGGTAAAATACTGTGATTTAAAACGTTCCCTTGCAATGGTACACGGGCATACCCCGTTAACTCTCCACCATCGTAAGGACTAGCACTATTTACTGCCGGAGTATAACTGAACTGTGTTTTCTTTTCACTATCAGTATTTCTAACTTTTAGCATTAAGGTCGTAATGCTTGTATCAGCTGTATCATTTAAAGCTCTCGTAGAAGCAGCAACGTTATTCTTTTCTTGCGAATTTAAAACAACTTTTTCGCCCTCATTTTTTGCGGACATTACCTTTGAATCAGTCTCATAGTCGCTAGCCTTCACTACCTGACTTGGCATTAAGCTAGTAGTTGTCGATAAAATTGTTACAGATAACAACAAACCTGTGGTAAACTTTGTTAATTTCATTAAAAACTTCCTCCTAAAGAATCCCAAAATTTAATTTTCAGTCACAACTCAAGAGTTGCGACCTGTTGAATTTATCATCCAATAATAAAAGCAAAATTTTCTTTGTAAAAATGAAATATTTTTACAAAGATGCTCCAAGTCCTTTTAGAACAGCTTTTGGAAAGATATATATATGCTAAAAATTGCGAAAAATAAACTTGCATTCTTTTAATTTATGGGGTAAAATTAATATGAAATTCGAAGGTCGCAACTCTTGAGTTGTGACCTCCTATTTATAATAATAACCAGCTATAAGCCTTTTAATATGGCATCTTTTCTTAAATAAGCTTATTGATCTGGATACTAAAAAGAATTACTGATGAAAAATAAAGCGCAGACTACTTCAGTAGTCTGCGCTCGGAGTGAAGGCAAAGTTTACCGGCTTTGTCTTTTTTGTTACAGTTTAATGTAAGCGGTTGTATAATATATTGACAAAGAATTTTAAATATAAGACCTCAACTGGACGGAAAGATTGAAAGGTGTAATCTGATGAATCGTAAGGTTTTTAAGTTCAATGCTGCAAATGTAACTATCCAATTTTTAATTGTACTAATTTTGCGTAACTCACTGAAAAGGACCATTCCTAATCATTTTTCATTTACTGGCACACCCGATAGTTATTTGCACGGAGCAAACCAATCTTTAATCCTTGAGACTGTATTTTTAATTAATTTATTTGGATATTTTATTTATATGTTGCCGTTAAAACTCGGCTTTTCACCTACATTGACTAACATTTTAAACCAAATTAAGATTGCTGTTTCGATTTGGTTATATGCGTTTTCTTGGATTATAATCCCATTCTTTTTTATGGACAGTAATAGGCTACTTGCGTATCTCATTTGTTTAATAAATGTATTCCTCGTAATCTCCTGTTTAATCATTATTGTTAAAAACCTAGTTTTCAAATAGTAAACGGTACAGATCATTGATTGGAAAATGACTTTTTTAATGATGGACTGAAATATTAAAAGTATTACAGCGATTAAATCAAACTTATATAAACATCTGCCATACAGCATTCTATGCCATTATTCAAACACTGCGGTTGTCAAAAATCGCCAATGTTTGTGCCTATTATTTTGAATGATTGCCACAAAAAAAGCATTACCCGCAGGAGCCCCTGATTAGGGACACCGTTAGATAATGCCATCATCGTTTCTCATTAAAGTCAGAAACGGTTTATTATATCGAGCAGCAATACCACGAATTCATGACCTCATTAAAATGCTTCTATATTTATTTTAAATGATAGTTGCAGTGCCACGAACCTTGCCGATCATTAATGTTTCCTTATGCTAATGCTGAATCTAATTGCTTTGCTAAAACTTCTTTGCGTTGTAAACCAACCATTTGGTCAACTAATTGGCCATCTTTCATGATTAACAAGGTTGGGATTGATTGGATGCCAAATTCCGACGCTAAGTTTTGATTGTGGTCAACGTCAACCTTTGCAATTTTAGCTTTACCAGCATAATCGTCAGCTAATTCTTCGACGATTGGGCCTTGCATGCGACATGGTGGACACCATGTTGCCCAGAAATCGACTAATGTGACGCCTTCTTGGACTTCATCTTTAAAGTTTGCTTCAGTTAAAATTTGTGTTGTCATTGCGATCACCTTTCTTTCTAAGAAAATAATTCAACGATTTCATTGAATGGTATCAATATACCACCATTAAGCCACACCGTCAAAAAAAGCGCCTCGCCTTATTCCCCTTTTGACACGGACTGCAACCATTCCCATACGGATTGATTAAAAGTTGCTACTTTAAACCCGGCAGCTCGTAATTGCTGACTGGCAACATTCGCATAGGCGCATAACCGGCCACGACAATAAACTACCACTTCTTTATCTTTTGGTAATTCAGCCAGTCGTTGGTCCAACTGATTATACGGTACATTACGGGCTCCCGGTAAGTGCTGGCTCGCAAACTCATCTGCAGGGCGCAAATCAACCAAGCACACCTCGTCTGCCGCTAATTTTGTTTGAAGTGCATCAATCGTCAGCGCTTCTGACACCCCCGTTTCTTGGGCAAGTGTTTTTTGTAAGGCTATCATCTCTGGTAAGGTTTCTTCACAAACATCAACCAAGAGGGTTACTAATTGTTTGACGCGTTCTGAGTTCAACCGATAAGTGATAAAATTTTTCTCACGTTCGATCGCCACGAGATTTGTTTGTTTTAAAATTTGCAGATTACGTGAAACGGTGGCGACACTCAAGCCAACTGTACTGGCTAAGACTTCCACCGTTTTGGGGCCTTGTACAAGAATGTTCAGCAGTTGTAGCCGAGTCACATTGCCTAACGATTTCCCGACCTTAACCACTTGCTCATAAACCGCATCTCGATATTCTGTAATGCGTTCATCCACGCTCATCCCCTCCAAGTACTCAATGTTTTTATTGAATAGCATCAATTTAACACTTCTCGCCAAGTGGGTCAACTAAAAGCGTCCCCTCCGTTGGTAGCACTGAATGGGATCGTGTTTATCTAATTTTGTTCCTTAACATACTGATTACTACATATTATCGACCATCATAACTATCCCTATTCAGCATTAAATAAATCGTTCGCAAATTAATAGTATAAAGTAGTATTTCCTATTTCTATATTTTATAATAAAGATAAGAAATCTTTTTTATAGGAGAAATAGCATGCAATCTAGACAACCGTCATATTCAGCCGGTAAAGTTAATGCTCGCCGTCGTAATCCGAATCTACCGACTGGTGATGTCCACCACGACGCTAATAACTGGTTTCAAAGTTCAGCCGTCCAACAACATGCCGTCACTTTCAAAAATATTTATGCAATGCAGATCAGCGCTAACGTCTTTCTTCCAAAAGGTCAATCAGAAACTATTTTTCCAGCACTAATTATCGGGGCTCCCATCGGCGCCGTTAAAGAACAGGCAGCTAATCTGTATGCCACTAAACTTGCCGAGCAAGGATTTGTAACCGTTTCATTCGACCAATCAGCTTGGGGTGGTAGTAATGGCGCGCTCCGCAACGCGATTGCCCCCACCTTGTATGCCGAGAATTTCTCAGCAGCAACTGACTATCTAACGACCCTCGACTGTGTGGCTAATGATCGCATCGGCTTAATTGCAATTGGGTCAGCAGGCGGGTTTGCGCTCGACGCACTAAAAATAGACGCCCGCATTAAAGCACTTGCAACGATTAACTTAACGGATATGGGGGCCATTGTTCGCCAGCAACGGGATACTTTAGGCGCCAATGCATTAATCGAAGCCGCTTCACAATCACGGACATTAGAAATTGCAGGTCAAGAAACTGCTTATGTCCCTTTCGTTCCAGAAAAACTAGCGCCCAACGCAACTGATATTGAGCGCGAATTCTACGATTTCTATCGAACCAGACGTGGCGCAGCCAACTCGACGCTCCACCCCACTCAGACCACCCTTACTAAACTACTGAACTTCTATCCATTACGCGATCTCGAAACGATCACAGAACGTGCCATGCTCTTTGTCGTTGGTGAAAAGGCTTGGTCACGGCATTTCAGTGAAACCGCCTTCGCCAGTGCTCATGAATCAAAACAGTTATTAATCGTGAAAGCGGCTGGACATGTCGATTTATATGACCGCATCGCACTCATTCCATTTTCAGAATTGGCCCAGTTCTTCACTGAAAATCTAGCGCAACCTTAAGTACACTACTGATCAGTCAGTGTTCGTAAAATAAAAAAAGATTGCAAGTGTTCAGTTAATCACTGAACGCCTACAACCTAGAAAGAAAACTTGAGGATGATATTCAAGTCAAATCACATGCCACTTTAAAAATACCAACGCCAATAAGCTATGCTTAATTTTCAGAACCGACCGCTTGAATAACAATCTGATCATCGACTAAATCGGCCTTTAAAGCTTTAACATCTGTATGATCAAGATAAAAATCAGTTACTTTATCTCTAATTTGTTGTTCAATAACCCGTCTCAATGGACGCGCACCCATCGCTTCATCATAACCTTCTTCCATTAGCCAATCCTTAGCTTCTTTTGAAACAACTAAGGTAATTTCTTTTTTAGCTAACGTTTGTTCAACATTACTCAACATTAAATCAACAATTTGGGCCAAGTCTGTTTTTGTTAAGTGTGTAAATTCAACAATCCCGTTAAACCGATTTAAGAATTCTGGTCTGAAATAAGGGGCTAACTTATCTAATAGTTTAGCATCTTCTTGCTCGTCCATGGTTAATTTTTCGTTACCAAAACCAGCATTCGATGTCGCGATAATCACCGTGTTCTTAAAATCGATAACGTTTCCTTGACCGTCAGTTAAGCGCCCATCGTCCATCACTTGTAATAACAATGTTAAAACTTGTGGGTCAGCTTTTTCAATTTCATCGAACAAGACAATTGAATATGGATTACGGCGAACGCGTTCCGTTAAGGTATTGGCATTATCGTCATACCCAACATAGCCCGCTGTGGTCCCAATCAATTTAGAAACAGCTGTGCGGTCAGCATATTCACTCATATCTAAGCGAATAATCGCTTCTTTATTACCAAACATATCTAAAGCTAATTGTTTTGCTAATTCTGTTTTCCCAACCCCGGTTGGTCCAACAAATAGGAAACTCCCGATAGGTTGGTTCCCTTCAGAAAAGCCTGCCCGATTTCGACGAATAGCCCGTGCGACCATTTCAACCGCTTCATCTTGGCCAATTACCTTGCCTTTTAACCGTTGGCCTAAATTCTTCAAGCGTTGAATATCATTGCTTCCCATTTGCGCAACCGGAATCCCAGTCAATCTTTCAACAGATTGTGCAATATCATCAACAGTGGCCACTGCTGCTGTTGCATGTTGATCATCAGCTTGCAATTGCGCTTTAATTTTCTCAATTTTAATTTTTAAATCTTCGGCAGCTTGATAATTTTCTGATTCGACTGCTTCCGCCTTATCAGCCTCTAACTGCTTGAGCTGGTCGGCCAATTTAGAGCTATCAGTTTCTGGCCGTTTTGCTGCTAAATGAGCTGCCGTCATATCTAATAGATCAATAGCCTTATCTGGCAACGTTCTTTGTGGAATATATTGAATAGAATAGTCAACGGCAGCCTTCAAAACATCATCTGGTAGTTCAATGTGATGGTGCTTTTCATACAATTCTTTAATCCCTTGTAAGATTTTAACTGTATCGGCTGCATTAGGTTCATTAACGAGCACATCGTTAAACCGTCTTGCCAATGCGGCGTTTTTCAAAATCGTGTTCCGATATTCATCTTGCGTTGTTGCGCCGATGACCGTCAACTCACCACGTGATAAAGCAGGTTTGATAATATCAGCTAAACCTTTACCACCATCTTCACCACCAGTTGAACCAATTCCTAAAATTTGATGAATTTCATCAAAGAAGAGGATAACGTTACCAGCAGCTTTTACTTCTTTAATTAAGTTTTTAATATTCTCTTCAAATGACCCCCGGTATTGGGTACCAGCTTCTAGTGACGATAAATCAATTGAATAGATTTCTTTATCCTTAATTGCTTCGGGCACTTTCCCCGCCACAATTTCTTGTGCCAATCCTTCAACAACGGCCGTCTTCCCAACACCAGCGTCACCGACTAGAATTGGATTATTTTTAGTCCGACGACTTAATATTTCAGCCGTTTCTTGGATTTCATTATGCCGGCCAATCACTGGGTCTAATAAACCATCCCGTGCCTCCTGTGTTAAGTTCCGACCTAATTTTTCAAGAATGCCACCTTTTTTGAGGGCATGTTCACCATTTTGTTTAATTTCAATTTCTTTTTCGCGATTAGGTAATTTACCAGTTGCCCGATACTGAGCAAACTCATCCGGTGATAATTCTCGTCCATTAATCACATATCGCGCTGATTCTGAATTACCCATTCTTCTGAAAACTTGATTAAAGATATCATCCATATCATTATTAAAAAAAGGATCATTTCCGTACATATTTGCCATACAACTGCACCTCCATTTATTAAACATTAAATGATTAACCCCTTGTTTTATCAACGACCTAATCATCTTGCTTATAACTATATTATAGCACTTTTTAGCACTCAATCAAGAAAAGTGCTACTAAGTTTTAGGTATTAACCACATTGAAAATAAGACTAATTGTTTACTATTTCACTAAAAGGACATCATCCATATTCGCAATTTTTTGCTAGTCGTATTGAATAGTTACATTCAACAATATTGGTGGCTTATCCCACTATGCTCTTAATCAAAGCTTAACCTTTGATCGCCACATTTCACGTTATACTATTAGTATTTAGGAAAAAGGAGGCTTTTATTTGTCTAAAAAAATACTAGCGATTCATGCTATTATTGGCGTCTTCTTTGTATTGATTTTACTTTATCAAAGTCGCTTCTCATTTCTAATTTGGAATTTAATTCTTGCCCTGATTCCCTTTGATCTCAGCCTATTGAGTCGCTACTTCAAGCACAGCCGTTGGCGGTATTCAATTGCCATTCTTTGGCTACTCTTTTTCCCTAACGCCCTTTATATGATGACCGACTTCAGTCATCTATCATCAATAGGTGTTGGTCTGAACACTGCCTATCAGTTTGTAGAATACGCAATTCTAGCAGGGGGCGTATTTATCGGGGTCGGACTGGGCTTAACGAGTCTGTTCATTCTTTATCCCTTGTTAATTCCCAATCATCAGCGCTTAATTAATCAGATGTTGACTTTCAGTATTTTAAGCGTCTGTTCTTCAACTGCGATTTATCTCGGTCGCTTCTTACGGATCAATTCATGGGATATTTTCTACCAATTGCATACAACAATCGCGAGTGTCCTCGGCATCTTGAATCAAACGGATTTCTGGATTTTTGTTACCGCCTTTTCAGTTTTACAACTGATATTGATGTTGCTGGGATACCAACTGGCACAAAGCGATGCTATGTAACCCATACAAACAGGCCTCGCATACTGGTTGATTACCGGTATGCGAGGCCTGTTTTAATATTTAAATGCAATTACTTTTGCTAAACTAAACAATCCACTATTTTAAAGATACCAAAGACATTGATCGCGCTAAGCAATCTTTTTCAAAGTGGGGCCGATCAAGCCAATAACGGCAATCAGCGCCCCAATTAATAGTGCCGTCGCCGTTAACATTGCCAAGTGATAACTCGCAGGTGCAGTCTTAACAGTTGCCGAAACAGCGACCACCAATGCCATCCCAATAGAACCACCAATTTGATGCACCATGTTGACGACCCCTGAGGCAGCACCTGAATCTTCAGGTAATGTATTTGCTACACCAGCGACTGTCAAAGGACTCAGCGTTAAGCCTTGCCCGATTCCCATTAATATCATTGGTAAGGCAATCCCAACCGTATAACCAACCTGTGCTGAGAAAAAGCTAATTGCAAACATCCCGATTGCTGTGAGCGTAATCCCGCCAATCAACAGTTGTGTATTACCAAACCGATCGGCTAATTTTGCGACTTGGACAGCCACAATAAAACTAATAATGGTTAGTGGGAAAAATCCTAACCCCGCTTGAAGCGGTGTAAAGTGCAGTTGGGTTTGCATGATTTGTGGTGTTAAAAACCACATGCTCATCATCGCGCCCAAATAAAAGAAGCGGGCAATATAACCACCCAATCGCTCGCGATCCATAAACAAGCGCAACGGCATCATTGGTTGTTTAATCCGTGCTTCGTGCCAGATAAACCCTACAATCGCGACAACAGCTACAATCAATGCCACTAGGCGACCTTGATCTCCCACTAAACTATAGACAAGTGCCGTCATCCCAATAATCGAAACAATTGAACCTACGATATCTAATTTTTTTAACTGTCTAGTTTGATTAGTCGGAATAAATTTTGTTGTTAGAGCCAACATGATAATGGCGATTGGTACATTGATGAAAAAGCCGTTGCGCCATGACATTAAACTGGCAAAAAGTCCCCCAATCACTAGTCCAATGCTGGCACCAACCCCAGACGTTGCACCATATGCAACGATTGCCCGCGTCCGTTCTTTACCAGAAAAATTATCCATCAATAACGCTAAGGATGTTGGCGCCAAAATGGCTGAACCAATTCCCTGAAATGCACGCGCTAAAACAATTACCATCATACTGCCAGCCAAGCCAACCAATAATGAACCGATGGCAAAAATGACAAGTCCAATCGAAAAAATCCGTTTACGACCAATAATGTCACCAATACTCCCACCTAATAATAATAATCCACCAAACGTTAGTGAATAAGCATTCGATACCCACGATAGTGCAGTCTGATTCAAATTAAGTTCGGCTGCAATCTTAACTGTCCCTGTAAAAATAATCGAATTATCCAATAAAATCATAAAATAACTAATCAGGATAATCGCTAAAATAATGCCTTTATTTTCTTTTCGCATCTCTCACATAACCTCTTTTTGGCCATAATAAAAGACCGCCCCATTAAACCGAGACAGTCTTAAACTAATTAACCAATTTTTTGTAACCAATTCGTCACTTCTTTAGCGACGGCTGCTTTAGTTGGACCTTCAATTGCGAGCAATTGACCACTGCTCTCTTTTCCACCAGCAACCGATAGAATTGGCAAGACTACCGCATCGCCGACTGCGGACTGAATCTGGGCAACGATTTGACCGGCGCCATAACCACCGTGCGTGTTGAACGGTACAATAGTTTTGCCAGTGAAATCATACGTTGTTAGAAACGTCAGCACTGCTTGAGGAAGCGCCATATTCCATGTTGGCGCCCCAATAAAAATGCGATCGTATTGATTAAAATCTAAAATCTCAGTTTTCAATGTTGGTAAAATACTTTGATTTTGTTCGCGTTCATTTTGATCAACTTCAGCGCGATAATTCGTGGGCCGTTTTTCCTGCGTTTCAAGTGCCACTAAATCACCACCGACTTGGGTCTGAATCAATTCCGCAACTGCCTGTGTGTTCCCAGTACGTGAATAATAAACGATTAATGTTTTCAATTGGCACCCTCCTGACTAATAAAAATCTGGTTTGGCTTTATTTTCTGAGCCGGGTTCCCATAACCCAATACTTGCGCGGACATCATTGCGTTTACCGGTCAAATTATCAACAACAAATTGAGCGATAGCGTAACGACTAATCTGGGCACCTAAGAATGGTTCGCCCTTGGGACTGGCTACATAATCAGTGCGGTTAGCGTTATACAACCAAGTCATTCGCATATAAGTGTAGTCGAGATTACTAGCTTCAAGGGCTTCATTGCCGCGATGTTGTGCCACTGAACCACCCGTCATTTGACTATTCCAAGTGGCAAAAGGTTTTGCGACTTCGCCGTAGACCCCTAAAACCCCCGCTTGGATAATTCGTTTAACACCCGTTTCGTGCATCGCTTTAATGACGAGTTTGGTAATCGCTAAATTATCAAAATTCATATAAATAACATCTTGGTTTTGCATCACATTAATTAAGTCGTCAAGTTGACCCGCATCGCCAGAGACCTTTGTCACATTGTCATAAGGTAAATTAGCGGCGGCCCTCCCAAAAAGGGTGAGTTTTAAAGTTGGTTCTGCTTGTAAACGGGGAATTAAAATCGCTGGAATTTGACCACCGGCCCCGATAATTAATACGTTAGTCATTATTTGTTCTCCTTTAGAGCGGCTAAGCTCGTCCCAAAAATTTGTTCAATTGCTGCTGGATCACGATGATCAAAGAATTGACTTTCACCTTTGTCTAAATCATTCATCGTTGCCATTTCAGCTGTGGTTAATTCAAAATCAAAGACATCGATATTTTCAGCTATTCGGTTCTGATGAACGGATTTTGGAATCACCACAATACCGCGTTGAAGCAACCATCGTAAGATGACTTGCCCGTTTGATTTGCCATAACGACTGCCAATTGCAGCAATTCGTTCATCAGTAAAAATGTTGTGTTTCCCTTCCGCAAATGGTGCCCAAGCTTCAACTTGCACATCTTCAGCTTGTGCAAAAGCGACTTCTGAATGCTCTTGATACCAAGGGTTAACTTCAATTTGATTAATCACTGGTTTGACATCGGTTGATAAGATTAAATTTTTAAGTTGATCGGCATAAAAATTAGAAACGCCGATTGCACGAATCTTACCAGCTTTGTATGCTTCTTCTAAAGCCCGCCATGCCCCAATCACATCGCCAAAAGGTTGGTGGAGTAAGTAAAGGTCTAAATAATCAACCCCTAAGTTTTGGAGTGATTGATCAATCCCTTTTTTAGCCCGCTCATAGCTGGCATCTGATACCCAGAGTTTCGAGGTAATAAATAGCTCTTCGCGTGCCACCCCGCTGCGTTTAATTGCCCGACCAACCGCCGCTTCATTATGGTAAGCTGCCGCTGTATCAATCAACCGGTACCCCGATGCAATCGCATCAACCACTGCTTGTTCACATTCCGCTAAATCCGTCATTTGAAAAACACCAAAACCTAATTGTGGCATTTGGACGCCATTATTTAATTGCACCATATCCATCGTTGATAACCTCTTTTTCTAATTGATGATTTTAGTATAGTGCGCAGTGGTTAACTTGAAAATTACTTAAAAAACATGCTACCATACATGAAACGTATACTAAGAAGGTAAAGTGCATGTTAGATTACTATTTATTAGAACAATTGACGACTTTCGCCCAAACAGGGACGCTCACGAAAACCGCGGCTGCTTTGAACATCACCCAGCCATCTGTCACCCGCGGTATGCAAAAGTTGGAGGAAGATTTCGGCGTCCAGCTTTTCGAACGTCAGGCCAATCGAATCAAATTGACCCCAACCGGTGAGCTCGCTGCTCGCGAAGCTGAACAACTTCTGACGGCGAGTCAAACGATGTTAACAAAAATTCAAAACTTCGATAGAAGTCAGCATTTTACGATGATTGGCACAACTGTTCCAGGTCCGCTAACCCTCGTCCCTGACCGTGATGACGTGCAAATCGCAAAAGAATTTATTGCAATTGAGCAAATTAGTAATGCGCTAACTACCGCCGAGGCTACATTAATCTTTTCAGATCAAGAAATCCTTGATACAACCATCGAATCACGATATCTCGGTCATGAACAGCTACAGGTTAATCTCGATCAATTCACGCTATTTGCTAGCCAACCAACCGTTAGCTTTCAAGATTTAGCCGGTATGAGTTTTGTCGTGATGCGTGCAATTGGTCCTTGGAGCGATATGATTAAAACCGATATCCCCCATGCACAATTTATGTATCAAGACGACCGCGCCGCCTTCATTGAGATTATCAAACATTCAAGCCTTCCGTTTTTCACTTCCAATCTCTCTCAAAAAGATGCTTTTTTTAAGCAGCTATCACCCCAGCAATTAGACCGCATCACGGTCCCCATTAATGATCCGCAAGCTAAAATGCCAATTTATGTCAATTATTTGAAAAGCCAAAAGCGTCAGCTATTACCACTCATTGATGAAATTAGCGCAAACTGGCCTGAATAATCATCCGTATGAATTAACAAACAAAAAGCTTTAGAACGAAATTAATTATTATATGTATATTTTATCGATATTCCGAATAATCGCTACCTAACTGGCTTTTACTCCGGTGATGTTTCCAGCAGCACCCTAACGTGTCATTTTAATACAAAAAAAATAGGCTATTCCTTGCGGGAATAGCCTATTTGAGTAAGTGAAAACGTGCTTTAAACACACTCTTTTGAATCATGCTCAGTTGCTAACCGCAACCATCCGCACTATATTAGTTTAATTTTTTCTTGCTTACTACGTTCAATTCTTTATCTAATTCATAAACAACTGGTTCGCCAGTTGCCATTTCAACGTCCATGATGTCTTCATCAGAGATGTTTTCAATGTATTTTGTTAAGGCGCGTAGTGAGTTACCATGAGCTGCAATAATGACGTTTTTACCGTCGATTAATTTTGGTGCGATTTCGTCTTCCCAGAATGGAATAACCCGTTCCAAAGTAACCTTCAAGTTTTCGCCACCAGGAATTGCTTTAGGATCTAAGTGGGCATAACGACGATCGTTGGCAGCTGAACCTTCATCATTAGCATCCAATAATGGTGGTAATGTATCGTATGAACGACGCCAGATGTGAACTTGTTCGTCGCCCCATTTTTCAGCTGCTTCAGCTTTGTTTTGGCCTTGTAATGCACCATAGTGACGTTCGTTTAAGCGCCATGATTTTGTTTCAGGAACCCATAATTGGTCTGAGCCTTCAAGTGCATAGTGTAATGTCTTGATAGCCCGTGTCAATACTGATGTGTAAGCTTGGTCAAATTGGATGCCTTCTTTTTTCAATAAAGCACCAGCGTTTTGAGCTTGGCGGACGCCTTCTTCGCTTAAGTTAACATCAACCCAACCAGTGAATTGGTTTGATAAGTTCCATTCACTTTGTCCGTGACGAATAAAAACTAATTTAGCCATGTGTAAGTAACCTCACTTTTTTTATTTTTACTCTGTTCATTTTACACTGTTTGTTCCGTAATTTACAGTCTAATCTTTTCAGAAAAAAATGAACCTTCTTTTTTGAGCCTTAATTAGCCGGTTGCGTTGCTTATAATAAAAAAAGCGCCGCCAAGAGACAATGACCATGAAAACTATCAAAGTCGCCACAACCGTCCTCTTTACCAAAGGCTACTACAATCATCTGTTATTAGTGATGTATCACTTGGACGCTTTCTCGTTCAACTAATTCAATTGAAAGAACTTTTTGTTGCGGTGCAATGGTGGGATCGGCAATGCGGTTCAATAATAGCCGTGTTGCTTCTTGCCCCAGTTCGAAGATCGGTTGCTTAATGGTCGTCAATTTGGGCGTGATATATTCGCACCAATCGATATTATCATAGCCAATCACTGAAATATCTTCCGGCACGCGCACCCGCAATTCACATAATCCCCGAATTAATCCGATAGCCAGCTCATCATTGACTGCAAAGACGGCAGTGACCCCACTATCAATCACTTGTTGGGCAACTTGGTAACCGCCTAATTTTGTTAAGGGGGTCGTTATTTGCCAATCATCAGCCACTGGTAACTGAGCCCTTAGCATTGCAGCTTGATACCCGATGGACCGCTGTTCGATATTCCAAGCACGTTGTTGGGGTAAGACAATGCCAACTTTATGATGCCCTTGTTCGATTAGATATCGGGCGGCCAATTCCCCGCCTTGTGTATCGGCAACCGTAATTTCATCGCCTACATGTTGCTTATCTGACTGATCCAACAAGATAAACGGGATTTGTCGTTTTTGCAGATAACTATCCAGCGTTGTTTTTTGTAAATGAGGGACAGCCAAAATAAACCCATCAACATTTCGACGAACCAATTCCTTTAAATAATGATCAACTTTCTGATTATGCACCCCTGCACTATAAATTAGTGGAATGAAGTCGAATTGATAGGCAATTTCTTCGACGCCTTGAATAAATTGACTAAAAAAAGGGTTATTGATATCCGGTACCAATACCGCAATTGTCTTCGTTTCTTTATTAATCATGTTTTGCGCGAAATAATCGGGCTCGTACTGGAGTCTTTCCCGCGCAGCTTTGACCCGCGCAATTGTCGCTGCGCTAAAGCGGTCACCTTTATTATTAAGAATTAACGAAACGGTTGTGACCGATGTTTGCGCCAGCGCGGCAACATCTTTAATCGTTACTTTTCGAACCATTGTGGCACTCCCTTGAACCAAATTAATAAAAACGCCCACAGCCAACTAGCCATGGACGCTGTTCATATGATTATAGCTGAATATCTTTTTCATAAGGAATCGAATTTTGAGCCCCTTTAGTTTGGACTGCAATGGAAGAAGCCTTATTGGCATAAGTCATCGCTGCTTCAATATTACTATAATCCAATTCCAATTGCGTACTTAACGCACCGATAAATGTGTCTCCCGCGGCTGTGGTATCGACGGCTTGCACTTTAAATGCCGGAACAAAACCGGTAGTTGTTGGGGTAGCGTAGAATGAACCTTTGGCCCCAACCGTGATGATCACGACTTTAATCCCCATCCTAAACATGGCTTTTGCATTCGCTTGCATTGACGCTTCGTCGGTCACTTTAATTCCTGTGATGATTTCGGCTTCCGTTTCATTAGGGACAATCATGTCCGTCACTGCTAATAATTCAGCTGGAATATTCTTAATCGCTGGCGCTGGGTTCAAAATTGTCTGCACCCCGTTTGCACGCGCAACCTTGAAGGCTTCGATAATTGCCGGAATCGGCACTTCAAATTGCGCGACAATTCGGTCAGCATCTTTGATAGCTTCTTCAGCTTCATGAATATCATCAACTGTCACATCTTGATTAGCCCCACCGTAGATTAAAATACTATTTTGTCCACTAGCATCCACCATAATGTAAGCTTGGCCAGTGCCGGCAGTTTCAGAACAACGAACGTGATCAATATTCATCCCGTCTTTTTTGAATGTATCGAGCATAAAATCAGCTGCGCCCTCTTTACCAACCTTACTAATGAAAGCCGTTTGAGCACCTGAGCGAACAGCGGCAATCGCTTGGTTTGCCCCTTTACCGCCACCGGCAACTGCCCGGCCATCCATTGCTAACGTTTCGCCAGGCTGTGGAAAACGCTGAACGTTTAAAATTGTGTCGACATTTGTTGAACCTAATACAATTACTTTTTTCATTTGAAAGTCCCCCTAATGATTAAAATACAACGCCACTTTCTAAAATAATGTTGGAATAAGGTGTCATTTCACCTGTCCGAACAAATGCTTTAGCGTGCCCCAAGTCTTGTTTCATTTGTGCATGATCGATGAATTCAATGGGGGTCTTCCCAATCACTTTTTTGATTTCTTCAAGTTGTGCTGGATTAGCTGTTTTAATTTCGTTGGCTAAGTAAACTTTTTGAACTTCCAATTCTGTTAAGACATTTTTTAATACTTGGATGAAGCTTGGTACACCGTTTTCAATGGCCACATCGATTTTGGGTGTTCCGGCGGGAACCGGCATCCCAGCATCGCCAATACTCATTGTATCAAAATGGCCCATGTTTGAAATCACATTTGAAATTTGTGCATTAATAACTTGTGTTTTTCGCATAATAAATCCGCCCCACTTTTTATTTGATAAAGGCTGTCACAGAGCCAGCCACTAATACGAGTACTAAACCAATTAATACAGCAACCATTTCTTTTTTGGTCTTTTTTTCTTTCAACACGTAAATACCGCCGATTGTGGCAAAAATGACACTCGTTTGTGATAAAACAAACCCGGTTGCTAAGCCGTTGACAGAAGGTTGTGCTGAAATTAAATACGTCAATGCTGCAAATGCGAAGAAGAACCCACTAAAGATGTTCTTATAAGAAGTCGCCGCTTTGAATGGTTGATAAGTTTTGCTAGTTTGCGTTAATCCAAAAATCAGCCCCACAATTGCCATTCCTAGTGCTTGTGGTAAAAAGCCCTGAAAGCCATCCGCGTGTACTGCTTGTGGAAAGGCGGAATATCCTAGATAGCCTAGTTCACCAACCAATAATAACAAGATGCCCCGCACTGCGCCATTCTTGCTAGCACTTGAACGATCTTCACTCCAAGCTGTTAAATAAACCCCAAGGATAATTAGAATAATTGCTGTGAAGCCAATCAACTTCGATTGCGTACTTGCCCAGTTACCTAAGATGAAGACGCCCCACAACGATGCCCCAACCAGTTGAAAACCAGTTGTGATTGGCATTGTTCTAGAAACACCCATCGTTTCAAAAACGTGAAAAGTGATAATCTGCGCTAAAGCCCAACAAGCACCTGAAATCAAGCAAAAGATAAATGTTTTAGTTTCTGGAATCGGTGTCCCGCGGAAAACAGCCACAATAATGGCCAGAATTAACGTCCCCAGTGTCGTCCCAATAATTTGACTCGCTGGTTTTCCACCAATTTTACCAACAATCACTGGGAATAGGCCCCAACCAATCATTGGCATTAAGCCGATTAAAATATTGACAGCATTCATATGCAATCCTCCGTCCTTCATTTTAAGTTAGTAAAACGTTTTACTAACCATCATGTTGCTTATTATAAAGGAGCTTCTTTGAGAATTCAACCATTTTTTGTAACCGCTTTATCAAGATAAACAAAAAAAGATTAATCTGGCGCGCATTTGGCCCAATTAATCTTTCTTAAATTTATTTTTTCATTTGGCCGCAAACCTGTTTAGGGTTAGCCGCTACATCTGAAAGCGGCGCATTTCAACATAATGCCGCAGATTACCTTCATATTCTAATAATGCTTTGGGTGGCATGGTACATAACAGTTTTATTTTAACCGCATAACATCTCTAGCAATCATCAGCTCCTCATTAGTTGGAACGATCAGGACCTTAACCCGTGATTGATCACTACTGATAATTCGTTCTTGGCTGCGGACATTATTTTTATCTTCATCCAATGCAACCCCAAAACAAGTGAGTTGCTCACAGATTGCAGCCCGTAGTTCACTACCATTCTCACCACTGCCGGCAGTAAAGACTAGCGTGTCTACCCCATTCATTAAGGCCACGTAAGAACCGACATACTTCACAACTCGATTGACAAAGATATCAAGCGCCAATTGAGATTGCGGCCGCACTTCAGCGGTTTCTTCTAAATCACGCATATCCGGTGATAGTTCAGAAATCCCTAATAAGCCAGATTTGTGGTTTAAAATGGTAATCATCTCGGGCATTGTTTTACCTAATTTTTCAGCTAGAAAGGCTACTAATGAGACATCAATGTCACCGCTTCGTGTTCCCATCGTAATCCCCGCCAGTGGTGTGAAGCCCATCGACGTATCAATGGCCTGCCCATCTTGAATTGCGGTGATTGACGCACCACTGCCCAGATGTAACGTAATCATTTTTTGTGTTTCAAGTGGCTCATCTAAAATTTCAGAAGCGCGCTGAGCAACAAACCGATGACTAGTCCCATGCGCACCGTATTTACGGGCCCCATACTTTTCATAATACTTTTGCGGAATACTATATAGATAATTTTCCGCCGGTAACGTACTGTAAAATGATGTGTCAAAAACTGCCACTTCCGGGACGCCTGGCAATAACGTCGTGAAAATTTTAATGTAATAGGCTTGGGTTGGATTATGCAATGGTGCATATTCAGCTAACCGATTAATCTCATCAAGACCAACGGGATTAATTACGGTAGAGTCCTTGAAGACCTCTCCACCGGCAACTACCCGGTGGCCAACCCCCGTGATCTCATCGAGATGGGTTACGATATTTAACGCCTTGAGCCGTGTTAATAATAATGTCGCTGCTTGTTCGTGGGTCGTAATATCTTGGACTTGTTTAAACTTTTCCTGATTGCCATACTTCACTGTGAATACAGAATCAGATAAGCCTAAACGATCAATCATCCCCTTAGCGATTACGCGTTCAGACGGCATTTCGAATAATTGCCACTTCAGTGTTGAACTTCCTGCATTAATAGCCAGAATTTTTTCCATGATATCGACTCCCATTTTTTCATAATCCGTTCATGGCTCAATTGTAAGCAATTTCATAAAAAGAAACAAGTCCGATTATCGCAGAGTGGCTTTGGTTGCGGTCAACAACTGATTATTAATCCAAAATAGCATTTATTAAGTGCTATTTTAGATTATGCCTTGTGGCGTCCACTTCAGCCATAAAAAAAGAACCGCCCCAAGCGGTTCTTCCCATTTCATAAAATCTATTCAGCGCTTTCCGCGTTCATTTTCTTTACTTTATTGAGGAATGAACGGCCCATCATGTTATCCTGATATTCACTTGGTTCAATGATATCTAAATAAAATTGATCAATGAATTGAATCAAACCGTCCACTTTATCACGGCCCATTTGTGTTTCGATTTCACGATATTTTTTCACATAACGGCTTACTAAGCGGTTTAAAACATCTTGCCCTTGCTTGGTTAAACTCAAAAATTTAACCCGTTGATCTGATTGTAGATGTTCTTCAACCACATAGCCGTTTTCTTTTAGTAGCCGACATTGGCGTGAAATTGCTGAACGACTTACGCTCATCGTCTTAGCTAATTTACTACCCGTTAAGTTTTCGTTGGTTGAAATTTCGTACATAATTAAAAATTGGTCAAAAGATACTTTGTAATTTAAACTTTCGCCACTGACAAAGTCACTCAAATTACTGACAATCCACCGATAAATGAATGAAAGATGCGTTACTACTTCCCAATCATCAGAATAGTTGCTCGTTGTTTTTGCTGTCATAACCTTTTCTCCTTTTACTAGCTTATCTGTCATGCGTAGAAACAATTAATGGTTTTAATTTATTTTACTAACAATATATTAGCATATTTTGAGAAAAAAGAAACCACTCGATTCATTAAATAACTGTAAATAGATTTGATGTGTAGCAATTCAATTGTCCACATAAACATCAATTCACGTTATTAGTTCACTGTGACCATCTAAAAAGAAGTCATTAAAGATAAAATTATTTTTATCCTTAATAACTTCTTGATAACATCTTATAAGTTGCGATCCATATTAAACGTCAATTTTGATAGATTAATCCCGGACATAACGAGTTCGCCAATCATCGCAGTGGCTTCTACCGCCATTTTTTTAACAATTGCATGATTTTGCTCGGTCAAATAATCAGTTAACGCAGCACCGTGATAATTTCGAGCTTCCACTTGAATGTTTTCAATCATTGTTCTTAATTCTTGCTTACAGTGATTTAAGTAGTCAATATTGCCCTGTATATGTTGATGATAATGGCCTTCAACCAATACTGAAATGGTCCGGTATAACCAGTAAGCACTCTTCATATCCCATTTCATTGGTGTTTCACTGAAACTTGGATCTGTGTCGTTGGCATTGGTGAAAAAGGGAATAAACGGGGTGTACGTAGGCATCCCCATTGTAATCCACATAATTGCTGCTTGTTCCTTCGGCACATCATTGCGTAATTGTAAAATATGCGCATTTTGCGTCCGATTCAAACCAATTGGCCGGTAACGATACTTGTCTTCATCAGCCCCATGCCCCATCGGATCAAATTTCGTTTCGTTATAATGGGACCCTAATAAAAATTCAATGTCTTCCACGCTAATTTTATGTTCAATACGCCGAATGAATGGTAATTCAGCCGATTCAGGTGACATATCAAAATCAGCATCAAATAAATGATGCGCATACCAAACACGTGGTGTGTTATAGTGTCGGTCTTTTTCGTTCATCGTGCCAAAAATATGGCGGAAATTCCAACCCGTTTTATCCGGATTTAAATGATGCGTTTCAACGTAATCTTGAATTCCTTCTGCCCACATGAAATGATCAGGATCATTGAAATCAACTTGTTGGATTGCGACTTGGTTAGCGGCAACTGCATAAGCATCATCTGGAATCCGTTGAGCAAGCCACAAATGACCGGTCACAATTTCCATATACCATACTTCGTTATGATCACTAAAAAGCACACTATTGCCAGCTGGTGAGCCATATTGTTTAATCAAATTTCCAAGGTAGCTAACCCCTTCACGCGCCGAGTTAATGTAGGGGGCAACCATCGCTTGCATGCAATCTTCATCCAAGCCATCCTTGACCAATGGATCATAAGCAAGGGCTTTTTCGTTCCCATACGTACTTTCTGTACAGCTCATTGCCACGTTAACTTCGTTGATGCTACTTTCATCATAATAACCATTATGCTTGTAATCAACATTCGGAACGGCTGGCCAGCGATAGCCATTTTCAGGTAATTCTGCTTCAAACCCGTTTAACCAAGATTTGATTTTAGCCCCCTTACGATTCTTAACGGCCGGATTGATATGAAACCGTTGTGGTGTTAATGGTAAGAAAGTATCGTCGTTGCGTGCAATCATTGTTGAACCGTCCAATGATGCGTTTTTGCCAACTAAAATTGATGTACATGCTGATTCCATAAGTTGCACTCCCTCTAATGACCGCCTTAGTCGAGCTCAGTGGTCAGGTTTGATTAAAGTTTTCTCATAATTAATATTCATAGTGTACGCTTCTCACTTGCGAAAGTATAGCCTGATTTATCGCTTCAATCCTTTAACCCCCGCATTTATTGTATTTTTAATACAAGATTTGATTTCATAATAATTCCGATTTCGGAATTATCGCCAAACGACCATGTTAGCACACCTACTTTCATGATATATTATTAGATGAATAACTAACAACAAGGTGGTTTCTCAATGAAAAAATTAACACTTGCTCTGTTGCTGGCCATGACCAGCTGTTTCATGATTCTAGCTGGCTGTCAGAATAAAACAGAAATTCCGGCTGCCGCAACTAAAACAGAAGAAAAAATTGATCAATATGTCCAAAAAGTGAACCAACTCTATCGTGACGGTTCCCGTAAAACGCCTGCAAAATTAGCAGCCGATAAACAACAACAAATTATCACTGCAGCCGACAAACTCGACAAGCAAATCACTCCTAATCTTTACATGAGCGGTATTAGCGCGGATGCAAAGGCTGATTACAAAGCTGCCCAAAAAGATTTAGGGAAGATTACTGGTAAACAACCGGTCGCTAGCGAATCCGAAAGTACGCCTTCTAAACAACCTACTAAAAAGAAGAAAAAAAGCAAGGTTAAGACGAGTGCCTTTTTCGATAAGGATGGGGTTGTTAAAACTGATGCCCAACTTGGCGAAGAAGCAGACTATACCGATCATCCCAAACAACTTGCTGATTATCAAGAAGCTAAGAACCAACTAGCCGCAATGGCTGCTGTCCGGAACTTATTTACAGATGATAGTCTCAAGCATATTCCGGCTAGTCTATCTGCTAGCGACTTCCCTTACGTTCGGGCTTTAATTAACAAATCAACCCATAGCGGTTTTAAAGAAAAATACTTGGCGTATGTTAAGAACGCTGAAAATCAATACAACACTTATTCTAATAATACCCAAGCGGCAAGTACGCAAAACACAACCACCGCTAATCAAGCAACAACTAGCCAAAATGCAACTACCAATCCGCAAAGTACAACAGGCTATGCTGCTAACACGCCAGCGGGCAATGGGACTGGCACAACAACTGGCACGGGAACTACAACGACGGATACCACGACTGGTCTCCAGAGCAATTCTCAGACCGAGACAGCGCAGACCCAAACTGGCACCCTCCAATAAGCATAAAACACTTTATAAAAAGTACGCTATCTAGCCGATATGCGTACTTTTTTGACGTTCATTGACATTTAGTCTTTTACTCGCTAATATCTTAAGAAACATGTAACAGCGTGCTAACTGTTATGTAACATGTTTGTTACTTTTAAGTGCTATGCTAATCAGCGTACTAAATTAATTCAAAATTCAAACAACTAAAAAAATTTTTTTTCGAAGGAGCACAACAAACACATGAAAAAGCAAAAAATGACTTACTTATCTTCAGGAATGGTTGGCCTTGCCGGCTTAGTATTAATGGGACTTCAAACAAATGATGCTCAAGCGGCAACAAATGGTACGGTTAACTACGCTGACGGGGCAACAACCGTTTGGACGAGCCCAGAAGTAGGTCAAAAACCTGCACGTTACTTAGCAACTAACCAACAAGTAACCATCCAAGATACTAAACAAGTGTATGGCCAAACTTGGTACAAACTTGGTAACGATGAATGGGTCTCAAGCCAATTCATCACAGCCGGTGATACAACTGTTCAACCAGTTGCAACAGCCCCTGTTGCTAAAAACACAGTAACAGCTAACTTCCAATCAGGTGCAACAACTGTTTGGTCTGACACAACTGCTACTCAACCAACTGGCGAATATTTAACCTATGGCACAACTAAAAATGTCATTAATCAAAAAGATTTAAACGGCACAACTTGGTACCAATTAGAAAGCAAAGGCTGGGTTCCTGCTAGCTACGTTGTTTTAAACAACCCTAACTTGACAGGTGTCACACCAATTACAAACGCCCCCGCAGTAACACCAGTTGCTGCTACAACGACTACGACTGAAGTGCAAGCACCTGCTGCCCCTCAAGCAACCACTCCAGCCCCTGCCACAGAAACCCCAGCGCCAGCTACAACAACTGAATCAACAACGCCGGCTGCTTCAACGACTTCAACAAGCACACCTGAAACAACAACTCAACCTGCTCAAACACAAACAGCAACATCAGCAACACCAACTCAAAGCAGTCAAGCTACTGCCACTGCTGCTTCTTCTGCTCAACAATCACCACAAGCTAATACTAATAATACCAACACTAATACACCGGCACGTGGTAATGCCCAAACTGTTATCAACGCTGCTTTATCACAAATCGGTACCCCTTATGTATGGGGTGGCACAACACCAGGCCAAGGCCTTGACTGTTCTGGTTTAGTTCAATATGCATACGCACAAGCTGGTATTTCATTGGGCCGTGTTACAACTGCTCAAGAAGGTGCTGGTCAACGCGTCTCACTTGATAACTTACAACCTGGCGATATCCTCTTCTGGGGTGGCGCTGGCGCTTCATATCACGACGCAATCTACATCGGTGGTGGCCAATACGTCCACGCACCACAACCTGGCGAATCAGTTAAGACAGCAAGTATCTCAAGCTACTTCATGCCTTCATTCGCAGTTCGCGTCCTTTAATCAAAAATATGTATTTAAAGAGAGCCGCATCTTAGGATGTGGCTCTTTTTTTGCTATTGATTAATTAACTTCTGATTTTCCTTTTTATAAGCAGACTTCATCTTATCTGCCATTTTTCCTTTATCCACCGTGCTTCGATTACCAGACCCGATTCCTTGAAGGTCTTCAGCAATGTCCTTGAAATCAGATTGATTGGTGCCGGCATAAGCGACCATAATATGTGAATAATCAACTTCACCGGCCTTGTTCACTGGCGCAACGGCCATACCTTGAAACCCATTGGTGTCGTAACCATGACTATTTTTAGGATCATTAGTATCAACAGTTTTGATGATTTAGAATTTACCTGCAGACTCTTTATCTTTAAAAATATTCCCAACTCTTGCTGGTGATCCAGTTTTTATCTTATCAACGTCATATACTTTATCCGCAATAACAGCATATTTTTGGTCTGTGATCATTTTATGAATCCAACCGCTCCATTAAGATATAGTACCTTCACTTTCCCAATTGTTTTTCCCTCAACCAATCCGTTGTCACTGAAAGATCCAAATCTCCCTACTGTCGTGGTATTGCCCTTAATGACTTTGTTATTTACATCTACCACATCAAAATCAACATTCTGAACACCTGGTGATGATTCGAAAATGTTTTTTATTTTAATTTCTTTTAAATTTTTATATCTTTCTTTAATCTCAATGGCCGCATTTTCTTGGATTGTAACTTCTTTATTATCCATATGTAACTTCACTCCTATTCCTAATATAATTAGTATTGAAACGGTTAATATCGCTATCCATGTTTTCTTTTTCAATATTTACACCTTCGTTTAGATTTGTTGTCCACTCACAAGGTGAATGTTATTAACTATATATCGAAACGTTCCCTCGTGCTAGCTAGCATTTAGTATATCAAACATTATTCTCTATCACTATATTATTATATTAATATGCAATAATCTGAATTTATGTACGTCACTTTTAATGTATTTACTTCTGAATATATTAAAAGACCATCCAAAGGCTGCTTTTTAAGCGACTTTTAGATGGTCTTTTAACATTATTTTGAAAAAATTCATTATAATTATTTAGCTGATTTACGTTCCTTCAAGAAGTTCAAGACAGCAGCTGTTTCAGCATTACGTTTTTTAGCATTGTTTTGGTTAACAGGACGACGGTTACCAGAAACACTAACATGTAAGTTTTGTGACATTGCGCGTTTCCTCCTTTCGTGCATATATTCTATTATTCTAATCTGAATTGACTTATTTTTCAAGTTAACTTTATTCGTCGTTTGGTTTTCTGAAATAGTTTAGGAGCCCGCTGGTTAACGGAACAGTTGCTATGACCCCCATCACTCCGATTAACAGCGCTAGTACCTCACCAATTAAAATTTTGTGGTTCACAATTTTACTGAGTGGATAGCCTAACTGAATGAACCACATTGTCAATGACAAGAAGCTACCAAAGAAACTAAAAAACAGGGTATTAAAAGCTGTCGCGATAATTTTTTCGCCGATCGCAATCCCCGCTTTAAAGAGTTGCTTAGATGCCATTTGCGCATCGTATTCAAGAATTTCCACTAAGCCACTAGCAACCGCAATACTTGTTTCGGCGATTGCTCCTAAGCTGCCCAAAATGATCATCATGATACTAATTTTTTGGAACGATAAGCCGATTGCGAGTCTAAAGCCCTCAATTTCTTCGATATCTTCCGCACCAAAGCCGTAGGTGGCTGCTAGCTGGCTAAGTGGCACAATAATGATCAGCAAGCCGACCACCACGATTAACGACGTCACAAACGCCGTCTTAGCCGTTAATGGCTGCTTAGTATTCATGAAAATGGATGTCGCCAATAAAATTAAACTCAATAGGCCACTAACCATTAGTGGTTCAAACCCACCAGCTACCAAAACGAGGGCTAATATAATCACGACAAAATTTAACCCGAGACTGAAGAAAATTGTTAGCCCTTGCCAACCGCAAACCAAAACTAATAATATCAGTAAAATTCCCGTTAATAGCATCATAGGCGTCGCACCCGCACTAACTGGCTCGCCAACAAACTGGTCACTGGCACTGCCAAAGTAATTCCAATCGCACTAATCACCGTCTGCGTAAAGCTCAATGTGACAGTTCGCGATAAGGTATACGCAATTGTGTTGCCATTGCGTAAATATAATAAAATAATTGGAAAAGCATCCGCCATCACTAAAAAGAACAACACATTGACGAGCGGGCCGATAATTTCGCGGCCAATCGCTAGACCTGATTTAAATAACTCAGTTTTTGTGACGTTCGGCTGTTCAATTGCTAATTGTTGGAGTGACGATGAAATATCGGTCGTCTCATCCATCACAGCGCCTAAAATTCCAAGCACGACTTCCGCTAAGAAGACCGTTTTATACGGCTGTAATTCATAAGCCATTGTTTCATAATGCAACCCTTGATCACCGGTTATTTTCAAGACCGCCATACTGAGAAACAGCGCTAGGAACGTCGCACCAATTGTCGCACCATATGAGACGAGCATCTGGCGATTGGGGCCTAACACTAAAAGCAGGGTTAACCCCGTTAGCACAACGGCTAAGCCACACATAATCGGTAATAACCACCGACCACCCGTCAAGGCGTTTAAATGTAACGTCAAGACGAAAGCAACGAGATTGACCAAGACACTTAATAAGGTCATTAAACCACGCTTGAGCATCATCAACAACAAGAGACTAACTGTCAATAACGTTAAGCCAACGATAATTGTATCGCGCTTAGGTTCATTTAAGGACCATTTTTTCAAATATTGATCACGATGCAAAAAAACTTGTTCCCCTTTATAGTACCGCGTCGACATCGCTTGTGACGCTGTATAGGTATTACGCAACGTAATTGTTTTTCCTTTTTGCTTAGTATTTAAAAATTGCCCCGTTACACGCTGGACTACTTCTGTATCTTCATTTTGGTACTCGTCAATCTGTTTTTCGTGACTAATTGTCTGGATCCGTGTCACTCGAATAATCGGTTGCTGATACAACCCGGCATCGAAATGCGTTCCCAATACCCCGAGGACCCAGATGACACACCCTATTAGACCGATCCACAGCCGTTTATGTTTCACCACAGTCGTCACCTCTACTTTATTTTAGCGCTTCTGCAGGTGAACGCCAGTTTTTGGGGCTGATTTAATCATTATTTAAGCGACTATTGAAAATCCCATACATAAAATAGACCAGCAAGCCAATGACAAACCAGATTGCCGCTGCCATCCAAGTGACTCTGGGTAATTCAAACATCATCAATAAACAGAGTGCTCCTGATATTAGCGGTAGGACTGGGTAAAATGGAACTTTAAAGCCATTTTTATTGGGAATATCCTTGCGTTTCCGCAATGGGATGACGCCAATCGACATCCCCAAAAAGGCCACCAATGTCCCGATATTTACTAAATTAGTCAATTGGTTCAGCGAAACAAATCCGCCTAGCAGCATGATGACGATTGTCACAAGCTTGATACTGTTAGTTGGGGTTTGGTGTTTGCTAGTTACTTTACCGAGTGCTTTGGGCAATAAGCCATCACGACCGATTGAATAAATCAGCCGCGAACTGCTATAAGTCATCGTCAACATCATGGTGAACATCCCCGCCAATGCCCCAAGGGAAATCAAACCAGCGAACCAATTTTGATGGACAACTTGCAAGGCAAACGTTACCGGATTGGCAACATCCAATTTACGATACGCCACCATCCCGGTGAGAACAAACGCTACTAAAATATATAGTAATGTGCAGATGATTAACGTCCCAATAATGCCAATAGGGAGGTTTTTTTGTGGATTCTTCACTTCTGCTGCTGATGCTGACACGCAGTCAAAACCAAGGTAAGCGAAAAACACAAGCGATGCTCCTTTGAAAATCCCACTAACCCCAAACGGCATGAATGGTTGCCAGTTAGCAGGTTTTACATAGAAAATTCCCACCCCAATGAACAGTAAAACAACGCCTAATTTAATCAGCACCATAATGTTATTAATTCGCGTCGATGAACGGGTTCCCCGCATTAATAACAGCGCAATCAGACCGACAATCAGCATTGCAAATAGGTTCACATAAGTGCCATGCGCCGGATCAAACGGGCCAGTAATTGCACGCGGTATCTGGAGGCCAAAGCCTTCGATAAATGATACAAAATAGGCCGCCCAGCCGGTTGAAACCGCTGCAACCGATAACATATACTCTAAGAATAAAGCCCAACCAAGCAGCCAACCAACTAATTCACCGAAAATAATGTTGCCATATGAATAAGCACTCCCAGCCACTGGTAATGCGGATGAGAATTCGGCGTAACACATCGCCGCAATGGCACAAACAACCGCCGCAATCATGAATGAAATCGTAATTGCCGGGCCACTATGCACCGCTGCAATCGTCCCTGGTAAGATAAAAATCCCGGTCCCAATCACTGCCCCTACGCCTAATGCGATTAAATCCTTTGCCGTTAATGTTTTTGCTAACCGTTGATCCTGTTGTAAATAACGTTCAAGTGATTCTTTTCGTAATACTTTTGCCATTAATCCCATTTTAACCACTCCCTATTTTTAGCTTACTCACTTGCTGCCTACCGGGCCGCGTCGCACTTCTTAGGTTATGCCCGAAGCCAAGTCGTTCAAGTCACACTCATCTTAATAACAAAAAAGGAGCCCACTAGTCTTCACTAGTGGGCTCTACCAGGAAGATGACTCGGGGGGACCCAGCCATCTTCCAATTCATTAAGGTTTGTCATTTCAACTCAAATGCCTTCTCCTTAATCAACCAGTCGATTACTGGGGTGCTTAAAGAAAAAGCTAAAGGCAACACGTTGCATTGAATTCATGACAGACCCTCCTTGTTATTAATTAGTTACTTAGTATAGGGGATAACCATTTGTTTGTAAAGCCTTATTTTAAGGGTTGTTTTTCTAACAACTCGATTAGTACGAATTATTTGTGGGCCGGGTCAGATTGAACCCCCGCACGTTGAAGTAAGTCGTTGGCGACTCATCATCAAAAAAAGCCGGATTCATGTCATTGAGTCGTGTTTCAGTATTGGTTAACGTTTGTTCTGGTAGTGTTAAATTTTCACGAAGGCGATTCGAAGCAGCCTGCAAATCTTCCGTACTAATAATTTGATAGGCACTCCCATTGAGCCACGCTGTTTTACCAAGCAATTGACTGCTAACAATTTCATCACTACTTTGATGATAATTGCGGATTAATTGTTTAATCTGATCCGCTGTAAAATCAGTACTGATTTGCTTCCCTAGCTTAGTCATCAAATCACCAAGCTTCATCAAATATTTCGGTTTTTGAATTTTTTGCGCAACTTGTTTCAAGATTTCTTGTTGGCGCAATTACCGTCCATAGTCCCCGCGTGGGTCTTGATAACGCATTCGACTGTAAGCAAGCGCCTGATCTCCGTTGAGATGCTGGTGACCTTGTGGAATCACTTGTCCGTTTAAATTAACGTCAATGACCGTATCAAGCGTAATCCCCCCGACAAAATCGACCATTTCTTTGAGCGCCCCCATATCCACGGTTACCGAATAGTCAATTGGCATGCCCAAAAACTGACTGACTGTTTTCTTCGCCATATCGGCCTTGCCAATTTCATAAGCTGCGTTAATTTTTTGAATATTACCACCGTGGTCATCGGCCATTTCGGCCAATGAATCGCGCGGAATCGAGTACACCACTGTTGATGATTGCGCTGGATTTAACGTGACAACCATCATCGAATCGGACAAACCACGATTAATCCGTCCATCGGAACCTGTATCACCCCCCAGTAATAAAAAAGCGATGGGTTTGCGTTGATCAATTTGTTTTGAAATTTTATTTGGCCGAGTCTTGATGGCATCGACAGCACGATTTTCCTGATCATTATAAATACCAAGCACCACAACAATTAAAGCGATGATCAGCCCCAATAATAGCCCTAATTTTTTCAAGATAATTACCCCTTTATTCACTACGCCATTAATCTTTAATACTAATATACCCCATCAACTAGAAAAAGACCTACGACTTTTCGTAGGTCTTTTTAAATGCCGCGAATTAATCTAATTTTTTCTCTAATTCACTAATAATTTCGGCATGTTTAGCTTCAGTTAATTTAATTTTCGCCATGAAGATTAACGCAGCGATAACCAATAACGCCATTGGAATGAAGAACATGTACATTTTGAATTGTAACAACCCAGCATTGGTAATATCACTTGGTTTCGCATTCCCCGTCATGCCCGCATGAATCGCAGCCGTCACAACGACCCCATTTGCAAAAGCACCGGCTAATTTATCCAATAAAGGCCGAACTGCCAACGTTACAGATTCATTCCGTGTACCACTTTTCAATTGACCGTATTCAACACTATCAGTAATGGTCATTAAAGCAGCTAGGAAAACTAACGGATATGGGAAGAAGAATAAGCCGACTGCAATTAAGACTACGACCAAGTTACTCCCCGCAAACAAGAAGAGGATATAACCAAGCATCATCATGGCGATTCCGCCAAGGTAGATTGCCCGGCGATGAATTAAAGCAACCAAGGTTGGGAACAACGCAACTGAAACAATCCCTAAGATGGCAGTAATCACCCCAACCGTTGAGAACGCTGCGGCGCGGCCCATGACATATCTAAAATAATATAAAAGGAGTGAGTTCGTAATGACATAACTAAAGGCAAATAAGAAATACGAAAGTGATAGCCACATTAATTGATCATTTTTTCCAATCACACTAAAAACATCACGTAAACGGACCTTTTCAGTATTTTCCCGAATAGCACTCTTTTCTTCTTTGGTTCCCAAGATTGTTGCTAGCGCACCCAAGAATGAAACAAGGCCAATGACAACAGCAAAGCCAAACCAACCGGCACTTGTTTGTTCACTGCCATGACTCCCGGAAAATAGTTGTGAGAAGAACACTACCATCGGCACAATCACAATGATGACCCCTTGTGCACCTAAAGTGGAGCCAAAACGCGCAATCGCCCCAAATTTTGTCCGTTTTTCAGAATCAACGCTCAACGCTGGCAACATTGACCAAAACGAGATGTCTTTAAACGAGTAGAAGATATCTAAAATAACGAAAACGATTGCAAAAAGGACCAAGTAAAGATACGGGCTACTTGTCGCAAGCCCCCCAAAGTTAGTGAAAATCATTGCCAACCCGACCGAACTGATAATTGAGCCTGCCAGTAACCACGGTTTAAATTTCCCCCAACGCGTCCGGGTATTATCAACGACCCCCCCAATCAGTGGATCGAAGGCAATTTCAACAATCCGGATGATCATCATTGTATAGGTGACATAAGCAATCATTTTTGAATTAAAGCCTGCATTTTTGGTATCGAATAATTGACTTGTAACGAACATCATAAAATAAGTGCTGAGTGTTGCATAGAAAGCATCATGCCCAAAGGCCCCAAAAGCATAAGAACTATACTGTTTAACATCTTTTAGTTTTTTCATTTCTTAGTTTCCTTTCACTTGTTTCTTCAGTGTCAGCGTGCCTTCATCAAGTTGTCCCGCTTGATGACGCACTCTAGTAGCGATGTTCGATAATCTTTTCCAAAATGGCTTGGCGTTGTTTTTCTTTAGCAGATCCGAATTGGTTTTCTTCCAATGAATTGAAGTCATTGGCCAGTAAAACTGATTCCAGATACAACGTCAATTGGCGTTTGATATAGACCTTATTGTCTTCATTTGTTTGCTTGGGATTTCCAGCAATAATCGCCGCAGCAAATTGATCTGGATCGATAATAATTTTGTTGTCGTTCATCCTAGTCACTTCTTTCTATTTTGTTTAGTAAGTGCTTACCGTTTACACGGTATGAATAACTAATTCTTACAAGAAACACTTTGTAAACGCATTCTTTTAAATTACAATCTTATTTTACTAAACCTTTAGTAAAATGTAAACGTTTTTTTGAAATCGTATAGTGCTTGTCCCCATAATCACGCCCTTAACAACTAGTGGGCACCACGGTAAGGTTGCCCAAATCATTAATTTATAAAAATAACGTAGTAAAGGCCCGCTCAAATGAGCGGGCCTTTACTACGTTAGTTGACTAAAACTATCTTTCAATTGTTTAAGCTAAATACTTTTTAAAAAAGGCTGTCATCTTTTCAAATGGAATCACATCAACCTGGTCATATAGATCAGTGTGCGATGCACCCGGGATAATCATCAATTCTTTGTTGTCACCTGTCAATTGCTTGTAAGTATCTTGACTGAAGTATAATGAGTGGGCTTTTTCGCCATGGACCATTAAAACGGCATTCCGGATTTCACTCGTAAATTGCAATAAGCGTGCGTTCGCAAAAGATAATGCCGACGTCATATTCCAACCTTGATTTGAATTGACTGAGCGTTGGTGGTAGCCACGTGGTGTCTTATAATACGCATGGTAATCTTGGATAAATTGGGGAGCATCCGCTGGCAGTGGATCAACTACCCCACCAGCTTTAGCATAGGTACCATTTTGGTAATCCGCTGTCCGTTGGGCGTTCAAACTTTCGCGCATTGCATACCGCGCATCAGCATCCATCTCATCGTTGTAACCAAACGCATTCACACGTGTCATGTCGTACATCGTCGATGTAACAGTGGCTTTGATTCGTGTATCAATTGCTGCCGCATTCAATGCCATGCCACCCCAACCACAAATTCCGATAATCCCAATCCGGTCAGGATCAACATTCGGTTGTGCTGTCAAAAAGTCAACGGCTGCTTGGAAGTCTTCCGTATTAATATCTGGAGAGGCAATGTCGCGCGGGAAACCACTACTTTCACCGGTAAATGAAGGATCAAAGGCAATTGTTAAAAAACCTTGTTCAGCCATTTTTTGCGCGTATAGGCCAGAAGATTGTTCCTTTACCGCTCCAAATGGCCCGCTAACGGCAATTGCTGGTAATTGGTTGTCCGCATCCTTGGGCACATACAAATCCGCCGCAAGCGTAATGCCAAATCGATTAGGAAATGTTACTTTACGGTGTGCAACGCGGGCACTTTGTGGGAAAACCTTATCCCAAGTTTGTGTGGTATCAATTGTGATTGTTGTCATTTCTGAATTACTCCTTTGTTTGACTTCGTTTTTTAAGTATATTACGATGTTAATACCTAAACCTGACTTTAGGTCAAGGATAAACTCAAAATAATTTTAAAGGACTGATTCAATGTATACTATCGGCCAAGTTGCAGCCATGTTCGACCTACCCGTTTCGACCATTCGTTATTATGATAAAGCGGGTTTGCTTCCCGATATTCAACGTGTTTCCGGTATTCGTCAATTTTCAGACAATGAACTCGAAGCCTTACGCGTCATCGAATGTTTGAAAAAGTCGGGACTGGAAATCAAAGCAATTAAACAATTTATGGATTGGAATCAAGCTGGCAACGAAACATTTGACCAACGCAAAACACTTTTCGAAAAGCAAATGGTCGCCGTTGAGGCCGAAATTGCTAGCCTCGAAAAGGTCCGGGCAATGTTACGTTATAAACAATGGTATTACACAGAGGCTATCAAAGCTGGTGATGAAGACCCGGTGATCGCAATGGTGCCTGACCAAATGCCGCCAGACATCAAACAAGCGTATGAACGCTCGCATATCTAACAATTTATACTTTATTTTTTACTCAACGACATGTCTTGTGTTCTAATAACATCCGCTAAATCGGCATACTTCATCAGGCCCGTCTTAATTGAGCAGTATCCGTCAATCAAATAATCCTTTCACCCGATTTCCCCGCCCACTCCCCCATTTTTTCGCCAAAAGCGTTATACTATGGGTAATAAATAAAAGGAGTGTTTTGACATGCAAAAACCAATTAAAGGGTCATGTACTACGGTCTTAGTCGGTAAGAAAGCTTCAATTGATGGTTCAACCATGATTTCTAGAAATGATGATGGCCATGAAGCTTTAGATCCACAACGCTTTGTTGTAGTGAACCCTGAAGATCAACCCCGGCATTATCAAGCGGTGATTAGCGGCGTTCAAATCCAATTACCTGACAACCCAATGCGCTATACTTCGATTCCTAACTCATTATTGACTAACGGCATCTGGCCAGCAGCTGGGATTAACAGTGAAAATATCGCGATGTCTGCCACCGAAACGATTACCACTAATCCCCGGATTCAAGGACTTGATCCTTTTGTTCCCGGCGGAATTGGTGAAGAAGACATTGTCACACTAGTCTTACCTTACATTCACAGTGCTAAAGAAGGGGTCGAACGTTTAGGCGCCCTCCTCGAAGAATTCGGTACTTATGAACCAAACGGGATTGCTTTTTCTGACAAAGACAGCGTTTGGTGGCTTGAAACAATTGGTGGTCATCACTGGGCTGCCGTTCGTATCCCTGATGACGCTTACGTCGTTGCCCCTAACCGAATGAACATCGATCATTTCGACTTTGATTCAGCCGATACTCTTTGCTCAGCTGACTTAAAAACCTTGATTGATGATAACAACTTAAATCCTGACTTTGAAGGCTATAACCTGCGTCATATTTTCGGCAGTGCTTCAATCAAAGATACGGTTTATAACAACCCCCGGACATGGTACGGTCAACGCTACTTCAATCCTGAAATCAAACAAGATCCAATAGACCAAGATTTACCATTCATCTGCCATGCCAACCGCAAGATTTCAATCGAAGACGTCAAGTTCGTCTTGAGCGCTCACTTTGAAAATACAGAATACGATCCTTACGGTAGCGCCCCTGAAGATGTTAAAACCCGTTTCCGGCCAATCGGAATTAACCGGAACCACAACGTGCATATTTTACAAATCCGTAACAACGTTCCTGCCGAAATCGCCGGCATTCACTGGTTGGCCTATGGTGCTAATACTTTCAATACCGTCGTACCATTTTACGCCAATGTTAATGACACACCCGAATCATACAAGAATGCCACAGGTACTTTTGACTTGAACAATATGTACTGGTTAAGCTGTACAACCGCCCTACTTGGCGATACAGATTACGACTTCTACGTTGATATGCGTAACACCTTCGAACTTGAAGCCATGAGTGCTTATCACGCAATCCAAAACGAAACCGATAAAGCCTTCGCTGATCAAAAAGACGTCACAGCCTTCTTGGAAGCCGCTAATAACAAACTAGCCAGCGAATCACTCAACCGCCAAACAGCCTTGCTCGGCCAAATGGTGATTGCCGGTTCAGAACACATGAAATTGCGTTATAATTTGAACGATTAATATATATTCAAAAAAAGACAAAGTCATTGGCTTTGTCTTTTTTTACTGATTATTCATTTAAATATCCTCGCCGAGCACCTCAAATATTTCAACAGTATCCGTAACTTTCTTAACTGGCTCTGTAATCTGCGCCAGCCGCTCACGATACGATTCATCTAGGCTTTCAACAACTGAACGCCCCGTATCAGTTAACACAATTGTCACAATTCGCTGATCTTGATTCGTCTGACTTCGTTCTTTAGACAAGTAGTCACTGTAATACAATTGCGTCAGTTTCCGACTGACTGCCGGCCTTGAAATATGCAATTCGTCGCTCAATTCAGTCGGCCTTATTCCACCCGCGACTAAGATTCGTTTCATCAACACAAATTGTTCAAAAGAAATATGATATTCCGCACACAGATCATTCAATGATCTTCTTGCATTATCTAATTCTTGTAAAGCTTCATAAAAAACAATCATATTTTCTGCCATCTACCTTCACCTCACATTCATTTTAATAAACATCTTTAATAGTATCTGTTGCGATTATCTATTGAAGCGCAACCTAAGGAATAAACTTGATTTAACTTTTCAGTAATAGCTATCACCGATAAGGGCCGACACAACTTAAATCACCATTAATAATTAATGCAATTCATAGTACTTCTTCCAACAGAATACCATTTTGAGAATCAATCGAAAAACAATAAATAGTTACCAAACGGTAACTATTTATTGTTTTTATTATCGCCATAAGATAATTGTCTTGCTAATTTATTATTTTAAATTTAATCTTATTATATTAAGTACAATTAGTTAAATAATTAACTAAAATATTTTACAGACGGGTTGTGCCGACCAATGAAGGACTTCTTCTTATCTAGTAAAGCCATCACACTACTACAACTATTTAAATATCTTGAAAAAGCAGATGATCCACCTCGCTTAAAAGATATTATGGTTTATTTTTCGCTTTCTAAAATTACCACCATACGGTATCTTAAAGAACTTCAACAAGATTTAATGGCGCTTCATCCCAATCTCCAATTAGTCACCATTGATAACCAGTACTATGTTGAATATCCAGTAAATTATTCATTTAGTAACACTATTTTTAAACTCCGTTATATCTACATAACACGAACGTCTAAATTTCAAGTTATGGATGCACTTTTTAAAAATAATTTCAGTTCTATTCAAACCCTCTCAGAAACCATTAACTTGTCACCTTCTACGATCCAAAATAATATTAAACAGCTAAAGCATTATTTTAAACATTTTGGGGTCACCATTTCATTTAGAAGCAAACAAAATATTGTCGGTAACCCTCTGAATATTAGAGTATTACTAATCTACACTTATACTGCCATTTATAGAGGTGATGAGGTGCCTGATTTTGTTACCAACCAATCTCAATATAAACTCAACGTTAAAGAAAATCTAAGTTTCTCTCAATGCCATCAATTTAAAATTCTAACATCAGTGACCTATTTTGATTTAATCCAGAAAAAAAATGCTATCACGCTCACACCCAAACTGCGAAAACTGTTGGCGGTAATAAATGAAACTAACCCACTCACAATCGAATTACCAGGATTCTCTGAACAAGTCTTACGAGACGAATCGTTATTGTTTGCCCTATTATTACGTCTTTTGGTCGCAAATTACGATACCGCTGCAGACAAAATTAAAATAGCCCAAGCATTTTTGGCATTAAATACTGAATTTACTAATGACGTGTATCAATTACTCACGGATTTTTTTGAAACTTTTCAGCTAAATCATGACCAAACGCATTTTCTGGGATCGTTTTATTATCTAATTTTAATGCTAATCTATCTTCGTTTCATCTCTGTGGATGTCACAAACTTTCTAGAATTTAGCATCACAATGTCAGCCTTTAAACTGGAGGATATCAATACTGATCCCACCTTTAAGTTACTAGAACAATTTCTAAACGAAAAACGTAAGCCCTATGCTAAATTACTCAATCGTCCAATAGGACCAATGATTACCTCGCTATTTTTCTTCTTACTTGACTATAATTTGCAGATTAAACCCTTAAAAATTAATGTTCAATATACTAAGAATTTTTATGCTGCCAGTATGATTATCCATAGTTTACAAGACGTTTTTGGCTCAGCTATTACTTTTACTGACCGCATTGATCAAGCCGATTTCATCATCTCAGATAGTTATGAACATCCACCTTCTTTAGCAGGCCATTTCTTCTTGTTTAATAATATCTATAATCCTACTGATTGGTCCTCGCTACTTGAGACCGTTTTGCATCAAATTTACACAAAATCTTTTTATAAAACACTCTACCAAGCAAACACGCACCATTGATAACCACTTTGTTATCGTTTATTTAACAAGCGTTTTTAGTTGACCTCTAGCAGTTGTAAGTCCTATAGTGACTAAGTAAATTGCGTGCAATTTTTATGCATTTACTTTAAAAAAAAGACTCCGGAGGTTAAATAATATGACAAACAAACTCACAACAAATGAAGGTCAACCTTGGGCAGACAATCAACATTCGCAAACTGCTGGTCAGCGGGGACCCGTACTAATTCAAGATTACCAATTACTTGAAAAACTTGCCCATTTTAACCGTGAACGGATTCCCGAACGAGTCGTCCATGCTAAAGGTGCCGGTGCAAAGGGGTATTTCAAAGTTACTAAAGACATGCGTGCTTATACTAAAGCCGCGGTCTTCAGCGGCGTTGGTAAGAAGACGCCACTAATTACGCGTTTTTCCCAAGTTGCCGGTGAAGCTGGTTATCCCGATACCTACCGCGATGTCCGGGGCTTCGCCGTTAAATTCTATACGGAAGAAGGCAACTATGACATCGTCGGTAATAATACCCCGGTCTTCTTCGTCAACGATCCCTTAAAATTTCCGGATTTCATTCATTCTCAAAAACGGGATCCGCGGACACACGCGCGAAGCCAAGATATGCAATGGGATTTCTGGTCATTATCACCGGAGTCAGTCCACCAAGTAACGATTTTAATGAGTGATCGCGGAATCCCAGCAAGCTACCGCATGATGCATGGTTATGGTAGTCATACCTTCAAATGGGTTAATGCCACTGGCGAACAATTCTGGGTTAAATATCACTTCAAAACAAATCAAGGTGTGCATAATTTAAGTAACGAACTTGCCAATGAATTGGCTGGTAAGGATACCGACTATCTTCAAAATGACCTATTCAATGCAATTGAAACGGGCGATTATCCAAGCTGGACTGTCGCTGTTCAACTCGTCCCTTACGAAGACGGTCTAAATTACCCCCAAGATATTTTTGACGTAACGAAGGTGATTTCACAAAAGGATTATCCCTTAATCGAAATTGGCCAAATGGTGCTCGATGAAAATCCAACCAATAACTTCGAAGACATCGAAGAATTGGCCTTTTCTCCCGCTAATTTAGTCCCTGGGATTGAAGCCTCCCCTGATAAACTCCTCCAAGGGCGGTTATTCGGTTATAAAGATGCTGAACGTTATCGGCTTGGCGCCAACTATGAACAATTACCCGTTAACCGGCCAAAAGTCCCCGTTCACAATTACGAACGCGATGGCCGTATGGCTCAAAATCAAGCAACAGGCGTTAACTACGAACCCAATAGTGACGGTGGACCAATCGAAGTGCCGGCTGCTAAAATGCATGGCGACCAACTCAGCGGTCAAACCGGGAACTATCCAACTGACCCCGATTACTATTCAGCAGCTGGTAAACTTTACAACTTACTAACTGACCAGGAACAAGCCCGGCTAATTGAAAACATTCGCTTAAACCTCGGCCAAGTTACTAAACCAGCGATTCAAATCCGGGAAGTGCAACAATTTTACCAAGCTGATCCAGAATACGGTCGTCGCGTTGCCGCCGCGTTACATTTAGATACAGCACAGTTTGAATAACTAAACACACAAAAAATAGGTGGTCCTCAGTGAGGACCACCTATTTTTTATTCATTATCTTTTTTGTCTTTCTTACCTGTTTCTTGTTTTGCTGCCCATTCTTTCTTGGTCAATAAATCGGCAACATTCATCTTAATTTTGGTAACGTTTAAGCCCGTCATTTTATGCACCGACTTCGCAATTTGATCCGTTGTTTGTTCAAAAATATCTGGCGCTGATTTACCATATTCTAAAATGGCATCTAATTCGATTGTCACTTCTTGATCGTCAATATCAGCATCAACGCCCTTAGTTGGGTCTTCTTCATCGCGGAAACGATCAGCTAATTGACTCATCATCCCGCCTGATAATTCTAAGACACCATCGATATCATGCACCGTTTGGCCCGCAATTTTTTCAATAACACCGTCTGAAAAGTTTAGTTCCTTTTCAATTTTTTCGGTATGTTGGTCCATTGGCTTGTCCATCATTTTATCCATTGGTTTGTTTGTTTTATCCATTATTTTCATCATCCTTTACTATTTTTATTGAACGCGTTTTTCAGAATCACTTTTCTTGGGATTGCTGCCTTGTTGTTGCCATTCTTTCTTAGTCATAATGTCACTGACGTGGCTATTGACTTCGACAACGCTCAACCCGGTCATCTTTTCTACCGCCTCCGTCACAGCCGTTGTTAATCGTTCGAAAACATCCCGGGCATTTCGGCCGTATTCCAAAATAATGGTCATGTCGATTGCGACTTGTTTTTCACCAACTTCGACACTGATTCCCTTTGTTGGATCACTATCGTTTCTGAACCGATCGGCAATATCACTGAAGAAATTACCATTCATCGATAGTAAGCCATCAACATTTTGCGCTGTCTTACCAGCGATTTTAGCAATAACAGCATCTTCAAAAGTTAATTTGCTGTTTGCCATCACTTCGTCTAAATGTGCTTGTTCTACCATTTTGTCACACCTCCATTATTTATCCTGATTCAAGACCCGGTTAATTTGTGATCTAAATCCTTCTAAATCTTCCTTAGATCCCGTTAAACTAGCTGCAATGTAGCCGAGTAAACCAGCGATGATAATCAAGATTAAACTCATAAATCCTAAACTAATCCAAATGGTTGCCAACACTGCTCCGGCAACAAAGCCCCAATATGAACGTCTCATTTGTCTCACCTCACATTACTTTTTGCCTGATTACTTAGGGGTGATAGTTTGACATTCACCGCTTTAATCGGCATCTCAAAGATTGTTTGTAATGCTTGCTGTACCGTTTCTTTAACAGCCTGTGCTTGTTGATCAAGATTATTGCGGTCCATTGTCACTGCTTGAACGTTGGCCGTCACTTTGGGATGCCGGCCTTTAAACGTCGTATGGACTAAAACTTCTTTCACCCGGTGTTTTTCAATAATAGCTTGTGTCACTGTTTTTTCAACCGCTTTGCGGGAAAGGGCTAATTCGCCTTTATCTGACTTGATGATCATTTGGCGTTTTTTTGGTGGACTGAATAATGCCAATAGCAGTAAATATAAGAAAATTAAGCCACTAAGCACACCCAAGCCCAGTCCCAAATTTCCGACCCATTGTTCGGGTAGCCAACTGAGGTGCATGAATTGTTTATCGGTTTGTTGTAGTGGGTAGATTAGCATGATAAACCATGCTACCTGACACAATCCGAGCAAACTGACTAAACTGATCACCACTTTATTAAATTTATTCATGGTGTCCGCCCCTTTATATTAGGATTTTCTACGTGTGAATAATAATGAAACAACGAAAACGACAATTACAGCACCGATAATGGATGGAATTAAGGCCATCCCGGCAAGTTGTGGTCCCCAACTGCCAAATAATGATTGACCTAACCAAGCACCAACTAGCCCACCGACGATATTGCCAATCCAACCTGCTGGTAAATCACGGCTTGTTAATGCCCCCGCAATCACCCCAATTAAAGCACCAATAATTAAAACCCATAACCAATGTAACATCACAATCATCCTTTCTTGTTTCCTTAAAATATATTCTTGGTTCTTCATAAATGTAACAAGTTCGACAAGCATTCGTAAAACAATACGCTTATCAACATTATCAAATCGTAATCAATATGCTTGTTTTAGTTAATCGATTCGCCACCGGTGACACCGTAAATTTGCCCGGTAATATAGCTAGCAGCGTTACTAGCTAAGAACACATAAACTGGGGCCACTTCAACCGGTTGGCCCGCTCTTTTTAGTAAAGTATTTTGCCCAAATTTAGGCAAAGCACCTGCTAGTTGCCCTTGCGCTAACTGCAACGGCGTCCAAATCGGCCCTGGCGCAACCCCATTAACCCGAATGCCTCGATCGGCTAATTGTTGCGCAAGATTAATCGTAAAACTCCTAATCGCCGCTTTAGTTGCTGCATAGTCTAAAAGTTGGGGACTGGGGTTAAATCCCTGAACAGAAGTGGTCGTTAAAATACTCCCACCGGCCGGTAGATGCTCAATAGCTGCTTGGGCAATGGCATACATCGCGACAACGTTAATTTCAAAACTGTCTCTGACTTGGGCGAGTGGTAGCTCTTCAAGTGTGGGCCATGCAATCTGTTGGGCCGCATTCAACACGACTGTATCCAAGCCACCTAAGTCTTTAACTGCTTGGGTCACAATTTGCTGTGGTGCTTCTTGCATTTTGAAATCAGCGGGGATTAAAACGGCCTTGCGTCCAGCTGATTCAATTAATCCTGCGACTTCATTGGCATCACTTTCTTCACCGGGTAAATATTGCAAGGCAACATCAGCCCCTTCACGTGCAAAAGCAATTGCTACTGCGCGCCCAATTCCAGAATCGCCACCGGTAATTAAGACTTTCCGGTTCATTAATTGCTCGTGGCCTTGATAATGCGCCTCGCCGCAGTCTGGTTTGGGCCGCATCTTTTCTTGAAGGGCAGGTGCTTGTTGTTCTTGGCGCTCAAATCCCGTTACTTTATATAGCTCACGTGGATCCTTTAAGTCTGCTTTAACCATCTTGGTCCCTCTTTTCTAATTAATCTAGGTACACTGCTTTTAAATGTTTAATGTCATGCATGGTTAGTCCTAATGCCTGGTTTAAATAGGCTTGCGTTGAACCATAATCCGCATTAATTATCTGCACAGCCGCATTTAAGTATGACTGATCAACACTCATCAACGCCTGCATACTTTTTAAAAAGCCACTCGAGGCATCTTTTTGCCGCAACGCCTTAATGCGTGCTGCTACGTGCGCCCGCGATGCGGTATTCGACAATAGATAATCATACCGGATGACATCTTCAGGTACGCCTAACGCATTCAGTAAATAGTACGCCGCCATTCCGGTCCGGTCTTTGCCACCTGTACAGTGAAATAAAAAAGCCTGCTGCGGGTCGGCCTCAGTCAACAACCGTTCGAAGAATTGGCGATACATCGCAATTGAATAGGGATCTTGTACCATTTCCCGATAGACTTGGCGCATTTGTTGCTGGCCACCAAGCGGATTGTTGGTGTAGCGCTCATAGAGTTCCGCTTCGCTAGCCATACTTTGCGTTTCGTCTTCTTTAAAAATTGGTAATGCTTCATAAGAGGCCGTTGTAATCTTTTTATCTGGCGCTTTGTGGCGCTCACTTGGTGACCGAAAATCTATGACATAGTTGATGTGATAGCTTTCCAAAAGCACCAGTTCTCGCTTACTAAGCTTCGCCAAATTCCCCGTTCGAAACAAACGATGCGGTTTAATCGAGCGCCCATCCAATGTTTGATAGCCGCCTAATTCTCTGAAGTTGTAGCCATTTTTAATCGGTAATATGCGCGCAATCATCGACTCATCCTCTCTAATCAACCACTTTGGCTACTAGGTTCATTGATTATCATCCAATGTTTGAAGACACCTTTTTACTGTCTTGTTACTAAAAACACGACCATGATGATCGAATTCCAATGGCCCCCAGCTCTCACCGACGAGGGCTTCACCATTATTCTCTCTTAAAATTGCTTCCTCCAAATCAGTCATACCTTCTAAAAAACATTTTAGATTGGCTGATTCCTTTTTTATCACCAAGCATAGTTCTGGGGTCTTAACAGTACTACGACCTAACCGAACCATCCTAATTGGGACTTCTTTTTGCATAAGCAACCTTCCTTTCATGAAATTTTTAATAACGTTACATCCTCAATATAAAATAATTACTTTTATTCGTGCAACTTTTATGATTACAAATAATTATTATGATTATAATCATTTACCTTTACAAAGTTTCTTGAAGTTGTTTAAATGAAGTCACAATAACTAAAGGAGATGATTATTATCAACACTATTAATCTCATGTTTGCCGCGGATGAAAATTATGCTGATCAGCTACTAATCGCAATTAAATCAGTCTTAACCCATATTTCACCCCAAACTACTATAAATTTTTTTATACTAGATAATGAACTTGCTCCACAAACTAAGTGTGCTGTTCAGAAATTAGTTCGTAATCCACATCAAGTTGAGTATCTTACGCTCAACAAGCAGCTGTTCGAGAATTGTCCTGAAAGTAATCACATCAATAAAACCGCTTACTATCGAATTATGGCGCCGTTGCTATTGTTACGGAAACATGTTGAACGTGTTTTATACTTAGACGTCGATATTTTGGTTCAAACCGACCTCACACCACTTTACAATACCTCTCTTGGGACAAATATTGTTGGCGCCGTTATTGATCCGGGCCAAGCATTGACCCTTCGTCGACTTGGTGTAACACCACCTCAATCGAATAATATTTACTTCAATTCCGGCGTATTATTAATCGATACAGTTCGCTGGGTAAATGCTTCGATTACGGAGCGAACATTCCACTTTATCAACCATCATCCGGCGCTTTTAAAATTCCATGACCAAGATGCCCTCAACGCCACCCTCGTGGGTAAGGTCCAAATGTTGCACCCGAAATGGAATGTCCAAAACACATTAATTTTGAAAAAACATAGCCCAATCAATACGGAATACGCGCGATTATTTGATGAAGCAATTGCTAAGCCGGCCATTGTTCATTTCACAACGCATGAAAAACCATGGAACACCTTAACGGAACACCCTTACTTAAAACAATATCAAGCAGCCCTCAAGAAATTGCAGGCACAACAAACAGAGACAATTAATATTGTTTCTGCCGTCAACTCCGGCTTTATTGAGACCCTTGCGATTTTATATGCTTCAATCCTCAATCACAACGATACGTTCCGCCATTACGCTTTTTATGTATTAGAAGATCACCTTACCGCACGCGATCGGGCCGTTTTACAACAGGTAGTTGGCAGATTCAACGCTGACTTAACGTTTGTTGAAATTGATGAATCGCTATTAGCCAATACTGTTGAAAGTGACCGGATTTTAAAAACAGCTTACTACCGGATTCTAATTCCCGATGTGTTACCCCAATTGAATCGTGCCTTGTACATTGATTGTGATGCCCTTTGTGTGACTAACTTAGCTCGCTTGTGGGACATCAATTTAGGGGATGCTTACCTCGCTGCGGTAGAAGACGCCGGCTTCCATGGACGCTTAGAAAAGATGGGCATTGATTACCAAAGTCCGCGTTATTTTAACTCCGGCGTGATGTTACTCAATCTCAAAAAATGGCGTCAACACAACATCGTTGGTCGCGTACTGGACTTCATCAATCACCATCCCGAGAAACTACGCTTCCACGATCAAGATGCTTTAAACGCCATTTTGCACGATCAGTGGATTCACTTACATCCTATGTGGAATGCCCAAACCAATATTCTAATGAACGCCATTACACCACCTACCGAACAATTGAAAAAACAATTCTTAGAAGCGCAAAAAGAACCGGCCCTCGTTCACTTCTGTGGTCACGAAAAGCCATGGCATGCTTCATCGACCCACCCATTCACCCCTCAGTATCGTTACTACCGGCAACGATTCTTAAAACAAAAAGCCCGGCTCGTTCCTTTTGCCAATCGCCGGTCCCTCCCACAACAGGGATAAAACCCCAAAAAAACAGGTGCTAAGCCAAACTAAATTGGCCTTAGCACCTGTTTTTTTATTGCCCGACTAAACCATCATGAATTTTGTCTAGGTTCCACTTCATCATCGTATAGTACGTGTCGCCTGGTTTGCCGCTTTGCGCGAGTGAATCGGTAAAAATTTTGGCATAGATTGGTAACCCCGTTTCTTGAGCCACTTTTTCCATTGATTTTGGTGAAACGGAGCTTTCAACAAACAGATGCTTAACATCCGAATCGGCAATTTTCGCAAGCACCGTCTTCATTTGTTCGGGAGTCCCTTGCGATTCCGTATTGATTTCCCAAATGTAAACGGGGGCGACTTGGTAGGCCTTGCCAAAATACTTAAAAGCCCCTTCTGAAGTGACCAAGACCCGCTGATTAGCTGGAATATCGGCAAATTTAGCTTGCGCAGCAGTATGCAATTGACGTAAGCGCGCAAGATACTGATCCGCATTATGCCGGTAATCATCAGCGTGCGCCGGATCTTTGGTCTGTAGCGCTTTCGTAATATTTTCAACGTATTGCATCCCGTTAGCCAAGTCCAACCAGGCATGGGGATCCGGTTCTGTAGCATTCGTCGTCAGGTGTTGCACCTGGATTCCTTTACTCGCAGCGAAAACGTCCTTTTCAAATTTTTTGTGCGCAATCTTAACAAGTTTTTTAAACCAACCATTGCCGCCGGTTTCGAGGTTTAACCCATTGTGAAAAACCACATCTGCATCAGTTGTTTTCGAAATATCCGTTGGCTGTGGTTCATACTCATGCGGATCAGTCCCCCGCTTGACAATACTGTAAAGTTCAATATGGTCTTGACCAACATTGTGAACCATATCCTCAAGAATCGAGTTCGTGGTCACTACGCGTAATTTAGTCTGCTGGCTTGCTTGCTCTTGTTTCGCTTGGGCGCGGTACTGAATAAACCCATACACACCACCCACCAATCCGAAAACTGCGATTAAAGTCCCCATTATTTTTTTCATGCCGATTGTCCTCCTTTACGCCACTTAAGAAACCCTTGCTTAGGCGCGCAAATGAATGAAAAGGCAAAGAGCACGGCTGCCATCAAGACAATCGCCGGGCCAGATGCCCAGTTTAATGTGTAACTGAAGTACAAACCACTAATCGCTGACACAGCACCAATTCCAGCGGATAAAAAGAGCATCGTGCCTAATCGATTGGTCCATAAAAAGGCGGTCGCCGCCGGTGTGATTAACATCGCAACGACCAGAATAATCCCGACTGTTTGTAAAGCTGAAACCGTTACAAGCGTTAACACTAACATCAATCCGTAATGCAGCACCTGCGTTTTTAATCCATATGTTTTGGCATAGGTTTCATCAAACGAAGTAATCAATAACTCCTTATAGAAAAAAGAAACGAAGAGGATTACTACCCCTAAAACAATCGCCGTACTCATAATGTCCCGATCACTGACAGCGAGAATATTTCCGAATAAAATATGGTGTAGGTTTGTTGCACTTTCAGCCATTGAAATCAAAATAAACCCTAGCGCATAAAAGGCACTAAAGACCACCCCGATTGAAGTATCGGTCTTGATTTTACTATGCGTTGCGACAAACCCGATTAAAACTGCGGCTAAAATACCAAAGACTGATGCGCCCAAAAGCACATTTATCCCTAACATATACGCCACCGCGACCCCCGGCAACACTGCGTGTGAAATCGCGTCGCCCATCAATGACATACCGCGTAAAATAATAAAACTTCCGACAACGCCGGACATGATGCCGACCATTACAGCGGTCAGCAGCGCACTTTGTAAGAATTCATAACGCCCTAAGGCACTGATAAAAGCTGGCATGCTCGTCATTGGGCCACCTCCTGTTCATCAAATAAGACGGCTGATAAATCGGCACTAAAAGCACGTTCGATATTGCGGGCATTATAGACTTTTTCAGTTGGCCCATAATCGACAATTCCATGATTCATTACGACTAGATCATCAAAATACTGCGATACTTTATTCAAATCGTGGTGGATGACAATGATTGTTTTTCCCGCATCTCGCCATTGTTTCATGATTGCCATAATTGCGGTCTCACTCTGCAAATCAATCCCCACAAACGGTTCATCTAAAATAATAATAGCCGCTTCTTGGACGATGGCGCGCGCAACGAAAACCCGCTGCAATTGTCCTCCTGACAACTGGCCGATTTGCCGATGTGCAAATTCGCCAAGCGCGACTTGTTCAAGTGCCGCTTGACTGGCTTGCTTTGCCTTTTTGCCGGGATCGCGGAAGAGGCCTAACTTGCCATACGTCCCCGTCAACACAACGTCAAAAACGTTGATTGGAAAATTTAAATCCAAATCCTTCCGCTGTTCAACATATGCGACTTGCTTCTGGACTGCGCGCATTGGTTGATCTTGATATAAAACTGAGCCTTGCCGGGCCTTAACCAACCCTAACATTGCTTTAATAAGTGTTGATTTGCCTGCACCGTTTGGTCCAATGATGCCAGTGATTTTGCCTGCGTCAAAGTGAACGGCAACATCAGTCAATACTGGTGTGTCATCGTAAGCAACGGTGAGGTTCTTAACTGATAACATAAAGAGCCTCCATTCTTTTAGGTAAACCTAACTTTTCTCACTACAGCATACCCGATTTTAATCAAATTAACAAATAGTTTAGCTTAGGCTAACTTTTTTAAAGCCCCCCGTGGAACAACGATTACGAATGTTTCACGTAAAACATAATAAAAGAGGCGCGCTACTTTTAATTAAGTAGCACGCCTCTTTTCAATTATCATCAACAGCTTTATTACAGGGGCTAGCGCGAAAAATATCAGTCCTTCGAAAATTTTGGCTAGTGATTCATTCGTTCAATAAGGCACGCCTAATCAATTCCTGATACACCGCATCTAATTGATCATATCGTTCACTTAACCGATCTTTAATTTGCTGACAGACTGCTGCCCCTTTGGGAGCAAGCTCAATTTTAACTAACCGTTGATCATGGTATTCCCCATAATGCTTATAGATTAATTTTTTTTGCTGCAATTCATTGATTTTGCGGGATATCGTCACAATGGATGTGTTAAATAATTGGGCCAGTTGACTGGGGGTGGTCCCTTGCTTGTCTAGCCCTTCTAGGATTAAATATTGTTCAAAACTAATGCCATTCTTGTGTTAATAAGTTTAACTGCTGTGTCACTGTTTGAACCTTTAAATACCACTGACTATAATAATAAGCTTTCTCTACCACGACCATATCTACTCCTATTATGTAGCAAATAAATAAGTAGCGAAACAGCTGCTTCGCTACTTATTGATTGCTTATTTACCAGTTGCTAATGTCCATGTTAATTTAGCACTGTAACTTGCGTTATTGGTTGATGTTGTAGCTGGCAATACTAATTGGATGTCTTCTGGGTTCCAACCAAAAACGTTAGCCCCGGTCCCTTCATTAGTTTTAGCAGCTGCGACTTGCACTGGGGTAGCTGTTGATCCTAAACCAACTGCAAAGCTCTTAGTTACATCGCTAACTGGCGCGATCCCTTTAGCCTTATTATCAGCAAATTTAGTTGCATCCAAACTAGCCATATCTGTCGTAAATGATGAATCTTGATCTTCATTTGTTAATTTGAAGATTTCTTGCGTATTAGCTGTTTTAGTATTTTTAAATAACAATTGTGCATCTAGTTGTTGCGTTTGTGTGGCTGCTTGAACGCTTTTAGACGGCACAAACAAACAAGCCACCACTACTAAAGTCGCTAGCACAATCAGCTTTATCTTTTTTTCAATGCTCTTTCCTCTTTTACTTCCTTTTTACGGGGCCACGGTTAGTGTCCAAGTTAATTTGGTTGTATAACGCACGTTTGGCCGTTTAGTGGTCGCTAGAATATGCAACCCGATACTGTAATCCGCGGTTTTTTGATCCCCGAAATGATAGTTCCAGGTTGAATCACCAGGATTATCATACGTTTGAGCTTTTGTATTATCGCCGGTACCCGCTGCATAATGGTCCTGGTCACTAATGTCTGCGCCTGGCCACTAGGCGTTAATTTAAAATCAGAAACAACTACACTGTTATCAACGGCCGTACTTGGTTGATCAGAACTCAGCTTCGTTAGTTCCACATTACTAAATTGTAACTGGGTATTCTCTAATTGATAGGTTGTTTTTTCAACCGGAATGGTGACCCTAGATGATGCACTTTCAGCACTACTTTTAGCAGACATACTATTAGTAATCGTCTGCCCATTAGCTTCGTCGCCAGATTGGTGATAATTCTCCGTCACATAATTTTGAAGCCCATCTGGAACTTTCATATTCATAAACACTTTATAATTATCGGTCTGCATGTAAAACCCATTGTTCTTGGCTTGGGCATAAATCGGTACGCCGTCATTCCCATCTAGTTCCGTGTCTTTAGCAAAGAATATTCCGCCACTAGTTAAAGCTGAGTCACTCGTATTTAATAAATACATCTCTTGTTGAATCGTTGAATCATCGGCTGCCGGTCTTAATAGCATTTCAACCTGTATACCTACTGAATAACTACCGACCGCTTTTAGGGCCGTTTTACCATTGGCATCAGTGCCTTTATACGTTTTGAAGTTTTCCAAGTTATAGGGTAATGACGTATCACCTAAATGGGGGTTGGTCCCGTCACGGTCAGTTATTAAGCCATAGTCATACGAACTAGCCAACCCCCGGTTAGCATTACTAAAGGTTGCAACCGTCTTTCCATTGTCCTTCAAAAAAATATTGAACATCGGCTTCATGTTGCCGCCATCGGCACTTGTTAAAGTCCCGTCGGCATTTCCAAAGGTATAACACAGATATTGATTATCACCCGTCTTAATTTGGCCAATGGTATTTTGCGGCGTCTCAGTCCAATTACTAATGCCGTCATCAATCGTAACAAGGTTCTGAGCTGGTCCAACAGTTATAACCCCTTGGTCACTATAAATATCCTGGGGATCATTTATTTCGAGGTTTAAAGGAACAGCTTTGTTGGTCTGCTTGGACAATTTCAAAGTAAATATTTTGGATTGATAAGGAGATGTTGAGATAAACTCAGCACTCCAAAGATTACTTACACTCAATCTTATGTGATATGCACCAACTTGACCTGTATAAACTACTTTGATACTTGCACCATCATGAAGGATTTTATTGCTAGCATCGTGGTGAGCGCTATCAGCATATATCTCGTATTTGGTATCCGTTTTATTTGTATTTGAAGCCAATTTAGTAACTAACACATAGTCTGATCTCGTTGAAGCGTCCGCCCTAGTCTGCAACAGATTTTTAGGGATAATGGCACTCAAAAAAAGCAGGCTGAGTAAAACGATGATTATTTTTGTTTTTTTCAAGTGACCACATCCTTTTTATTAACTATTACTTTAGTCTAGTTTTTTAATAGTTGTTGCTTAGCACTAATTCTTAACGCGGTTAAAGATTAATCAGTTGTTTATCTTGTTACTGTTACCTACTTTGGTCAAGTAATTTTAGCACAATTTATAATGTATATGACTAATATATTCTAAACAACGCTTAAAAAGCGCCCATCTCAAACAGATTGTCGCGATGGGCGCCTTGATTTTTAACTATTGAATTGAACGCTTTTTATCAAAAATAAAACGGCTAAGATAACTGATGACGTTATCTTAGCCGTTTTTAATTAATCGTTATGCTTCCCAGCGGTTGTTTCTTGAGGGTAAAATCATCAAAATAAAGAACCAAATCGTCCCAATGAGTGGTACTAAATCGATTAATACCCACCAACCTGAGTGATCAGTGTCATGTAAGCGACGTACTTTGACCGATAAAGTGGCCACCCAAACTAAAAATACAACCACATTACGTGTAACAGAAACCCCTAAGTCGCGGATGTTATAAATATCGGCAATTGGATGCCCAATCACTTTTTGAATAATCGCAATAATCAAACCGCCTAAAATATAATTAATAATTACTGGCCACCAATAATCTTTCCGACTTGCAACACCCGTGAAATCGATAATCTTTTCCCAAAACTTTTTGTATGATTCAACCATCATAAAACCCCTCTTATGCTATAATTTGCAGCTTTTAATGTCATCAGCAATTGGACCCATTTTAATTAAAAGTTCCTGAAAAATACAAGCTGAGTACCCCTAAGACCATCATGATCAGAGCGATTATATATTGCGTCACCATACTTAAATCATGAAATAAAAATAACCGTGTTTTAACCAATGTTCGCGATAAGGTGACTAATATCGCAGCGATGATAATCAACACAATTCCTAAAATACGAAAAATAATCATCTAATTTCCCCCTGAATATGTTTTAAAAGACTTATTGGTTAAGTTACCATGCTAACCAGTAACTATAGTTTTATATAAATTCATATTTTGTGATTAAAAATACATAAAAATACCATATTTAGAATACTTATTGACTTTTTATTCAGTTAGGTGGTAACCTTTTCAATATATAAAATTATTACACAAAAGTTCCCTTTTCGCAATCGAATTGTAGGAAAGCTAACAGATTATCTGGAGGAATAATTGATGAGAACAATCATCCAAATACTACTTTCATCTTTACTGCTAATATCATTACTAATGATTACGGCTAAACTGGCCCAACCGAGCTTTGCACTATCGGCAAAAGAACAGCACTTATTACAGCACTATATACACGAATCACAACACCACGACGGCCTGTTAGACTGGTACAGTGATCAGCATACGCAAAAACTAAGTATCGATTTAACTAAATGAGGAGCGACACTATGCTTAAGATTTATCGAAATTATTGGGCACACTTATTAGATTTGCGTGGGCGTACCTCCCGTAAAGCGTATTGGGTCCCGATTCTAATTAACTACGCGCTCAGTCTACTGCTAATTCTACTATTTAAAAACATTTTGGCTGCAGCTGTTACCTTCAGCAATGTTGATAGTTTAAATAATTTATTCGTTGCTATTCTTCATCAAATGATTATCCTCTTGACGTGGTTAGCCACTTTTTCACTTAAAGTGCGGCGCCTACATGATACCAACCGCTCTGGTTGGTGGGTTTTTATTAGCTTTATCCCGCTAGTCGGGTCACTTTATTTTCTAGTATTAATGCTACTCCCAAGTAAAAAGATCACCAAAAATACGGTCACTTATCGAGAAAACCGACCGTTACTACTAACCGTCGTCGGCTTAGCAGCCACCGCTTCAATTATCAGTGTCGCTTGGCGTAATTATCTCACTTACACCAATAGCATTTATCAAGCTAACGAAGTGCAAAAATGGTCCGCTGATCAACATGCATTATTGAGTAAGCCAGCCTTCAGACAATTGCTCGACAAATATCAACATCAAAAAAGTACCGGGATCATGCCCAAAGTATTTAAGACGGTCATCATTCCCGGCCTCCACGGGGCTTGGTCCATCAATCACCAAACCAAGCAAGTAGCTTTTGGCAGCAATTGGGTCCCACAAGGCTTAACAGAGAATGATGATAGCTATTTCATCAGTGCTTATGATGGCAATCATCGCCTAAACTCCTTAATCTTTATCGTCGACAAACAAACTGGAAAATATCAAAAATCACTCATTCTATCGCGCAAAGCACACGTTGGTGGCTTAGCTTACGATCGTGACCACCAGCTCCTATGGGTGTCAGATGACACCCACCAATCAGCCCAAGTGTTGGCCTTACGGTTAGCCACGATTAATCGTTATCAAGCGGCTAAAGTGCAGCAACCAATCAAAGCCGATCAAATCGCCCCGCTAAAATGGGCCAGCAAGACCTCCGGACTAAGCTACTTTAAAAATAATCTCTTAATTGTAAAATATGGCAATAACATCAATAATCGAAGTGTCGTTGATTTTGAAGTCAACCACCAAACCGGCTTCATCAAACCGACAACAATGCGCACCCCACGGGTTAGTGCCCGAGAAGCTGCCAAAATGAAGCGCACCCAAGTCATCGCAATACTTAAAAAACAAGGATTAATCAAATCTTATTCGCCTGGTTATAATCGCATGCAAGGCTTAGCCGTCTTACCAACCAAAGATCAAAAGAGTGTTTTTACACTTTACACCCAAAGTAATGGCGACCAGTCCAGTCACCTAATCATTAACCGGAGTTATTTTAAAAACGACTTTGACTTCAGCCACATCAGCAAGCGGAATAATCAGTACAAAGAACTAGCTAGCATCGCTATTCCGCCATCTGCCGAACAAGTTAGCGCTAATGCCAGTACCCACAGCATCAGTCTGCTCTTTGAAGGCGGTGCCCGCGAATACCGCAAATATCGACTAGGCCTGCTCCAAACACCATTTAGCGACCGAATATTAGTTATGAAATATTAAACTAACAAAAGCCCCCACTGTTGACATAACAGTGGGGGCTTTTACTGTCTCTAAAATACTGACGAAATGTACGCTAACCGAATTAAATCTTGACCTTCAACAGACAGAATATAATTGAAACATTACAAAATTTTTATTCAAATTCAATATACAGGGTGCCAAACTTTGCATGTGCCAATGTTGGTACTTTTACGGCATTATGCTCAACCTCTAACGTTGAATGGGTTACTTCTTTTAAATCAACCCATTCAGCAAATTTAACTGGGTGCTTAAAAGTAATGACTTCATCAAGTTCTCCATAAAGATGTCCATTATATAATCGTATAATCATCCCCGGACGTTCCTCAGCTTTTTTAATAACACTTAATGTTAAACATCCACTCGTTTTGAAGAGACTGTCACTAGTAGGTAAATCTTTTTGCACTACGCTTTGCGTAAAAATCAGTCGTGAATTTAAAAAGTCAGCATATTCGTAAACCAATGGACGAGTATTAACTATTTTAGCAGTATTAGCAACCTCACCTGAGTCAACATCCCCTTGATAATAATAAGCAGTAAAACTAAAACTCATTTGTTTATGGCACTGCGCATTCGGTGTCTTTACGACCGATTCGCCAGATGCTCTTCCTGGTCGATAAATAAGATTCTCTTTTCCCATATAACCATAGGTTCTAAAAAGAGTAAGCCGAATTGTATCATACTTTTCACCTACAATTTCGTATTCACGAACACCTTTAGGAAAAACTGCTACTCCTTTTTGTGTATCATTTAAAGTAACAAAGCTTTGACACGTTTCAATTGAAATCGGCATTTCGTTCCATTTTTCTTGAGCTGAATGCCATAAGTCCATTTCGGGCTGACGAACAACAGGTCGTTGAATTACCCCAAATTGTTGGTCGGCCGTTGACACTTTCGAAGCAATTCCCGTATCAAACAGAGCGCATAGTCGATGACTATCAACCCAACGATTATCAACTGCCACTTCAAAATTAATTATCGATTGGCCTTTAGATAGCTTAACAATCATCGTTACTGGTAATCTAGTTGATCGAATACCTTCAGAACGTTCTACTAGGTCTTTAGGGACCAACATTTCGTACGTAATAGTTGCTATTTCTAAAATTTCTGATTTAACCACCTTGACTGCCGGCTTAAACTCAATTGACTGAATCTTCAGGTCGTTATGCGGTGGCGAATAATTAAATGAATCACCATCATCACCATTTTCTTCTAAGATAGCTTGATTTTTATAGGTAATAGCTGTCTTTTTATCTAAGATATCTAACGAACCATTATCATTAATGAAGATTTTTAATGCTTCATTCTCTAATATTTCTCTTTTTTGTTCAGCCAATTCTGTTAGTGTATTTTTACGCAAATCAATTGTATATTGAGTGTATCCAACACTTGGAATATCATTCAACTGTAATGCAATTTTTGCCTTATAAACCTTATTTGGTGTAAAAATATCCTTGCTTGGATCTAATATATTACCTTGATTTAACACATATTCTGTTTGATCCACAAATTCAAGGATTGTATATGGAATTTCATTTCCTTGCTCATTAAGTATCCCAAATTCTCTTTGTGGGACATAACATTCTGTTTCAACGACTCCATTTTGTACTGATGACAACGGATTGAAAACCGTTAATGATATTTCACTAGACTGCGGATTATCAATCCTCGTAGCAATTTCTCGCAATGTTAATTCCACTAAATTACTAGTAATATCTCTTACTTGTTTATAGCGCATGTAAATATCTTCATTAGTTGTATCAGAAACACATGCTCCAATTGAATCATGCGCTGCATTTTCAAACATTAACCGCCATACTTCTCTGACTGTTTCGACTGGATATTCCAATCCATATGCCATTCCTAAACTTAGTAATGGTTCCATTGTATTGACTAAGTAGTTTTGAGTTTCTGTATTCATTTGTTTTAAATCTGAACGTGAAGAAAAGATACTCTTATGAATACGCATCAATTTACCATTTAATAATTCTCCACTAATCTCTTCTAGCTCTGGATGTTGCGCTTTAACTGCTTTGATATATGATTCAATCGTTGAAATCTGAAATTCATATTCTCCATCGTATAATTTGTTCATTTCATCAATTAATTCTGGTAAATTTTCTCTTGGTGGCGCCTGATCAAACCCATTTGGGAAATAAACCTGATTGGTTGAACTTCTTTTCCATGTTGTTTTAAATGGTTCGTCGTTCAAAAATTTAGCCAAACTATCTACTTTTTCTGGGATTGCCCCCCCAATATAATAGCCACTCGGAATTTGATATACATTCACTTCTGAACCATCTTCACCACGCCACTTATATTCTGTTTTGTGCACCTGATCATCACTAACACCGCGCCAGAACATCGTATCTTCAATACCAAGTGATTGATAAATTTGTGGCATACTTGCTGATTGACCAAACGAATCTGGGACATAACCAACATTCATGTAGCGACCAAACTCGTTACAAATACGCATGCCATATAACATATTGCGAACAATACTCTCGCCAGAAATGACTAACTGATCCGTTTGAGTGTACCACGGACCAATAATTAATTGACCCGCTTGCACTAATTTTTTAATTCGCATCTTATCTTGTGGTCGCCATTTTAGATAATCATCCAGCAAAGAAGCTTGACCATCTAAAATAAAATGATCATACCCCTGCTTGTTTTCTAACAGTTCTAATACCCTTTTAAAATTATGCATCAAATACACTCTAGAACGACTAGTTGTGAAATACCATTCTCGATCCCAATGTGTATGTGGAACAACATGCACTTGCTTTTTCATCATAGTCCTTCTTTCTCCGCTTTTTTATTTGGCTTTTAGTTTTCAAAATCAATCTGGATATCATCTAAATTCATATCTTCTTCTACCTCTTGTTTATTGAAGTCAGCAACTAATGGCGCTACAAAACCGATAAAGGCCGCACCTGCAAACATCCCCACTAGGTATGCCCAACCACTACCAACTGTAAAGAATCCATAAACACCGCCAACTGGTGGCATTTTAGCATGCATTCCTAAAGCAATTCCTAAGCCTGATGCGATTGCACCACCAATCATGTTTACAGGTGCTAATTTTAATGGATTAACCAAAGTAAACGGGATAGCGCCTTCTGTAATTCCGATGAATCCCATGATAAAGTTATTTCTACCAGCATCTAGCAATTCACTGTTAAAGCGTTTCTTATGGAATAAGGTTGCGAAAGCATAACCAAGAGGAACTGCACAGATTGCTGCATTTACAATAATAGCTGGCAAATAAATTTTTTCAGCTAATAATACATTTCCAGCCATCCAAGCCGCTTTATTCACAGGGCCACCTAAATCAGTTCCAATCATGGCACCCATAATAATCGCCAATACAACTTGATTAACATTATTTTCAATCATGTGGCGAATCCAACTAACTAAACCCGTATTAATCCATGACAGCGGACCTGACAATACTGCTCCCATGACGATAGCAACAATCATTGTTGCAAATAAGGGCAGGATAACAAGTGGCATAACACCTGAAAATTTGTCTGATAATTTAATATGTTCTTTAGCATACTTAACGGTATAACCCGCTAAGAAACCCGCAATTAATGCACCAAGGAAGCCGGCATTAGTGCTTGTTGCAACTGCTCCACCGATAAACCCAGCACCTAATGCTGCTTTATCACCAATCGAATAGGCAATAAACCCTGCTAACACGGTATTAATTAAGCCAATTCCAGTCCAACCAACTTGCTCGATTAAATATAATGCATGTTTGAATCCTTCGGTCTTAGCATATGGATCTAAACTCGTTAGGCCCATCCCCAATGCCATCATTTTTGGAATTGCAACCACTAACGATGCCCCAATAATTAACGGCAGTACAAAACTAATGCCGCTCATTAAGTGCCCTTTCATTTGTGCTAAACCTTTTTTCATGACTTACCCTCCAGTTTCTAGTATCTTTGTTCTACTGCTTGAACACACTTTTTTAGCACTGCTTCAGGAGCTTTAATACATGTGCTGATGTTTACTCGTAATTGAGGTTTACCTTCAAAACGTTCCAACCCAATTACTTTTTGATCAGTTGCTAGTAAGACAAAATCTGCAGCATCTGCTTCCGCTTGAGAAATTTTATTGACTTGCCCCAGTGATCCTTGTTGTTCAATCTTGACATCATATCCTAACTTAACACCAGCTTTTTGTAGTGCTTTTGCTGCCATTGGTGTATGTGCTAATCCTGCTGGACAAGCTGAGATTCCGACAATTTTCATTGTTGATTCACTCCTATCATTTCATTACTAATAATTGTTACTAACTCTGCTGCACTTGTGTTCCTGATAATAGCATTTTTAAAATCATCTTCCATAAGCGCAGTTGCTAGTGCACTGAGCATCTGAATGTGCACAGTCCCTTGCTCAGCTTTAGGTACTAATAATGCAAATACATATTGAACCGGTTGATCATCAAACGTCTCCCAAGAGATATGCTTCTTGTTTTTAACAAAAATTACAGTTGGCGTTTTTACAGTTTCATCTTTTGCATGTGGAATCGCAAAACCATCCTGAAGCCCTGTAGATGACTCAGCCTCTCTTCTCAAAAAAGCTCTGTACGTCGCCTCCTCACTATCTACAATGTTTTGCATCTTGGCATACTTAGCGATAACCTTCAATAATGCTTCTTTTGACTCTGCTTCTTGATTCAAAAGAATATTCTTTTTTGTAAATTTCATCTTATTCCCTCCTTAACCACAACCCTATAATAATATTGTAGTTCAATTTAGAAAACCCTTACATTTTCCAAAAGTCATAGCGTTTGTTGGTACAACACTTTATAAAAGCGTTTCCATTTTATCTGGAAATCCATTGTAGTCTAACTTGTATCTACTAATGTTAGAATTAAATTAGATAATTCGTGAGGAGATTTTTACATGGCTAAACTTGATTACCAAAGACTGGATGACTTAGTAAATATTTTACTTTTGAATCGGCAACAACCTCTCGCACTTAATGCCTTGGTATCTCAATTGGCGGTTTCCGATCGTACCATTCGCCATGATATTGCGATACTCAATGACATATTACCCATCCACCATGCTAAGATTAACCTTACTCGTAGCAAAGGATACCAATTAGTTATTACTGATAATCACGGCTTTATGAAATGGTGGTACAGTGCTGATTCAGATAATTCTACTCAACTAACCACCCCTGAAGAGCGTCAGCAATACTTACTGTACTTACTACTAACAAGTACAACACCACAATCTGTTGATTCATTACTGGATAATTTATATATTAGTAAAAATACATTTTACACATATCTTAAACAGGTTAAAGAACAGCTCACGACCTTTAATCTCAAACTCATTAACCATCCAAATGTAGGATTCGAGCTAGTAGGACTAGAATTTAATATCCGTAAGGCCATTATTGAGCTATTAATCCGTGCTGACCTTCAAAATTATATTATTGATTTTTCATCAATTGAATACCACCTATTTGAAGACATCGATTTAGCTCAGCTCCAGAATTTAGAAATGACTTATCTTAAGGATTTAGATCTTTTAGAATCGGATTTTTATCATAAAAATGTATTATCCGCACTAGCACTATCGATTACTCGAATTATGCAAAATAAACCCTTAAAAACTATTCCGTTAAAGGTCCCAAAATTAAATACTGACGTTATCAATAAAGTATCAGAGCTTATTAAAGTAATTGAAAAAGAATATGCCATTCAATTCAACATTTTTGAACGCGACTATTGTTATTACAATATTGGTGTAAATTTTCCGAGATTAGTTCAAGATACTGAAAATATCGACTATATCTCATCAACTTCATCCGAAATTGTAAATACTATATTACAAGGCATTAAACAAAAAACAAATTATGACTGGACGCATGATGAAGTTCTTAGGCGTGACCTAACGGCCCACATCAAAGGCTTTATTAATATGGACATCTACAATACAAATCGAACAAACCCACTGTTAGAAACTATTAAAAAATCTTTTCCATTACCCTATGATCTTAGCTTGACGCAGTTAAAAGAAGTGACACAAAAATATGGTATCGATTTTTCCGAAGACGAGGTTGGTTATATTGCACTACACCTTGCTGGTGCTATAGAACGCAATGATCAGCATCATTATCAAAAAATAGATGTAGCAATTGTTTGTGCTAGTGGTAGAACACTCAGTAAGTTAATTGAGATTAAACTTAAAAAAAAATATTCTCAAATTGTTAACATTGTTGGTACATATTCGTACGCTGAATTAATGCACCAAAAAATCGTTCATAATGACATTCTTGTTTCAACAATTCCAATTTCAGAAACCAAATATACCTCATTTTTCTTAGATGTTAACAACTTAGATCGCGATATTGAACGGATCGGCGAACGTATTACACAGCTTACCCATCAACTTTCCACAATCGATTTATTTAAACCTTCCTTTTTTTATTCAATTAAAGGAACTATGTCTAAAGAAGCCTTATTAACTAAAATGGCTGACAATCTTCAATCTGAAGGCTTCGTGGAATCAGACTTTATCGACAGTGTACTGACACGCGAAAAGATTGGTAATACTTGCATCAATAGTGTGTTGGCTATCCCACATCCAATGTCACTAATCGCCAATCAATCTGCCCTTTCCCTGGCAATTGCACCTGAAGGAATCCTTTGGGCAGGTAATACCCGCGTCAACTTTATCTGTTTATTTTCCATCACCAAAGAGGATTTTGCCGCTTCAGAATCTATCTATGATTTGCTCCTAGATTTCTTAGAAGATACAATCGCTCAGAAAAAGTTACTTGAACATCCCACGTTAAGTTCGTTTAAAAAGATTTTAAGAGCATACTAGCTTTAAAAATTATCTAATAATTAATTATATTAGTTACACATTAACTTTAAAACAGATTTCCGATTTCAATTGCTCAAAAAGCCCGCCTCACTATAAAAGTGAGGCGGGCTTTTTGAAGCTTTTATATGATTAAGTACTACTCACTACCATACTCCAGCTTAGCACCATTTGATGTAATCACTTGCTGATACCAATAATACGAATTTTTTTTTAATCGTTTGGCAGTCCCTTGGCCTTGATCATCTATATCGACATAGATAAACCCATATCGCTTACTCATTTGACCAGTAGTTGCACTCACTAAATCGATTGGTCCCCAAGTTAGGTACCCGATACAATTAACTTGATCAATTTCAATTGCTTTTTTCATCTCTTGAATGTGCTTGCTTAAATAGTCAATTCGATATGGATCTTGTATCCTACCGTCAGCAGAAATTTCGTCGACGGCACCCAAGCCATTTTCCGTTATCATTATTGGTAACCCATATTTACGGTACGTATAATTTAACAAATAACGTGATCCTATCTGAAATAATCTTCAGCCTAAAAGACCATTGCTATAAAAGATATTTTACAAAGTATAAATATTATTATTAAACTTACTATACAACCGCATCCGCTAAAGTCTATTACCTTTTTCTGAAAAAATTATCTTTGAAAACATTTCTAGTAGATTTGATAACGACGTAGTTAATGATGTCAGTATTCTTATAATAATAGTAGTGAGAACAAATTCTACAAGATCCATCGTTTCTCCTAATCAATAACAGATTATAGAAATATTTTATGTGTGTCAGCTTAATCCTTCGTCAAATTTAAATACAAACTATATTGCACTGGTTTTTCAAGGATTAAATTCATTGTTACAACTGGATCGATCTTACCATCGTTAACGACCATTGATTCTTGTCGTAATGACTTCTGGTCAATATCAACAAGCCCTAAGTAATAGAAATCAGTACCTTCATCATCACTTTTTTTCACAAATAATGGCATTTTTAATTCACCAGATGCATTCCCTTGAACCATTGTTTGAACTTCTGCTGAGTCGATTTTCCGAGGATGACGCGTGAACATGCGCATCGTTTGACTATTTAAAAACTCATCTTCGTACTTAATACCATCATCAATATCCTGCGATTTGGCATAGGTAATAAATAGTGGGCAAGTCCCATATGCTGTTTTATAGCCATAAATTGTTGAAGACTGATCTTTCTCCCAACCTAATAAACGACAAGCATCTTTTCGCGTATACTTCTTACCAATTGTTAATGGCACAGTTTGATCATAATCGTCTGCTTTGAATAAACCCGTCGCTAAAACATCATCCACAAGCAATTTGAAAAACGAATTTGCTTGATAAGCAGCCTTAATTTTAGAGTTTAATTGATATTGATTGTTAAGTAATATTACGTAGGCTTCACGACCGTATTTGTCTTGATCTGTTGTTTTAAAGAAGCTTAACCCAAGGATTAATAACATTGAGTCTAACGTCTTCTGATCAGTTCTAGCGTGTACCTGTTCAAGTGCTCGTTTGAAGTCATCAACTGATAATCCACCATCTTTTTCAAGCAGTAGCTTTAATAATAATAACTCGTGAACTCGCATCCCGTTCAGTAATTCTTTGGATAGCATTCTTAGAACCTGATCTTCGTCAATAGTGAGATGGACATCCTCTTTCATCTTCAACAAGAACTGGTAATAGTTGTCGTATTTAGCAACCAGAACTGAGCCATCAATCGAACCATGCGTTGTAAAATCAAACAACAACGGTACTCTGCCAAGACGTTTCTTCAAATCTTGATAATCATCGCGCAACTGTTTCAATTCAGTCAAATTACTATTATTAATCGAATCGTAAACCCGTTGTTTAGCAACTTCGGTAAAATTAATCGTCGACATCCCGATAATTTGGTCCGTACTCAACTTACTACGTAGACTATTCTTATTCCGTGAATGGTCACCTGTTAAAGCAATCGGAATCAAATAGTTATTCTTGTAATTTCCGATAAAATCAATCACCGTCACAAAATCTTTACGCGGAAACTTCCGTAAACCCCGGCCCAGTTGCTGGATAAAGATAATACTGGATTGCGTATTCCGCAACATTACCACTTGATTGATACAAGGAATGTCGATCCCTTCATTGAAAATATCAACCGTCACAATATATTGATACTTACCAGCTTCAAAGTCTCGAATGACTTGTTCTCGATAATCAACACTATCTTCGCCAGTCAAAGCAACTGAAGGATAGCCTTTAGCGGTCATAATCTGCGCAACTTCTTTGGCTTCATCTTTCCGGCTACAGAAAATTAAGCCATGGACCTGATCACCTGCATAACCATAATAGTTCAACTGCTGTTCAACATAATCCATTCGTTCCGAAGAAACTAAATTTTGTAACGGTGTCTTTTCCTCACTAATCTCGCCATCTAACTCGTAGTCCGTCACACCAATATAATGAAACGGGGCTAACATATCTTCTTCCAAAGCATCTTGCAGGCGAATCTCATAGGCCAAATTATAGTCGAACAACTCGTAAATATTAAAATCGTCCGTCCGTTCAGGAGTCGCCGTCATTCCTAATAAAAATTGTGGTTTAAAATAATCAATCACCCGATGATAGCTGCTGGCACCCGATTTGTGTGCTTCATCAATCATGATATAGTCAAATTCTGCTGGGTCAAACTGCGTTAATGTCCTCTCTTTGGACAGCGTTTGGACCGTCGCAAATAAATATCGTGCATCCCGTTGATTTTCATTCCCCGATAAGATCCCATACTCTGACCAATCGCCGCCTAACACCTGATGGAAACTGGCTTTAGCCTTCATTAAAATCTGTTCACGATGCACAATAAATAGGAACTTCTTCGGATTCACACGTTGGACATCAAATGCCCCCAAATAAGTTTTCCCAGTTCCGGTTGCCGAAACAATTAATGCTTTTTGATGGCCCTCATGTCGCAAGAAATTCAACGACTTCAACGCCTCTTTTTGCATATGATTAGGCGTAATCGTGCTGTAGTGTGCGGACTCTTCGGCAACAATTGCGGCTGGTTCGTTTTTCTGACGATTAATAATAATTGTCTGGTAATCAGCTTCATAATTAGCAATCCAATCTGGCGTTAACACCTCTGCACGTTGCCATTGCTGTTGGACTTCGTTGATAACTTGGGCGGTTAGCGCTGCATTTTCATATGAGGTAATTCTTAAGTTCCACTCGTAATTACGAATTAATGCCGTTTCAGTCAAGTTCGAGCTTCCAATAATCATTGATTGATAGTCGCCCTTATCAAAAATATAACCTTTGGCATGAAATGAATCAGATTGTTTTAAAATCCGCACCTCAAGGTTGGGGATTTTCAACAATTCTTTAAAGACTTTAGGCTTGTTAAAGCCTAGATAATTAGACGTCAAAATCCGGCCCGTAACCCCTTTTAAGGCAAGGTCGGCTAACTTTGGTTTCAGCATCGTTAAAACTGCCTCTGTAATGAAAGCCACGGCAAAAGTGAAGTGCTGGCAAGTCATCAGTTCTTCATCCAAATGCGTCTTAACATGATCTTCTGCTGTGTTAAATAGTAACTTCGGCAGGTATTCGTCCTGAGAAATATAGCGCTCCTTATCAACTAATCCTGCTAAAGCTGAATTTTGTAATTCAGTCTGTAAATCCGTCATGAATGCTCCCTACTTAAACGTTAATTGTGTTAAATCTTGTTTTTGAATGGCTTGCATCGCTGCCACATCTGCTGGAGCCCAAGTTAATTGGTCCAATTCAGATTGATGGCACCATTTCATCTGGCTGTGCGCCACTAACCCAAAACTTTCCTTTGTGAACTGCGCATAATAAACGGTTAAATGAACGTTACCAAAGTCATATTGGTGTACATCGGTTGCGACTGTCGGCCCAACTAAAATATCAGCTCCCAACTCTTCTTTTATTTCCCGCACTAAAGCAGCTTCCGGCGCCTCATCCGGTTCGATCTTCCCACCCGGAAATTCCCACAAATCTCCTAAAATTCGGTCAGTGGCCCGCTTTGTGCATAGAATTTGATTATCCTTGATGATTGCAGCACCAACGACGTAGATATCTTTCATGTTTGAACACACTCCATTGCATTAATTCTTACGAACATATTACTATTATTTTTCAATTTCACTATGGATTTCTGGATACTTTGCACTTAATGTAGTTCTAAGTGCACCTACCTGTTTCTTAAAGTCCTGTATTTTATCTAAAATCTGCTCAGCAATTACTTTTTTTACCGGATTTTTAATAGACGCTAATTCGTTTCCCACCAACTCTAAATTATAATACTCCTCATTCTCGTAAATATTGTCTAGTATTTTGAATAACTGCTCTTTACTAATATCCAAAACGGATACGCTTTCTTCTTCACTCACTCTAATTTGTACCTCATTATTGTTAATGTTTAAGATATCCATACTGATTCCCCTTTTCTACATAAGTATCATACCCTGCTTCCATCGCATCTACAAAGTCTTCATAAGAATAACTTACATTTCCATCACTATCAAATACCTCTTTAGACAGGAAGTCTCCTGATTTTAACTCATGTTTTTTTGTAACCGTATTAAATTTAGCGATAATAAGCCTATCTGGATTTAATAATGCTCCTAAAGTTGAATTATGCGTAATAACAAAAACAGGAATAGTACCAGATAATTCCCTGAGCTTTGGTATTAATTCATATTTAATAAATACATTATCTAGAGACCCTTCCGGTTCATCCACTAATACAATATCAGCCTTCTTTGCATCATCTAATTTCATCATTAATCCTAAAGCCATTTGCTGTCCTCCTGATGCACGAGTACCAGCTTCCGTTAATAACTCAACTCTAAAATTAAATAAATATCGAGATAAATCCAATCCACTTTCAAGTGTAAATTTTGTCAGGTACTTATCGCTAAATAAATTCTTCAGAAATAGTAAGTAATTTTTATTTGTATATGGCGTTACTAAATCACCCTTTACCGCAGTCCTACCCTCACTTGGTACATTTTTTATAAAATCATCGGCACTTTTCCACTCTTCTTTTACAACATGAATTTTATAAGAATATTCGGGTACTACATTATCCACAATATCTGCAATAGCTTTCTTCATAAATAATTCAATTTGCTGTTTTTCTTTATAACGGCTAAATTGACTCACAATATCAAGGGTACTAACTGGCTGTATAGCAGTTTTTTTTACAACTATATTTTTTACGATTTCTACGATATTATTTACTTTTTCCTTTATTTCATTATCTAATTCTTGTCTTATCAAATTAGTTCTAAGTTCTCTATACGCCGATATCAAGTTAGCTAGGTATATTTCCCTTCTCTCCCCTGAAATGAATTGCCATAAATCTCGAGCTTCAATTACTTCCTTCATCTTCTCCATATTTTTTTGGTTCTGTTTTGTGTCTAATATCTCGAATTTATTTTGTGAAAATAATTGAACTTCTTTTGCTACTTTCGAAGATACAAACTCATTAGCAAATCGTCTCACACTCTTTAAATATTCTTCAACTTGGTCTTCAAAATTGGTTTTATAAAACTGTACAATACCATCAAGTTGCGTTTTATTATTTTCTACCCATCGATTTCGAAAATCATTTGCTATCCTATTTTTTTCTTGATCCAAAAATACTTTTGTTTCTTCATTTGATTTGAATTGACGAATATATGCAATTGTGTTGTCACTATTTTCATATTGGCTTTGTATATGGTCTAGTAAATATGTTTTCCCACTACCCCTTCTACCAACAATTAAATTTAATTTTGTTGAAACGGCTATCGGATTATTTTCTACATCAATTTCAAATATATTACTAAGTCCATCTTTAGTTGTTTGAACATGTTCTTTATTTTTTAACTCTTCTAACAATTGATTAAAATTAAATTTTTCCATCTGCACAAAGGTGTTCTTCAACCCAAGTTTTACTATATCATTGCGAACGGGATCAGGATCAACTTCTGTTGCATGGCCGTCACTAAATAAAACTGGACAATATGGTTGATCCTGTAATAATGCTTTTTGAAACCTTAATTGTGTTCCTACACCGCGTACAAGAGTATAATTTCGAAAGAATGGATCATTAAAATCTTCATCAATTACAAGTGAATTACTCTTACCATACTCAAAAATAATGATACCTTTTTTCATTTCTGAGAATTTTTCTTTAAACTCTTCGATAGATAGTCCTTTCACTACACCTAACTCAAGGGTCTGTGCTATTTTAGCTAACTTATTTCTATTATCTTCTGAATTTTCAAAAACTATATTCACATGTCCATCTTTTAAACTTAATTCAATACCAGGTAATACTGTGCACTCTAATGCATCATTAATTTCCTTAAACTGCGTCTCTGAAAATAAATTATGATTTGTTATTGCTATCGCATCCAGTTTCTGGACCTTTACATATTCTTTCAACCAACCAAGTGAAAAAATAAAACCATTATCTTTTCCAGCTTTTGATAATGTATGTATATGAAAATCAATTTTTATTGTCACTATAATCCCCCCAAAAATTAAATAGTACTATTTAGTAATAACTATATACTTTTATTTCTTACAGTGAAATCACAATTTAATATTATGTCTAATTCTCATTATTCTTTGTAGTAACCATATAAATAATAATTTTTATAATACCCTATAATATATTGAAAGCTCCCCATTTTTCTAACTAATAGCACTCAATTTTAGTTATAGAATCCAGTTTAGTTACATCTGATTTTTAAAGATAGTTAGAATCTAGGGCGGATTTTGAGAAGTCGCTATTCGTTTATTTGAGTATTGTACCGCTAGAGGCACCTTTATGTTTTTCATCCCCCAAAATCCGTATAAATAATAACCCAATATTCAAAAACAAAAATAACGGTCCCTAAACAGGGGCCGTTATTTTTATCCATTAAGTGAGCGGATTTTCATCGATCGCTGGCAAATATTTGCCAGCCAAGCCAGCGATCACCGTTAGCCAGCCCACACTGATTAGACCGGCCAGGTGAATCAATTGACTGGTGGTGTTAGTCATTGCGACACTGCCACTGATTTGGGCAATCATGGCCGCCAGGTTTTGTTGTCGCAAGGCGGCTAAACCCATCAAACCAATAATTAAAATAAATTGCATTAGGATACTACCGAGATACGTATTCCGATATTTAACAATTAAGGTTTGGGCTGGTGTCGTGACACCGGTGTTATAAGCACGATGATTTAAAAGAATGCTGTTGGCACTGCCAAAGAAACTAATCAATACAATCCCGAGGAGGATTGTGTATGGAATCATCATCAGCCAAGCGCCAATGATGCAACCTAGTAGTTGGCCTTTTAGGTCTGATAATTGGGTAAAGCGTCCTTGAATCGTACGGCGCATAACTTGCGCCAGAAGCATGCCGATTCCATAGGTCATATACGCGGCAATCATTAAGGCCTTATTTTGAACGGCAACAAAGATATAAAGCATTAGGAACGTCTCAAATGCACCGTTGATTAGCGCGGCGATTAATAACCAAGCTGGCATATTCGTCTGCATCCCCCGCGTCAGAATAACCCGGATAACTAGTCCAATTAAGCCAACAATCGCAATGAGCACTAGTTGCCAAACAAACTTAGCTTCAAATAGGCGCAAGTATCGCAACGCAAATGCCATGATAGTGACCCAGATAAATAATTCTAAATTATTGACCGATTTCGTTTGCGGTACAAAAACGGCTTCGCCAGGTTGTTTTACAAACGGTTCAAAGCGCTGCATGCCCATCAAACCGATTAAAACAAAACCCATAATGACTACAAAGACCAACCGGTACGAAAAGTGACTCGCAATGATTAAACCCCCAGCGGTGAGTAAACTAAATCCCAATAAGGTCTTAATTTCAGTACCCATAAGATACCATTTCCAAACCACGCGCTCGTGATAATAAACGCCCTCATAGGTCGGCATGATTACACTGGCGCTAGCCCCCAAGATAAAAGCCGCCATATCGGTTAGATACAACCACGGCGAAATGGCCAATACCAATAAAGCCCCAGCAGCTAGCACCATGCTGATACTAGTTATTTTAAACGCATTTTGCACGTGTCCTAGACTATTGACAAATAATAGGCCCGTTTTTAAGGCTGTATAGAATAAGATATATGGCATATAAGATGCCGCCGACTGTCCGCTATGAATCATGGTTAATCCAATTAATGGAAATATTGGAATTAGCTTTGCCACTGCAAAGACAAGTCCTTGTTTGATCTTTTCACCAGTCGTTAATGGTTGCCCATTTGTCATCAATGATCCCTACTTTCATTGATTAGATGGTACCCTATATTGGATTGGATTTCAAAGCCCAGCCATTAAAAGGCGCAATTAATTGCACAAAAAAACACCGCATAGCGTTGAAACGCTGTGCGGTGTTTTGCTGAGCTTTTTATTCCCATTCCACTGTTGAAGGTGGCTTGCTCGTAATATCGTACACGATTCGGTTGACGTGATCGACTTCGTTGACGATCCGCACCGAAACTTTTTGCAAGACATCCCATGGAATCCGTGAGAAGTCCGCGGTCATCCCGTCGATTGAGTTAACGGCCCGGATGCCGACTGTATAGTCGTATGTCCGGCCATCGCCCATGACACCCACACTACGGATGCCTGGTAAGACAGTAAAGTATTGCCAAACCGTTTTATCTAAGCCGGCAAGCGCAAATTCTTCACGCAGAATTAAATCACTGTCGCGGACAATCTTCAATTTGTCTTCTGTGACTTCCCCAAGGACCCGAATCCCCAGACCAGGACCAGGGAATGGTTGGCGCCAAACGAGTTCATGTGGCATCCCTAATTTTTCACCAAGGTCACGAACTTCATCTTTAAATAACGTATTTAAAGGTTCAATTAAGCTAAATTGCATGTCTTCTGGTAGCCCACCAACGTTATGATGAGATTTGATGGTTGTTGCAGTACTTGTTCCACTTTCAATAATGTCCGTGTATAAAGTCCCTTGCGCTAAGAAGTCGATGCCGTTTAACTTAGTTGCTTCTTCGTCGAACACTTGGATAAATTCGTTACCAATAATCTTCCGTTTCTTTTCTGGATCCGAAACGCCCGCGAGTTTGTTCAAGAAACGTTCTCTTGCGTCCACTTGGATAATGTTCAGGCCAAATTTACCGCCAAGACTTTCCATCACTTGTTCAACTTCGCCTTTTCTGAGTAAGCCGTGATCAACAAAGATGCTGACCAATTGGTCTCCAATTGCGCGGTGCAATAACACCCCAACAACCGAAGAGTCGACCCCGCCTGAAAGGCCGAGTAAGACTTTTTTATCACCGACTTGTTCGCGAATCTTTTCGATTTGCATGTCGATGAAATCATTCATTGTCCAGTTGTCTTGGGCCCCACAGACACCAAATGCAAAGTTCTTTAAAATATCGTTCCCGAATTCAGTGTTTTGTACTTCAGTATGGAATTGAATCCCATAAATGTGCTTAGCGCGGTTTTCGATCGCCGTAAACGGGGTGTTGTCACTTTCAGCAACTGTGACGTAACCTTCTGGAATCGCAGTCACTTTATCACCATGACTCATCCACACCGTTTGTTTTTCAGGAAGACCTTTGAATAAGTCACTGTCTTTATCAGTGACCGTAATTTCAGCCTTACCATATTCACGTTCTGTTGATGCTTCAACATTCCCGCCGTTTTTAAAACTGATTAACTGCATCCCGTAACAAATCCCGAGAATTGGAATCCCTAGTTCAAAAATTTCGGGGTCAACTGAAAAGGCACCATCATCGTAAACACTCATTGGGCCACCCGAGAAAATAATTCCCTTAGGGGCGATTTTCTTGATTTGCGCTGCAGTTGTCGTGTTAGGCAACAATTCAGAGAAAATCCCGAATTCACGGATACGACGTGTAATCAATTGATTATACTGACTACCGTAATCTAATACGATAATCTTATCGAAATCTTGCATGTCCTTTTGGGCCAAACAACTCACTCCTCTTTTTTAATAAAGTGACGGGTCGCCCCGTCACTTAGTTCATAACACTTGTCAAACGATAATGTATCCATTTTACTGATTAATAATGAAAACGTCAATGGATTGAAGGCCTTCCTGTGAAAAAACTCATTCTACAATTAATATTTACGTAGGAAGACCTTATCAATCACGTGATGTTTCGTTTTATGCAAAATGACATCGGCGCGATTCCGCGTTGGTAAAATATACTCATTTAAATTCTGTAAGTTGATGTCCCGCCATACCCGCCGCGCCATCTTAAACGCACTTTGGCGGTCCCCGATGGCGTATGGGTAATAGTAGTTGGTCGGATCATCTTGCGCTAAGTCGAGCAATAGATCGAAACGCTCGAGGAACCACTTCCTGATCAAATCGGCTTGGGCATCGACATAAATTGAAAAGTCGAAGAAGTCACTGACGTATATCTGCTCAGTTGAGGGCAACTGTAAGACGTTGATGCCTTCGACAATTAAAACATCTGGATCGTCAATCACGTCGAATTTATCCGGCACAATATCGTAAATCTGATGCGAATATTGCGGTGCTTTGACGGGGCCATCGTTATTTTTGACCGCATTCATAAATTGAATCAGGTGCGGCATATCATAACTTTCGGGGAAGCCCTTTTTATCGAGAATGCCCTTTTGTTTCAGGGTGGCTGTCGGATATAAAAATCCATCAGTCGTAATCATCTGGACCTTCTTATCTGGATAGGCGCGGCTGAGAAGAAGTTGTAACAAGCGCGCGGTCGTACTCTTACCGACCGCGACACTCCCCGCGATGCCGATGATAAACGGTGTTTTATGGGGCTTAATCTCTAGGAATTCAGACTTTTCCATCTGGCGCATCTGGTACTGTTCATAGTTCATCTGGATTAAATGCCGTAGCGGTAAATAAATATCACGCACATCGGCAAGTGAGATCCGATCATTCAAGCCCCGAATCTGTTCCAACTCTGAATCTGTAATGCCCGTATACCCGTCACCGCGACCATGAAACCCTTGCCATTCATCGCGCGGAATTTCATAATATTTCATCTCGTTTTTCATCCGACATCCTCCAATCCTAAACGCATTCATTTTAACATTAAAAACAAAGGGCGTCATCTGGCGTTTATCTTCTGCGGATGCCTCTAGTGATGTGCATAAGGCCGATTAACGGCTCGGCTTTGGTCTTTATAAATGATTATGATCAACAGCCCTAAGCTAAGCAAACTAATGACGACCCCTATTCGCTGAATAGGCGTTGTTTGATAGTCAACGGTTATCCTGCCGGTTCCTTTCAAAGCAACTTCGGTTCGTCCAGTTTGTTTATTCATCCGCACCGGTACTCGCTGATGATTGCGCTCGGCAACGTACCCCTTGTAATAGATAAAGGGCACTTCAACGACGGCTTTTTGATCCGTTAATGTCCGGAAATCAAACTGATAACGGCCCCAGGAATGTTGCACATTGGTAATGGCTATTTTACGGTGCGAATACCTAAGCACTTGTTTTTTATGCCGCAAAATTTTCTGGTAATCGGTTTGAGCGGGTAAGTACTCATGCCCAGCGCCAATATAATACGGGTTGGGCGTGTTGTAGGCTGCATTCGTTCTAAAGCGCCAACTTTGGTTTTGAATACTGTTTGTTGAATAAATAACGTTTCCCACACCCAATAATAGAATAAGTAGATAAAAGTAGAACTTATTATTTAATAAATGGCATGCATCCTTAGCCACTAAGTAACTCACAATGGCCGTAATAATGGCAAAAAAACGCCACGGGAACTGAATGGTGTTGACAATTGTATGATCCAACAAATGCCATGGCATAATCGGCGTCACCGCTATGAATAGCCCCAGCGCAATCACAATTAGATCACGGTCATTTTTATAATAGTAAAATAGGCCACACGCGATCCCTAATCCAAGTAGAACCGTGATGCCGACGTTAACCGTATTAGCATGGAAAACCGCATTCGTTAATGAATTAACAACAAGGCTTTTCAACGGTAATGTGCGATCTGATAAAAAAGCCAGTGGTTGGGCGGTCACTTGAAAAGTCGTCGTTGCCATTTGTTCGCCAACCGCTAAGAAATAACTGCCTAATAAGCCAAGTGCTAATAACCCCGCCGCAATGAGCGGCTTCAAACTCTTATTTTGATAGAAGGTCTTGAGGTTGAATAAGGTATAAATAATGATGACAATCCCCATCATTTCAACCGAAATCATATGACTGTAGCCAATTGCCACCATCCCGATTGATAACAGATACCAATACCGGTGCTCACCTTTTTTTAACCGCGTTAACATCACAATAATTAAGGGGAAAAAGGTCAGCGCGATCACTTCGCCAATAGCTTGCCGATTAACTAAATCCGCAAACCGATAAATACTAAGGCCATACATCAAAGAGAATATTAAAGCTTGTTTTTTATTAAAACCCGCTAATTTCCCCGAAATATATGTGATTAAGAACGTACTAAAATTAAGCACAATTGCAAATATAATAAAACTTTCTTTAATGGATAAGCCGATGATTCTCAGAATGGCTGGTAAATAGAGGAAAGTATCTGGGTAAAAAAGACTGGCCGCATATCCCATACCGCCAATAAAAAAGTAACTAATTTTCGGGAACCAGTTACCATGTTTAATGGCCAGTGCCAAATTCTCAATGCGGTTCATGTGGAAATGATAGTCCGAACCCGATAGGATTTTATTGGGCTGTAAATAGACGATGGCCACCATCGCAATACTTAATAAGCCAAAAAACACTAAAGTGACTGCCGTCGTATGGCGCCTGTAAAAATACTTTAATCTTTGCATCATAGTACTCCTTATAAAATAGGCTAGTTAATTGCCCGCCCAGCATCAATTTAGCAGGGGCAATCGAATTTTAATCAGTATCAATCATATTCTATATAAACTGTAACGAATCGCAGCGAGCCATGTACACTTTTTTGTCCGCTGTACTCGAATCTATCGCTTGAACCGTGAAGCGGTCTTTATTACTGTGTTCTTATAACAGTATTCTTTTGTTTAAACGCCTCAAGTAAAAACGCCCGCTTTTCAGCGCGCGTTTTGCCTAGTTAATTAACGTATAGTCATCCGGGTCTACATTATCAATCAAAGGTGACATCTCCGCCGTTGCTAATAAGGTGAGACGATGCATCGCTCTTGAACAGATGGTGTAGAGCAATTGCCGTTGATCTTCATGATTATAGTTGGTTGCACTGACTTGCCAACCAATAATCGCGTCAAATTCCAACCCCTTAGCTAAGAAACTTGGGACAACTAGCGACCCTGCTGCTAAACGTTGATTTTCGGAACGAATTAAGGTGACTTTGGTGCCACTGGCTTTCAACTTAGCCGTTAATTCTTGCGCTTGCACCAATGTCTTGGTGATAATCGCCGTCGTTAATTTATCTGCCTCGTTCTTAACCAATTGGGCCTTCACGTCAGCGACCAATTGATCTTCATTTTGACGCACAATCAAGTTGGGTTTGTCACCTTCACGATTGAAGGCTTCAATCTTTTGCCCGCCTTTTAAAAGCCCCTTGGTAAAGTCCGTCACTTGTTTAGTTGACCGATATGACCGCGTCAATTGGACGACCTTCGTATTTTGCGCATCAAAGAGTTGTTGCACTTGTTGTAATAAGTTTGTGCTGTTTTCTTTGGTAAAAATCGCTTGATTCAAATCGCCAAGTAATGTGAAGCGGGCCTTCGGGAAGTGCATCTTCAAAAAGGCCAATTCATATGGCGTGTAATCTTGAATTTCATCGATAAAAACAAACCGCATATCGCGTTCACCATGTTTACCAGTCATTAAATCATAAAGATGCAAATACGGTGTCACGTCTGTTAACGTCATTTTTTTGGCCTTTAAGTTGACGATAAAATCAGTCACATGCGCGTTCCAAATTTCGGGGGTGAGGTCGAATTCAGCCAAATCAATCAATTGTGGGACAACCCGCATGAAATGCACATATTGCGCTTGAATACTCAAGAAACGATTACGTTGAATCCCCTTTTGAACGGGTTTGAAGGCTTTCAAAACGATTTGCTTAGCAATATATTTGCTTTCTGCTTCGCCATTTTTAAAGTCCTTACCCGCCATGATTTCGCGGAGTTCTTCATCACTTAAGTTTTCAGCTTGCTCAGTCACCCAATCCGCTTTGGTTTCGTGGTCGACTTTGTGGCTCAAGCTACGCAATAAACTTTCCTTCGTCGCATCTAATCGATTGCCTAAATGATAGTTTTCATTGAAACGGTAATAGACATCACTGATTTTTTCCTTACTAATCAAGACCTTACCATTCATCTTCAAATCGCGAAAACGCATGTCCCCTTTTTCAAGATGTGCGGCATAGCGTTTGACCGCTTTATAGAAAACCAAGCTTTCTTTCAGCCGGCTAATGCGCGCATCCGTTTCAGTGATCGGCGTTTCAAATTGATCAAATAAGCTCTGCACAGCCAGATTAGGTAAGCGCCGGGCGACATATTGATAATAAGTCATTTGAATCATATTTTGTTCGCCAAGTTCAGGCAACACATCAGCGATATAATCGTTGAACAACTGATTCGGCGAAAACATGATCACTTGACTAGCATCAAGGTTCCCGCGATACCGGTAAAGCAAAAAGGCAATCCGTTGTAGAATCGCGGATGTTTTCCCAGAACCAGCAGCGCCTTGTACGAATAATAAATCCGCATCAGTGTTCCGGATAATTTGATTTTGTTCCCGTTGAATGGTCGTCACGATACTCTTCATTTGTGTATCGGACTTTTCCCCCAACACTTCAAGCAACATTTGATCACCAATGGTTTCTTGGGTGTCAAACAGGGCCTTAATTTGGCCGTCTTCAATTAAGAATTGGCGTTTCAATGAAATATTGACATCTTGCGGACCATCCGGTGTTTGGTACGTGACCTCCCCCGTCTTTCCTTCATAGTAAATCGATGAAATGGGCGCCCGCCAGTCGTAGATCAAGAAATGATCTTCGCGATCGGTGAATGAGCCCAGCCCGATATAAATTGATTCCGACTTCGGTTCACCCTTTTCTTTAAAATCAATCCGCGCAAAATAAGGGGTTTTTTCCATTTTTTGTAACGTCGCAAGTTGGCGGGAAGCTTGTTGCCAAGAATTATTCCGCTCTTGCAACATTTGGCGTTGCTGTTCAATGGAAACTGCCGTTTCAGTCATCGCTGAATCATTATTGAAATTCAACCGCACATCATCAAAGAAGTTGGCGTTAATTTCTTTTTCTTCTGATTTAGCCCGTTTAACAGCACCTTCAAAGTGTTTTTCGGCGTTTTTAATTAACCCGATAATTTCGGTTAAACGGCGTTGTTCTAATGATTTTTGTTCGTCAGTCAAAGCAGATGTCCCCCGATTTCTAAATAAACAGTTCTACAAGTTTAACACTAAATTCACAAGAGTGCGACTTCCAACACTTATCTTTCAAGGATCAGTCTAATCGTACAGATAAGCGCTATGTAGCTGACCGGCAGAAGCCCATCTCTGCCGGGACACGTTATGCGCGCCCCATGAAAAATCCCGCTGCTGCCACCAATATTCCTAACCCGTAGGTTAATAACAGATAGCCGAAGAAAATATGATATCGGCGGCGAAACCACAGCTGACTTAACTCGCTATTAAACGTTGAAAAAGTCGTGTAGCCACCCAACACGCCGACCCCTAAAAAAAGCGTCCACGTTTGATCCAATTGTGCCCCGGTCACCCAGCCTAAGCAAAAGCTTCCCGTTAAATTAATCAAAAAGGTGATTAATGGATATTCGCTTGCAATCTGTGTCCCAAGGCGTGTTAGTTGGTACCGCAAAATGGCGCCGATTGCCGCGCCCAAACCGACAATTAAGAATGTCATCATTTAAGCACCTGCGCCTTATCTTGCTGATCGAGCAGCCAAACCGCCCAGTAATCTGCCACTAAACTCAAGCCGACTCCGCCAAGCAAACTAATCCCGATGTACAGCCCGAATGGTAGCCATTGACTGGCCACCATTAACTTCAAGGCATCCACGCTAAAACTAGAAAAAGTCGTGAAGGCGCCCAAAAAACCCGTCCCCATTGCAAGGGCCAGCGTGTCGTTAATCTGATAACGAACCACAATATACCGCATTAAAAAAGGGAGACCAAAAGCCCCAATCAAATTCACACACAAAGTGCCATATGGAAACCCCGCTGTTGGGTGCAATCCAAGCCCAATTGCATAGCGAAAAATCCCGCCAAAAAAAGCAAAAATGCCGACAGCCAAACTCGCTTTTAGCTTCATTTTAAAGTACCCCCTTTTTAATATCGTAGCATCTATTTTACAGAAGTTGTTCCCAATTGTAAATTAGTTGCAGATAGTAACTAGCAATCATAACGAATTTTTTAAATAATTTAATTATAAATAACCGATTAACTAAAACGATAATTTTAGCATTTATTGATATCGGCATTCAATCTCGTGCTTCAAAATGCGCGGCTCTTGCTCAAAAAAAATTCAATTTTGACATGCTTTGGTTAGTTAGTGTATGCTCTACACAACTTTATTGTGCATTGAAAGGATCTTTCTTATGACTAGCTTAGCACTCGTAATCGTTCTATTGGCGGCCTTAATGACACCGTTACTCATGGCAAAGTTTAAAATTTCTTATCTCCCCACCGCAGTTGCTGAAATTTTGGTCGGCATTTTACTCGGGAAAAGTGGCTTGCAGCTCATCGCAACCACCCCGATATTGACCGAACTTTCATCACTAGGGGTGATTGTCTTAATTTTCTTAAGTGGGATGGAAATCGACTTTGAACTTTTTAAAAAGCAACCCACCACCGCTAAATCTGGCGAAAAACAGCCGTTGACGCCCTTACAGCTGGCTATTGGTAGTTTTACGCTCATTCTATTCAGTTCACTAGGGCTCGCTGGTTTATTGGCGTGGAGTGGTTTGTTCACCGATGTCGCCCTTGCAACGATTCTCTTTTCAACCATTGCCTTAGGCGTCGTCATCGCCGCGTTGAAAGAAAAAGAACTCCTCAGCCAACCACTTGGTCAAACAATTCTATTAATTGCCGTTCTCGGCGAAATTATCCCCCTGATTTCATTAACGATTTATGCCGCCGTCAATAACCCTGGTTCTAAGAGTTTGTGGTTACTCTCGCTAATTTTTTTAGCAGCCATCTTTTTATTGATGCGGTTTAAAACCGTTTATCATTTCTTTGAACGGATTGATAAATCGACAACGCAGCTTGATATTCGTTTAGCCTTTTTCTTAATCATCACGCTCGTATCAATTGCCGAAGAAGTGGGGGCCGAAAGTATCTTGGGCGCCTTCTTAGCCGGCATGGTCATGAAACTGTTGCGCCCCCGTGAAGAAACGCAAGATAAATTAACATCAATCGGCTATGGCTTTTTCATTCCCATCTTTTTCATTATGACTGGTGCGAAACTCAATATTCCGGCCTTGCTTGGTGATCCTAAATCCCTGACGTTGATTCCTTTTTTCTTCATCAGTTTTATCGGGGCAAAAGCTTTGATTTACTTCGTCTTAAAACGGCGCTTTAAAACCACTAACGCCCTCGCCGGGACATTTCTCAGTTCAACAACCATCACATTAGTCCTCCCAATTCTGACCGTTGGGCAGAACTTGAAAGTCATCACCACACAACAATCTGGCGCCTTCACCATTGCGGCAGTTATTAGCTGTATTCTCGGACCAATTTTATTCAACCGGTTCTATCTACCAACGCCAGAAGATATGCCCCGCAAGCGGGTTAACTTCATCGGCGCCAATATCATGACGATTCCTATCGCCCAACAGTTATCAAAAGGGCTTTACACAAGCAAATTATTTACCAATAACGACCAAAATTATCAAATCTACCATAGTCAAGCCAATCTCGAACTTTTGCCGGACTTGGCACCAGCCACTTTAACGACCGCCGCCGTCTTTGATACGGATATCTTGGTCTTGGGCTATTTAAATAACGACCAAAATTATCAACTTGCCCAACAAGCCATCCAAGCCAAAGTCCCGCGCATTATTGCCCGGTTTGAATCTAAACATATTTCAGATGAGCAATATGATGCGCTCAAAGAACATGGCGTTGAAATTTTCAACACTTATGAAGCTAATATCAGTCTGTTACGTAGTTTAATCGAGACCCCCTCGACCTTACAAATCATCGACAACACCGATGCGGGACTCTTTGAAGTTACTGTTAAAAATCGGCGCTTCACTGGCATTCAACTTTCCAACCTACCATTTGTGGACCAAGTCACAATTAGTCGCATTTACCGCGATAAGCAACTGATCATGCCGCATGGTGACACGCAAATCCACCTCAATGACCACCTAATTTTGACGGGGAATAAACAAGCCGTTCCCGCCATCCGCCGCCAATTAGAAACCCTCAATTAAATCATGTTGTCCCTCGCACATTCTCTCTAATAGGTTTATAATGAAACTATCATAATTAAAGGATGGTGCAGATATGAAACAAGGAACAACAATCCTCACATTGGACAATGGTTACCATTTATGGACTAACACGCAAGGAACAGGCGATATTCATTTACTCTGCTTACACGGCGGCCCTGGTGGCAACCACGAATACTGGGAAAACTTTGGTCAGGAATTAGCTGATCTTGGTGTGCAAGTCCACATGTACGACCAACTTGGTTCATTTTATTCTGATCAACCTGATTACTCACAACCAGGCAACGACCAACTATTGACATACGATTACTTCTTAGAAGAAGTTGAAGAAGTTCGGCAAAAATTGGGCATCGATAACTTCTATTTAATCGGCCAATCATGGGGCGGCGCATTGGTTCAAATGTATGCTGCTAAATATGGCCAACACTTAAAGGGCGCCATCATCTCAAGCATGGTCGATGAAATTGACGAATACGTTACAAACATCAACAAAATTCGTGAAGCCATCATGACTCCTGAACAATTAAAATTCATGCAAGACTGTGAAGCTAAGAACGATTACGACAACGATGAATACCAAGCACTTGTCGACAAGTTAAATGCCGGTTATGTTGATCGTAAACAACCACTTGCCATTTCACATCTGATTCCAACAATGGCTACCGACGTTTATGGGGTCTTCCAAGGTGATAACGAATTCGTTGTGACTGGTAAATTAAAAGATTGGCATTTCCGTGACCAACTCCACAAGATTACGGTTCCAACCTTAATCACATTCGGTGAACACGAAACAATGCCAATCGCAACCGCTAAGATTATGGCTGAAAAGATTCCACATGCGCGCTTAGTGACAACCCCCAATGGTGGGCACCATCATATGATTGACAACGCCCCGGTCTACTTCGATCACTTGAAGACCTTCATTAAAGACGTTGAAAATGGTAATTTTAACGATTAACCAGCTTATCTCAACATTAAAGAAAAAAGACGCACACAAATTTTAAAAATTTGTGTGCGTCTTTTGTTGGCTAATCAATCATATCGACATTTGGTTCCCACTTATCCATCGTATCGAATAAGTGGCTCGTTTGGGCGAACAATTGAGCGAGATCTGCATTGCCGTTATCTTTAAAATGTTTAAAAAATAGGTAAAAATCAACTTCCAATTGATCAACCATGCGCAATCCCTGCTCATTCAATGAAATGAATACTTTCCGTTGGTCCATTTCATCACTGCGATTTTTAACAATCAAGTGTTTTCTGAATAAAACATTAATTTTACGTGAAATTGCTGGGCCTGAAAGATCAAAAATTTCCGATAATTTCGTCACTTCAATGTTGGGATTCAATTTGACCGCTCTGAGAATTAAAAATTGATCATAAGTCAAGTCGTGCGTGACCGTTAAATGATTTATCTTATTGTAAATTTGACCAATTTGCAGATACCATTCGTTGAATTGATCAACAAGATTACTATCCGTTTCTGGTTGCATCGAACCACTCCTTTACATAAACACTAAATGTGATTATTAAGTGTTACCACTCAAAAATAACACAAAATGTATAAAATTAAAAGATTCACGTTTAAAATATTAACAATTATCACTAAGGCCATTTACTAGTCATCATTAAAATTAATTTTCTCTGGATGCTAATCGGAACTTCCAGTAAATTAATCACATTTATCGGTTTGTAACCGTTTCACTAAAATGGAGCACCACTCTGCACGCTGTTGATATCTATGCTAAAATGAAGATATTAAAAGCTATTGATGGGGGATTACGATATGAAACGAATCACACTTTATTTAGTGCGTCATGGCCAGACCTACTTTAACCGTTATAATCGGATGCAAGGTTGGTCAGATTCACCACTCACTCCAAAAGGCATTGCCGATGCCCAACGTGCTGGCAAAGAATTAGCGAAGGTTAATTTTGCCCAAGCCTACTCTAGCGATCGGAGTCGCGCGATGGATACCGCTAAAATTATTCTCCATAAGAATTTCTATCTCGATACGCCATATGCTATCACACCACACTTCCGGGAGGAGTTTTATGGCTATTTTGAAGGTGAAGATTCACCCAAAGCTTGGTACATGGCCGGGGCTAGTCACGATGCCAAAACCTTCCAAGAAATCATTACCAAATACTCACTTGATGCTTCTAAAGATTTCATGAAGGCGGCAGATCCCTTCCACGATGCTGAAGATGCCGCTGAATATTGGGCGCGCATCGGTAAAGGTTTTAAACAACTCCGCGCTGAATGTTCCGATGGTGACAAGGTCTTAATGGTCAGTCATGGCACAACAATCCGCAGTATTGTGGGTAAATTTGGAAACGGTCAGTTCGACGTCACCGTCAGCCCAATGAACGGTAGTATTACTAAAGTTATTTTAACAGATGAAGGCGTTAATGTTGAAAGTTATAATCAACTAACGCTCCAATAATAAGCGCGCCACAGACCCATCCTGCACCGACGCAAAAAAGACCCCCTTAATCTGAAATTTCAGATTAAGGGGGCCTTTTGATTTTGCTTAAATCTCAAAATCTATTGCAATCATTCGCTATTTAACTTCTTTTAACACAATTCCTTTGTAAAGCCATGTGGTGAGTACGTAGTAGATTGCGTAGAGCACGATAAAGATTGAAAACGGAATCCATAGATCATGATAAGGATTAATCATAATCGTTTTGAATAGTTGTAAACCAAAGAGGACGTGGATGATGCCGACAATTCCTGGTAAAAGGAATAAGACACCAATTTCTTTGGCAATTGATTGTTGTAATAGCTTGCGCCGAGTCCCAATTTTAGCCAACATAGTGTAGCGTTTAACATCGCTAGCTGCACCAGATAGAATCTTAAACATCAAGCAACTTGCTAACATTGCTAAGAAGGCAATGCCCAAGAAGAAGCCCATAAATTCAAGGCCGCTGAACATACTGTTAGCAAGCTTATAGTTAGCATACTTACTACGATCCATCGCGGCTCCGTCGCCTTTGGCTAACTCAGGATTAGCAATCACTTGTTGTGCGTGAAGTTTCTTGATGATGGCTAAATTAGTTGCAAAGTCTTTGACCCGATATGTTTTAATTTGCGTGGCTGCTCCCGCAACTTGATTAAACGTAGCGTCTGAGACGACTTTAACCGTCTTACTAAATTGACTTGGGACTTGAATTGCCTGCAGTGCTGAAGTATCACCAGCTTGAATCGCACTAAGCGTTACCGGTTTAACCCCCTTTGCACGGACAACGCCACTTCCCTCACTTAGTTGAACAGCCATAATCGGTGTCTTTTTAAGTTGCGTTGCACGATAATAAACGGCTTTTGCATCCTCTTTCACATCGTAATTGGCAGTTGCCTTAACACCCTTTAAGTCTTTAGTCAGCCGTAATGCTTCTTGGTTGGGTTGGTTCAAAACAACATCATAAGGGGCCATTGTTTCTGCCATTTCCGGAATTTCACTTTGGTAACCAATCCCGACAGTAATCGCCCCCAATGCCAACGCAAACAGTATCGCCACTAACGCGAGCATTTTCGTATAATCTTTAATCCGAAAACTCAATTGGGCTAACGTAAAATTGTTTAAGCCCCGATTGCGAATCTTGCTATTTTGTTTGAGCAACGTAATCACCCAGCCGAAAAAGGCATTAAACAAGAAGTAAGTTCCCAACACAATTGTCACTAACGCCACAACTAAGCCCATCATTTGGAATGTGGCGACTTTAATCATCATATAGTAGCCAACCACTAAGAACAACAAGCCAAAAATAATTTGTCCGATTCGCCCTAATTTATTTTGGGAAACGCGATTTGGCTGTTGATCGTCACGCAAAAGCTGTAAAACAGGTGTTTTTAAAAGTTGGAATTGATTAACCACTGCCGCAATGATGAACAAGACAATGAAGAAAATCAAGGTTACTAACACGGCTGGTAAGTAAAATGGTGAGAAATGCTCAATCTGAATATCCATTTGAGACAGTAACAGATTGCTAACAATTTGTGTCAATCCAACCCCTAGCGCCGTCCCAATAAGCGTGGCAGCCGTCCCAATGACTAATGTTTCCGCAGCAATGAGTTGGGCAATTTTGCGCCCTTTTGCCCCGAGCATCATGAACATCCCGTAATCGCGACGGCGCATACTCATTAGGAAATTATTCGCGTAGATAATGTAAACCAACGTGATAATGCCTAATAAAACAGAACCTATTTGGAAAACAAAGCCCGCCATACTGACTGGCGAATTGCTTGTTATGAAACTTTTATTGATGGCCAGTGCTTCGAACATGTAAAAAATGGCGCTTGCCATAATCAGGCCAGAAAAAAGGACTAAATAGTCTTTCAAACGGCCTTTAATGCCGGTTAATGATAGCTTTAATAACATATTTAGACTTCCTCCTAGTGGTTAAATGTGCCCAATGTATCTAAAATATCTTGATAAAAGGCTTCGCGACTCTTATCGCCGTGAACGAGTTCTTGACCGATTTGACCATCTTTAATGAACAAAATCCGTTGACAATAACTTGCTGAGAAAGGATCGTGGGTAACCAACAAAATCGAAACCCGTTGTTCTTCGTTCAGTTGAGCCATTGTATCCAACAATTCTTTGGCGCTCTTGGAGTCAAGCGCGCCCGTTGGTTCGTCGCCAAATAAAATGGCTGGATTGTGGACTAAGGCCCGTGCAGCGGAAACCCGTTGTTTTTGCCCACCTGATAATTCGGTTGGGTATTTATTTAATAAACTATCAATGGACAAAGTTTTGGCGATTGATGTGACTAAATCGCGGACTTTTTTGCCACCAACATTTTGCAGGGTTAATGGGAGGGCCATGTTTTCATAGGCCGTTAAATTTTCTAATAAATTGAAGTCTTGGAACATGAAGCCAATTTCCTTAGCACGAAAATCAGCTAATTCATTCCCCTTCAAACCGTTAATTGCTTGACCATTGATTTTCACCTGACCAGCCGTTGGTTGATCGAGGGTTGATAAAATGTTCAATAACGTGCTCTTCCCTGAACCAGACGCCCCCATGATGCCGACGAATTCACCTTGTTTCACATCAAAAGTAACCCCCTTTAAGGCTGTATATTGCTTTTCATTTGGTTTACCGTATGTTTTTTTAACGTCTTTAACACTAACGACTGTTGGTGTGTCCATTAATAATCCCTCCAAGTTTATGATAACTTCATCTTACAAGAGATTGGCATCCCAGGCGTGCTTTTTAGATGACATTTTACACGGCTGAAATAACAATTTTGTAAGCTGATTCCTTCGTTCTTTAAAAATCAATGTGAAATCCTCAAAAAAGTTTTGTCTTCCCTTTCTGATTTGACTATAATAAAAACATTGTGAATTTTCAGAAAAGGGGTTTCTTTACGATGGATGAAATAGAACCAAAAAAGAAATATATTACCTGGCAAGTCCTTGCTTTAATGGATTTTGTAACGGTTATTGGATTTGACGACATCATTTATAATTTCCAAAATCAAGGAATGGCCGTTGTCTTCTCATGGGTTGTCTTACTATTTGCTTATGTCTTACCCTATGAATTAATGGTCGGTCACTTAGGCTCGGCTTTTAGCAAAGATGGCGGCGGCCTGTCCAGTTGGATGCGGCATACAAGTGGTGACGTTTGGGGTTACTTAACCGCTTGGTGTTACTGGGTGGCCAGTTTACCCTATTTAGTCGACGTTGCCAACTCAATGGTTGTTTCCTTCTTTTGGATTATTACCGGGAATGGGAATCTTGAAGACAAGCTCTCACGGGCTTCCTTTGCGCTGCTAACGGCCGCCATTACGATTCTCTTTATCTTCTTCCAACACAAGTTTACATCGTCGCTACAGGTGCTCAGTATCGTTGGGGGCGGCGCAATGTTTATCATGACCATCCTCTTTGTCTTAATGACCTTTGTTGGCTTATTGAATGGTGGTCACATTGCAACCCACCCATTAAACGCACATACCTTCATTCCCAAATTTGATTTACACTACTTCTCAACCATCGGCCTCTTAATCTTCGCCATGAACGGCGCCGAACTAGTTGCACCATACGTTGGCCAGATGAAAGATGGTAAAAAAGACTTTCCCAAAGCCATGATGGCTCTTGCTTTAATGACCGCCTTTTTAACCATCTTTGGTTCATTAGCCATCGGTGTCTTCTTCGATGCTAACCACTTACCAACTGACTTAAAGATGAATGGCTCATACTACGCGTTCTTAGCCCTTGGTCAACAATTCCACATGGGCAAAGTCTTACTCTACATCTTCGCGGTTACCCAAGCAATCTACATGGGCGCTCAATTAGCAATGTTACTCGACGGCGGCACTCGAATTTTCTTGTCCGACACTGCCAAACAATTCTTACCCAAAGCACTGACTAAGACTAATAAACAAGGGCTCCCGATCAACGGTTACTGGTTAACCACTGGGATTTGTACCTTTGTATTAGCGTCTAGTGCCTTTCTCCCCGAGATTAACGACATTTTCAACTGGTTGTTAAACATCAACGGCATTGTCTCACCATTTGTCACTTGCTTCATCTTTGTCGCCTTCTTACGGGTCCGTTTCAATAGTGACAAGTTCCCATCAGAATACGTTTATATTAAAAATAAACCATGGGCCATTATCGTTGGCTTCTGGTGTTTAGCCATTACAGCATTCGGAACGATCTTTAGTATCTTCCCCCAAGATGCCACACCAGGTACGGCTAAATATACGCACGAATTAATCTTAAACATTGTCGTCTCAGTCGCCTTAATGGGGCTCGGCGTCATCTTACCACTAGTTGCGAAATTTCAACGAAAACGAGCAGCCTAAATAAAAAAGCAGCTTCCACTTGGAAACTGCAACTATCAACATAATGCGGGCATTATCTAGCGGATATCTTGAAACAAGACATCCACTGGGTAATGCTTTTTTTGACGGCAACCTTTAAAAAAGCCTTCTGAAACAACTATGCACCTTAGTTAACTAGCCTAAAAAAGCACGTCACTGTTAAGATTTATTAGCCTTAATCTTAACGAATGGCGTGCTTTTTTATTATCGCCGCGGTGCCCTACTTAAGAGCGGAGGCGTTTTTGCTTTTATTCTAAAATGGTTTGATTTATCTGCCGTAAGTACGCTAAGTCCGTTGCTTTAATGCCAGTATGCTTAGTAATAGCCTTCTTTAGTGCTTCGTACTTGCGCAGACCTTCTTCAGTCGCTTCTAGCCAAACAGTCCGTTGGTCATGTTCCATATCACGGATTTTGCGAATAAACTTTTTGCTTTGTAGGGTGTTTATTTTACGGGAGGCCGCTGGTGCAGAGGTACCAAATACTGCTGCGATCTGACCTGGTGTGTTACGCGTTAATTCCACAATTTGTTCCAACACCAGAAACTGGTCATAACTTAAGCCGTGTTCCTCACTCAATTTGTTCAATTGATTCGTGATGTTTTGACACTCTAGATACCACTCACTAATTAATAATATTTTTCTTTTATCTGGCATCTGTACCCCTCCACCATCCATTCAATGATTGTTTAACCTATGTATGATAAATGATTGTCGGCTAAGCCAAAGCCGACAATCATTTATTAAAATAACCGATCTACTTATTCATACTGAATTAAGCAGCAGTTGATGATAATGTCCATGTTAAGTTTGCTTTGTAGATGGCATTATTAACTTGTGCCCCTTGTGGCATTGTTAATTTAATGTCTTCTGGTGCCCAACCAAAGACGTTAGCCCCTTGGCCTTCCCCATCAGCAGCTGTTGCAACCGTTACGTCAGAACCATTGTCTTTAAGAACGGTCCCAAATGATTTAGCAATTCCTGCAGCTGAAATGTCAGTATCATCAGCAGTTACACCAGTAGCTATTGAATCAGCTGCCCATGTTGCATCGTTAGCATCTTTTGTTAATTCAAAGACTTTTTGAGTTCTGCCATAAGCGGTGTTGTTGAAGCTTAACTTAGCACCGGTGATTGTTTCTGAAGTTTTGTTACCAGCACTATCGACAGCTGTTAAAGCATCGTCAGATTTAACTGATAATTCCCATGAACCTGACTTAGGAGTGGTTGTTGCAGCATAACCAGTTCCTGTACGTGTGATTTGTTTATCAACAACTGTTGCCCATGCTTTGCCTTTAACGTTTGCAAGTGCTGAATCATTTGTGTTCAAGATCCGTGTCTTGTTAGCATCTGTATTGTCATAACTTGCAGCCATGTCATTGCTTGCAAGGGTTGTGTTTTTACCATCAGCAGTAAAATCACGTTTTGAGTTGTTAAGCAACTTGTGGTTACCAAAGTCTAATGTATGTGGCACCATTTGGAGACGTAAGTACCCTGTATTACCATTATCTGAGTTATCACCAAATGAAATCCCAGCAACTGTTTTATCAGTCATTGGTAGTGGTGTCCCACCATTGTCATCAGTTGCTGATTGTGAACCCTGTGTTGATGTTGCAGCAAATGATGCTGTTGGTGCTAAGATTGAAAGTAATGTTGCGCCAGCTAAAACTGAACTTGTTAATTTTGTGAATTTCATGTGAAATTCCTCCCTAAAAAATTTTTTTGCACACATGTGCTTTTTATTACATCACAAACTCGGATACCCGATGTTTGTGGTTGTAACCATTGATTAATTGGTGGTGCGTCACGACTACATCGTAATCGTCGTATAAACGTTGTAACTATGATGGACATAAGCGGCCATTATACCGGTCCCAATGAAAATGATTGATAGTATCGTTACCAGCGCAATCATGCTCCATTTCGTTTTTTTGTATCCAAATTTATTGACCATCTTTTGCATGGTGCTCCTTCTTTCTCTGCTTAATCACGTGAAACCTATAGACAACTATGCTGACAACTAAAATTAAGGTGAAAACGCTAATGCCGATAATCCAATTGCGTCGCAATAAGTAGGCTGCGTTGTACTGATTAATATACTTCGCTTGAGATTTTGAAATAGCGACATACTGATGAAGTGTCTGTTGATAATGATCACTTTTGATCGTCATGGTTAGTTGATAGACCCCCGGCACTAGCCGCTTACCCCCTAATAACGTATCCAAGTAAAACTGCGAATTTGGTGCGATCTTAGCGTTGTTAAACTGACGACCGTAGTGTACAAAAGACCATTTTTTATTTTGCAACGCCACCTTGATCTTGGTCCATTTTAAATACATCGGATCAGGATTTTGCACCAATACGCTGATGGCAGCCTGATGATTGGCCGTCAACCGCGTTTTTATTTTGGGCGAAGTTAATTTTTGATAATGGTTGGTGGGTAACTTTTGGCCGGTTAGAATCAAGCCGATGGCGTAGCGATAAGTATTTTTAACTGCCGTTTTTTGATTGGTCTGACTCGCACTTAGATTAATGGCCGTTGCCTTAACCCCTTCAAAATTGTGAGGCACCTGGACTTTAATCGTTAGCCACTTGGTTGCACCCGGCGCTAATGGTGTTTGCTTAGGGACGGTTACCCATTGGCTTGCTGGTGCCGGCAATAAGCGCGGATTAATAGCATGACTACCCAGATAATCGACCGTTGCATTATCATTTGTTGTTGCATCAGCTACTTCGCCCATAATATTCAGTGACTGATTAGTTGGGTTATAAACTTTAATCCGGACCGTTCGCGGTTGGTGTTTTTTAACCTTTAGATTAAAGTAGCCAATTCGCCGACCGCCAATGTTATTTGCCGGTAATTCAGGCATCAACATAAAGGTCGCCTTTTCTGTTTTGGGAACTTGCGGGGTCTTTTTGGTCCCAGCATTAGCGGGTTGTTGCCCCATAAAAAGCAGCACACTGAGTAATAAGATGGTCATTAGGCCGTTGCGTTTAAAGTTCACCATGAGAACTATCCAATCCGGATAACGCGATATAAACCGAATGCTGCTACTAATAGCAATGTCCCAGCAGCAGTCATCGCGTATAGCCATTTATTTGTTGGGCGTTGAATCGATCGCTTATTCAAATCGGCGGCCGCCGCCCGAGAGACTTTCAAATTTTTCTTGAATGTCCATGACATCGGCAACTTGTTCCATAGATTCTCACCGGTCACCTTCACAGCCACTTGATAAGTTCCCGGTTTCATATCGTCATAAGCCCAAGAAACGGGTAACGTCACTGATGAATTGGCCGACATGCTAGAACCTTCTTTTTCATAAATCCGTTTGTCAGCAAAGAGCCCTTTTTTAGAAACAACCGCTTTAAAATGAATTTTCTTCAGAATCATCGGTTGCACATTCCGTAACTTAACGCCTAATGCCGGCCGATTATCGTATAAAATGGGTTGCGTTGAATCATACTTCAATTCTGGATAGACCTTATAGTGCGATCCACGTAAGATAACACCAATCATATAGGCATAGTTACTAGAAATGGTTTGATCTTTTTGATCACCATTGTTGCGATACTCGATAAAATGCCAGCCACCGGAGATTAAGCCATTAAACTTCTCGTTGGGCATTTTAATCGTTGCCTGAACAACCGTCGTTTCTTCAGGACCAAGATGAATGACCCGATCTGATTTTTTGACCGCACCAATGGTCGTAAAGGGAATCTTAAGGCTCGGATCCAAACCACTCGTACTGGTTTGGAATTTCATATCGCCGCCCATTTGGGTCATCCCATTTTGAAACTCATTTTTGACCGTAATGTTGTGATTGGTAAAATTTTGCACCCGCATTTTAATCACATGCGTTGTACCTGGTGCAAATTGAACATCGAAGTAGTTTAAACTTTCATCAACTTGACCTTCCGGCATAATCGGTTGAATTTCGAAGTCGGCATTTTCGTTTTGTGAGGCGGCTTGAACTGGATGTAATAAGCTAAAACCGCCTACTAGTCCAACAACCATGCCCAAGATAATATTTCTTAATAACTGTTTTTTTAACACGCTTCAATTCCTCCTATGGTGCTACCGATAATGACCACTCTAAGACGGCCGTATATTTTGTATTGTCCCGTTTAGTCGTTCCTGGTACGAAAAGCCCAATACTACTGCCGGCTGTCTGTCGATCGCCAAATTGGTAGTGCCAGATGCCTTTGCCGGGGTCATCATAGCGGTTTGTGGCGTTGCTTTGATCGTCTTCAATCTTTTCTTTTTGATACGTCCCTGTTTTGGTTAAATTCATTAGGGTTTTAGGGGTTTCACCAGGATTGATCATAAATTCAGGTTGGAAATCAATTTTGCCTTTAGCCGTGTTGGACGCTTCTTGCACAACATTGCCATGCTGAAAACGCAGTTGCGCATTTTTTAGTTCCTGTTGACGATCATCCGTAAACTGGCGTTTTTGCTGAACTTGTAATGACCAATCCGAAACACCATAATTGTCCGTTACCGTGACTTTTTGTGGCGTCTTTTGTGGATTCAAGTAATACGTGACATCGCGTTGTGTTCGGTTATATCGTCCGAAATCCCAATAGTTAGGGGCAGCTAATGACAACATCTTTTTCTTGTAGCCATACGTGATTACCCGATCTTTAGCTGCAAAAACGGGGTCATCTTTATATGCGGCTGACCAATTGGCGCTTGGCAGCGCTTCGTCTTCCGTAACTGACAGCACCGTGTAGTCCTTAATCACTTTCGGCGCGACTCGCTCGGCAGTGACCGAAGAAAGTGGTTCACCGATTGTCCCTTTATAGGTCACGGGTGCTGAAATTAATGTTGGCGGCGCCGCTGGATGGTGCAAATCTTCATCTAAATCAACATAACGAATTGTGATCGTCCCCTGGCCCCGTTTTAAGCGCACTTTATTGAAGTTGGGGGTGGTGACTGCTTGTCCATCAATATCCGTTGTAACTTCTGGTTGAATAATACTTTGATTATCGGGGGTCGCTAGTGATGCTTCAAAATCCACATCTGCCATTAATGTGCCGGTAAGTTGATACCCAATGGCAATCGTTAATGTGTGCCCTGGTTCTAATTTCTGATGATTGCCCCAAGTAGTCGTATCGATATTCAAACGATTATTTAACAGCCCATCGCGAACGGCTGTATCTAAGCTGGCTGGTTGAACCCAAGCACCGCCATCTAATGAATAGCTCGCCTCTGTAAATTTGAGTGGCGGCTGCCCTGGCATGTTGTCAACATAGTCGTATTTAAAATGATTGATCACAAAGTGCGTTATCGCATCCGTATTATTAGCATCCGATGTCACTTTGATTAACCGGTAATACGTATTCGGCGGTGTATTAGTGAGCCCTGTTGCGATTTCCTGGGTGCTATCGGCTAGTCGATTAGCATCGATTGCTTGACGAATGGCAAGTTTGACTGGTTTTTTAATCGTCACCTTCGCATCATTGGAATGGTTTGTATCCGCGCCATTAACCGCGCTTGCTGTGTTATCAATTACTTTTCGATTGGTATCGCCAACTTTGGTTTCAAAGACAACTTTGGCATTGCCCCCAATTGGAATCGGACTCGTTAAAGTTATCTGTTGCTGATCGTTAAACAAGCCGGTCTGACTCGTCACAAGTTGGCCATTAGCATTAAAGTATTGCACTGTCACATTCCCGGTCGGCGTCAACACCGGATCTAATAGATCCTCGACAACCGTCCCAGCCGGCACCTCTCTGGTCTTAGACATATTGATGATTGCCACCTGATAACTAACAATGTCATCTGGTTTCGCTGCTGTTTCAATCCCGTAATCTGTTTCACCATTTGTAACGTTACGGACGCGTTTTTGCATTGTAAACGCGATGTTTTCAACAATAACTTGCACATCAGACGAATCATGCTTAGACGCTTTGTCGGTATAAATATCCATCGAGTTCGTGATTGTTAAGCCAGCTGCTGATTGATCAATATCGGCTTCAAATGTCACATAAACTGTTTCATTAAAACCCATTGAACCTGGTACATTAACCGTTAAATTACCTGATACTGGATCATAAACATCTGGACTTAACGTTTGTTCTTTACCCGTGTTATCGACTAACTTAATCGTCGCTGTGTCGACAATGAATTGTTTAGGAACTTTATCAGTAATTAAGATATCTTTTAAACTGGTATCCCACTCTGTATTACGCCCTAAAAGTTTGAACTGTAGCCGATCACCAACCCGATTAAAGCCGTCTTTCGATGTTAAATTAGTAAACGACTTGGTCGCTTCGACATTATTGAAATCAGTATCGCTGGATAACCCAAAATCTAAGTTAACTTGATAACGCTCATTGGGCTGAACTTCTTTAGTCGCCCACTTAAAATGCCAAACAGGATGGTTATAACCATGGCCCCGATACAATTGGAATTTACCAGGATCCGTTAAATCCCGGTTAGTCCCGTTAATCGTCCACCCCTCAGACTGCAAGGGCGAGCCATACTTGTTCGAATATTGTGTCCACTCATTACCGTAATAATTATTATCATCTTCATGGTTAATCAATTCATAATCAGGATCATCTGGATAGCCATCTTTCCAATACGTGAGTTTAAACGGCACGCGATCCGATGGTGCGCGGTCTGTATAGGTGTACAAGCCGGTTGTTCCACCCAGCGAATAGGTTGGGGTACTCTTATGCAACCCATCTAAGTCCATATGCATTGAATAGCTCCACGCCATTAACTTGGGTTTTTTCAGCAATGAAATGAAGCGAATTTGAGCCCTAATCCGCCCCTTTTGATTAATCGGCTCCATCGTGACGCGCAAAATCCCTTCCGGTTGACCGTCAGGACCATTAGTCATCGCGTAAGCCCGTAAGCCTGGATGGGCACTATCTTTTTTGTACATTAATTTATAGATTGGAAACGTCTGTTTCGGTGCGTCACTCCCTAATGCGTGCACCCGAGCATCCGTTCGCCGTGGATTATAGGATTTAAAATGACTAAAATCAGTGTCCGCCGTCAGTAACGACAACCCTGTTTCCCCATAAGCTCTATCAGTCGCATCACTATTGGTCCCATGATTATAAACTGCGGAGAAAATCTTGCCTGACTCTGTTTCACTTAATAGCTGAAAGAACGCGGCATCCGGTACATTTTCACGGTTATCACTGCCAATTGGAACTTCATATTGTCCAGAGCCCCAATTACTACTACCATTCGGATTTCGACCACCAGTATAGTAACCACCAAAATACATATAATATTTACGATGCCCAACGTTAGCTGTTTCATCCACTTTGATCGGCACTTTAATATTCTTATCGGTTTGGACCCAGCCATCTTGTTCACCCGGATCATCAATCGATGGTGTTTCCAGAACTGATTGCGATTGGCTTTTGGCAAGTGGTAATTTTTCTTTCAGCGACGATGTGACACTATTGACTAGTGACGAACGTTCTGAACTACTATCAGTTGCGCTACTAGCAGATGACTGTTGTGTATCCAACTGAATTAATTCTTTAAACAATAGTGGTTGTGAGGCATATTGCTCGCCACCCATGGTTGTTTCAACGACCATTTGTTGTTTCACTAAAGTATTAACGTCACCGATTTTAAACACCAATTGATATTGTTTAGTACTTGCTTTTGGATCAGTAATCGCTTCTGCCTTGGCAGTCTGCTTCAACGTAATCTTGTTAGCTTGATCTTTTTCGAACGTCAATTGATAGGTTGCCTGATTATTTAACGCCGTCGTTTTAGCTTGATCAAACGTCAAGCCGCTCGGTGTATGCAATGTTAAATCTCGTTGAACTTTTGATCGTTCATTCACAGTAATTACTAGCTGTGTTTTAGTTGATGCCTGCTCATTTGGCGTTAACGTCAGCAATGAATCGACCTTAGTAACCCCCTCAGCGATGCCAGCGCCTGCCGTAACCACTACTTGCAAAATGAGTAACATTAACAATAACGAACCAATCAGTGCATTTTTCGTACGATGCTTCATTCTTGCACCCTCCCAAGTCAAATATCTCCCAAAAAACGATTAAAAATGGTGGTTCATAACTTATGAGTTGTGACCCCTTGGCATGAAAGAATTTTTTGGCGTTTTCAGAAAGTCCGTAAATTTATCCGCAAATTAAAAAAATCCGAAAAACAGCGCTCAACCATTGATTCTAAAGGGTTTTTAATGAACGGATGACAATTATCGTCGCGCGAAATATACTTGCACATAATCAAACAATGATATAAACTAATCTTATCGGTGACCGGTCACAACTTATGAGTTATGAACCAAGATTATATTTTTCAGATTAAATTGACGCACTACTATAATGTTGATTAAATCAACAATTACCGTCACAGATAGTTTCGCTAATAAAAAAAGGCTCCGCACCAACAATCGTTGGTGCGGAGCCTTTTAAGTTCTATTTTACCGGATATTTATTGTTTAAATAATAGTAGCATGGTAAGCCTAACAAGGTGATGCCAATCCCAATAAGGGTTAGCATCGTCTGCGTGAATAATGTATTCACAACAATAAAAATGCCACCAAGAATGGCAATGATTGGAATCACTGGATAACCAAGTGTGCGATATGGCCGATTTAAATCCGGTTCCCGTTTGCGCAGAATGAACACGGCAATAAACGTTAGCACATAAAAGAGCCAGATGACAACAATCAACATATCGGTCAATGTATTAAAGCCACCCATAAACATCATAATGATGGCAATACTAATTTGCACCAAACCACTGATAACCGGCGTCCCCGTTTTAGAGAGGTAGCGTAGTTGCCGACTGAATGGTAAGCGATTCTCGAGCGCCATCGCGTATGGAATACGCATTCCCGTCATCGTATAACCGTTAATGCCGCCGTAGACGGAAATTAAAATCCCGATAGTGATGATTTTACCACCCACACCACCAAACAGCACCCGGGCCACTTCTGAAGCAGCATTCGGGTTGCCGGCGATCTGATTAATTGGTAACACAAGGACGAAGACGGCACTCACTAAAAGATAGACAACCATGGTGCCAGTTAAGCCCATTAAAATCGACCGCGGTAAATCACGTTCTGGGTGCTTCAATTCACCGGCGATGTTGCCAACGTGAATCCAGCCATCATACGCAAACAGCGTTGCTAGAACACCACGCCCAAGGGCTGATAGGAAGCTCCCTGAACCATTTGAACGGGTCACGTCAAATAATGATACATGCCCCGCATTGCTCCCCGGATGGATTAATCCAAATACAATAATAATGGCCAGCGGAATTAATTTAAAGACGGTTGTGAAGGATTGAAAGAGCCCACCAACCCGGGAGCCAAAGAAATTCAAGATTGTTAAGCTGAGTCCAACGATAATTGCAATTGGAATCTGCCAGTGAGCTGACCAACTAAATAAGTTAATGCATTGGGTTGCAAAAACAATCGACAACGCCGCAATATTCGCTGGAAAATAGATTGTTGTTTCAGCCCAACCTAATAAAAAGGCCGCTAAACTACCGTAAGTATGTTCAATGTAACGCATCATCCCGCCGGTTTCTGGAATCGCAGCCGCTAATTCAGCAACTGTTAGGCCAGCACAAATCGTGATTAACCCCCCGATTAGCCAAGCAAGCATGGTTAGCCCGGTGGAGCCGGTCGCATGCGTCACGGGATCGGCTTTAAAAAACACCCCCGCACCGATGACCGTCCCCATCACAGTGGCTAAGGCGGCGGTAAAGCCAATTGTTTGATTTAATCCTTGCTTTTCCGTAGCCATCTTAATCGCCTCCTAATATCATTTATAATATTTATTATGACACGTTAAAAGCAATCATTACTAGTCTAATTTGTAACTAACTGCGGATAAGTGTGCCGGAAATCTTCCATCGCCCCAATCAAGTTCGCATCATTATGATACTGACACGTCCGAATGGTGGGCATAAACGGCGCAATATCGACTTGCTTGCGTATTTTTTGTAAGGCTTTTTCAATATTCGGTACAAGAAAGGCGGCTTGTGACACCCCACCACCTAAAATAATGGCTTCTGGATCAAAACTATACTGCAAGTTATAGATAGCTTGTGCGAGGTTATCGTAGAGCACCTGCGCCTCTTTTTGCGCGCGGATATCGCCTTGATGAGCTAATTCAAAAACTTCCCGTCCCGAGTAACGTGTGTGCGCTTTTTGATTATAACGGTCAGCCATGTGAACGGCGGTCCCAACTTCACTTAAAATTCGCCCATCATTCATCAGCATATAACCAAATTCACCACCGAATAAATGACGCCCATGTTGCACTTGGCCATTCATAATCACTGAACCACCAATCCCCGTGCCAATTACCATGAACAACACATTTTTTAACCCTTGGGCCGCTCCCCTACCGACTTCAGCTAACGCCGCGCAATTAGCATCATTTTCCATCACAACGGGTAAGTCAAAACGCGTTTCAAGTTCGTCTTGAATTTCAAAATGATGGATATAAGGGAGGGCACTGGCGCCTTCAATAATGCCGGTCGCCTTGTTCACCGCCCCTGGTGTACTCATTGCAACCCCAACAACTTGGTCACTAGCCTTAAACGCTGCCACAATCTGCGTCAGCGCATCGTAATAGGCATACAACGATTTAGGCGTTGCAACCGCCCCTTGTTTAGTCAATTGTTGCGCCGCACCATCCCATAAACCATATTTAATCGTAGTGCCCCCAACATCAAGTAATGCTAAATTTTTCATTCGTCCATCCCCCAAGTGTTTCTCTTGTATATTTAGATAACCGCTTACATTTTAACACAAAATCCCGCTGGCACTTACGAACGTTGTTATTTATGAATAGCCGCTTTAAAAGTGTTTCATCGGCAGACTTTGGTTTTAGTGCCTTTCGTGGTACACTTAACGAATAAAGTGGGTGACCACGCATTTCACATCAAAGGAGCGTCAACAACATGTCAACTAACGTTTGTTTAATCACAATTGAATAATCATGTAGCCTTTTTTCGGCTATTTCTGTTGGCATTCGCTTTTTAAATTTAATTAACTGAGGGCTGTGACAAAAGAATATTTTTGCCATGGTCCTTTTTCAATTCAACCGGGTGCTAACCCATATTCTTATTAAACCGCGTACCACTAGGTATTCACTTTCGACCAACTCACCAACAAATTGATTCTGCGGCTACCGATGCTAATCCTCAGCAGGTAATCGCCTGGTGGGACAGTCACAAAAAGGAGAGCTCATGCAAGAAACTGATATGCAACCTAAAAAAGTTTTAATCACTGGTGTTAGTCAACGCCAAACTAATTTTGACTATACAATGCGCGAACTGGGCGAATTAGCCCGCGCCGACAACTTAGAAGTGGTTGGTGACGTTCGCCAAAACATCGACCAAGCCAATCACGCAACTTATTTTGGTAAAGGAAAGGTTCAAGAAATTAAAGAACGCGCCGTTGCTGAAGATGCAGACTTCATCTTAGTTAATGATGAACTTTCACCTTCACAAATTCGGAATTTAGAAAAAGAACTTGGGATGAGTATTCTGGATCGGACGCAATTGATTTTGGAAATCTTTGCCAGCCGCGCTAAAACAAAAGAAGCGCAACTCCAAGTAGCCATCGCCGAAGCGAAGTACCAATTACCACGTCTCCACCCTTCTGAAAACAAGTTGGATCAACAAGGTGGCGGGGGATCCACCAACCGTGGGGCAGGTGAAACCCAACTTGAATTGGATCGGCGACTCATCGAAAAACGGATTACAAAACTAAAAGGTGAACTCGCTAAAATCGATCAACAACAGCTTGTACAACGCCGCCAACGAACGAAAAATGCGATTCCGGTAGTCGCACTTGTTGGGTATACCAATGCGGGTAAATCAACGACCTTGAATCGCATTTTACAACGGTTAAACCCAGATACCCCTGAAAAACAAGTTTTTGAAAAGGACATGCTTTTTGCCACCTTAGACACGAGTGTCCGCGAAATTATCCTTCCCAACCAACAGAAATTCTTGTTGAGTGATACGGTTGGTTTCGTCACGAAACTGCCCCATCACTTAATTCAAGCCTTTAAATCAACCTTGGCTGAAGCGGCTAACGCTGATCTTTTAATCCACGTGGTGGATTACTCCGACCCTAACTACTTGGACATGATGCAAACCACACAAGAAACCCTTGAAGCACTTAATATTAAAGATATCCCAGTCATTGAAGCTTACAACAAAGCTGATCTGAAGCCGGATACCCGCTATCCTGAAGTGGACGGCAAACAAATCGTTTATTCAGCTCGTGACGAAGTAGCGATTGATGCGTTGATTGCTTTAATTAATAAGCAACTCTTCGAACAATATCCAACACACGACTTTCTAGTACCTTACACAGAAGGTCAAGCCGTTTCATATCTCAGTGATCGTGCCAATATTACTAAACAAAGCTATGAAGAAGATGGTACGTTGATTCGGGCCCAAATTAATCCCGACTTACTAGGTCCCGTTAAAAAGTTTGTTCAAAAATAGCCCTTGATGCCCCCAAAAAAGCCCATCGACACTTGAATGTCGATGGGCTTTTTTGATTTCTTATTGATACTTTCGGAAAACTTTATCTGCAGCTGCTTTTAAGCTTTGAATTTTTTTTGAATCAATATTCATTGTTAGTTGTGTAAACTCTTGCGCACAAACCGCTGCAATCTCTTGCAACCCAGCTAATGCTTTCCTACTCAGCATCACATAGCTTTGTGGAATCTCGCTATCCTGAACAAATAATAATAAACCTGCAGCTTTTAAATGGGCGACATCATTTTCTGTAACGCCGATTGAATGAAGCATTTTCAAATCTGCGTGTTGCTCGTCAGATAATTGCTTAATTTGTTGTAATTGAGCTGCTTCATCAAGATTAAAGCCAACTTCTTCGCAAATCGTATCTAACGTTTCAAAATATCGCATGCTAGCAATACTAGCGTGCAATGTATTAATTATTTCATCAACTGTTTTTTCTGGTTTTAAATAATAAATCGTCATTTTATTGTACCCACTATTTTTATTAGAATTAAAACACTTACTTGATGCCTTAATTCTATAACATTTGTGAGTGAATAAAATGCGTATATTTTAAAGAGTTTAAAAATTCAGCGGAAAATAAATTGAAAATTTTATGTTTATTATTCAAAAAAACTTAATTAACTCTACTGAATTACCTTTGTAACGCCATTTTCTGTAATTTTAAAGATGATTGGCGTTTTAATTGTGTCATAGCCAGTTGGTGCACTAACTTCAACTAAACGATAAGTTGCCGGCATTAATTTTTGAATAATCACGTGCCCGCGTTCGTCACTCTTCAAATTATCGATTAATACTTTTCCCGTTGATGATTGCACTTGATACTTAGCGCCCACCAACGGCTGGTTCGTATTCCCATCTACTTGATTAACAATGACAGACCCCGCCGCTTGGTGATTTTCGACCGTAATTGCTGTTACTTCATGGTTGCCTTGAACCTTAACGGTAATCGGCGTTGCAGTGGTCTGGTAAGCAGTAGCTGCCGTTGTTTGAATCAACTGATAATCACCAGCTGTTAAACCATCAACAACGACTTGCCCAGCGGCCCCAATGACAAGCTGTTGGCAAACCACTTTACCATCCGCAGTTTCTAATCTAAATGTTGCCCCGACTAACGGCGTTTGTTTCTTCTGATCAACGTTGTGAATCACTAACACCCCTGGTGCGACTTCTGGCGTCACTTTCTGATCAACGACTTTGACAGTTGTCGTATACCGATCAGAGATGGTGGCTTTAAACGTTTTAGCATTAACTTGGTACCCATTTGGGGCTTTGGTTTCCTGCACCGTATAATCGCCAACTGCAATATCGGTCAGTTTAATCTGCCCCTTAGCATTGGTTTGATAGTTACCGACCAATGCCCCTTGTTGGTTACGAACGTCAAAGGATGCCCCTGCCAATGGTTGGCCTGATTCGGCCGTTTTATTAATCGTTAATTGGCCAGTTTGAGCTGTGTTTTGAATCGTTATGTTGGTGATTGGCTGCGCCTTTTTTAAATGAACTTGATGTCCCTGAGCATCCAGACGATAGCCAATTGGCGCTTTGACTTCCGTCACTTCATAATCACCAGCTTTGAGGTTATTCACCTTTGCTAATCCTTTTGCATCCGATTCAGCTTGCACCACTTTCCCAGTCGCTACTGAAGCGACATCAAAAACGGCACCTGCTAATGGCTGTCCTTGGGTGTCTGTTTTTTGAATCTGCAATGTTTGTAATTCATCTGGTGTCGTTTCACTCACAATATTCAGATGGTTATGCCCATATTGTTCTACCGCCATCGTGTAAACTGTCGTATTCAATTGATAACCACTTGGAACCTTGACCATCTGAATATGATATTGCCCTGTCACAGCTTTGGGCAGAATTGCCAACCCATTCTTATCAGTCGTTAAATACCAAGTCGTTTGCCCTTGATCATCAGGTAGCTTGGTTGATAATTTAAAGGTCGCCCCAGCAATCCCATTACCATGCTGATCTAATGCATTAAGCGTCAGTGGGTTGGTGGGTGCTACGACTTCCCGTTGATCGTTAAAGGTCACGACTTGATTAATGCGCGCCTGATTGTTCACTTCAACCGTTTGTGGCGTTTGGTCCAAAACATACCCCGCTGGCGCCTTAGTTTCAGTTATCAAATAACGACCTGGTGTCAAATCCGCAAAAATCAGTTGTCCGTTTTCAGTCGTCTTCGTCTGTGTTTCGCTACCATCTGCTTTCGTAAGCTTAAACTGAGCCCCTGTTAACGGTTGTCCTTGCGCATTAAGCTTATGAACGGTCACCTGGCCCTTCGCGGCTGGCGGGTTCATTTGATTGGTAATCGCGAATTGATTAGCACTGATTCCCGTATTTTGGATTACCCCAGTGTGAACGGTTGAATCCATTACATAACCTGGCGCAGTTGCTACTTGTTGGTACGTAAAAGCCCCCGTTGGTAAATTCTGTAATTCAACTTGCCCGTTTGCATCCGTTTGATCAGTAAAGAACGTGCGCTGTCCTTGATCATTTGGATTTGTTGTCTGAATAATAAAAGAAGCCCCTTTAATTGGCGCACCGGTTACATCATTCGTTACCGCCAAACGAATGGCACTAACTTCACGATTAAACAGCCAATCAATTTGATTGGGGTGTTGATTGCTGACGGTGAACGTTTGTTGTGTCTGCGCCCCTTGATAACCCGCCGGTGTTGTTTTTTTCGTCACTTCATATTTTCCAATTGGGATACTAGACAAGCGCGCTTGCCCATCAGCGTCAACTGTTACATTTTGACTAAAAGGTTCTTCATCGGTATCAATTTGTTTGACTTGGAACTGAACGTTGCCAACAGCCTTCCCCAAATGATCTGCCGTTTTAATAACCAAATCATGATCCGCGTCAGTGCGGCTGATTTGGTGCACAAAGGTAACATTGGGAATTTGACCATTACGAACACTGATTGTTTGTTCCACCTGATTAAGTTGATAACCTGCTGGTACTTTTATTTCTTTGACCGTATACTGGCCTTCATCTAACCCTGTCAGAATCACCATCCCTGCTTCATTGGTTTGCACTGTTTGTTGCTGACGACCGTCTAATGCAGTCACTTGATAACTGACGTTGGGGATTTTTCGTCCCGATTCAGATATACTACGAATATAAAAAGTCCCCGCTTGTTGTCTCGCTGTCAGCGTTAATTGGGCAGTTTCGCCATGATTAACATTCACGAGCTGCTCACTTTGACCAGTCACTACGTAGTGGGGTAACATTTTTTCAACCGTTAGTTTGTATTGTCCAACCGCCAAATCAGACCACCGTGCAATCCCCTTTGCATCCGTTGTGGCCGTCATTTTCTGACTAGGCGTTTTAACAGATGCAATGGCAACTGTCACGCCTGCCAACTGCGCTTGCGTATCTGCATCAGTCACTTTAACTTCAATATTACCAACTGGTTGCTGATAATCAAATTGAATATCTTCATCAATACTCATGTTGCTGCCTAGTTGCTCAAATGGTAACGCCTCTGCTGCTGTGTACCCTGCTGGTGCCGTTTGCACCCCAATATTGTAATTTTGCGCGGGCAATCTCAACTTAGTCATCCCATTGGCATCTGTCGGTGAGAACTGATGGACAACCTTACTGTCTTTTTCAGTTGCGGTAAACACAACGTCCGGAATGGGGGTTCCGTCCACCGTTTTAGCATTGAGCGTGATTGTTCCTTCAGCGACTTCTGTATAGTAAATGATAATCTTGGACTGCTTCTCACTCACTTGAACTTTCATCCCAAGTGAATCACCGACTAACCGATAGCCAATCGGGTTTTCAACGGAACTAATAACGTACTCGCCAATATCAACATGGTTAACCTTCAATCCTGTCTGATTATCAATGATCGTATTAAAAAGGCCTTCATCATCTGAGGTCAATAAGTATGACTTTTGGGTGTCGGTCGTTGAGGTTAGATTAATTTTGGCATTTGGTATGGCTTTTGAATCATCACTACTGTCTGCACCTTTGATAATAATGTTCGGCGTTGGCGTCACCGCTCGCTTAGCAGTCACTGTGGCTAAAGCCATTGTATTTAAATTCCCTACGATTAAGCCAATCACTGTGGCTAACAATATCAATCGATAAAGAAAGTGCTTTGTAATTTGCATGGCTTACCACCCCATTCCTTATTAATAATTGAACGCTTTATTTACCGCACGGCAAATAAACTGCGGCCTGCTAATTCACCAAAAATAACACCGACTTGCGTTGTCGCCCCACTACCACCAGGCGCTGGGGTGCCTGAGTTATTTTGGAACGCGACAATATCTTTTTCGACTTGGGCATGATGCTTACAGTGTTTGTCTTTTGAATTGGGCGCCGTGGCTTTGTCATTATTATCTGATTGATGCGTTACTGCATGTTTAGCAATCGGATTACGCGCCGTTTCATCTGGTGGCCGATTAGTCTGATCCGTCGTAATCGCTGATGTTGGAATCTCTAGTTTCGGTGCGCCTTGTTCGCTTGGTAATAAATCAGTTGAAGGAACCTTCAGAATCGGTGTCTGGTCAGATCGAATACTGTTCCCACCCGTTTGATGATCCGTTGGTTGTTCCTGCTTCATTGGTTGTTCTTCGTTTATCGCTGGTTTTCCCGTATCAGTATTCGGTCCAGGATCCGGCTTTACGTCTGGGTCCGGTGTCACGGCCTTTTTCGGATAATTTTTAACCGTAATGTTAATTTCGCCGCCTGCGATTGGCTCGTCTGCTGCTTTTTTATCCATTGTAACGGTTACTGCTTCTACCCGTTGTACCTGTTGTACGAGAAAAGTTTGTGAAAAACGATAGACACTCAAACTGAGTACTGTTAGTGAAAGTAATGTCTTGCCCGTTTTCATAGTTTCTCCTTCTTAATGGAAACTACCAAATCTCCGAATTGTTGCCAATTTAAAACCGTCGGCGGGTTCTTCCAGATTAATTGCGCACAGGTCAATTCACCCGAATAAAAGTCCGATAAGTACAAGTCCGTCTTTTCATCAATGGTTGACTGGACTTCGATGTTCAAATTGTTAAAGTAGTTCACCATTTTTCGCATATACTGATTATATAGCTTTCCTTGCGAAAAATCTACGCAAACGTGCACTCGATCCTTTAATATCTCAAGTGGGATATTTTGGATACATGCAAACATATAGTCGTAATAAATACTAGCCTGTTTTCGCCACTCTAACTTACGCTTACTTTTATCGACAACCTTTTGAATAATGGCATGGAACAACGGATTCGATTCCGCAAAATAAGTCAGTTGATTTTCATCAATAAATGTTGTTGGTTCTGTATAAAACGTTAGTTGTTTGGTATGAATTTGATTCAAATCCTGTGTTAATTGTTGAATCGCGGTATGAAACTGTCTTTTTTGCCCCGCATCAGGCGCTAAGACAACATCGACTTGTTCGATAAAGCGTCGCGTTAATTGGGTGACTTGCGCTTGCAAATCACCAGCTAACCAACTGACTTCAAACTGAATAAACCCTTCTGAAAATAAGAAGGTGAGCAAGGCTTCAATTTCGAATTCGCCAGCGACATTTAATCGGTAAGCATTCGCCATCATTTGCGTTACGGATTGCCAAAGCTTGGCTTGTGCTTCTTTAAAACCAGCGGTTAATAAGTGTTCTGTCAAATAGTCTTTCCCACGCATCCGAATATATTGAATTTTAATGTAAATCTCTAATTTTTTATCCGTTGTTGGTAATCGCACAATTCCTAAATCAGCACTCAAATACTTCATAGCCTCATCGGCAACTGATTGAACCGTCTCAAACGGTTTTTCAATGCCATTAAAATAACTGTAATAAATTTCAAAAATAAACTGGCGAATCATAGTTTCCGAACCTACGAGTCGGTTCTTCTTAAATTTCAGATCGAATTGTTCAACAATCGCTGACATTTCTTTTTTAAGTTCATAGAATTTCGTCGTCCCGATAAAGAGGGCGTCGCAAAAGTCAGCCGTTTCATTTTTTTCCGGATGCAACAAACTAAATTCTAACATCTTAAAGAGGTTTGATTGCTTTAGGTAATCTAAACGAACCTTCCGGACAACCCCCTCGTCAATATTCTGACTTTCAAATACCCCGTCAGTATTAACCTTCAAATAACTTGTCGGGCTAATCACCGCTAAGTCAGCGTTAATGCCTTCAACATACTGCGTTATTTTAAATTTTGAAATCCCCAATAATTTCATGGCTCTTGGCACCGTTAAGTAATAATTACCGTTATCCGCTACTAATTCCAGTAGATAGTATTGGTAACGATAGTTGACATCTAAGAATTCGTTATGAATCTCCACCTATTTTCCCCCACTGACTACTTTGTTCGTTCTTGATACGCAATCTGGACCACTAATTGATAAGGGTCATTGCCTTCAACCACACCGTTACGCCCGGCCATCTTATTCGGCCCACCTGTAATCCAAGTATGGGCAACTGCAAGTTGGTAATCTTGAGCTAAGTCTTGGATGGGCGTTAAGCCCACCGTCGTAATCTGTGCTAACGGCTGTTTAGCAATGGCATTAATTCCCCCATAAAGCACCCATCGATCCGCTTCTTGCTTCATTTCATAAAACGGCAAGGCAACTTGATTGCCAATCGCATAAATTGGCCGCTGCAATTGTTGCGCCTGTACATATATATCATTATCACTTAAGCCTGCATAATTCAAGCTTAGGTAGCCAGATTCAATTAATTCGTTAATCAAGGCCGCTAAATGTTGCGTTTGTGCCGCATCCATCGTCAGTTGTGCGGGTAGGAGATTTTGTTCTTCAAATAAACCAGTTGCGGGTTGAATTTGTGAGATCACCTGTGTTTTAGCGGTGCCCCCATTTAATGGATGGGGCGCGTTTGGATCACCACCCAGTGCTTTTTCAACGTATGGTGAAATATCGACAACCGCATTTTTGCCCCGGTAGTAGAAATACAGATTCATAACTGCGAAATAGAATAACACCAAAAAGACGAGAAGGTTAATTACACCTCGTCCAATGGCTTGAGCTTTAAAGTAGGTCACACTCTTATATAGAAGATAAAAATCACCAATTAAGCAAATGACTGAAAAAAGGCGATTTTTAACGCGACCGTTAATGTTTAAGTATCCGAAATAATGGTTAATAATGTCTAAAAAAGTTAACACGATAAATGTCCCCCTTATTGCGCGTAAAACAAATCATTACTGCGTAGTCGTGGCACTGCTACTGCTTGAAACGACTTTGGTGCTACTACTTGTGCTAGCAGAATTACTACTTGCCGTGTTCGTGTTAGCTGACGTATCATTTTGTGATGTTGTTTGCTCATCGTCAGATGATTGTGCGTTGGCATCGGGATTCGTCTGATCCTGACTTGAAACAGCCTGAGAAGAAGACGTGACCGTTGATTCCGACGTTGATGAAAATTCCGATTCAGACTCGGATTGTGGTTCTGACGCGTCCACGCTACTAGTTGAGCCCATGGTTGAATTGCTACTTGAAACAGATGATGATTGCTCCGTTTTAGGACTTTCAACAGGTTTAACTGTATTTGCCACAACGTTGGTCGCACTCATTGCGATAATTAACGAAATAATGGCAGCTGGTGGAATAATGGGTGGTGTATGATATGCCATATTTTTAACGCTCCCTTTCTCTTATGCTTGGCAGTCTTCACAGAGGCCATAGAGTTCGAACTGATGACCTTCAATTTGACAATTTGGAATTTGTTGACTAAAAAAACCTAACGGGCACATCTTCAATTCAATCACTTTGCCACATTGGCGGCAAATAAAGTGATGATGATGCCGATGTTCAAAATCACATTGATATTTAACGTGGGCCTGTTCACCCTCTGTTTGTTGTTCCACTAAGCCAAGTTGCTCGAAATCTTTAATGTTTCGATAAATCGTATTATGACTCATCCCGGGAAAAATAGCGCGCATATGCTCGTCAATTTGAGTCACGGGAATGTAGCGATTTTCATATCCCGATAAATACTGTAGCATCTCTCGGCGTTGTTTGGTAATTTTGTACCCATTTGCGCGTAACACGGCGATGGCAGTGGTTATTTCGCTCATTTTAGACATCCGCTCCTCTCGATTAATCGATATGTCATTCTAGCATATGCTTTCTAGGTTGTCAGGCGCTTGCGCTTGTTAGTCCCCATCTCAAATTAGTTGTTCTCCGACACTATTTATCATTATACCCTTAATCTCGTAATCATTAGCGAAGTCTCACTAAATTTCACCGAATTTTAATGAATTCGAATACAAAATAGTTGCATTATCGAATGCTGCGCGTTATGATATAGGTCAGATGATTTTTAAGAAATCGTCTTCATTAGCCCTCTATCAGTATTTATAGTCATTTGAAGGGAGATTTTACGATGGAATTTACTAATCAAACTAATAATTGGTATCACGTTTCACTTGATACGCAAACTCAAAAATTTATCGCAACTGCAACGAACAATGAAAAAATCAGCGCAAGTGGGATTACAATTGAACAAGCCGTACAAAAACTCAGTTACAAAGTGAAACAAACCAATTCGGTTAACCAACACTTATTCGCATAAGGGTTAACCATACGTTAAAAGGAAGCCTATCGAACTAGTTCGATAGGCTTCCTTTTTATTTTTAATAATCAATTTTTTAAAGTTGCGATTAAGGTCGCTAAGGCCTGTTTGGTTGTTTCCCAATCATCATTGACCACCACAGTTGCCCGTTGATTTAAATGGCTAGGCAACATCAAATCCCGCTTAAATTCAGCACTTTGAATCCGTTTTTGAATTGCTTCAGGACTATCCTGCCGCTTTTTAAGGCGTGTAATCAACGCATCCGTTTTAGAAACCGTTAAAAACAACACCGAAACCTCTTGGGGAAATGTCTCTAAATAAGTCTGCGCCCCTTTTGTATCGACTACTAGGCTGATAAGGGGGGCTTTTTGCCACGCTAAAGCTAACGCTTCATGTGAAGAACCATACTGGTAACCAGAATAAGTCACCGATTCAACAAGGTGCTTTTGCGCTAATGTATCCGGCGTTTCAAAGTAATAATCTATGCCATCGACTTCGTTACGCCGTCTAGGGCGCGTCGTATGCGTTACTACTTGTGGGATTTGAAAAGCCTCTTTTAAATAATGGCTCACCGTTGTTTTCCCGCTACCGGTGGCGCCCGTAATCACTAATAGTTGTTTTGACAACATTGATCCACACTCTTCTATTGCGAATTTAAATAATAAAAAAGTTTGGCAACTTAATTTAAACAGATACCAAACTTCATTATTCTTTTATTTAATCTTATAAACGACGGCCAAAGTCAGGTTTGTAATATTGCATTGACATGGTTGTTACATTTTGACCTTCTGTTGGTGCGTGTACGTATGAGCCACCGCCGATGTAAATCCCAACGTGATGTGCTGAACCAACGCCACCCCAGAAAACAAGGTCACCAGGTTGTAATTCGGATAACGATACTTTTGTTCCGACTGTACTTTGAGCTTGCGACGTCCGTGGTAAGCTAATGCCAGCCATCTTAGCAGCGTACCAAACTAAACCAGAACAATCAAAACCACCAGGTTGTGCGCCACCATAAACATATGGTGTCCCGATGAATTGTAAAGCGTTCCCGACTAATGAACCAGTGTTAGCCCCAGAAGGCGCAACTGTTGTGTTTTTTGTTGGGGTTGGTGCTGGTGTCTCGCTTGAACTTGCTTTAGGCGCAACCGTTGGAGTGATTGTTGCTTTTTCAGTTTTCTTTGCCGTTACTTTTTTAGCAGCTTCAACAGCAGCCGCTGTCTGGGCATCTAACTGGCTTTGTAAATTAGCAAGCTGTGTCTGATGCCCGTCCACTTCTTGTTGAAAACTTGCTTGTTCCTTTTCTGCATCTGCTTTAAGGGTTGTTAATTGCGCTTGATTTTTTTCTAATTGTGCTTTTGTGTTGACTAAGTTTGCTTTTTTAGTCACTTGTTCTTGTTTTAAAGCTGCTAATTTGTTTTCTGAGTGTGCTACAGCATCCATTGCTTCTTTGTTGGCTTGGTTTAACTTACCCACAACCGAAGCCCGGCTTACCATATCTGAGAAACTATCACTATTGACGATGAAGTCAACGTAAACATTACCGGAAACACTATCGCCAGCGCGTTTTTGAAGGGCAACCACTTGTTCTTTTAAAACGGCTTTTCTTGATTGTACTTCAGCTTGAACTTTGTCGATTTTTTGAGCAACTTCAGTAATTTCTTTGTCCGTTGATGCAATGTTCTTTTGGGCTTCATCAATTGCGACCGTCTTATTTGACACTTGGCTATCGATTGAAGCAACCTTATCTTGCGCAGCACTTAACTTAGCTAATAAAGCTGTGTTTTCAGCACTAAGGTTGGTCATTGATGCTTTTGTATCAGCAACCTCATCGGCACTGACCGCCCCAACACTGATGGCCAATGTTGACCCAATTGTTAAACATGCTAGTGCACTGAACATTAATCGACTGACTTTTTTCACTGAATGATTCCCCTTTGTCATTTTTAATGATCCTTAACTTATGTACGGTTTTCCAACCAAGGACAAGTGTAACATCTAACTATTACAAAAAGATTACAGCTTAGTTACCGTATTAAGTCTAATCGAGGATTCACGCTACTTGTTAGCGGTCAAATTGGCTTGCAGTTTGACCCATTGCGCGTGGCTTAGCAAAACGGCCGTTTCAGTCCCACTTGCATCGACGATTTCATAGACAAGTGGTTTGACATTGACCTCTTTAATGATTTGATTCAACATCTTTTTAGCGTATAACGTCTGAATTTTTTTACGTAACATTTTTTACACTCCTCGAGCGTGATTAATTGTGTTCTTTACACAATCAGCTTAGAATAAAGGCATCCTTTATTATGAAATGAGGTTTATGCAAATGCAAATCACAAGACATGGCCACCCCCTCGATACAATCGGCACGCCGCCAACCGTCGGTACGCAATTACCCGCTTTTGAACTTAAAAATGCTGCTGGCAAAACAGTCACTTCGGCACAATTACTCGGGAAACGAACTTTAATCAGCGTCGTACCAGACATTGACACCCGCGTTTGCAGCATTCAAACAAAGCATTTTAACCAAGCCGTTGATCAATTCGAAGACGTCCATTTTTACACCATTTCAACAAACACTATCGAACAACAAAATAATTGGTGTGCTGCAGAAGGCGTTCAAAACATGCAACTTCTCTCTGATGAAGCCCTTAGTTTCGGGAAAGCAATGCAGCTCTATGTCCCAAGCAATCACACCCTTCAACGTTCGATTTTTATTTTGGAAGCAGATGGCACAATTAGCTACGCCGAATTAATTATCGAACAAACAGATGAGCCGGATTATGCAGCCGCATTAAATTTCTTAAAAGCAGCCCAATAGCAACTTCAACAAGCGATGGTTAGAACTGACTCAGTTTAACCATCTTTTTTTGCACTCGTTATGTATAATTATTCACAATCCCTTGCTGAACAATGAGCAATCTTGCCGCCCCTTGTTAAATGGCGTATTATACTCCTATTAACATCGCACATTAAACTTGATAAGGAGTCCCTATGACCGAGCTATCCAACGAGCTTTTCCAAACCTTCAATAAGGTAATTCACCTTTATCGCCGTTATTATGGCATGCAATTTTCATCTAATCATCGCTCAGTCACTCAAATTCGCATTCTAAAACGGCTTAACATCGAAAACGGGCAAATGCAAGGCGCCCTTGCGGAAAGTCTCGACATACGACCTTCATCGTTAACTGAGTGCTTGCAAAAATTAGAGTCTAAACACTATATTAATCGGCGTCCTGATCATCATGACCGCCGAATTACGCACGTTTTTATTACAGCAAGGGGCCAATCGGTTTTAAAAGAAGCGCTTGATGGGCGTAATGAATTTACTGAAACCCTATTCGGTAGCTTAACCTCTGAAGAACAACAAGCGCTCAACGAGCTCCTAAATAAATTAGAAGATACGTTAGCCGATACCCAACATTTTGACTTCATGGCTGAATTCACTAAACGCCTCGCTCAAACAAAACTATAATCACTGGAGGGACTACATTGCGCAAGATACTTGAATATGTTTTAGCTGGTGTAGTTGCCTACCTCATAAGCCGCTACTTTGTGTTTTCTATTGTCTTACCAACGCTCAATAATTATCCACGCTTAACCCGGGTTATGGCCCGTTTCCCGGCAACAACGCTTTTTCTGATTCTCTTTTTAACGCTCACGCTTTGGTTCGGCTGGCTGCAATGGGACCGCCGGCAACTATCGCCAATCTACGGCTATCTCGTCTACAGCGTTTACTTGCTCTTATTATTCATTGTCTTATTCACCAAAGCAAGCATCTATCATGCCGTCAGTTTGAATCCGTTTGATTTTATCCAAAAGAACCCCCGAATATTGCTCGAAGCCGTCCTGAATGTGGTTTACTTCATCCCATTAGGCGGTTTATACCATTTAAAAGCCTCCTTTGTTGAAATGAACGTCATTGCACTCTTAACAATCCTGGGCATTGAGATTCTCCAATTCGCCTTTTATTTAGGGACTTTTGCGCTCAGTGATATTCTCTTAAATTGGATTGGCTGTCTCATTGGGTTTGGCCTTTGGACACTCGCCCAAGGCCACTTTTCAATGCGAACAAAAAGCAGCTAGGCGTTAAGCCTAGCTGCTTTTTTAACGATTAAGGGTAATTAACTGCTTGTAAAGTTGATTTGTTAAAAGACCAATTGAGGGATTGGCTTTATATTGGTTCGATAATAAGATAATACCCGATTGCCCATCCTGACTCATCTGCAGACTTGATTCGAATCCCGATTCAACCCCGTGACTTGTAAAATAATCTTTATAATTATAAACGCCACCTGTATATTGACCGGTAGTCGATGAACGGAGCGTTTTTAATAACGATTTCTTAAAAACTTTCCCTTGAACAATCGCCTGTTCAACCCGAAAAAGACTACTTGTTGTGGCGTACATATTCCCAGTACCTAACTCACGCATATATACATAACTTGGCTCACTAACTGGTGCACCATAGCCACCTTGTTGATAACCGTACGCAATAGCTTGTTGGCCGGTCGTTTCATTTGGCATAAAATTAAACGATGTCAATTTAAGGGGTGTTATCAATTGTTTCCACACTAACTCTCGATAGCTTTTATGCGTGACCTGCTCTAAAATTCCTGCCAAAAGAAGGTAATTAACTGGTGAATAATTATGCTGACCAATGTCTTTAACAACCAAATGATCAAGCGCATATTGAATCCGCGCTTGGTCTGATAATTCTTTTTCCGGCGCAGATGATTCAATCAATCCAGAATGCATATCAACCATCATCTTCAGCGTAATTTGATTCGCCGCTTTTATTTGTGGGTAATACCGACTTAACGGTGTTGCTAAATCGATGTTGCCGGCTTGCACCTGTTTCATCAACAACGCAGCCGTTAATGACTTTTGAATCGACGCAATCTGATACGTCGTCTGTGGGGAATTAAGTTGCTTAGTCGCAAAGTTTGCGTAACCTCGGCCACCTTGAAATAACACGCGGTTCCGGCGCACAATTAAAATCGTTCCGCTAAAGCTGTTGTCATATAGCAATTGCTGTACAAATTGTTGTTCCTTTGAACTCAAATGGTTGATCGTTCGATCATCAAGCCCCGTTTCATGATTTTTGGCCTTTTGAATAGCCAATTCGAGTTTTGTTGCCTGTAATTGTTGCTGAAGTTGTTGCATTTTTTGTTGGGTTTGTTGTACTTGGGCAGTATACTTTTGCCGCTCATAGTAAATCGTACCACCAATGATTAACAATACGCTTGCCATCAGTAGCAACCCTCTTTTTAGTTTGTTGTTCATCCGCTTAATCCGTTAATCGTCCCTTCTCAATAACTACCATCTGAGCATCAAATCGATAAAATAGGGCTTCGCCGTTTTCAACTTCAACACCGTCAATATCTCGATCTGAAATTTGTTCCACGATCTTAATGAGGGCCCGCAAAGTAGAGCCGTGCGCCACAACCAACTGATTGTGACCCGCTAGTAATCCTGGAACTACCTGATCTTGCCAATAAGGTAATAGACGTTGCGTTGCTTGGGCAAGGCTTTCGCCGCGCGGTCGACTCTTCGGCGGTACTAGTCGATAGCGTCGAGCCTGTGAAAAAGCCGTCAATAAAGGCGGGACCGCCGTATAACTACGTCGCCATCGAGCCACTTGATGCGCGCCAAAAACAGCTCGCGTCTGGTCCTTATCTAACCCGCGCAATGCTCCGTAATGCCGTTCATTTAACCGCCAACTCTTGGTCATTGGAATAGCCAATTGGTCTATTTCATCCAGAATAATGTAACTTGTCAAAATTGCACGCTTCAATAACGAAGTATGCACATGACTAAACTGAATGCCAGTTGCTTGAATTTGTTGCCCAACATGCTGTGCTTGCCTACGCCCAGCAGCCGTTAATGGTACATCAGACCAACCGGTATAAGTATTCAATTGATTGGCTAAACTCTCACCGTGTCGTACAATTACTAAATTCGCCATCCGTTAAACTCACTTTTCCTGTCGTTTAAAATAATCTCTTTTAGTATACCACGAACCCTTTCCGCTATTTAAAAAAACATTTAAATAGTTAAGGAACTATACAGTTTTGTTGTCATCTACCAATTAATTGTAGTACAATGAATCTATTGAATTCTAAGGATGTGCGATATGTCAGCTAAAGCAAAAGAATTTTGGAAATCTACTATACAAATCATTTTATTAGCGGCCGTGATGGTCGGCATTGCGCAACTACTGCTCAAATTCGTCATTGCCAATGAACAAATTTTTGGGCCATCAATGCAACCAAACTTTACCCAGTATGACCGCGTCATTGCACTGCGCCATACAAAACTGAACCGGGGCGACGTGGTTATTGTCAAAGCTCCCGATTCACCAGGTGAATTTTACATCAAACGCATCGTTGGGTTACCGGGGGAAACTGTTCGCTTCAATAAGGATCAACTTTATATTAATAATAAAAAAGTCAGCGAACCTTATCTAAATGACTACAAAAAAGATCCAACGACCTTCCTAACCGGTTCGAATTACTTCACACTCAATCCCAAGAATAATCAACCGAACTTCGATTTAAAAGACGTGCTTGGTCGTTCGACGGTCCCTGCCCATCATTACTTTGTCATGGGGGATAATCGGACTGTTTCGAAGGATAGCCGTTATGAAGAAGTCGGCTTTGTCAGTGATGATTCTAAAGCCTTCAACGGGATTCAAGGAGTTGTTAAGCTCCGCTACTGGCCAGTAACGAAATTTAAAGTTTACTAGCATTAAAAAGGTCCGCCACGATTGTGGCGGACCTTTTTTGGGCATTTTTTTAAAGATAGACGCTAACCCCTAACAGAATGATTGCTAACAACCCAAGAATCACAATCAGTGGCCAAACAAATTTCAGCCACTTATCGAAGGTTACATGGACCATTGCTAAAGAGGCTAAGACTAACCCAGTTGGTGTGATGAACGACATAATCCCTTGCCCCCAGTTATAAGCACTAATTATAACGTCACGATTAACACCCACCACATCAGCCAATGGTGCCATAACTGGCATTGATAGTACCGCCAAACCGGAACTCGACGGAATGAAGAACCCTAGTAGGATGAAAACGAAGAACATGACCGTCGAGAAGATGACGCCACTCATATGTGAAACACCACTACTTAACCAGTACAATAGCGTATCACTAATTTGTGCCTGTTCCATAATAATTGTTACTCCGCGTGCTAAGGCAATTACAAGGGCGACCCCTAAAAGGTCGGAAGCCCCTGCAACGAATTCACTAACGAAATCTTTTTCCGACAAACCAGAAATAAATGCCAAAATTAACGTAATCGCTAAGAATAACGAGGAGATTTCAGTAAACAGCCAGCCCCATTCCTTAACGCCAAAGACCATGATGACAAAACCGGCTGCAAAAATTAGTAACATCAACTTCTTACGAAAATCAAACCGGGGAACTTCACTTGCACTGTCATTTCCCAGGAAATGGTCTTCCAATTCCGTTTTTTGACTATAAATAAGTGATTGGCTTGGATCGCGCTTCACCTTTTCAGCATACCGAATTGTATAGAAAATACAGATAAGTGTGCCTAAAATTAGCATCACAAGCCGTAGCCCTATGCCATCGGTAAAGTTAATGCCAGCCGTATTGGACGCAATCACGACGGAAAACGGGTTAACCGTCGAAGCCATTGTCCCAATTGAACTGCCTAGATAAATCGCCGCTATCGCCACTAGTGCATCGTAGCCAGCTGCCATAAAAATTGGCACTAGAATTGGATAAAACGCAATTGTTTCTTCAGCCAAACCAAAAGTGGTCCCACCTAAGGCAATCAAGCTCGTTACAATCACGATTAACCATGCTTCCTTACCTTTCAAGCGTTTTGATAAAGCTGCCATTCCGGCCGCGAACGCCCCCGTCTTGTTCACAACCCCGACAATGCCACCTAGAATTAAGACAAATGTAATAATATCGATGGTTTCAGACAACCCTTGAATCGGGGCATTTAGAAATTGCTTAATAGCACCAAAGAAGTTCGGTTTACGTTGATCGAGTTTTTGATATGTATTGGGAATTGCAACTGGTTTGTACACCGAGCCGTCTTTAAACTTCGCTAAATCCGTATTAACATGGTATTTCTTCAGCGTTGCTTGTGTCCCAGGTGCTGTCGATTCGTGCCCATCAGGTGCAATCACCGTAAAGTTTTCCTTTTCCGTGTTATATTGCAAACTCGCATATTTCCCGGCTGGCATAAAGTACGTTAAAATCATTACTGCCAACAAAACAAGTAGAATGACTGTGTAGGCACTCGGAAAGGTAAACCGTTTTTTGTGATTAGTCATTAAATCGCCTCCATAACGCTCCTCATCGCAGAAGAGGTATTTTATGAACTCAATTATATCACAAAGCATGCCTATGCTTTTTCTTAAAACACTCTTGCACGAATTATTTTCCGATCTTAAAGAATACCTGACGATAAAGACATTAAATATGATGCTATTACGGCGCTCAGAAAAAGAGCCGCGCCAATTAGCGCGGCTCTTTTTAATTTACAGACTACCACCACGTACCTCAGCTACGTTAGCCACGATTGTAAATGCCAACGGATCAACTTCATGAATCCGGTTAATAATATGTTGGTAGGCTTGATTTTCAACCACGAGCATCAACATCTGTTTATTATCGTTAGAATAGCCCCCGGTAACATCAAAAATTGTAACACCCACATCAGATTCTTCGATTAAATGGGCTTTAATTTCAGGTAACTGGTCATTACTCATGACATAAAGCACCTTTTTCCGGTTCAACCCAGTTTCAATATAATTCATCGTAATTAACGTCAGGATTGATGAACAAGTTGCCAACATAAACGTCTCGAAACCAGAGACGAATACATTCGCAAAACAGACTAGTAAATCAACCACAAGTAAACTCAATGCTGGTTTAATATTGAAATATTTTTTTAAAATTAATGGTGGTACTGTTGAACCGCCACTTGAGGCATCAATTCGATATAACAAGGCAATGCCGGTAGCGTAAACAACACTCCCGATAATAATTGCTAATAGTTTGTCTTCCACCACCATCATTTGGGGCGTTAAGGCTAAACAAACCGGTAGCATAAAACTACCAAAGAGAATTCTTAACGTCGTTTTCTTATCAAGTAAAAAGTAAGCAAGAATCAACATACCGATGTTAATCACAAACACCACGGTTGATATCTTCCACCCCATTAGTTCCTCTAATAAAATTCCCACACCGGTTGCCCCACCGGCTGCAACTTCATGGGGGGCAAAGAAGAGCTGAATCCCAATTGCGATAATTTCTAGAGCAATCAAAATCAATCCCATCTGGATAATCGTCTGCTTCAAATTGGATAAGCGCATCGCGTCCCTCATTTCTTTATTAATTATTACTATAAGTATATATGAATATTAAGGAAGATGCGAGCTTAACCACTTCATGCTCTTCCTAATGTTTAATAATTACTTTATCAACACCATATTCTTTATTTTATGATGGATAATCATGAAAAAAGTTTTGTAAATAGCATAAATACGCAATTTAGCTTATAATAGTATAGTTATAAATTTTTAAAAAGGATGGCGCGCAATGAACAATCAAACTCAACCACAAAATATCGCCAAAGGCATGTTTTGGGCGACAATGGCGTCCACACTCTGGGGCGTTTCAGGGACTATTTTGGAATTCATCTCGCAAGGACAAAAAATTCCGGCAACTTGGTTCCTATCCGTTAGGACGCTTAGCGCTGGTTTAATTTTATTACTTATCGGGGCAATCAAGTTCAAACAAGATATCTTTTCTATTTTTAAATCAAAACGATTAACAGCTTGGCTGATCGCTTACGCCCTTTTCGGGATCATGGGCAACCAATATACTTTCTTCATGAGTATCCAAACAGGCAATGCAGCAGCAGCGACGATTTTACAGTATCTAAGCCCTCTGTTCATCGTTATTGGGACCCTTGCGTTCTTACGTAAGTGGCCCAAACGAATTGATATTATCTCATTTGGAATTGCTTTAGTTGGTGTTTTTCTTTCTATTACAAAGGGCAATATCCACACTTTAACAATTCCTTTTAATTCATTAATCTGGGGAATCTTATCCGGTGTAACAGCTGCCTTCTATGTTGTACTACCAAGACCGATTGTTAATGAAAAATCACCAATTCTTGTTTTAGGGTGGGGCATGTTTATCAGTGGCTTACTCTTCAATATTCACCGGCCATTTTGGCAAGCACCACCACGTTTAAATATTTCCGGAATCATTGCAATTTTAGCCGTTATTTTAATTGGAACTGTATTCGCATATCTTTGCTTATTACACAGTTTAAACTTTGCACCATCAACCGTAATCAGTATCGTTGATGCCGTACAGCCAGTCATTACATTCGTTCTAAGTATTATCTTCTTCCACGCTCGCTTCAGTTGGGTAGAAATGAGTGGTGCAATTCTAGTTATCCTAGCAATCTACATCTTGCAACGTTATCAGCATGCCGATAATGATGTGTTAGCATAATAAAAAGCCGTTTAACATCCGTAAAAGAATGTTAAACGGCTTTTTAATTACAATACGCTAATTAGAATTAAGCCTTATCAAGCCTCTGGTTTAATTCTAATCACCGCTAGCAGAAAACCTTTGGTTAGCCACCTAAGGATGCTGAGTAGTGCTAAATATCCCATTAAATAACAGTCGCATATTGGCTAATCACTAAATTAAACACTAAGAATACCAAAAAAAGGTTGAACCTAGTGGCTCAACCTTTTTATATTTGCGCGGCAGCGTCCTATCCTCGCAGGTAGTTTCCCACCAACTACTATCGGCGCTAAGAAGCTTAACTTCTGTGTTCGACATGGGAACAGGTGTATCCTTCTTGCTATCGCCACCACACTATTTTGTG